>JAJDVZ010000057.1:0-21917 GCA_022825835.1 Candidatus Latescibacterota bacterium
CTTGCATGAGGGCTTTCTTTAGCATATGAATAAGCATGGTGCGGCTCCTGTATTTAGGATTTAGATGCAATCTTCGGCGATTACAAATAAAACCTAAAGCAGGGCCGTACCACAACTTAGATTACTGTCGTGTACTTAGGATAATCTCAAAAGCCGCTGAAATATACACAGACCTGAGAAAACGAGGGGAATTGATTGGGGACGCAGACATTTTGATCGCGGCCACAGCAATAGTGAACAAACTCGGGATCGTCACCAACAATGAGAAACATTTTCAAAGAATCTCCGAGCTCCATGTAGAAAATTGGTTGCAGGTTTGAAGATATATGTTCGCCGAACAAGGTGCTTTATCAGCAATTGGAAACTAGATACTATGAATCAGGAGCACCGGACACCCCGGTGGCATTGCGGCGTTGTGCAGACGCTGGGAATGCGCCTACGTTTACATTGAAGGGCGATCCCGGCATACTTGACAGCACTCGAATTGGCTTCTTCTGTTCTGTGCGCTGTCCAGGCGACGCAATCCTCAAGACCTACGATCTTGCGCGGATGCTGCGCGAAACCGACGTGACGATTGTCGGCGGTTTTCAGTCACCGATGGAAAAAGAATGCTTGGATCTACTGTTGCGCGGCTCGGCGTCCGTAGTGGTCTGTCCAGCGCGTGGGCTTGGCCGGATGCGGATTCCGATAAACTGGAAGGGGCCGCTAGCCGAAGGGCGCTTGCTGATTCTGTCCTTTTTTGACGACAACATTCGCCGCCCCACAGCCGATCTTGCAGTCAAGCGCAATGCCCATATCGCCGCGCTCGCCGACCGCATCCTTATTGCCCATGCCGAAAAGGGCGGCAAAACCGAAGCATTGTGCAAAGAAGCACTCGTCGCTGGAAAGCCGGTGTTTGCCATAGACTCTCCAGACAACGCGCATCTGGTAGAGCTTGGCGTTGCGCCGGTCCAAACTGAAGACTTAGTGAATCTTCTATTAGCTGAAGAGGAGTAAACTTTGACCGTAAGCAAATTCAAAGAACGTCGTGCTGATCTCATCACTTTCATTACCAGACAGCTTGACGTTGGGGGCATAGAATGAGAGTCACTGCCGTCCGCATAGAGAATTTTCGTGGCATCAAGCAGCTTGAACTAGAGCTTGACGAAACTACGGTACTGATCGGCGAGAACAATTCGGGCAAGACAGCGGTACTCGACGCCTTGCGGCTCTGCCTTCGGGACCTCGGGGCGCGACGGCGCACCGTCTTCGATACGCTCGACTTCCACTTACCTGATGCAGATGCTGAGCCTTCCTCCGCGGAGCCGATCCAGATCGAAGTCTCGTTCTCTGAGCAAGAGATGGGCGAATGGAACGACCAACTGATCGGCCGCCTCAATAGAGATGGAATTCTTCAGGTTGGAGGCGATGGACGCAACCATGTACTCCTGCGAGTAACCTGTAAATACGATTCGACCAGCCGAGATTTCACACAGGATTGGTCATTTCTGAACCTAGACCGAGATCCCCTGACCGAGGTGAGATCTCAAGCACTCACGAGAATCCAGCAGGAAGTTCCCTATTTTTATCTGACCGCTCTTCGCGACGCGGCACACCACTTTGATGCGAGTGGCCCGTTCTGGCGGCCATTTCTCAAAGACACTCAACTTCCCGTCGAAAAGAAAACGGAAATTGAGCAGAAACTGCTTGAAGTCAATGATCTCGTCGTCGATTCGCATGATAGCTTTGGTCAAGTCCGAACAGCACTTCGCAAAGTGCAAGATGTGGTTCCCTTGGCATCGGGGGATGTTGTTTCGATTGAAGCCGTCCCGGGACGAATGTTCGATATGCTGGCCAAGGCTCAGATTCACTTGGGAACGATGACCGGAGCGAAGATCCCCGTGGGAAGGCACGGGGAAGGAACGCAGAGTCTTGCGGTGCTGATGCTGTTCTCGGCCTTTCTCAAGTTGTCACCGGACAAGGACCCGATTGTGGCACTGGAGGAACCGGAGGCCCATCTGCATCCTTCGGCTGTGCGAGCACTTTGGCACCTAGTACACGACTTTTCGGGGCAGAAGTTGATCTCGACACATAGCGGGGACCTGCTTGCAGAGACCGACATCCATCACATCCGCCGCCTCTCGCGTACGCCGGATGGCATCTCGGCCTTCCAGATTCCTGCGAATCTCCTGTCGGCCGAAGAGAGGCGGAAGTTCAACTACCACATCCGGCTGTCACGCGGCGAACTGCTCTTTGCACGCTGCTGGCTACTGGTGGAAGGAGAGACCGAGGCCTGGATATATCCTGCGGCGGCCCGTGCGCTTGATAAAGACCTCCACCGAGAAGGTGTGAGAGTGGTCGAATACAGACAGACAGACGTTGGCTTGCTGACGAAAGTTGCGAATGCGCTAGGTATCGCTTGGTACTGCGTGGGAGACGACGATTCTCAGCGCCAGAAGACCGAGTCGAAGGTCAAGGAGAATTTGGGCTCGGCCAATTATGCGGATCGGCTCGTTTTCCCGTACATTGACATTGAGATTCATCTTCTCGGCAACGGATATAACGGGATATATGCGCCCTTTATGCCAGAACAAAATCTGGCCAAGATGGAGAAGGAGCCAAGCGATCCAGACTACTGGATCGAATATGCCAAGAATCTTCCGAAAAAGGCCAAGACCCATGCTGCGGCAGAGGTGGCGGTCGAAATGGAAAACCGTGGCACGGCCGGGGTGTCGGAGGAGATTCGCAATGTATTGGATAAGGTTATCTCACTGGCAGGAGGTGAATGATGCCAATTGACCTCAACAGCCTCAACGAGAATCAGCGCATCGCCGTATCATGGAACGGCGGTCCGCTTCTGGTCTTGGCAGGTCCGGGGTCTGGCAAGACGCGCGTCCTAACATTCCGCGTCGCACGATTAATTGAGGAACGCGAGGATGTAGCCGCGCTCGCGCTCACCTTTACGAACAAGGCTGCTACTGAGATGCGCGAGCGCGTAGATGCGCTTCTCGGCGAGCGCACAAGCCGCGCTCGCCTACACACATTTCATTCCTTTGCAGCCGCCATCCTGCGTCAGCACGGAAGTCATTTGGGACTTCGGCCCGACTTCAGTCTGATCACGCAAGACCAAGACCGAATCGCCATCCTCGACGAGATTGTGGCTAAGTTACCTGATTATGAAACTCCATTGCCGACGGATCGCAAAAATCTCCTCAGCCTTATTGACCGCCTTTTTGCCGATTCCTATGACGGAGATAAGGACGCGCCATCGCTCGTTCATACGCCGAATTGGCTCCCACATCTCTTCGTGCGCTACTGCGACACCCTCCTAGCCAGCAACCGACTCGACTTCGGAAGTTTGCTTCACTTCGCCCGCCGACTTCTAGAGGCGAATCCGGGCGTTGCACGAGTGGTGCGGGTCGGTTGGACCCACGTTTGTGTTGATGAGTTCCAAGACACCAACAAGGCGCAGTACGATTTGCTTCGGCTCATCGCGCCCGACGAGCAACACAACCTCTTTGTGGTTGGTGACGACGATCAGATCATCTATCAATGGAATGGTGCCAGTCCGGAACGGCTCGTGCATCTACAGCAGGACTACGCGATGGAAGCGATTCAGCTTCCAGAGTGCTATCGCTGTCCTGCGCCCATCATCGAATTTGCCAATCTCCTGATTGCTCATAATCGCGTCCGTACTCTGGGGAAGGCACCTATTACAGCCAGCGGTACGACGGACTTGCATAGCAACCCTGTTCGTTATGGTGCCTTCGCGTCGCCAGAGGCAGAAGCGGAGTTCATCCCAAAGGATATTCGCGCTCGTGGTCTTCGTGCTACAGATTGCGTGGTTTTGGGGCGAACCGCAAAGCTGATTGAGCGTGCAGCAGACGCTCTGCGAGATGCCGGTTATAAAGCATATCTGACGCGACGAAAGAGCGAATTTGAGTCGGCACCCGTATGTGTGATGATCAATGCTCTCCGTCTGGCCAATGCGCGCCATGACCGCGACATTCTGAGGCGGCTCTGTCTCGCGTGGAGAGGACTGGCCGAGCAGCCACTTGAGGCCGAAGCTGTGGCGGCGGCAGCAACGCTCGCGGGCGGAGATTTCCTGCGCGCTTGGGCAGACGCGGCATCCGCAACGGCAACGGGATGCGCTGAGGCTGTAGTAAGCCGCATTCGCTCGGATTTGGTGGATGCACTAGCCTTTCCGGGGATTGTCGATTGGTTCTTTGACCGAGGTTGGCAGACATGGAGCGAGACAGATGACCAAGAGGTCTCCGATGAGGTAGAGACTTGGTGCGATCTGCATAATGCGATCTTCCGCGAGTATGATCACAGAGACTTGACATTGAATGCTTATCTCCAGCAGCTAGATCTCGCCTCCAAGATGCCTCGCCCAGGACCGGACGCGGTACGCTGTATGACCGTGCATGGAGCGAAGGGACTTGAGTTCAAGCACGTCTATTTGCTGGGCATGGCGCAGGAAGTGCTCCCGTCCTTCCAAGCACTAAGTAAGGGAGAGACAAGCAAAGAGGTCGAAGAGGAGCGAAGAAACTGCTTCGTAGCCATCACGCGGGTCGAAGAAACGCTGACGCTCACGAGATCGAAGCGGTACTACGGATATCTGAAGAAGCCGTCTCAGTTTCTGGCCGAAATGGGAATAGGAGACGACAAATGACGTATTGGCTCCCTGATTCCGGCACCCCCCCTCCCCTCCTCGACGTCCACGACCTAAGCGTGCGCATCACTCGCGACGAAGGCGTGGTGCGGCCACTCAACGGCGTCAGCTTCCGCATCAACACCGGCCAAGCTGTGGGCATCGTCGGCGAAAGCGGCTGCGGCAAAACCATGACCTCCAACGCCCTGCTGCAGATTTTGCCGCCAGCAGCCGAGATTACCAGCGGCCACATCCGCTACCGCCGCAAGCTGGACGAGCGCGAAATCGACCTCGCCGCACTCGACGCGCACAGCGACGAAATGCATCAGATCCGAGGCGGCGACATCTCCATGATCTTCCAAGAGCCAATGACCGCGTTCTCGCCGGTACACACCATTGGCAACCAAATCGCCGAGATGATCCAACTCCACGACTCGCTATCCTCAGAAGCAACGCGGCAGCGGGTCGTCGAGCTGTTGCACTTAGTCGGCATCCCCGATCCGCAGGATCGCGCCGACGACTATCCCTTCCAGCTTTCGGGCGGGATGCGCCAGCGGGCGATGATTGCCATGGCACTGGCGAGCAATCCGCGGCTCTTGATCGCCGACGAGCCAACCACGGCACTCGACGTAACCGTCCAAGCACGGGTGCTCAAGCTAATCCAGCGACTCCAGCGCGAGCTGGGACTAGCGCTCATGCTAATTACCCACGATCTAGGCGTGATCGCGCACACAGTCGAATACGTCTATGTGATGTATATGGGGCGGATCGTCGAAGAGGGGCCAGTAGCCGCAATTTTCGACAGCCCGGCGCATCCCTATACCGCGGCCCTGTTGCAATCCATCCCCAGCCTGACGGGCAAACGCCGGCACATCGAGCCGATTGAGGGCAGTGTCCCCAGCGCGTACGCCCTGCCCGAGGGGTGCCCCTTCCACACCCGCTGCACGCAAAAGGTCGGCCCCATTTGCGAGCAACAAATGCCCGCGTCCGCAGAAGTGGGGCCACATCACCACACCCGTTGTTTCATCCACACCGAAGAAGGAGGGGACTAGCCCAATGTCCAATGGGGCCACAGACGCCCTCCTGCAAGTACGAGGGTTAAAAAAGCACTTTCCCGTACACCGGGGGCTTTTACAGCGACAGACAGGTTGGGTAAAGGCCGTGGATGGCGTGAGCTTCTCGCTCGCCCAAGGCAAAATTTTGGGGCTGGTCGGCGAGAGCGGGTGCGGCAAGACCACCACCGGGCGGATGATTCTCCGCGCCCTAGACCCAACCGAAGGGGAAATCCTCTTTCGCCAACAGGACGGGCAGGTCGTCGATATGGCCCAGCTCGGCCGGCGCGAAGTCGTCCAAGCCCGCCGACAGATGCAGATGATCTTCCAAGACCCGTACTCGTCCCTAAATCCGCGGATGCCTGTGCGCGACCTAATCGCCGAGCCGCTCCGGTCTTATGGCTGGTCGGCGCGCGACAGCCACGAGCGAGTGGGCGAGCTGATGGAGCGCGTGGGGCTAGACCCCAGATATGCACGCCGCTATCCGCACGCCTTCTCCGGCGGCCAGCGGCAGCGCATCGGCATTGCCCGCGCCCTAGCCTTGAGCCCGTCGCTCATCGTCGCCGACGAGCCAGTCTCCGCGCTCGACGTCAGTGTGCAAGCACAAATTCTCAACTTGCTCCGTCAATTGCAAACCGACCTCGACCTCACCTTGCTCTTTATCGCCCACGACCTGAGCGTGGTGCGCTATCTCTGCGACGAAGTGGCCGTCATGTACCAAGGCCGGATCGTCGAACAAGCCGCAACAGAAACCCTCTTTACCCAACCGCAGCACCCCTATACGGCCATGTTGCTAGAGGCCGCGCCCGCGCCCGACCCCCACGCCTCGTGGATGGAAGAAGACGAAGACGCCAGCGAGGCGGGCGAACCAACGCCGGCCGACGACCAAGGGTGCGCATTCGCACCGCGTTGCCGCTACAAGAGCGACCTGTGCAGCCAGCAAATGCCCGCGCTAGAAGGCGAAGCGCATCTGGCCGCCTGCCACCACAAAGATGAGTTGGAACTGCACGGCGTGTAGCTCTTATCTCTCCGCGTAATACGGTTCCGCGTCGAATCCCGGATACCGCGTCGCCATCCCCGCGATAAACTCTTCCGTCCACAGCGAATCGCCCGGCGGCGGGAAGCCCAGCAGTTCGCGCTGGCGCGGGGTGGCCTCAGCCATGAAGCGGTGCATGGCGGCACCTTGGGCACCACTCTTATACGTGAAGGTGCGACCGCCGTCCCAAGGGCGGTCCTTGCGAGTGAAGCCCACCCACATGACCGGGCGGTGTCCCGCTGGCGCGGTAAAATCGGAGGCAGCGTGGCGGGTGAAGACGCTGTAGAGGCACACCGAGCCACCGGGGACGATCATCGGCACGGCTTCCGCGTCGGAGTGGTCCTTGGGCACCATGCGGATCGGGGCCATCCCTTCCTCGACGTCGTCGAAGCAGTAGAAACAGACCAAATTCATAAAATCGTCTGGCTCAATGATCGGCCCCAGCGTGTTGTTACCGTAGTCGATGTGAAAATTGGTCCCGTATTCCTCGCCGGCGTATTTCATGCCTAGGTGGCCCTCGCAGAGCCGAATCTCGCGCGTACCTAAGACGCGCTCGGCCGCGTCAATCAGATCGGGATGGACGGTGACGTGATTGAGGCCGGAGTGGTCCCAAGGGAAGAGTCTTTGCTGGGGGGTGTCGTTGCGGCGGTCGTTGGCTAGGTATTGGTCGTAAGACGGGGCAAAATGGGTGAAGAAGCCGTCGAGCGCGGCTTGCTGCTCGTCTTTGGTAAGGAAGTTCTCGACGATCAGGAAGCCCTGTTCTTTGTACGTAGCGAGTTGGGCGTCGGTGATGTGCATCTATAGCAATCCTGAATGACTTGAACGATTCGCTATGCAGATCGTCTTGTTTCTACTTCTGCGTCCATCTGCGTCCATCTGCGGATTCTCTTATGAATGTAGGACTGCTATTACTCGTCGGCGTAGATCCCCACAATCCGCTGCAACAGCTCCAGAGCCTGCCCGCGCTCGCGCTGGAAGGCATTGCGGCCGATGATGGAACCAAAGCCGCCGCCATCGCGGATACCAGTGATCTCCTCGATGATTTCCTCTTCGCCCTTGGCTGGGCCGCCAGAAAAGATCACCACGCGCCGCCCATTGAACGCCGATTGCACCACGTGACTCACGCACTCGGCCAAAGTACCAGCCGGCACATCCACATACGCCTTGCGGGCCTCGTCCTGCTCAATGTGGGCCGTCGGCGGTTTGACCTTGATGACATGGGCACCTAGCTGAGCGGCGATTTGAGCGGCGTACGCGGTGACGTCGAGCGCGGTTTCCCCTTCCTTGCTCAAATCCGTGCCGCGCGGATAAGACCAAACGACCACAACCAAACCGTACCGCTTGGCTTCTTCGGCCAAGGCTTGCAGCTTTTCGTACATCTCCTGCCGCAGGGCCGAACCCGGATAGACCGTGTAGCCGATGCCAACGCAACCTAGGCGCAGGGCAGCGGCAATGGAGCCGGTGAGCGACTGGGTGGGATCTGCGTCAGAGTGGAGATTTTCGCGATTGTTGAGCTTGAGGATCAGCGGCAAATCGCCGGCGTAGTCGCGCACACCGGCTTCGAGGAACCCGAGCGGAGCGGCGTATGCACTGAGGCCGGCGTCAATGGCCAACTTAAAGTGATAGTGCGGATCGTACGCGGGCGGGTTGGGAGCGAAGCTGCGCCCGGGGCCGTGCTCAACGCCCTGATCTACGGGCAGGATGACCAGCTTGCCCGTGCCGCCGAGCGCGCCGTGGTTGAGCAGACGCGCCAAGTTGGTCAAGGTGCCGGGGTTGTCGCTGCCATACCAGCTTAGAATTTCGCGGATGCGATCTTGCATTTTGTACCTTTCTCGCATGTAATGAGTAGGAATTGACAAAAGAAAAGCTCCTCAATCGCGCAAAGCGCGCTCAAGGAGCTGGCAAAATGGCGGGGACGACGAGACTCGAACTCGCGACCTTCGGCGTGACAGGCCGACGTTCTAACCAACTGAACTACGCCCCCATTGCTTAAAGAAGGTAAAAGCCAGATCAAAGGCTGTCAATGGACAGCCGAGGCTTTGGCCTGTGCAGCACTCTCTTTTCTCAATCGCTTGAGCGCGCCGCGCATGAGCTGGCGCTTGAGCGGGCTGAGGTGGTCGATGAAGAGCTTGCCGTCGAGGTGGTCGATTTCGTGCTGGAGAGCGCGGGCGTAAAAACCTTCGCCCGAGGTTTTGAAAGGCTGGCCGTCGAGACCAATAGCCTCGACTTCGACCCAATCGTAGCGCTTGACATCGCCGTACAGGTCGGGAAAGCTCAGACAACCCTCCTCGCCGATTTGCTCGCCCTCGTGGCCCGTGATCTTGGGGTTGATTAAGGCCACGGGTTGGCAGTCCGGCTGATGGATGGTCAAATCGACGACGCAGACCCGCTTGAGGACGCCAATCTGCGGGGCGGCAAGCCCAACCCCCTCCGCTGCGCGCATGGAGTCGAAGAGGTCGGCGACAAGGGCGCGGATGGCGTCATCCATCTCGGCAACCCGCGCACACTTCTGGCGGAGGCACTGCGCCCCAAACAGCGCAATTTCGCGTTTCATGTGTCTAAGGGATCTAATTCGAGGGCAATATAGCGCAGGCCCAAGTCGGCGAACGCGGCTACTAGGGCCGAGCGCAACGGGGCCTCAGCAAGGCGAGCAATGGCTGCTGTGGGCAAGCGCAACACGAGCATCTGGTCGCGCTGCTCGTACGCGGCCGGCAGCAGCGAATGCGCTGCGAGTAGCGGATTGACCCGCGCAAAGAGCGGCTCGTCGGTAGCGGAATCGGCGATGGAAAGCAGCGCCTCGTTCATGCTGCCAGAGCGAAAGCCGCACAGATCGACGGTAGTTTGCAGATAGCCAATTTCCCGCAAGTGCTCCATCAAAGATCGACGCGCATCCGAATCGCCCAGCAGGCGCGTCAAGTCCTCAGCGGGCAACTCAATGCGCGACAGCGTCTCGTGGTGGCGGGCGCGGACCTGGTCGAAGCCACAGACCTCGCGCAGATAGCGTTCAGCATGGTCAATTTGGCGCAGGCCCTCGGCGGTAACGGGCGTGCCGTAGGGAAAGCGCGACGAGAGGCAGGCCATGGCTGGGCGGTCCCACACCGTCAGCCCCCAGCGCTTGGCTAGGGTGCGCACGTCGTCCTTGGTCAGGCCCGCCTCGGCTAAGGGCGCGTGTACGCCGCGCTCGCGGGCAGCCGCAGCCCCAGGGCGGAAATCGCCGATGTCGTCGGCGTTTTGGCCGTAGAGGATGTAATCGATATTGAGGCTGCGCGCTAGCTGCTCCATGTGGGTGAACAGCTCTTGCTTGCAGTAGTAGCAGCGGTTGGGCGCGTTTTTGGCGTAGTCGGGGTTGTCCAACTCGCGGGTCTTGACCACCTCGTGGCGGATGCCGAACTCGCGGGTAATCTCGGCGGCCTTCTCCAACTCGCCGGTGGCATAGCTCTCAGAGTCCGCGGTGACGCAGATGGTGCCCTCGCCCAAGACCCGCTGGGCTGCTACTGCCAGCGTGGCACTATCGACCCCGCCCGAATAGCCGACCAACACCTGTCCCATAGGGCGCAGAATGTCTTCGAGGTGCGTTAGCTTTTCGTCTAGGGAAATCATGGTGCTTAGAAGGAGGATTTTTCCGCGGACGCAGCACAGGGCATGATCGCGGCGTCAACCATACCGTGCAGAATCTTCTTGTCGGCCGGGAACACTAGGGCTTGGATGCCGCACAGGCGCGGTTCATCGCCGATGACATAGTAATAAGGACGCAGCATCACCCGGCCCCGCATGGGCACGACCTCGTCTCGGTGGAAGTCGTAGTAGCGCACGGTGCGGCGGGCGGCCTTGTGGAATTCCTGCAAGATATAGGGCTGATGATCAAATCGGTCGAGCGCCTCTTGCACGCGCTCGGCCCATTCGGCTTCGGACAAATCGTGACCGATAGACACGCCCTTGCTCTCATACGCTATGTTGGAAAAACCCGAGGGCTTGAGCACCAACTCGCGCTGCTTCTTAGTTAGGTGCTTCAACTGCTGCCAGTCGCCGACGGGCTGGCCGCCAATATCGAGGCCGGGAATGATGGCGTGGGGCGGCAGCGGCCGCGCATCGACGATCCACGAGCGCGGGATCAGGCTGTCCAAGGCGGCAAAAGGCTCCTTGCCCAAGGCGCGGCGCCAATAGGATTTGAGCGCGGGGTGGTGGTAGAATGCCAGCCAGAGCTTTTCTTCGAGATATGCCTTCGGCGGCGGGGTCAGACACAGGGCATTTTTCTTGGTGAAATAGGTAAAAAGCTCGGCCTTGGGGATGTTTTTGAGGTCGAACAGTTCAAAGAATCGATAGGCCGCGTCAATGCGCCAAGGGGCCGACTCGTCAGCGCCTTGGAGGAAGAGGCCATTTTCGTCAAAGCGGGCCTCGCGCGGGTGGGCACTGCGGGCCGGTTTGCCAGCCGCCTGCAAGCGCTCGACCAGCCATTCCATTTCTCGGCGATAGGCCTCGGACTCGTCCGAGACAAAGAGGGCGAAATGCGGCTCATCCACCTTGGCAGCAGCGGCAATAGCTTCGTAGAATGGGTCGATCAGGCCGCGGGCACCGCCGATGATGTCGTAGCCAAGATCCGCATAGACCTCCGAGACTTGAGCGGTAAAGCCCATGCCGCCGGGGATGGCGTCCAACTCGACTAGCTTGAAGCCGTCCTCAGTCAGCAGCAGGTCCGGGCGGATGACCAAAGGCAACTGGGACTTGATGCGATTCCAGAGGCCCATTTCGCGCACGGCACTCGGTTTGCCCAAATCCAAGTACTCGTGAATCCAAGGCGGCTCAACGCCTTTGACGCTCTGGTGGTAGAGCTGGTTGCAGGCCCTGTAAAACTGATGTAGGACGCCGCCGAGTTGGTCTAGATAGCGGTGTTGCGCCGGCGAAAGCCAGAACGGCTCCGGGGCAATGCGCCACGGCAGATTACTGTCCGGGTGTAAATGGGTGCGGTCGCCTTCAAAAAGGCCACCGGCGGGACAGTGGGCGTTGATGTGGAGACAGAGCGCTTTGAGATCGGATGCGGTACTCGGGAGGGACATCGAATAGGCTCTCTAAAATATGTATGCACACCAATTTAGGATAAATAGTATGCTAGGTCAACGCCGCTTGGCTTTTGGCAAGACCAAACCCGCACCGCATATTTGCTCGGGCCACAAAGGAGCAAGATATGGAGCTGATAGGCAGGCGTTGCCTAGTAACCGGCGGCGGGCGCGGCATTGGCCGGGCCATTGCCTCGGCCTTGGCGCGGGAAGGGGCGCACGTGGCGATTTTGGCCCGCACCGGATCAGAGCTGGACGAGACAGCCGCGCTTTTGTCAGACCAAGGCCAAGCGGCGTTAAAACTACAGGCGGATGTGGGGCGGCGCGAGGAAGTGGATTCGGCTATCGAGCGCGTGCTCGCCGCTTGGGGCGGAGTCGATGTGCTGGTCAACAACGCGGGAATTCAGGGGCCTATCGGGCGAGTGGAAGAGGTCGATCCAGACGCTTGGATGCAGGTGGTACAGGTCAATCTCGGCGGCTGTTTCTATTGCACTCGCAAGGTCTTGCCGGCCATGATCGCCCAGCACTACGGCAAAATCATCAACCTCTCGGGCGGCGGTGCAGTGGGACCGCGGCCCTTCTTTAGCGCGTATAGCGCCTCCAAGGCCGCAGTCGTGCGCTTTAGCGAGAACTTGGCCGGAGAAGTGGCTGAGCACGGCATTGACGTCAACGCCATTGCCCCCGGAGCGGTCAACACGCGGATGCTCGACCAACGGCTAGCGACCGGCGCGGCCGTGAGTCCCCAGGAACGGGAGCAGGATCAGCGCCTACTGCGCGAGGGCGACGCTACGGGCAAGCGAGCGGCCGCGCTGGCAGTCTATCTGGCTTCGGCGCGCTCAGATGGGCTGACGGGGCGACTGCTGTCAGCGGTTTGGGATCCGTGGGAAACCTTCGATGTCGAGGCGATTATGGCCACGGAGGCCTTTGCCGTGCGGCGCGTCCAACAGCAGGAGGACTGAGTGTACAAAGTGGGGATCGTCGGAGCGGGTCGCATGGGGCGGCGGCGGGCGGCCACGGCCCATGTCCATCCTGAGTCCGCAGTAACCCTGATCTACGACGAGCACGCGCCCGCCGCGGCCGAATTGGCCGCCGAATGCGGGGCCGCAGTGGCGGCTTCGTGGGAGGAGCTAATCGCGGCCGATCTCGACATCGCGGTGGTCGCGACGACGCACGACGCATTGGCCCCCATCAGCACCACCGCCCTCTTGGCCGGCAAACACGTCTTGTGCGAAAAGCCGCTGGGGCGCAATCCCCAAGAGGCCCGGCAGGCCGTCGCCGCAGCCGAGCAAAGCGGGCGCGTGCTCAAGGTCGGCTACAACCACCGCTATCATCCCGCTATCCAAAAGCTGCACGAGGTTTGCACGGCGGGCGAGATCGGCCCGCTACTGAGCATCCGGGCGCGCTATGGCCACGGCGGGCGGCCCGGTTATGAACGAGAGTGGCGGACCAATCCCAAGAAGGCGGGCGGCGGCGAGCTTTTAGACCAGGGAGCGCATCTAATCGACTTGGCCAAATGGCTCTTGGGGGACTTTGCCGAAGTCACAGGCTATGTCGAGACCCACTTCTGGGACTCGCCCGTGGAAGACAACGCCTACGGTCTCTTTCGCACGGCCACTGGACAGATCGCCTCGCTGCACGCGAGTTGGACGCAATGGAAAAACCTCTTCAGCTTTGAGGTTTTCGGGCGCGATGGCTACGTCTGCGCCGAGGGCTTGGGGGGAGCTTATGGGCCGGAACGAGCCGTCGTGGGGCGGCGCAATCCTCAAGGCGGCGCGCCGGACAGCGAGCGCTTTGACTATTCGGGCGAGGATCGCTCGTGGGAGCTGGAGTGGGCCGATTTTTTGCGCGGCCTAGCCGGCGCGGGAATCCCTTATTCGCTTGGCCGGGAGGCTTTGGAGACTATCGAGTGGATCTACCGCCTCTACCGGGCTGCGGCCGAAAGGCGCTCGGTGCGGCGGGAAGAATCTCTAAACATGTAAAAAAAAAAGAGTTACGAATAGTATAGCCGCCATGCCATTAGGTGCTGCGGTTATTTTTTTGTCGCGCGCGTTATTTTTTTGAAAATTTTGCGCGAAAATTTCTTACCATTATAGATAGCTAGACGGTAAACACTACTCTTTTGTCTATAGAAAGGAAGGAACGCTTTTAGACGAAGTTAAGCACCTCAATTCTTTATTTGTCGCATTTCATATACCCTTAACCCCGCAGGAAGTGCTATGAGAACAGATCAGGATATTGCCCAAGTGGAACGCATTGCGATGGCTTATCGACGCCTTGCTAACGCTATGATTCTCAGTACTTTACGCGAAATATCCAAGATGGATGAGGTCGTGGTAACCCCAGATGGCACCCCGGAGATGGCCTTTGTCGAAAGCTCTAGGATTGATCCTTGGTGCGAGCTGGCTGGCCTCGAACCCGAAGTCGTGCGCAAGGCCGCTAAACGACTGATAGAGGAACGACCTTTTTAGCACCGCACAGCACAACCCAAAAAAGAAAGCTCCGGAAGTGTTCCTTCCGGAGCTTTTTTGCGTTTAGTAGCCAGCGCGGAGCGTGGCGCGCGCGGCGTGGTCGAGGAGGCCGCGCACCACTTTTTCGGCATCGCGGTGGCGTAGATCCTCAAAGCGCAAGGCCCAGACGTGGTCCCGGTACGCCATGTTGCGTATTTCGATGAGGACCTTGACATCAGCGGGGTTGTTGCGCAAGACCCCTAGGTTCTGCCCGCGGAAGCGAGCACCAGCCCCTAAGGCCGGCAGCAGGGAGCGAGCGAACTGGCGCGAGACGCGATCTACGCGCCCACTCTTGCTGTTTTTGTAGTATAGAACCAGCGGCGCTTCTGGGGCCTTCGGTTCAACATCAGCGTGGAAGGAGAGAAATATCCGCCGTCCCTTTGGAGCTTTGGCAAAGGCCTGGCGGGCAATGCGTACGCGGGTCGAAAGATTGCTGCCGCGTGGCCAAGCGCTGAGCTTGTTGGTCTGGTTGTAAGCGGCCGAGTTGTACACTTCGTTCTTTTCGTGAACAAAGGTCTGAGTCGGCGGCTCGCTTTGGCGGATTAGGTGGTTGGGGCTGAGTAAGGTCATGGTGACTTGGGCCCCGTGCAAGCGCGTCAAAACATAGACCCGCAGCGCAATGTCGAAGACGTACTCGTCCTCTACTACATAGAGCTTATTGCCGTTGCCGTCGCGAGCAGAAACTAATGCGCCCGGGTCCAACCCGCCGTGCCCCGGGTCGAGGACGATGTGCCAGCCTTCTAATCGAGAACTCAAGCGCCCCATGTTCCCGACCTTGCGCTCGAATTCCCGCCACAGACGCGCTGCTTGGCGATACGTCTGGCGCGGCGAGCTTGGATGGCCTTCGTAAGATTTCTTGTTCGGCTGGCGCGTTTTGCGAGGCCGTGAGAAGTAGTACGGACCGTTGCCGAGGGCGATTTTCGGCATGTCAGCGCGGTGGATTTGCAGGTCGTCCCAATTGATCTCAGACAATTCCACCCAGCGCATCGGGCGCACCTTGAGCCGGTCCCCTGGGTGAATGACGGCGTTCTTCTTCAGTTTGTTGATGCGGGTGATCTCAGCCACGCTCATCTGGTGTAGCCGAGCGATCTGTCCTAGGTAATCGCCCCGCTGCACCACGTACGTGGCCAGTCGCGGGCCGGCCGACGCGGTACTCGGTTCGAGCTTCCCGTCTGGGTAGAGCTTGAGCTCTTGGCCTGGGTAGATGCGGTTTGACCGGAGGCCGTTGAGTATCTTGAGGCGATAGACGCTGACTCCGTACGCGCGGGCAATCTCCCACAGCGCGTCCCCGCGCTCCACGATGTGTACCGTGCTCGCCGCATCTTTGAGGCGGAGCTTCTGGCCGATGAGAATCCGGTCGCCGACAAGGGCGTTGAGGCTCTGCAACTGGCTGACCGAGACTCGGTAGCGCCGGGCAATCTCGGTCAGAGTTTCGCCCTCTTTCACCACGTGGACAGCTTCCTCTAACCGCGAAGCGCGCAGGCGGAGCTTTTGCCCGGGCCGGATGAGGTCGCTTTTGAGCTTGTTGAGCTGGCGTAGGAAACCCAAGCCCACGTCAAATCGCAGGGCGATTTTTGAGAGCGTGTCGCCGCGGCGAACCGTGTATTCGCGCGGCTCTTCGTCGTGATCGTCGGCTGAGGCACTCCGAGCGGGCGCGGCCGATTTCAGGCGGAGCTTTTGCCCGACGTGGATGACATCCCCGTCGAGGCGGTTGATCGCCTTGAGTTTATAGACCGGGATGGCGAACTGTCGGGCGATTTTCGAGAGGGTGTCACCGCGCCGGACGCGATACCAATCGCTGCTTCGCGCTGGCGACCCAACTTTGAGTTTCTGGCCAGCGTATATTCTACTGCTGCGGAGCTTGTTCCAGCGCTTGATTTGCTTCTGCGAGACTCGATAGCGTGCGGCAATCTCAGACAGAGTATCCCCTCGTTTGACCACATGGACACTTGGACTTCTGCGCTCGGCGGCGTCCAGTGCAAAAGCACACAGGAGCAGCGCCACTAGGATGTAAACCGGGCGCGACATAGACTAATAGTTGGAATTGGACAACAGGGGAAGGGGTTTTGCAAGTATAAGGTTATTAAGGATATTGCGCAAAGACTACTTGCTGGCCACAGAGGGGCAACCTATACTTCGCCTCCATGAATGAAGCTAAGCTGCCCTCAGTAGATCAGATACTCAAGCAAGTCGCCGACCTCTTGCAAGAGTACGACCGCGCCTATGTCGTCGAGCTGGTGCGCCGCGGCATTGCGGATGTGCGTCGCCAAGTGCGGGCAGGCACTGTAGATGAGGAGCGGGCACCCCTATATATGCGGATCGAGCAGGCCGTACGCCACTGTATCGAACAAGAGGCTAAACCTCGGCTGCACCGCGTCGTCAACGCCACCGGCGTGGTGCTGCACACCGGCTTGGGCCGAGCCCCGCTGCCCCAAGCGGCCCAAGCGGCCGTCGCGCGGGTGGCCACCGGCTATTGCAACCTCGAATTTGGACTGGAGTCGGGCAAACGTGGCGAGCGCGTCGCGCACGTCGAGGCCCTTATATGCTCGGCGACCGCGGCGGAAGCTGCGGCCGTGGTCAACAACAACGCCGCGGCCGTGCTCCTGCTGCTCGACACCTTGGCGCGGGGGCGGGAAGTAGTGGTCTCGCGGGGGCAACAAGTCGAAATCGGCGGCTCATTCCGCCTGCCCGAAATCATCGCGGCCAGCGGAGCCAAACTGCGCGAGGTCGGCACGACCAACCGCACGCACTTGCGCGACTACGAGCGCGCCGTCGGCCCGGAAACCGGCGCTATTCTAGTGGTGCATCCGAGCAATTACAGGGTACAGGGCTTTACCGCCGAGGTGGACCTAAAGGACTTGGCCGCTCTAAGCCAGCGTGCGGGAGTGCCGCTGGTCCACGACTTAGGGAGCGGTGCCTTGGTCGATCTGGAGCAGTGGGGGCTACCGCCCGAGCCGGTGGTCTCCGCCAGCCTCAAGGCCGGAGCGGCCGCGGTCAGCTTTAGCGGCGACAAAGTGCTGGGCGGCCCGCAAGCCGGTATCATCGCCGGCCAACGCCTATACGTAGAGCAAGTGCGCCAAAATCCGCTCATGCGCGCCCTGCGCTGCGACAAGCTGATCTACGCCGCGCTCGAAGCGGTGTTGTCGCTCTATCGCCTACCGCCGAACAAGCTAACGCAGACCCTGCCAGCGCTGGCTATGCTGCGGGCGCCGGTCGAGACGTTAGAGGAGCGTGCCCAGAGGCTGCTGTCCCTTTTGCCCGAGGAGGTCGGCCGCGCCCTGCGCCTCAAAGTGGTCGAATCGCTAGCGCAAGCAGGCAGCGGGTCTTTGCCTCTAGCCGAGATTCCCAGTCGGGCCGTGGCCCTCCAGCCAAGCGCGGTCCAGGTCGAGCAGCTAAGTCGCCAGCTCAGGCGGCAGGGCGTAGTCGGTCGCATCACCCGCGAGCGGCTCCTGCTCGACATGCGCACCGTGCGCGACGACGAGGTGGAATGGATCGCCCAAGCATTGTTGCACGTTACCGCGCAGTAAGAACTGCGCTGTTGTTAGCCGCTTGGCTGCTCAGCGGCTGTGGCGGCAAAGACTCCACCGCACCGCTTGCACCTGCGCTTGCGCCTGCGCCCCCCGAACCCACCAGCCAAGCCGGGACCGTCGCGGTCGCCAATCACACCGCCTACGATCTCGAAGTAGCGTACCTCAACGAGATCGATGCGGACGCGCCGCGGATTGTGCGCACCCACGTACCGGCCGGCCAGCGCGCGGAGGTTTCGGGCGGGGTGCTGCCAGCGGGTCTAGAGGTGGAATTCGACTTGGTACTCGTGCCGCGCACGGAAGACGGGATTCGGGTGCGACGCAAAATCCAGGTCTCGATTGACGGCGATTGGGTGTTAAATGTGCGCTTGGCGGACGAATCCGACCCCTTTAGCCTAGCGGTAGCCAGCGCGTCTCCATAGGCTGCAAAGAGAGCGCAACATTTTCGCTTGCTTTATCGCGGGGTGGGTTTTACGTTTGATAACCCCACGATGAATTTCAGCACTTTCCCCTTGCATAATTTCATAGAGCAGTTCCCAATAGTCTAGTAGTTGTGCTGCTCGTTTTGGCACAACTATGAGGATCAAAAACCTATGGTGTTGGACATCTGCGACTTGCGCCAACAGGCTGCGCCAGTCGCCGAAACATCGCTAGACCAATTGCTCCACGGAGCACAGGCCCAACCACATGGGCTGGTGCTTAGCGCGGACGATTTGGAGCAACTCTTGACCATCGCCGAGGACTCGGGCGACAACCGCCGGCTAGCGGCCATCGACATCTTAAGTCAGCACCGCTCCTGGCTGTCTTCGCTGCGCCTGCTGCGTCGGATCGTGCGGTTGGCGCACAAGGAACTCGATTCCCGACTAGCCGCGGCCTTGGTGCAAGCACTGCGCCAGTGCGACGAGGTCGCCCAATTTCTAACCAGCAAAGAGCGTGCGGTCGCCCGCGAAGCAGCACGAGGCGTGCCGATCAGCCGCCAGACCCTCGCGCCGATCACTGAGGCGCTAGCGGCGGGCCTCCCAGCCGACATCGCGGCCGTATTGCTCGACAAAATGCGCCGCACGCATCCATCTATGGTGCCCTATGCCGTCGATTGCCTCCTCAAGTGCGATCCCAATGAGAGCCTCTTGCGCGCGTTCTTGGCGCACTTGCCGCAGATACCGCTCTTCGCGCTCTTTGTCGAGACCGGGCTGCCGCAAACTATGACTTCGACCACCCGCGTCTGGCAACGGGCAGCGCGGATAGCCGCTGAAATCCTCCAAGAGGCTCCATCGGCCAAGCTGCTGCGCCACCTGCTCAGCAAGTGCGGCGAGGACGCGGCTTTCGCCCGCAGCCACGCCCGCTTCCTGCACCAAATCACCCAACGCGCCGACACCTCGTCGGACGCCGATTTAATCGGTCACTTTGAGCGGCTCACCTCCGGTGCATCCGAAGCCAAGGTCGCTCGCCTAGCCCCGCTATTAGTCGGATTAAGTGGGAGACTCGACGGCCAAGCAGGGCAGCAAGCGGCCGCCTTGCTAGAAAATTGGAAATCTCGCTCGGCTTCGCTCAAACTCAAGATCTATCACCTAGAGCAAGGCATCCGCTGAGCATTTGTTCCAATACGAGTCTCCCCAAGGGCCGTTCGCCGACGGGCGAACGGCCTTTTTATTTGTGCACGCGCCACAGCAGCACCAAGGCCAATACGGCAAACAACAGGTTGGCTATCCACGCGCCTAGCCAAGGCGAGAGGATTTGATTCCAACCGAGGGCTTGGCCGGCCTTGACGCAACTGTAGTAAACAAAGCAGATCAGGACCCCCAAGCCGAAGCTGTTGGCCAAGCCAGCGCGGCGGGCATTGGCCCCGAGGATCGCGCCAAGGGCGATGATGATGAAGCTGGTCAGGGGAAAGGATACTTTCAGATGCAAATCGACGCGCTGGCGCGTGGCGTCCTCCCCGTTGAGCGTGGCGCGGGCGATGTAGGAGGCCAACTCGGCGTAGCTCATTTCCTCGGGGTCCTTCTGCTGGCGAGCAAAGTCGCTGGGGAGCAACGACAAACTCGGCAAGGATAGGGTATCAAAAGAAGAAGTCGCCACAGCCTCGTCCGCGGCAAAACGAAAGCGACGGCCTTCAAAAAGCACCCATGTGCCCTCCCGCCACTCCATGCGCCGAGCCACGGCGCGCTCCAGCGGCGCGTAGCCGCGCAGTCGCTCCCAAGACACTTCGCTGGCGCGTTGCCGCTCCGCATCGTAGCTGCGGGCGTACACGAACTGGTTGTCCGCATCTTGGAGCAGGACTTGGCGGCGCGATCCATCGCTGCGGTGATAGGACTTAATCTCATCATTGATTTGGTTGTACAGATAAGTGGCGGACGGCACCACCCAATCGGTAAAGAAAAAGGCCGCGACCGCAACGACGAGGGCACACGCCAAAACCGGGGCCAGCAGGCGATACAGGCTAATGCCAGTGGCCTTCATGGCGGCAATTTCATTCTGGCGCGCCAAGCTGGTCAAGGCAAAGAGCGCACCCAGCAGCGCGGCGATGGGCAGGGTCAAGATGAGCCAGTACGGGAGCCGATAGACGTAGTAGAGCAAGATCTGCTCGGGACGAGCTTCAAAGTCGATAAACGTGTCGATGTTTTCGGTGAGATCGATAATCACTGCAATGAGCAACAGGCTGACCACGGCAATTCCCAGACACAACAGAAAGCGGCACGTCAGATAGAGGTCGAGGATGCGCATCTCAGGTCTCTTTCGCCCCTCGGCGGCCAGCGCGGTCGTACGCGACCACCCGCAACAGCCCCCATCCGACGAGGGCAAAAACCCCATTGGGTGCCCACATCGCCAACGGCGGTGGAATATAGCCGCGGTCGGCTAACTCCTCGCCGCCGATGAGGAACATCCAGTAGATCCAAAAGAAAAACAGACTGATGCCGACGGAGACAGCGGCACCGCGGCGGCGAATCAGCGCCCCCAATGGGGCACCGACCAGCGCGAAGACCAAGCAAGCAGCCGGGATGGATAGCTTCTTGTGAATCTCGACCAAGTACTCGTTGATCCGCCCCGCGCGGCGGTCTATGTGCCGCCACTGTCGGCGCAGGGCCTCGGCCGCCTGTTCCCTTTCTCGCTCTAGCTCGTTGACCGTAGAGTCGGCAAACTGGCTTTGGTGCAAGGCGCGCTCCTGCTCGCGGCGGTGCTCTAGCACCAAGCGGTGCAGGGCCGCGATGTCTGTTTGGTGCAATTCGAGGTAGCGCGCGGCAATCGAATCGAGGCGTCCGTAGGCGCGCTCCTGCTCGCGTCGGCGCTCCAGCACCAAGCGGTGCATGGCCGCGATGTCTAGCTCGCGGTCGCTGCGGTAGGACGAGGGGCGGTGCTCGTAGCGGCGGCGCTCGTCCTTGATGTGCAGCACTTGACGGGCAAAAGTGCCGTAGAAAAAACGTTCCTCTTGGCCAGCTTCGACGCGCTGAACATGGCCTTCCTCCAACTCCAAGCGGATGTAAGCTCCATCGCCCAACAGCGCGAGGCGGCCTCTAGGGGCGTGGACAATCACCGGCGGCCCGGGGCGCGAGGCGTCGTAGAGCGCGATGCCGGCTAGCTCGTTAGTCTCCGGGTCAATCTGGCGGATGAGCAGGTGATAATCGCCCAAGTCGGGTATGAAGACTCCTTCCTTTTCCCGCAGCACTAAGGCCGCTTTCGTCCGTTGCAAGCTCGACGACAGGACCCGGGCTTGGTGGTTCCAGTCCGGGAGGATCTGGTCGTTAAAAAGCACCATCAACAGGGTGAGCAAAAACGCGGCTACCAGCACCGGCCGCAGGAGCAGCCAAAAGCTCACCCCGCAGGCTTTGGCTGCGATGATTTCCCCGTCGGCTGCGAGGCGGGCAAAGGCCATGAGTACGGCGATGAGCACGGCCATCGGCACGGCCAGCGCCACGATCCAAGCTAAGTTAAAAAGCAAAAGTTGGAGCGCCGCGAGCAGGGTTAGCCCCTTGCTCAGCACCTGATCCATCGTCTGCAATACGACGTCGATCAGCAGGATGAAGAGGATCAGCGCAAAGCCGAGCGCAAAGGGCCAACCGTGCTCTTTGAGCACATAGCGGGACAGGGTCGTCATGGGTCGAAAGGGTTACGG
>JAJDVZ010000163.1:0-87375 GCA_022825835.1 Candidatus Latescibacterota bacterium
ATGCTGACCACCGGCGTTTGTGGCGGCGGCTCGTCGTTGTCGTTTACGTTGACGGTGGCGGAGCCGTGGGTGCTCGACGGCGAGTATTTGTTGCCGTTGCGGACGGTCGCGGTGATGGAGCCGCTGGCCTCGTCGGTGTTGTCGTTGACGGTGGCGACGGTGAGGCTGGCCGAGCCGCTGGGGCCGAGGGTTACTTGGCGCGTGCCGGTCTGTCCGCTGGCGGCAAAGTCACCGGTTTGGATGATGTTCACGTTGACGGTGATGCTGGACGTCGGTTTGGGTGTGGCGGTGAGGGTGAACGTGGCGTTGCCGCCCTCGGTGATGGTGCTACCACCAGCGATGCTGACCACCGGCGTCGGCGGTTCGTCGTTGTCGTTTACGTTGACGGTGGCCGTGTTGGTATTGGCTGGCACGTAGTTGCTGCCGGTGTTGACCCGTGCGGTGATGGAGCCATTGGCCTCGTCGGTGTTGTCGTCTTGGGTGCTAACGGTCAAGCTGGCCGAGCCGCCGGTGCCGATGGTCACCTGTTTGGTGCCGGTTTGGCCGCTGGCGGCAAAACTGCCGGTTTGAGTGACGCTGACGTTGACGGTGATGCTGGCTGGGGGCGCGGGCGATGCGCTGAGGGTGAAGACGGCGACGCCACCTTCGGTGATGGCGCTGCCGCCGGCGATGCTGACCACCGGCGTCGGTGGCGGCTCGTCGTCGTCATTGACGTTGACGGTGGCCGTGTTGTTCGTGGCTGGCACGTAGTTGCTGCCGGTGTTGACCCGTGCGGTGATGGAGCCATTAGCCTCGTCGTTGTTGTCGTTGACGGTGGTGACCGTGAGGCTGGCGGAGCCGCCGGTGCCGATGGTCACCTGTTTGGTGCCGGTCTGTCCGCTGGTGGCAAAGCTGCCGGTTTGGGTGACGCTGACGTTGACGGTGATGCTGGCCGGGGGTTTGGGCGATGCGCTGAGGGTGAAGACGGCGACGCCACCTTCGGTGATGGCGCTGCCGCCAGCGATACTGACCACCGGCGTCGGTGGCTCGTCGTCGTCGGTGATGGTTAGAGTATGCGTGTTGGCGCTGCCGACTGTGTAGCCGCTGCCATCGGTCAGCGTCAGCACCACCGTCTCGCTGCTTTCGTCGGCGCTGTCGTCGGTAATCGACACTGGAATGTTCACCGAACTCGCGCCCGACGACACCGAGACCGTGGTGCTGGCGCTGTAGTCGCTACCTCGCGTGGCCGTGCCCGACAGCGTGTATTTGACCGTCAGCGCCGCCGAGGCCGCCGCCGACAGGTTCACCTGCACATTGCGCGTGCCCGACCCTTCACCCGCAGTAGATGACGACGAGGCAAAAGATACCGTTGGATCCGAATTTGGCGGTGGCGGCGGTGGTGGCGGATCAAACGCACCGTCCTTCCGCCACTGGCGAATTTTTGCTATCAGAGGGTCCCAATTCGGGTGGTTTCTGTACTTGCCTCGTTCATACGGAAGCTGAGCAGGAGCCGGCTCTGGATGACTGCTGGCCGACGTGAGGAATTGCGGCTGCGACATCGGCTTACCAGCCACGTGGCCCGTCCATTCTTCTCCGCATCGTATCGTAGCCGAAGCCCAAGGTGTAGCAGAACCGCTTTCAAACTGAACATACACGGTCCAAACCCTGTCGGCCGAAGCCAGATTCGCCCGATTCGCCGTAGTGACGCTCCTTGCCAGCAGGGGCTCGGCGTCGTTGGCCAGCTTTCCGTACGCCTCAAAATCGTTCCGATTAAGCCGGAACCCCTTGAACACTCTATCGGGATGCTCCGAATCAACGTACGCCGGCCAAGTTAGCTGGATCGATTTGTATTCCCAATGAACGGGAGGAGCCGTCTCATGGTCCTCCATGGCCATGAGAAAATAAGGCGCATTCGTTTGTGGATTGTTCGTCCAATTACCATTTCTAGGGGAGGAGAATCTCTCGAAATCTGGATCATCGATGCACTTAGCCGCAAAGCTAGGGACACTACTAAAAATGAGGAACAACAGCGCGTAAATCATTGGGGAGTCCTCCTTATTGGGGGATGTTACGTAGCTGCGCCGAACCTGTAGGTGTAGAGGCGGTGTGTAACGTCCGTTCGTTAGGAATTCAGACCGTACCCATGAGTAACGTTAGTGCTGTAAGGCAATGCGATTTATCGCGCCAAGTAGGGGGCGGTTTGCAAACCGCCTCTACTGCGAAAAAAATGCGGAAAACTAATGGGGGGGGGGTATAAATCGTTTTTTTTTAACGATTTACGAAGATATGTGTCGGCAAAACCTCGGGGCTGGAAGCAGTATGATAGCGTCGTAGCAGGCTGTGCTAGTGGCAAGGCAAATGTTTGGTCATTTACCATCTTCCAGTCCCTCCGCCGAAGGGCGAAACCGCCGGTTCTGCGTTGAGGTTATGTAAGGCTATACATTAAACGGCGTGGATTGTCAAGAAAAATCGACGTTGCATTTTGCGACGCACTGCCTTTGCTTTGCGCCACCTCGCTTGACATTCCCTCTGGCACGCCATATATTGAAATTTCTATCGCAATTGAAGCTAACTTCTTGGATTACTTAGGTTTAATGACAATGAGTGCGCCGTTTCAGTTTCCGCGTATTTTCCGCCCGACGCCCGTGTGGGTGCGCCTCCGACTTCTCCTCCTCCTCGACGTACTGCTTATTATTGGCCGACTGGTCAAGTAGGCTTCGCTCCTCGTTCCACTTTTACAGCCCAATTAACGGACGAAGCCGCTGCAAACGCGCCGGCTGTCAGCTAACTATGTCTATCAAACAATCTCAATGCCCTCAGTGAAGGAGAATTTTCATGCAGATGTTCTACGACAACGACGCCAACCTCGACCTGCTCTCGGACAAGACCGTGGCCGTCATCGGCTACGGCAGCCAAGGCCACGCGCATTCGCTCAATTTGGCCGAGAGCGGCGTCAAGGTAGTGGTGGGCCTGCGCGCGGGTAGCCAGCGGCGCGCCGAAGCCGAGGCCGAAGGGCTGGAAGTAGCCGATGTGGCCGAGGCCAGCAAGCGCGGCGACATCGTGGTGATCCTGATCAACGACGAAGTCCAGAAGGCTGTGTACGAAGCCGATATCCGCCCCAATCTCGAAGCGGGCAATGCCCTCGCCTTTGCCCACGGGTTTAACATCCACTTTGGGCAGGTAGTGCCGCCGCCGGAGGTCGATGTGTTCATGGTCGCGCCCAAAGGGCCGGGGCACTTGGTGCGCCGCGTGTACCAGCAGGGGGGTGGCGTGCCGGGCCTGTTGGCCGTGTACCAAGATGCCACCGGCCGGGCGCACGAGTTCGGCTTGGCCTATGCCAAGGGGATTGGCTGCGGCCGGGCCGGCGTCATTGAGACGACCTTCCGCGAGGAGACCGAGACCGACTTGTTCGGCGAGCAGGTGGTGCTGTGCGGCGGCTTGACCGAGCTGATTCGCGCCGGGTTTGACACGCTCGTCGAGGCTGGCTACCAGCCCGAGGTCGCTTATTTCGAGTGTCTGCACGAGGTCAAGCTGATCGTCGATCTGATCTACGAGGGCGGCATTGCCAACATGCGCTCGTCGATTTCGGATACTGCGGAGTTTGGCGACTTGACGCGCGGCCGCCGGGTGATAACCGAGCAGACGCGAGCGGAGATGAAGCAGATTCTCGCCGACGTGCAGAACGGCCACTTTGCACGGGAATGGCTGGCCGAAAACCAAGTGGGCCGCCCGGTGTACAATGCGATCAAGCGCCGCGATTCCGAGCACCTGATTGAGACCGTCGGCACCCGGCTGCGCGCGATGATGAGTTGGCTGGACGACAAATAGAACAACCTAAAAGGAGGTAAGCGCGATGGAACCCCTACTTAGCGAGTTGAGTTCCGACCCCGACCTTAGATCGGTAGGCGGTCTCTGCACGGCTGGAGGGGACCGTCTGCCGCTCGTACCACTTCATCCGGCCAGCCTAGGAAAAACACATCATGGCTGAAGCAAATCGCGTATATATTTTCGACACCACGCTGCGGGATGCCGAGCAAACGCCCGGTGCCTCGCTGACGGCTAGAGAGAAGCTGGAAATCGCCCATCAGTTGGCGCGGCTGAAGGTCGATATTATCGAAGCCGGCTTTCCGGTGTCCTCCAACGAGGACTTTGAGGCCGTGCGCCGCATTGGGCAGGAAGTCGAAGGGCCGGTAATCTGTGGGTTGGCCCGCGCCGTGCCCAAGGACGTTGAGCGAGCGGGCGCGGCTCTCCAAGACGCATCTCGGCCGCGGATCCACACCTTTATCGGCACATCGGATATTCAACTCGCAGGCCAATTGCGCAAGGATCGGGATGAGGTGCTGAAGATGGCGGTGGACTCGGTGGAGCAGGCCAAGTCGTACTGTGACGATGTCGAGTTCTCGCCTTTGGATGCCACGCGCACGGAGCCTAGCTACCTCTACGAGATCATCGCGGCGACGATCGCGGCCGGGGCGACGACGATCAATATCCCCGACACGGTCGGCTATGCCGTGCCCGAAGAATTCGGGGAGATGATCGCGCAGATCATCGCCGAGGTGCCCAACAGTGGAGACGCCATCATCAGCGTCCATTGCCACGACGATCTGGGCATGGCGGTACCCAATACCCTCACAGCGATCAAAAAAGGCGCACGCCAAGCCGAATGCACGATCAACGGCTTGGGCGAGCGAGCCGGCAATACCTCGCTGGAGGAAATCGTCATGGCGCTAAAGACGCGCCAGAACTACTTCGGCTTTGATACTGAAGTGGTCACCGAGGAAATCGTCTCCACCAGCCGGCTAGTTAGCCGCTTGATGGGCATCGCGGTCCAGCCCAACAAGGCGATTGTCGGTGCCAACGCCTTTGCCCATAGCTCGGGCATCCACCAGGACGGCGTACTCAAGCAGCGCGACACTTTTGAGATCATGGATCCGAAAGATGTGGGGCTGGAGGCTACCGAGATCGTGCTGACGTCGCGCTCGGGACGCGCGGCGCTGCGCCATCGGCTGGAGGTTTTGGGCTACGAGCTGAACAAAGAGGAATTGGACAAGGTGTACGAGGACTTCGTCGCGTTGGCCGACAAGAAGAAGGAAGTATTCGACGAGGACCTGATTGAAATCGTCGGTGGCTCGGACGAGACGACCGCTTACTACGAGCTCCAGTACCTGCATTCGGTCAGTGGCACTGGCACGGTGCCTTCGGCCACGGTGCGGATGCGCATTGGCGACGAGATCGTGCAGCAGTCGTCTTGGGGTGCGGGACCGGTGGATGCGGCGTATGCGGCCATTGGCTTGGCCTGCGGCACCGAGGTCCGGCTCGACGACTACGCCATCCGCGCCATCACCTCCGGCCGACAGGCGTTGGGCGAGGTAACGGTGCATCTGTCGAAAAACGGCGAGCAGGCGCGGGGCCGAGGCGTTTCAACCGACGTTATCGAGGCGAGTGCGCGGGCGTATGTGGATGCGCTGAACCGCTTGACCGCAAAGAACGCTAAAGAACAGCATCAGACCGTGTAGAGGAGATTGGAGATGGGTAAAACCCTGTTGCACAAGGTTTGGGACGCGCACACCGTGCGCGAGTTGCCCTCGGGGCAGACGCAGTTGTTCGTTGGCCTGCATTTGGTTCACGAGGTGACCAGCCCCCAGGCCTTTGAGATGCTGCGGGAGCGCGGCCTTACGGTCCGCTTTCCACAGCGCACGTTTGCCACCGTAGATCACATCGTGCCCACAGACTTGGTGCAGCGGCCTTTTGTCGATGACTTGGCCGAGGAGATGATGGATGCGATTGAGCAGAATGCCGCCGAGTTCGAGATCCCGCTGTTCAACATCGACGACCAGCGCCAAGGGGTAGTCCACGTCATCGGCCCGGAATTGGGGCTGACTCAGCCGGGCATGACCATTGCCTGCGGCGATAGCCACACTTCGACGCACGGGGCTTTTGGCGCGGTGGCCTTTGGCATTGGTACGAGCCAAGTGCGTGACGTGCTCGCCACTCAGTGCTTGGCCATGGACCCGCTCAAGGTACGGCGGATTGAGGTCAGCGGCGCGCTGAGCGAGGGGGTGTACGCCAAGGACATCATCTTGCACATTATCGGCCTGCTCGGGGTCAATGGCGGCGTTGGTTTCGGCTATGAGTACGGCGGTTCAGTCATTGAGGCCATGTCCATTGAAGAGCGGATGACAGTGTGCAACATGTCGATTGAGGGTGGTGCTCGGGTCGGGTACGTCAATCCCGACCAGACGACGTACGACTATCTCAATGGGCGATCTCATGCGCCGCGCAACTTTGAGTCTGCGGTCGAGTGGTGGGAGTCCATGGCCTCGGACGCCGACGCCGAGTACGACGACCTAGTCCAAATCGACGGCCGCGAGATCGGCCCGACCGTGACGTGGGGCATTACGCCGGGCCAATCGGTCGGCGTTGACCAGGATTTGCCTGACCTAGACGCTTTTGCCGACTCTGACCGCTCCACCGTGCAGGAAGCTTTCGAGTACATGGATTTTGAGCCGGGGCAGAGGATCGCCGGGACCAAAGTAGATGTGGCGTTTATCGGCTCTTGTACTAACGGTCGGCTCTCGGATCTGCGCGAGGCAGCCCGGGTTGCTCACGGACGCAAGGTCGCTCCCGGCGTCCGTGCTCTCGTGGTGCCGGGGTCGCAACAGGTGCGGGCCGCAGCCGAGGCCGAGGGCCTGCACGAGATCTTCGCGGAGGCCGGGTTCCAGTGGCGGGGAGCGGGTTGCTCCATGTGCTTGGCGATGAATCCCGACAAATTGCAAGGGCGCGAGCTATGTGCTTCGTCGTCCAACCGCAATTTCAAGGGCCGGCAGGGCAGTCCTACCGGTCGCACCCTGCTGATGAGTCCAGCGATGGTCGCGGCGGCGGCGGTGGCGGGTGAGGTGGCGGATGTGCGGGAGTTGGTGGGGTAGAGGAGGAGACACCATGGAAAATTCGAGTGTGATTCAGACTATAGCCGGCCGCGGCGTGGTGGTGCGCGGGGCTGATATTGATACCGACCGCATCATTCCGGCTCGTTTTTTGCGGACGGTGACCTTTGAGAATTTGGGTGCCCATGCCTTTGAGGACGATCGCGCCGGTGGAGACCATCCCTTTGACCAAGCGCGCTTCCAAGGAGCGTCGGTCCTGTTGGCCAATGCCAATTTTGGCTGCGGGTCCTCGCGCGAACACGCGCCGCAGGCCCTGATGCGCTGGGGGATCAAGGGCTTTGTCGCCGAGTCCTTTGCCGAGATTTTCTTTGGCAACTGCATCGCCATGGGATTGCCCTGTGTGCGAGTGGCGGCTGGGGACATGCAGGCGTTGATGGACGCGGTCGAGAGCGATTCGGCGCAGGAGGTGGCCATCGATCTCGAAGCGCGGCAGGTGCGCTGGGCCGGCGGCCAAGTTGCAGCCGATATTGCCGATGGCCCGCGCGAGCAGTTTCTCAAGGGAAGTTGGGACTCGCTAGGCCAGCTTTTGGCCGCTGGCGACCAGATTGAGAGCACCACGCGGAAGCTGCCGTACGTGGCGGGGTTCTGAAAGAGGTGATAAGATGGGACGTTCCAACTGGACGAAAGCCGATTCGATCAAGGCAAAGCAAATTTGGGCGCAATACCAACGGCAGTACAATGTTGCCGATCGAGTCGGGCAGACCGTGGGAATTGATCCTAGAAGCGGACAGATTTGGTTTGGGGAATCGATTCGAGATATTGTTTTGCAAAGAGATGCTGAAGATATGAAGTCACCCCTTTTCTTTGAACGGGTCGGCTCTGAAACATATCTCCTCAAGGGATGTAGGCAGTGATTCGAGGCACTGTTTCATCTATCGGTGTACCCACGGTTACACTGCCGATCGTTGGCCAAAATTGGGCTGCCACTATTGACACAGGCTTCAATGGTGACTTGGAATTGCCAGAAGACATACGCGATTCGTTAAACGCCCGGTACGTTGGCCGGATGACTTCTGCTTTGGCTGGTGGTCAAGTTATTGATGAAGATGCCTACTTGGTTAGTTTTCCGTTTGATGGTCAGATCATTCAAGCAGAAACAACTTTCGTTTCTGGGACCCAAATCCTCATAGGGACACGTTTGCTAAGAGAGTATCGTTTGGAGATCAATTTTGTGAGTAGAATCGTTGAATTGGTGAAATCAGAAACCATATCCAACGATGGATGAACCTTAACATGGGAGATAAGTAATTGCACAAAATCGCCGTAATACCCGGAGACGGAACAGGGCCTGAAGTGGTGGTCGAGGGTTTGAAAGCACTCGACGCTGTAGCCGCTAAGCAGGGATTCAAATACGAGACTGTGGATTTTGACTTTGGCGGCGACCGCTATTTGCGCACCGGCGAGGTCTTGCCCGAGTCGGCGGCCGACGACTTTAGGCAGTTCGATGCCATCTATCTAGGGGCCATCGGCCACCCCGACGTGAAGCCGGGTATCCTCGAAAAAGGCATTCTACTGAGGCTGCGCTTTGAGTTGGACCAGTACATCAATCTTCGCCCGGTCAAGCTCTATCCCAACGTGCCGACGCCGATCAAGGACAAAGGGCCGGAGGATATCGATTTCGTGGTGGTGCGGGAAAACACTGAGGGACTGTACGCGGGTTCTGGCGGCTTTCTCAAAAAGGGCACGCCAGACGAGATCGCAGTGCAGGAATCTATCAACACTCGCAAAGGCGTCGAGCGCTGCTTGCGCTACGCCTTTGAGTACACCCAGCGGCGCAACAAGGACAACACCTTGACGCTGTGCGGCAAGACCAACGTGCTGACGTATGCCTTCGACTTGTGGGAGCGGGTGTTTGAGGAAATCGGCGCGGCCGACTATCCGACCATCAAGCGCGACTACGCCCACGTCGATGCTATCTGCATGTGGATGGTTAAAAATCCCGAGTGGTTCGACGTGGTAGTTACCGACAACATGTTCGGCGACATCATCACGGATTTGGGCGCGATGATCCAGGGTGGGATGGGCATTGCCGCGGGTGGCAATATCAATCCCGAAGGCGTGTCGATGTTCGAGCCGATCGGCGGCTCGGCCCCCAAGTACACCGGCCAGAATATCATCAATCCTATGGCTGCCATCGGTGCCTGTCAGCTCATGCTCGACACGCTCGGCGAGCACGAGGGTGCCGACATTTTGGAGGGCGCTATCGTCTCGACGCTGACCAAGCTCGACGATATGGGCGCGGGTAGGATGGGGTATTCGACGGCGGAAGTAGGCGACTTAGTAGCCCAGGCTGTGGCCGACGCCTAGGACGATGGAGGGAAGCGACACCATGCGCATCGAAGTCTATGACTCCACCCTGCGAGACGGCGCTCAAGCCGAGGGCATTTCCTATTCGCTAGAGGACAAGCTGCTGATCGCGCGGCGGCTCGACGCGCTGGGGGTCGATTACATTGAGGGAGGTTGGCCGAACCCGACCAATCCCAAGGATCTGGCCTTTTTTCAGGAAGTGAAGAAGCTAAGTCTGAAGGCGCGAGTGACCGCTTTTGGCAGCACTCGGCGGGCCGGTGTGGCCCCGGAGGAAGACGCGACCCTGAACACGCTGCTGCGGGCCGAGACCGACAGCGTCTGCATTTTTGGCAAGAGCTGGACCTTGCACGTAGTCGAGGCGCTCAAGACGACGCTAGAAGAAAATCTGCAGCTAATTGAAGACTCGGTCGCCTATCTGGTCGCGCACGGTCGCGAGGTGATCTACGACGCCGAGCACTTTTTCGACGGCTATAAGGCCGACGCCGATTACGCGGTTGAGACGCTATTGGCCGCCGAGCGTGGTGGGGCGCGGATTTTGGTGCTCTGCGATACTAATGGCGGGACCTTGACCAGCGAGATGAGTCAGATTGTCGAGGAGGTCAAGGCACGGATCGGCATCCCCTTTGGCATCCACACGCACAACGATGCTGGCGTCGGTGTGGCCAATACCCTCGTGGCCGTGGAGCGGGGGGCAGTGCAAGTGCAAGGAACTTTTAACGGCTATGGCGAGCGCTGCGGCAACGCCAATTTGTGCGCTATTCTGCCCAACTTGGAACTGAAGATGGGGTTCGAGACAGTGGGCCGCGACAATCTCGTGGAGCTGATGGACTTCTCCCGCTTCCTCAGCGAGATCGCCAATGTCTATCACGACCACCGCCAGCCTTATGTCGGCGAGAGCGCGTTCGCCCACAAGGGAGGCGTCCACATCGACGCCATGATCAAGGACCCGCGCTGCTACGAACACATCGATCCCATAGCCACGGGCAACGAGCGGCGGTTTTTGGTCTCGGACCAAGCGGGCGGTGCGACGGTCGTCAGCAAGCTGCGGCGATTTTTGCCCGACATAGAGAAGCGGGATCCGCTGGTGGGACGGGTCTTGGAGCGGGTCAAGCAGTTGGAGCACGAGGGCTATCAGTTCGAGGCGGCGGAGGGGTCGTTTGAGTTGTTGGCGCGGCGGGTTCAGGGCACGTACGAGGACTTATTTACGCTGATCAACTTCCGCACCATCAACCGCAGGATCGGGGAGCACGCCGAAGAAGCCGAGGCCATTGTCAGGATCGTCATCGGCGATGCCGAGTACCATATGGTCGCTGGCGGCGATGGGCCGGTCAATGCGCTCGATCAAGCACTGCGCAAGGCGCTGGAGCAGGAGTTTCCCGCACTCAAGCAGGTGCATTTGGAGGACTACAAGGTGCGGGTGTTGTCGAGCAGCGACGGGACCGCGGCCAAGACGCGGGTATTGATCGAGTCGTCGGACGGCAAGGATGTGTGGGGTACGGTGGGGGTTTCGGAGAATGTGATTGAGGCGAGTTGGATCGCGCTGGCCGATAGTTTGCACTACAAATTGATGAAGGATGCGCTGGCCGAGCTAGCGGTCGGCGCGACGGGAACGGATTGAGTGCTCAAATCAAGGAGCAAGACAATGACCTCTGAAAAAGTTGCCGATTTAACAGTTGATGAGTTTAGAGCACTTGTTCAGGAGATTGTTGTACACACGCTCTCAGAAATGATGGGCGATCCTGATGAAGGAGCGGAATTGCGCGAAGACTTCGCCGAGGAACTTCGGTTCGCCCTTGTCGCGGTGGAAGGCGATAGCGAAACCGTACCTGCCCATAAAGTCGCTAAACGACTAGGGCTGACTTGGTGATGTACCATGTAGAATTCACACCCAATGCCGAAGCAGATTTAACTAAGTTGGAGGCTTCAGTAGCACAGCGCGTACTCAACAGATTGCGTTGGTTAGCTGAGAACTTTGAGTCAATTAGGATCGAAGCACTTACAGGACGATTTTCGGGTGTATTCAAATTGCGCGTCGGCGATTATCGCGTTCTCTATATTTGTGACCGGACAGAAAAGAAGATAATTGTTCAGTTTGTTAAGCATCGGCGCGAAGTGTACGAAAAGAACTAAAAAAGAAGCGACAGGAGTGAAGATATTGGACGACGGCAACATTTGTTCCACGAAAAGGTTTCAAGCCGACGAGCTAGCGGTCGGCGCGACGGGAACGGATTGAGTGCTATGAGGATTATCGAGGGTGGCGGGGTCACTGCGCCGCGTGGGTACCGGGCGGGCGGCATTCAGACGGGTGTTAAGGAATCGGGCGCTAAGGACTTGGCGCTGGTGTATTCGACGCGCCCGGCCAATGCCGCTGCGGTGTACACCACCAATAAGGTGCAGGGTGCGCCGATTGCCATTGACCGCGAGCACCTCGCCGATGGCAAGGCGCGGGCCGTCATTCTCAACAGCGGCAATGCCAATGTCTGCAACGGCGACGTCGGCTTGGACCACGCCCGGCAGATGTGCGCCTTGACGGCGAGTGAGTTGGGTCTGCAAACGGAAGAAGTGCTGGTCTGCTCCACCGGCTTGATCGGCGTACCGCTGCCAATTGCCAAGATCGAAGCGGGCATCCCGCGGATTGTCGCGGCGTTGTCCGAGGACGGCGGTGCGACTGCCGCTGAGGCGATCATGACTACGGACACTGTGCCGAAGAGCTGTGCCGTCGAGGTTGAATTGGAAGCGGGCCGCGCCGTAGTTGGGGCGATGGCCAAAGGAGCGGCGATGATCGCCCCCAACATGGCGACGATGCTGGCAGTGGTGACCACGGACGCGGCTGTGCCCAGCGGACAGTTGCAGGAACTGCTGTCGCAGGCCATCCAGCGCACGTTTAACTGCATCACGGTTGACGGCGACATGAGTACGAGCGACACGGTGATCCTGATGGCCAATGGCGACGGCGCGGAGCTAGGCGAAGGCGATTGCGCGCGCCTCTACGAGGGCATTGAGTACGCGTGTCGGCAGATGGCCCAGGCGATCGCGCGCGACGCCGAGGGATCGTCCAAGCTGATCACCATAGCGGTGCGTGGGGCCGCTACTGAAGCGGAGGCGAGGCAAGTCGGCATTGCGGTGGCTAATTCGAGCTTGGTGAAGACCGCGGCATTCGGCAACGACCCCAACTGGGGACGCATTCTGTGCGCGATGGGGTACGCTGGCGTCGAGTTTGATCCCGAGAGGGCGTGCGTGTCGCTGTGCGGCACGGACATTTACGGCAACGGCGCGGGTCTCGATTTCGACGAGGATAAACTGAGCGCGGCCATGCAGGCGGAGGAAATGACCATTGATATCGACTTGGCGATGGGCGCGGCGACGGCTGAAATTTTTACCTGCGATCTGACGTACGAGTACGTGCGCCTGAACGCCGAATACACTACCTGAGGAACTATGCCACTTTCGCACAATGTACAGCGCGTCCAGCCGTCGGTCACCATGCAGATTTCGGCGCGGGCTGCGGCCATGCAGCGCGCTGGTATCGACGTGGTTTCCCTGTCGGCGGGCGAGCCGGATTTCGATACGCCGCAAAACGTCAAAGACGCTGGCATCCGCGCCATTGTCGAGGGCTTTACCAAGTACACCACGCCGGGGTCGGGGATCATCGAGCTCAAGGAGGCGATCTGTCGCAAATTCGAGCGCGACAATGGCTTGGTTTACACAACCGACGAGGTGATCGTCAACAACGGTGCCAAGCACTCGCTTTTTTTAGCGGTGGCGGCGCTGGTCAACGCTGGCGACGAGGTCATTATTCCCACGCCCTATTGGGTGACCTACTGCGAGCAGCCGCGGATAGTGGGCGGCGAGCCGGTGATTGTCGAGACCCAAGCGGCCAACGGGCTCAAGCTGACTGCGGACGAGTTCCGCGCCGCTATCACGCCCCGCACGCGGATGCTCTTTTTGTGCTCGCCGTCCAATCCGAGCGGCGCGGTGTACACCCGCGAGGAGTTGGAGAGTTTGGCGGCAGTGGCTGTTGAACACGAGGTCTATGTGCTCAGCGACGAGATTTACGAGAAGCTGATTTACGACGGAGCCGAGCACCACTCGATTGCCGCTTGCAGCCCGGAGGCCAAGGAATTTAGCATTGTGGTCAACGGGGTGTCCAAGGCCTATTCGATGACCGGCTGGCGCATCGGCTATACGGGGGCCAGCGAGGAGATCATCGCCGGAATGAACAAGGTGCAAAGCCAGGAAGTGTCGCACCCCTCGTCGATGGCGCAGAAAGCGGCTGTCGAGGCGCTCGATGGCCCGCAGGAGTCGGTCGAGGAAATGCGCCAAGCCTTTGACGAGCGGCGGCGCTACATGGTCGAGCGCCTCAACGCCATCGAAGGCGTGGAATGCGCGTTGCCGTCGGGGGCCTTTTACGCCTATCCCGATGTTTCCGCGTACTACGGTAGTAAGGTCCGCGATTCAGTAGCATTGTGCGAGTACTTGCTTGAAGAGGCCAAGGTAGCCTGCGTGCCCGGTGCTGGGTTTGGCACCTACGAGCACATCCGGCTTTCCTACGCCACGTCGTTGGACCTGCTTGAAAAGGCGTTGGACCGAGTTGAGGCGGCGCTGAGTGAATTAAGAATTAAGAATTAGGAATTACGAATTGGGGTGGGGTAATTCGTAATTCGTAATTCCCAATTGTAACCTAGGAGGTTTGTCCGGTGAATAACAGTGGATTTTACCTCGATTTTGAACGCGATCTCGTCGAGCTACAAAAGAAAATCGACGAGCTAAAAAGCCAAGCCGAAGCCGATGGCTTGAATTTGGATGAGGGCGTGCGCAAGCTCGAAGCGCAGGCTGCGAAGAAGCGCAGAGAAATCTACGCCAATCTCAGCCCTTGGCAGCGGGTGCAGATCGCGCGGCACCCGAACCGCCCGTACGCACTCGATTACGTCGAGCGGATGCTGTCCGACTTTACCGAGTTACACGGCGATCGCCTTTTTGCCGACGACCCTTCCGTCATCGGCGGGCCGGCGCGGCTGAACGACGAATCAGTCATGGTCGTCGGCATCCAGAGCGGGCGCAACCTCGAAGAGCGGCAAAAGCGCAACTTCGGTATGCCGCATCCAGAAGGGTATCGCAAGGCCCGCCGCCTGATGCAGATGGCGGCCAAGTTCAAATTGCCGGTCTTGACTTTGGTCGATACCTCGGGTGCCTATCCCGGGATTGAGGCCGAGGAGCGGGGCCAAGCCGAGGCCATCGCCCGCAACCTCTACGAGATGTCGCATCTGCCGGTGCCCATCGTCGTGGCCATCATTGGCCAAGCCTTCAGCGGCGGTGCCATTGGCATTACGGTTGGCGACCGGATCCTGATGCTGGAGCACGCCTGTTATTCGGTGATTGTGCCAGAGAGTTGCTCGACGATCCTGTTCAAGGTGCGCGAGCGTAGGGAGGAGGCGGCCGAGGCCCTCAAGCTGACGGCTAAAGACCTGAAGCAGCAGGGGATCATCGACCGCATCGTGTCCGAGCCGTTGGGCGGTGCGCACCACGACTGGGATGCGGCTGCCGCCATGCTCAAACGCCACGTGCAAGATGCCTTAGCCGAGCTTCGGCGACTCACGCCAGAGGCGCTAGTGGCCCAGCGGCTGGACAAGTTCACGGCGATGGCCCGCTTTGGGGAGTAGGGTTCTCTAAGAGGTGCTGCAACTCCGCTGCGCCTAGCGAAGTACTATCAATTGACCGCGTCGGCGTGCGCTTCTCTCCGCCACCGCTCAAGTGGGTGTTCGCGCGGCGTTAGCGGCATGGACACTCGCGCCTTGCGCCGATGTGACTCCCACGTCGCCTGAATCATTTCGAGACAATCCCGACCGTCTCTGCCGCTTGCAAACGGATCCCGGTCTTCTTCAATGGCGGCGATGAGGTCGCGCAGCATGAGGCGCTGCAAGAGCAAGCGTATGGATGTCCTATCGCGTGGATTGCCTTGCTCGTCGAGGTTTTCGGCGGGCAGATACACGGGTTCCCACGCCTCGGCTGGCGTCTTGTGTTGTCCTTTGTGGATAAACATCGTCGTGCCCACGCTCTCCCGCACGGCGATGCGCCCTTCGGTGCCGATGATGTCAATGCCGTAGCCATTGTCGTTGGTCTGCGGCTGGGCGAGGAACTGCACGTCCGCATGAATGCCGTTGGCAAAGCGAAACGAGGCGTGCCCGCGCTCGCCAAGCACAATCCCTGCATCGCGGTCTTTCGGGTGTACCTCTTGGGTGTGTTTGATGTCGTCAACGGTTGACTCGCGTCCATCCATCTGCACGAGGTGCGCGTGCGTCCACTCGACATCGCCGCCAAACAGACGCACCCAATCGTAGAGATGGGTGCCCATCTCCATCAGCGAGTTGCCCACCTTGCGGCCCCCTTTGTCGGTTGCCTGCAGCAACACCACTTGGCCGATTGCGCCGTGGTCGATCAGCGCGAGGGCATGGCGATTGTACGGGCTGGCGCGTTTGATGTGGTTGATGGCAAACTTGACGCCGTGCTGGTCGCAGGTTGCAACCATCTCGTCGGCTTCGATGAGGTTCAGGGCAATCGGCTTTTCGCAGAACACGTGGATGCCGCGCTGGGCTGCGGCAATCGTCGGCTGGTGGTGCATGGGTGCTTGCGTTGGGACGATGACGAGGTCGGGCAGTTGTTCATCGAGCATCTTCTCGTAGTCGTCATAGAGCGCTTTGACACCAAAGCGCTCTCCCCATGCTGCCGCCCGCTCCGGGTCGATTTCCGCTCCGGCGACTAGTTCGCAGTTCGCCTCTAACTGCACGGCCTCCGCGTGATGCCCGCCCATGCCGCCGAGACCGATAATCGCAATGCGGTAGTTGTTCATAAGATGTCTCATCGTTCGCGCCTACGAGGCAATCGTAGGCGCGAACTCTATTTTGAATTAGGCGCGCCGCAGGCGGTCGAAGAGCCGCTCCAGACGGTCGAAGGCGAGGCGGATCATGTCTTCGTCCCAGTCGCCGTCGATTTTGATCTGGACCATGGACTGGAGGGTTTCTAGATAGGCTCGCTGCGTCTCGGTTAGGGGGCGTTCTTGGCGGTCTGAACGTTCCGGGCGTTCTTGTCGCTCTTGTCGCTCGGAGGTGGTGCGCTTGGTCCGTCCGTCGCGCCCGGAGCGCTCCTTGGGGGCAGGTTCGCGACGGCTGCGACTCTCTCGGGGCGTGGGTTCGGGTGTTTCGGGAGGTTCTTCTTGGGGTACGGGTTCGGCGGCCGCTTCCTCTTGCGGGGCGGAGGAGTCGCCGAAATCAGCCTCGGCGACGAGGTACTTGAAAAACATCTTCATCTTGTTGGCCGAATCGCGCCCCATGCCGGTGCGGTTGCGGAAGTAATCGACAATGGCGTCGTCACTCATGTTGCCGTTGCTCTGTTCCCACTCCGGCAGCAGATCTTTGTACAGGTCGCGGACCACGTCGGCGAACGCGAATTTGCGCGTCTCCTTGGGGACGATTCGCAATAGCAGGTCCGTGGGCTTTTGGTCGCGGTCGGTCAGATTCATGGATTCGATGCCGCGCAAAAAGCGGTGGATCATCGATGGGGTGCGAATAATAGGCCGCACGTAGTCGCGGTCGATTTGATCGGGGATCTTGGTCTCCAGCCGCGAGAGGAACCGCTCGAACTGCACCTTAGTGATGTAGGGGAACCAAGCCCGGTCCTGCCGGCCGCCGTTTTCCCCCGATCCTTCTTCTGCTGCCGTCTCAGCGGCGTCTTGGCGTACTTCTTCCATTGTAAGTCTCCATTCGGTAAGTTGATATGTCGCCGGGTTTAGGGCTGCGGGGCAAATTCAGCCGTCACAACGGCGGAAATGCCCCCGCGCACATTGAATTCTCCCACCACAGTCATGCGTCGCGGTGCGCAGGCAGCCACCAAATCGTTGAGAATGGTGTTGGTGACCGCTTCGTAGTAAGCGCCTTCTTGGCGAAAGGACCACAGGTAGAGCTTAAGCGATTTGAGCTCAATGCACTGTTGGTCGGGCACGTAGCGGATGTGGATGGTGCCGAAATCGGGTTGCCCGGTTACGGGACATATCGAAGTGAATTCCGGACACGAGAACTCGATTGTGTAGTCGCGGTCCGGATGGGGATTGGCAAAAACGTCTAGGTCTTTGCTCGGCTCGGTAGCCATGAAATTTCGTCTCCTAACAGCCTAAAGCACTTATAAAATAAGGACAAACGGGTGCTTTGGCTATGCTGCGACAAAGGGCTCGACGACGTTTGCGGTAATGCGCGAGACGGTTCCGTCCACGAGAATCGAGGCTGGATAGGTGATGGAGCCGACGGAAAAAACTGCGCTGCCCTACCGGTCCGTGAAAGGGTTTATGACCCGGAGGCCATCGTAGTCCTGTTCCGAACTGAGGTCCTCAGAATAGACCGCGTCGCAGCCGAGGGTCCGGGCTGCGGCAAGGATCGCGCCGTCCCAATAAGACAGTTGAAAGCGTCGGCTGATGGCCACGGCCTCAAGAAAAACGTCCATCGTCATGGATTGAATCCGGAACAGCAGAATCGGCTCTAGGAATTGCAATGCTCTATTGCCAGAAAGACTGCGGGTCCGTGTCGGCCGGGTGGCTTGGTGATAGAACTCCTGCAGCACCTGAACGGACGCGGCGAGGTCGGGTTCTGTCAGGACTTCCCGCGCTCGCGCCCGCTTGTCGGCCTCTTCCGGGATCTCGCTGACGGCGTACAGCAGGACATTGGTATCTACGAATCGCATGGTGAGGTTTTGAGTGCTTCAGAGATGCTGCGCTGACGCTCGCGCTCGGCGACAGCCTCGGCCCTTGCCGCGACGCGGTCGTACAACGCCTCTCTGGGCAGGTTGTCGGACATCCGCAACCCAATACCCTGCCCATCGAAGTCCGCGAGCACTTCCCGCAGCAGCCTGCACCGACGCTGATAGATGGTTTCGCTAGACTCGGCACTGGCTTCGCCCCCCGCATCTGGCTCCGCTGCCAGATGTCTCAGGTAATCTCGCACGAGGGCCGATACCGAGGTGTCCAACTCCGCCGCCCGGATGCGGGCGAGCCGGTGGGTCTGTTCGTCAATGGATACGGTGATGTTTTTCATAGTCGCAGCCTCACAGTTTCTGTGTAGCACAATATAGATGTTCATTGGCCGATGGGCAACACATGGGTAATCTTCTGCCGATTCTTCGGCGTCCGGGTCCCAGGCTGGCCGGCAAGCGCCTCGCATATCAGGCACTCAAGGTCCCTCTCGCTGGTTTCGGTGCTCACGCTAGCCCTCGTCCCTAACCGGGATGGCGACCTCCCTCAACTCCCCAGGCTGCGTTTCAGCGACAGCGGCTCGAATGTCTTCGATCCTCGACTCAGTGTAAGGCCAAGCCCCAGAGAGTAGTACGATGATGGCCAACCGCCTGCCTGCAAGGTTCTGCTGATGCCTTATGCTCTGGTCGGTCGTAATCAGAATCTCGTAGCCATCCTGTTCGGCACTGTTGATCAGGTCTCCGTTGGCCAACCGGTCCCATCCCTTGTCTGCCGCTGTATCGACCGAGTGTCCGGGGAGTTCCCGCCTGAGGGGCCTCGGTGTACCGTGATCAAACAGTATCTTCAAGGCTGCTCACCGGCACGGCCTTCAGAGAGTCGGCCACGTATTGCAGAACGGCTCTCACCTTCCATTCGTCCACGGGCGCGAACCACTCCATGAACTCCTCGACGGTGGCACCGGCCTCCAAGTTCTCGAACAGGGCGGATACGGGCAGTCTGCTGTCGGTGAAAAGCCAAGCGCCGCTGACCTTACCCGGGATTTGCTCCACCCCAGGGCACTTGCTCCAGTCCGTCATAAGAGCCTCTCCTTTTTAATTGTGTACTCTTCTGCCGATTCCTCGGCGTTGAGTTCGCCGAGATTTGAATTCTCCCTATCATGGATTGTACCGTCCAAGTCGTCTTCCGCAAGCGAATCCACTTCCGGCAGTTCAGCAGCAGCCTCGCGTACGTCGAGCTTGCCGGTGACGACATCGGCGATTAGGCGGGTCAAGTACTCGCGCAAGTGATCGATTTCACGACGGGTCACAGGGATGGTCAGCTAGGGCTGTGCAGATGAGGCGTCCAAGGCCGCGTTCGGCGGTGTCTGTAGTCATCCGCCAAGTACCCGTCAAGTAAAAATAATTTACATAACCCATTGATAATATGATTCTTACGAGTATAATACAAGATCTATTCACTTGCGTGGGTGACATATCATCAAGTACCGGTCCGGCTCACTCCTTCGCCCACCAAGGCACGTATTGCATCAGCTTTGGGGCTTCCGTCGGGTCGTCGGGTACAGGTCGAGGTGCATTAGCCTTCAAGCAGCGTAGTCTGCCCAGGTAGCTTTTTCGAACGCCTCCTCTACAGAGAGGAGACACTTTGGGAGTCGTCTTCTGGTGGTAACTCCGAGGAAGAGAGCTGCACGCGTTATGGCTACGTATAGGAACTTGTCGACTAGGTCGGGACGCTCTGTCTCGATCATGTCAATATCGAGGAGGAAGACTCCCTCGAACTCCAAGCCCTTCAAGTAGTCGACACTGAAGACACGAACACGCTGACCATCTCCGATCTTCCCTTCAGGACACTTCTCGGCTTGGATTCCATGTTCCGATAGACGGACAGCAATCAGATCATAAGCTTGGTCAATCTCGCGTTCATTCGGTACGCACACCGCGATGGACGGGAGTGAGTTGCCGACGGCATAGATCTCAAGGATCCTCTCGACGATCCAACCACCATGCAGATCCGAATCGCCCTCGTGTTGGAATAACAGTGGAGCAGGCATGATCTCATCGCTACGATACGCTGATTCTAAAGCCGGTTGTTCACCAGTCGCAGATCTCGACAGTTTCTTCGCGACCTCCAACAACCGACTGCTCTGCCGGTAGGTCGTCTTCAGTTCTCTGACAGCCGCCTCTGGAATGATGCCTTCTAGCTGATCCCAAGCCTGCAGACCACGCGGTGCAACGCGTTGCATGAGATCACCCGCCATGGACAGTGCCCCAAGGCCGGGATGGGTGAGGCCATACATGCAGCCGATTTGGTAACTTGAGAAATCTGTTACCTCGTCGATAACGATCTGGCCGAACAGATGCTCCTTCATGCGCTCGAGTAGCCTACTTCTGGTGTCTGTCTGGAGGGCCCTCTGCCCCATTGATAGAGCGATCCTACCAAATCGCGTAATGATGTAGAGCAGGAGGTCGATCTCATCTGCACAAATACGACCACTCCGTATCAGATCTTCCTTGTGCCCTTCCAGTTGGCCGGCTGAATCTTTTCCTATGAGCCCCCGCCGGTATCGCTTGTAGGCTTGGGGAACATGAGATAGCAGGAAATCTATTCCACGCGTCCATAGCTGGGCATGACCCTGTTCCACCACCCGCTCCCCAAGGTGCTGCAGCGCCACATCACGGGGGATATGGGCTTCAATTTTTTGGATGATTTCCTGCTGTAGGGGTCTCGGGCGTCTTCCGGTAGCTAGGGCTCGAGCGTGTGCCCTTATGGCTGAAACAACGTGACGCTTCGCTCTGACGATACTGTCACCTCCATCGCTTGTTATTTCTGCCAGATCACCCGACCTGATCTGTTCGTCATCTTCGAACGGGTCATCCTCTTCGCTTTCGCCTTCCTCTTCCGTGGAAGAGCGTACCCCTCGCTTCGCACTAGCCTTATCCACGATCCCGTTCACACTGGCTACCACTTCCGAGCCTGTTAGTACAGTTTCCGCAATTTCTTCTAGCTCACTATTCAAAACCGATCTTTCGGTGGCACACGCTTCCCTGTAGATGGCCAATCGACGGAGTACACGCACGAATTCAGGCTCAAAGTCAGCTATCTTCACCTCCCTAATTGCGTTGAAGGCTGAGCTTAGGGCATTGGCAAAGGGAGGATCGTCTGAACTACCCCTTGTTGCTGCTACACTGGCTTCTAGACTGGCGACCACGTCTGCCTGAAGAAAAACCCTGAACCCTTCACCGAAGGCCAGTAGCTCCTTATTTGTCTTCGCGGTCAGCAACCGCTCCTCCGTGTATCGGAACGGACCGCGTCGGTTCCCAACCCTTAGCAGACCAAAACATTCGGGTCGGGCGAGACTGAGCTGGTAAGTGCCCCACGTCTGGATCCTCTCATCGGCTGCAGGAATAGCCTCGCGGTTCAGTGCCTCCTTCAGATAGACCTTTAGAAGGTCCGAGGGAGTGAACAGCAACCACCCCCTTAGGCCTTGTAGCAGTTCATTAATCCTGTCACCACTAAGGCCAACCTTTGCAGCAGTGGCCTTTTCCTCATCTGTAAGGAACTCTGGTTTGGTCTTCAGTGAGATTCTTCGTATGAGCACCGTGGTCTTTCCGGTGCCAGGGCCACCCGTCAGGACAAATCTTGAATTTATCGGCAATCGAAAGACCGCGTCCTGAACTGAGTCGAGGATTGCTTGGTCTCTTAGCTGCATCGTTTGAATTATCTGACGACTGCGGCCTTCCCGTATCCTCCCCCGCTCTTGTAGCTGGCGGAGCTCGTCCTGTTCGGCCTGACGTAGTTCCTCACGGACATCCACATCAGATGCCACCTCTGAATGCTGGTCCATCTAGGCGGCAAGCGATGGTACGGAGAACTCGCCGATATCCATGAAGAATTCGTTGTCTGTCGCGTCCCAATTCTTGCGCTTTACTGGACGGAACGTATGACGCTCGATGACTTCGACTATGTGCTCACCGCGGCCCGTCGTGAAGGTAAAATTCTCACCAACATCGACTGCGGATGCTCTGCCGATTGGGGCATTGCGACTGGCAAACTCCATGTCCTGCAGTTCTACTCCTGTCGGGGTGTAGTTGCGACAGATGAGGAAGATTTTCTCCGTGCCATTGTGGCTAAGCCTGACATATGCCACAAAGGGTTCCTTCGCGAGCTGGATCAACTCCGATGATATGATCCGGGACGTCCCGGCTGTGGCAGTGAATAGCGCCGCCTCCTGATCATTACTAGGTCGGCTAATGGAGGGCACCTGACGCTCCCGCTTCTGCTGTAGGCACCGCCGTTCAACTTCCTCAAGAGCGGGTAGGACGATCTTTGCGATTGGCTCGATCCTAGTGGCTGCTTTTTCTGTCATTGTGGCTGCTCTTTCTCTATCAAGTTCCGCTAATGAAGTGGATGCACTCATCGGTACGCTGTTGCCTGATTCATGTCTCGCACGTCGACCTTAGTACGGTCATCGGGAGGATCACGTCGCGGTACTTGCCGCGCACGTATAGGTCGCGCAGGACGTCGTCGGCGATGCCCCAGATGTAGTTGGCGATCCAGTTTAGGTCGGTGTTGTTTGTCGTCGCGTTGCTAGTCGTCATTGAGATTCCCTACGGGTGGTTAAAGCATCTTAGAATAAAACCAAACGGGTGCTTTGGCTATGCGCCAAAGCGCTCGATGACGTTTGCGGTGATGCGCGAGACGGTTTCATCTACGAGAATTGAGGCGGGATAGGTGATGGAGCCGACGGAAAAAACCGCGCCGCCGCTGGCTGTCTCGTAGTGGACGATTTCCGCGCCGCCTTGGTCGGGGTTGAGGCCGCGAGCGACGATTTCGGTGCCGGGGGGCGAAAAGGGCGAGGTCTTGTCGGTCTCGTGGCCGGAGGCTCCGCCGGGGATCCGCTCGTGTAGGCTGGCCTCGCCGAAGGTATCGCCGTTTTTGACGCCCGTGTTGGCAAAAATCCAGTGGTCGGCGGCGAGGACTTGGTACGGTGCGGCCGTCATAATGCCCGGATGGGTAAAGACCACGCCAAGCAGGTTGGCCTCAGACTCGTTGTACTGGTGAAAGCGGCTATCGTGGCCCTCGGCTCGCTGGACGCGCCCGTCGCCGTTTTTGACTTTCATCGTCTGCTCGTCGAGTAGTTCCACCTCGCAGTTGAGGCCGTTGCCGCCCAAGTACATGAATTTGCCGCCGCGCTCGCGCACCCACGCCTTGACGTCGTAGTACATCTTGCGCGACCAGTACTCGGGATGAGTGGTGGTGATGAGGATTTTGTACTGGTCGAGGTCGAGTTGGTCAAAGTGAAATTGGGTCTCGGCGTACAGGTCGTAAGCATAACCCTCGCGCTCTAACCAGCCGAGGAAGCGCCACTCGGCTGGGGCGACATGGCAAGCCGCGCGTCCCGCGATGGGGTCGGTGATCTCGACGTGTTCGGGAATGTGGTTGATCGGCTCGGGCCGGTCGAAGGACAGGGGAGCATAGTCCTCGGCGTCGTAGTTGATGTGCTCGGGGTCGGTGTAGCGTTTGAGTTCCAAGCGGGCATTGATCGTCGGCGTGGGCGGAAAGCAGTCGGGGTGGATGTAGTTGGAGCGCCCGCCGAAGTTGTTGTACGCATTCCAGTTGATGTTGGCGGCGAGGACTGCGATGTCCGCGCTGGGGGCGGCTGGGGCGACGATCCAGGGGAAGGAAAAGAACGCGCCGGACTCGCCTTTGGCGTGGAAGTAGTACAGGCCAGAGCGTTCCGGCGCGGAGACGAACTGTTTGTGAGAGGGGCTGGTGTAGCCAAACTTGTTCCACATTACCCCGGTCTGGGTGTAGTCGCCGTCCGGGGTGATTTGCATGGTGGCGCGCGGCCCGTGCTCGTCGAACCAGCCCAGCGGGCGGATGTGCTCTTTTTGCCAGCCGTAGCGCCACAAATCGAGGCGATAGGCTTCGAGCGCGTGGACGCGGAATTCGGATTGTTCGCCTGATTGGACCCACTTGGGCCAAGCGTAGCCGAGCAACTGATGCGCGAGCAAGCGGAAGTGGTGCGGCCGGTCCGGGTGGAGGTTGATCTGCCCGCGCTTGGGGCCGAAGCCATCCTTTTGCAAGGTCACGGTGTAGGGGCCGGGCGGGATGTCGGCGAAGACTTCGCCGGTGGCCCGCGAGCGGGTTTCGATGTGCAGGTTTTCGTTGGCGATTTCGAACTGCACGTCGTGTAGGGCGATGTAGCGTTCGTCGCTGACGTAGCCGATTAGCATGGGTTAGCTCCTTGGAATAGAGGCGTAGGGTAAGGGGTCGCTAGCACCGGCACGGCGAAAGCCCGCCAAGCGCATGCGGCAGCTTGTGCAGCGGCCACAGGCGAGGTCGTCGCGCTGATAGCAGGACCAGGTCAGATGCAGAGGGGCGGCAAGCGCGAGGCCGCAACGGACGATGGCGGCTTTGTCCCAGTCGATGAGCGGGGTTTGGATGCGGATTTGGGTTTGGGGTCCGGTACCAGTGGCGACCATGCGCTCGTAGGCGGCGAAAAACTCTCGCCGGCAGTCTGGGTAGTGGCTCTCGGCTTCGTGGGCGCCGATGTAGATGTCGGTTGCGCCGATGACCTCGGCCCAAGCTACGGCCACGCCGAGTAGGTTGGCGTTGCGGAAGGGGACGTAGGTCGAGGGTAAGCTGGCTGTGGATTCGTCTTCGGGAATGGGCTGGGTCGCATCGACCAAGCTGGAGCCGCCGATTTGGCGCATGTAATCGACATCTACCACGAGGCGGTTCTCGACCTGAAAGTGATCCGCGAGGGCGGAGAACGCCGCGAATTCGCGTTCCTCGGTGCGTTGGCGGTAGCGCAGGTGGAGGAAAGCCAGTGGCCCGCGGCGGGCGGCAATGGCGGCGGTGACGCAGGAGTCGAGCCCGCCGCTGACGAGGACGATTGCGAGGCTCAAAGTAAGATGATTTCGTTTTGGATGGGGGTTGTGACTTCCGGGCCAGTCTCTGGATCCACGTACACATTGACTTCGAGTCGCACGCCGAACTCCGGCAGGTACGCGCCCGGCTCGACGGAAAAGCCCGTGCCCGGTAGAATCGACCGCGCGTCGTGGGTTTCTAGGTCGTCGAGGTTTACGCCGAGTGCGTGGATGCTCGGCCCCGGGCCGAGGCTGTGCCCCGTGCGGTGGACGAATTGCTCGCCCAAGCCGTGCGTTGTCAGGACTTGGCGCGCTACGCGGTCGAGTTGCCAGCCCTGTAGTAATTCGTCGGCGTGCCACTCGGCGTCGAGCCGTTCCAACACTTGATCGCGTGCTTCGCGCACCGCGGCAAAGACCTCGGCGTGGGCGGCGGGGACGCGCGGGCCGGCAAAGGCGACCCAAGTTATATCGCCAAACACGTGCTGCTCGCCGGGGTGGCGCGCCCACAGGTCGATTAGGACCCAAGCGCCCGGCTCAATGGAGGCCGCGGTGTCTGCGTGCGGCTCGTAGTGCGGATTGCCGCTGTTGCCATTGACGGCGACGATCGGCGGATGTCCAATGTCGAGGCCGCGCTGCTCTAGTTCGGCGACGATGAAGGCTTGGACGTCGAACTCGGTGAGGCCGGTGTGGAGGCGGCTGCGTATGTGCTCGAAGGCTGCGTCTTTGACTTCGGCGACTTGGCGGCAGGCGTCGCGGTGTGAGGCGAGCGCGTCCGCGCTCCAGGTGGCCAAGGCGACTTGGCACAGGTCGGCCGAAGACACTACCTCGGGGCCGAGGGACCGCACCAGCTCTAAGGTGCCGCCATCGACCCAAGACACCGTGGGTAGCGTGCCCCCGGGCCAGTATTCCATTGCTACCTGTGGCAGGCCCTCGACTGCATCGCGCAACAGGGTGTGTAGTTGTTCCCAGCTAGCGTAGTGAGCGATTTCCACGCCCAGTCCGGCGAGGGCCTCCGGCTCGACTGCCGAGCCGAGCAAGCGCGGCGCACCCGAGGCTGGCACGATGAGGAAGACGCGTCGGGTCGTCTGTCGCCGCTGGCCCAACAACTGCCACAAGACTGGATTGCCGCCGCGGAAGTCGTACACCAACCAAGCGCCGATTCCCTCCTGCTGCATGTAGGCTTGTATTTTTTGTAGGTCCAATGAAAGTCTCCTCGGTTAGTAGGGGCGACCGATCGGTCGCCCCTACTGCGCGTCAAATAACTTCTGCAAGTACACGCCCGTGTGAGAGCCAGCCACGCCGGCCACTTCCTCGGGGCGGCCGCAAGCCGTGATTGCTCCGCCAGCTTCCCCGCCTTCTGGCCCCAAGTCGATGATCCAGTCGGCGGCCGCGATGAATTCGATGTGGTGTTCAACTACCACTACGGTATTGCCCTCGTCAACTAAGCGCTGCAACAGCGCCAGCAGCAAGCGCACATCCTCCAAGTGCAAGCCCGTGGTCGGCTCGTCGAGGATGTAGAGCGCGTGGTCTTGGCGCGAGCGACCCAGTTCGGCCGCCAGCTTAACCCGCTGGGCTTCGCCGCCGGAAAAACTGGTTGCCGGTTGGCCGAGGTGCAAATAGCCCAAGCCCACTTCCGCGAGGGTCTCTAGCCGCTGCGCGACTTGGGGCACGGCTGCAAAAAGCTCGCTCGCTGCGGCCACGCTCAGCTCTAACACTTCGGCGATGTGGTGCTGGTGGAAGCGCACGTCCAAGACCTCGGCGCGGTAGCGTCGTCCACTGCAAGAGGGGCAGACGACTTCGAGGTCGTCGAATGCGCCCCGGCGCGTGCTGTACACGCCTCGGCCCTTGCACAGGTCGCAGGCTCCCTCTGGGGCGTTAAAGCTGAAGTGCCCGGGTCGGTAGCCCCGCAGGCGAGCTTCGGGCAAGTCGGCAAACAGGCGGCGAATCGGCGCTAGCAACCCCGTGTAGGTCGCCGCGTTCGAGCGCGCGCTGCGGCCGATGGGCCGCTGATCGACCGCGACGACGCGTGCCACCTGCTCGATTCCGGTGCAAGAGTCGTAGGGCAGGGGACGACGCTGGGCACCGTGGAGTTTGGCCGCCAAGAGCGGATGCAGGGTGTGGCTGACCAGCGAGCTTTTGCCTGACCCGGAAACTCCGGTCACGCATATCAGGGTTCCCAACGGCCATTGCACGTCGAGTTGGCGCAGGTTGTGGCCACGGGCACCGGATAGGACTAACCACCCCTGTGGCTGGCGCGCTTGGGTGTGCGGCAATTGCAGCGCACCGCGCAGATAGCGTCCGGTCAAAGACTCGGATTCCTCCACCTCGCTCGGCGTACCCTCGGCTACGACCTCCCCTCCGGCGGTCCCTGCGCCCGGTCCCATATCGACCAGCCAGTCGGCTCCGCGCAAGAGGGCAGCGTCGTGTTCTATTAGGAACACGGAGTTTCCGGCGTCGCGCAGTGTTCTGAGCGCGTCTAGGAGCTGGGCGGCGTCGCGCGCGTGCAGACCGGCGCTAGGTTCGTCGAGCACGTAGAGCATCTGCGTGGTGCCCGACGACAGGGCGGACCCGAGGCGCAGCCGTTGAAACTCTCCACTCGACAGGGTGTCGGCGCGGCGGTTTAGCTGCAGGTACTCTAGCCCTAACTCTTGCAATAGGTTCAGGCGGCGGCTGATCTGGGCGCGGATGGCCTCGCCGACGGGGGCTGTAGCTGCGGGAAAATCGAGGTTGTTGAGCCACTCGGTCGCCGCGACAACCGCGCATTCGCCGACTGAGGCAATCGACGCCCCGCCCAATTGCACGGCGAGGGATTCGGGCCGCAAGCGCGCTCCCCCGCAGCTAGGACACGGTGCGTCGTCGAGGCGTTCCTCCAGATAGGCCAATTCCTCGCCTTCGGCTTTGGCACTGATGCGCTCTAGCCAACGCGCCAGCCCAATGAATCGGCGACCCTCGCCGTGCCACAGCCGTTCGGCCGCTTGGTCCGGCCAGTCGCCCACGGGCTGTTCGGGATCGACTTGGTGCCGTCGGCAGAAGGTTTGCAGACGGTCGCGCAAATCGCCGTGGCCAAAGTCGTGCCACAGGGCCCCCAAAGCCCCTTCGAGTGTGGCCTGTCCACCGGCGAAGACCTGTTCACTGCTCAAGCCGCTCTGCACTCCGAGACCCCGACACGCCGGGCAGGCTCCGGTCGCGCTATTAAAGGAAAAGAGCGCGGGTTCTAGGGGTGGAAAGGGTGAGCCGCAGGTAGAACATGCCGGTCGCACGGCGAAAACCAGATCGCTGCCTGCGTCCGGCGTAGAAAGCACCACTTGGCCGTCGCCGGCCTCCAAGGCCGCTTGCAGTGACCCTTGCAGGCGACGCGCGATGCCCTTTTTGACGACGAGGCGATCGACGACCACGGACAGGTGCTGGGCGTGAGTGACGTGTTCGGGCGCGATGTCCTCTAGCAGCAGGTCTTGTTCGTCGAGGCGCACGTGGCGGTAACCGGCGCGGTCGATTGCGGCGAGTACCTGCTCGGGCGTCTCGTCCTCTCGCGGCCGCCGCGGCGCGAGGATCATCAGGCGAGTGCCCTCTGGCAAGCTCGCAGCCGCTTCGTTTGCTTCCTCAAAGCGGTGCGTCTGCACCCGTCCGCCGCAGTGGAGGCAGCTAGGTTGACCGACGCGGGCGAAGAGCAAGCGCAACAGGTCGTACAGGCCGGATAGGGTCGCCACTGTGGCGCGCGGACTCTGACGGCCAGTTCCTCCGGCGAGCGCGAGGGCGGGGGCTAGGCCGTCGATGCGGCGGGCCTTGGGCACGCGCAGGGCACGCCAACCGCCTCCTTGGTCCAGTGCCGCGAGAAAGCGCCGGCGCGCCTCGGCGTAGATCGTGTCCAATACGAGAGAGGTCTTGCCCGACCCGGACGGGCCGCTGACGGCCACGAGGGATTCGTGGGGCAGGTCTAAGGAGACGGCGCGCAGATTGTGTTCGCAGGCTTCCCGGACGATTAAAGTCGGCTGCATGGTGGCCGCCTATTCGCGCATTTTAAGGAAAACATAGGTGCATAAAACATAGAGTGCGGGTGTTGTATAGCAATCCTGCATAACTTGAACGATTCGATATACCGGCGGTTACTCGTGGCTTCTGTCCATTTTATTATGATTATGAGCGAGAACCAAATGAGGCATGTTATGTTTCATCTGCGCTTGCCAGCCTATTCACGCCGGAGAAAGGGCTGAATTGGCCTATACCGAAGGGTTCGTCGACGGCAGCCCTACCCAAGGAAGTCTATGATGAACCTGCGCTTGTTGATCGTTCTTGCCCTGTGCGGACTGCTGGTACGGTCGGTGCAAGCTCAAACCCCAGTCGTGCAGGAGGATTCGTTGACGGTGAAAGAGAGGTCTCGCCCTTTCGATATAGAAAACGAGGCACTCCGATTTGTCGCAAAGGCGGCCGCTGGGACTGCTTCAAGTGTCGTTTTTACAGCCATAGGCTTTGGAGTTGTGGGCCACGCATTAAGCGACGGTTCCTACTCCGATGACGGTCTTGAAGGGTACGGACTGCTTTTTGCATCCTTGTATGTCGGCAATCTGGTCGGATTCCCTCTTGGCGTGAGCAAGGTTGACCCTCATGATTCTCTCGGCAAGACACTACTCGGTAGCGGTGTGGCTGGATTGGGAGGATTAGGCATTTTAGCGGTCGCCGTGATGACTCGATCTGAAGCTCTTGCTCACTTAGGGGTCATGGTCTCATTTGCCGCTCCTCCTATTGTTTCAATCGCTATGTCGGAGGTATCGCGCCAGTCTCCTGAATCCCGCCGCGTCTCCTTCGGTTTATCACCTACCCTCAACGGCGGCCTCTCCGCTATTGCCACACTGCGCTTTTGACCATTCCACGCGAGAAAGCCCCACTATGTCCCTTATGCTTGTTGCACTTACCTTGTTCGTTGCTCTCATGGCAGCGGATGCCGATGCGGAGACGGCGGCCGAGCGACTGGCCGTCACGCAGCAGAAAACAGAGCCAGCAGAAATCACGATTTACATCCGTGGAGGGCACAAGGCGGTGGCGGCGGCTCTGTTAGATGCGGTTGACGAGGGGACACCGGTTACAGGGATAGCTGATTTTGATTCCCTTTCTGCCACTTATGGCCTGATAGGGATATATCGTAAGGGTAGGAGATATTCCGGTTTTTATGGGTATCGATTTCGGCTGACGTTCCCTCCTGATGCGGATGTGGCCGCCATTGACGGAGCCTTTTGGAACTTACCCTATGTACAATCTGTCGAGCCATCATCAGAGGCGCGAGCTCGGAAGCTGGTCCACATGGGGAGCGGCAAACGGGTTGCCACCAAATTAGCCTCTGGTGCTTTAGCGGGTTTAGGTATAGGGTCTGTGATGGGCCTCGGCGTGAGCCTCGCTATCTCGAGCACTTGTGAGGATTCTGGTTACGATAACAACGAGGGTCCTTTTTGCGGATATTACTCTTCTTGTTGTGGTTTCAAAAGCGCAGTGTACGGGATATTAGCAGGGTTAATTAGCTATCCAGCCGGAACGGCGGTTGGCGTGAGCCGGGTTGATCCACACGATAGATTCATCGCGTCCCTAGGAGGTAGCGTAGTGGGATTACTCGGGGGCATCTGGTTGACGGCTGCCAGTAAAGGTACGCTTTGGCCATCCCTTTTTGTCGGACCTGTCGCCATGGCGACCGCTTGGTCTGAAAGGTCGCGCAAGCCTCCTGAATCCCGCCGGGTCTCCTTCGGTTTATCACCCACCCTCAACGGCGGCCTCTCCGCCGTTGCCACGTTGCGTTTCTGAAACGACTAAAGTCGGCTGCATGGTGCCTGCCTATTCGTGCATTTTAAGGAAAACATAGGTGCATAAAACATAGGGTGTGGGTGTTTTATAATCCAAGAAGCAGACGGGCGTTTACATTGACGATAAATCGCTTAGTCTGTATATTAACTTAACTATTTTTAACAACTTATAAAAATGACGGACTCGCGCCATCACCGCGAATTCCGCCTCTTCCGACGCTGAGATTTCCCACTGGCATGCAAATTTGCGCTCCCTTATGGCTAGGGATTTGGGGCCTTGCTATATGCTTGCCCTCCCTCCCGGCCCGCGCCCAAATGCCCGACAAGCGCTGGACGCTGACTGAGCTTATCGACCACGCCTTGGACCGCGATGGCGAGGTTGCGAGCGGCCGCTGGAAGGTCGAGTCGGCTGACGCCCGCCGCCGTCAAGCCGCGGCCGCTAAAATCCTTCCCCGCCTGCGCATAGATAGCGAAAGCGGCCTAGTCCCAGATGCTATGGGCAGCGTATTCAACCCGCCCTCTGATACCACGGGGTTCCGATCCTTGGGGCCTTTTGCGCGCGCCGAACTGCAATTTGTGCAGCCACTCTATCCCATCAGCCTTGCTCGCCACTTGGACGAGGCCGCGACCCGAGGAGTCGATGTGGAGCAGTCCGATTTGTCGCAGACTCGGTTGGATGTGGCCTTTGCCGTCAAGGAGCTGTACTACGGGCTGCTGTTGGCGCAAGACTTGAACTCCTTGTCGCAGCGCGTGAGCAATGAGTTGGCTAGCAGAGCTGAGGAACTGGACGACGACCCCTCGCTCTCGTCGTCCGACCGCTATAAGCTGCGGCTGGCTCAGCTCGATTTGGCCGTGCAGCAGCGCGAGGTTGGCGATCAATTGGCCTTGGCGCGGGCGGCGTTAGCTTGGCGCACGGGCCTGCCCAGCGATGCGCCGCTTATGCTCCGGGCCGAGCGGCTCGCGCCGGTGGCCGCTTTAGTCCCGCCCTTAGACGAATTGGTCGCACGAGCCCTCGACTTGCGACCGGAATGGCGCAAGCTGCAAGCGGGCCTCGCAGCCAAACAAGCCCTCACACAAGCGGCCCGCGCCGCGTACCAGCCCCAAGTGTTCATCGGCGGTGGTTTGCGCTACGCCGTGGCCCCTGGCCGCACCGACCAGCGGAACCCATTTGTCAAAGATGAGTTTAACTTTTTCAACGGCGGCGTCTTCATCGGAGTGCGGCAATCGTTGGAATGGCACTTGTTGGCAGCGGATGTAGATAGGGCACGCGCTGAATACCGTGCGCTCGAAGTGCGCGTAGCGGGTGCGCAGGAGGGGATCCGCTTGGATGTCCGCCGCGCCTATTTGGACTATGGCCGCGCCGACCGCGATTTACAAGACATGCGTAAGAGTCGGCGATTGGCCCGGCAGTGGCTGCGGGAGGCCCGCGACGATTTTGAGTTTGACCCGCAGACCATCGGCGACTTGATCGCCGCCTTTGAGACTTGGGCCCGCCGCGAACAAGCCTACGGCGAAGCCCTGTACGACTTCAACCTCAGCGTTGCCCGCCTCGAAAAGGCCACGGGCGGTCTCGAACTGATTCGACGCGATGCGACTCCTTAGCACGGTCCTGTTGTTGGCTTTGGCTAGCCCAAGCGACGGCTGGGCCGACGCGGCTTGGGCGACGGCAACCGTGGCGCGGCTGAACGCGCTGCTAGAGGCTCCCAACCGAGAGCGCGCCGACGGGGCCGACCGCTTAGTCAGCGAGCACTTGGCTGTGGGCGAATTCACTGCGGCGACCTTTGGCGACTATCTCGAAAAGTCGCTGGACGCATACCGGGACTTGCTATCCGATCTGCGTTTTGCACACCTCGTCGAGCACTATCGCAGCCGACTGGTTAGAGCCTATCAGCATCGCCTCAGCGCCGACTTGGCCGTCCAGCTTGCTTCCCCGGATTGGCGCGGCTTGCGCTTGGACAGCCTCGAAGTGAATGGTCAGCGGGGCCGGGCGCAGCTTCGTGCGTTATTGGCTACGCGCTCGCTCGGCGTGGAGGCCGACTTGATTCTCGCAGACGGAACTTGGAAAATCGCCGAGCTAAAGATCGACAGCCGGCCCGTCTCCAGCCACTACAGGCGTCGCTACCAGTCGCTGATCGACCGCAGTCATTCGCCGCCGGTAATAGAGGCCCAACTCGCCGAGCGCGAGTACGTCGTCCTCGAGGACTTTGCCGCTACTTGGGATGGGTCGCAGCCGATGGAGTGGGGGCCGTGGAAGAAACAGGATCGGCACAAACCGGTGCTCTACCACGTAGAGGGGCGTCCCCGGCGCTATATGGCGGCGCGCGATTCGAGCCATTCGGTCATCTTGGGAAAATTCGTCCACTGGAATCCGCGCCAGTACCCGATTATGACTTGGTGCTGGCGTGCCGCAGCCTTGCCGCAGGGAGGCAACGAGTTTCTCGACGACGCCAACGACAGCGCGGCTGGTTTGTACGTTATATTCTCCAAGAATTGGTTGGGGGTTCCCAAACAGCTCAAATACGTGTGGAGCACGACCTTGCTCGAAGGCACAGTGGGCCGGCGCGACAAGATATTCCGGCCTTGGTTTTTCGTCGTCGAAAGCGGCGCGACCAACTTAGACAAATGGACCTTTGAGGCTGTTGACTTGGAAAAGCACCACCGGGAAAAGTTGGGTGGCCGGCCGGCTAAGCGCACCATCGGCTTGGGTCTGCTGACAGACGCCAACTCGACTCGTTCGTACGCTGAGGCGTACTACGCAGATTTGCGCGTGTGGACGCGCGAGGCTTTTGACGGCGGGCGCGTTGTCAACTACTGCGGCGGACTCCCCGCTCCCAACGGCGCGTACGCAGAGGAGGATCTACAATGAAAAAGGACTTCGGCGAGCTCAGACTTCGGCGAGCTCAGTCGAGTCGTCGAGCCGTATGGTGCGGTGTGTGGGCTGTCTTTTGCGCCACAGTGGTCAGCGCGGCCGACGATCCCATTGCCTTCCTCAAAAGCCACGACGCCGAGGTGCAGGCCATCCTCGCCGAGGCACCGGCTGACTCGCTGCCTCCGGCCGTGCGGGAACAGATCAAGAAGCACATCAATGCGGCCTTTGACTTCCGGGAATTGAGCCGCCTCGCCTTGGGAGATCACTGGGAAGAACGCTCCCCGGCCGAGCGAGACCACTTCGTCGAGACCTTCAGCAACATCATCCGCGAGCAGAATTTCGACAGCTTCTCCCGCTATTACCGCGAAGGTGAGATCCGCTACGAGTCAGCCGAGGTGCAAGGAGACGCGGCTGTCGTCCAAGCGCTGGCACCTGTGCGGGATGAGGAAATAGAGATCGAATACAAGCTCCATCGGGTGGAGGGCGTGTGGCGGATATACGATTTGGTCATTGACGGCGTTAGCACGGCTGAGGGCAACAGGCGGCGCTATGCCCGCTACATCGAGAAAAATGGTTACGCGAAGCTGATCGTCCAGCTCGATAAGCAGTTGGCCCGTTTGCGGGAAACGGTGCTCTCGCCGCCTGCAGGCGGTGCAACCGAGGATTAACCCTCCGCCATGCCCATAAGCCACCAGCGCCTGGTTCGCTACATCTACCACCACTACATCGGCATAATTGCGCTGGCCACTATCCTGTCGGTATTTGCCGGGTTCTTCGCTGCCAAGCTGGCCCAAAACATCAAGACCGACTTCGCCGACCTGCTGTCCGACGATTACGTCAGCGTCCGGGAACTCAACCGCATCAAGGACCGCATCGGCGGCATCGGCCCGCTGATGGTCGTCATTACCAGCGACGACTTGGACGCGGCCGTTTCCTTCATGCAGGTCTTGGCCGATTCGCTCGAACACAGCCCGCTGATTAGCTCGGTGAGCCTCCTCGACAGCAAAAAGGATCTGCTCGAAAAAAACCGGCTCCTCTATATGGACTTAGCGGACCTACAAGAAATCAACCGCCGCCTCGACGAGCACGTAGAGTTGCAAAAGCTCAAGCAGTCGCCGCTCTACTTCGCCTTTGACGACGAGGAAGAGCAGGTGCTCGACTTTGCGGATATCGAGGCCAAGTACCAGCAGGATGGCGCGGAGGTTCCAGAGCAATATCGCCAATACTTCATCACGCAGGAGGGCAATGGCGTCATCCTCCGGCTCTACCCGGCTGGGCTTACCACGGATGTCTCCTTTTCACACGCTCTAATCGATCATCTCGACCAGACCATTGCCGCCATCGGCCCGGAGCGCTTCCACCCCAGCATCGAATGCGTGTACAAGGGCAGTTTCCAAAACAGCGCCAACCAATTCACGATCATTATCCAAGATCTCAAGTCAACGGCCCTGTACAGTATCGTCGGCGTGCTGCTGCTCATCACCCTGTTCTTTCGCCAAGTAGTTGGCTCGCTCTTCATTACCTTGCCGCTGCTGATGAGCCTGACTTGGACGTTTGGCGTCACCTACTTGGTCATCGGCAGCCTCAACATGATCACCGTGGGGCTGTTCGCCATCCTCTTTGGGCTGGGCATTGACTTTGGCATCCACATCTTCGCTCGCTACCGCGAAGCCCACCGCCGAGGCATGGACATCGAACAGGCCCTGACCGTGACCGTTCGGTACACGGGTAAGGCCCTGGCGACGACGGCGGTTACTACCTCGATTGCCTTCTATTCACTGCTGTTGACGGATTTTAAGGGGTTCTCGGAGTTCGGCTTTATCGTCGGCACTGGTATCCTGTTCTCGCTGGTGGCCATGGTTGCGATATGCCCGGCCTTTATCGTCCTCGCCGAGCGCCTGCGGTTGGTCATCCCGATCCGCAAAAGAAGCGTCCTGTGGCGCACCGGTCGCTATCCCAAGCCTTGGGCCACCTTGCTGATAGGCACAGTGATCACCGGGTACTCGCTGTACCACCTCGGCGATTTGGAATTTGAGTACGACTTCAGCAAGCTCAAGCCCGCGCCGCCGCCCAACATCAACAAGGGCAGCCTGCCCCAGAGCCTGAAGGAAGGCCGCTCGCCGGCCATCGTCTTGACCGAAAGCTACGACGAGGCCATGGAGGTGGTTCGCACGGTCGAGGCTATTAAGGCTACTAACGGCGACTCCTCCACGGTCCTCAGCGTCAAGAGCGTGTACTCGGCGCTGCCGCAAGACCAAGACGCCAAGCTAGCACTCATCGCCGATATCCGCGCCTTGCTCGACCGGGAAGAGGGCCTGTTCAGCGAGAGCGAGCGGGCTAAACTGGACTCGCTGCGCCCGTACCTCGACGTGGAGAAGCTCACGCTCTACGACCTGCCCGCGGACTTGACCAATGAGTTCAAGGACAAGGAGGGCAACATCCTCAACTTTGTGGCGATCAATGCCGCAGTCGAGCTCAAGGACGGGAAAGACGCCATCCGCTTTGCCGAGGAAATCAGCCACATTGAAACGCCGACGGGCAAGACCTACATAGCCTCTAGCTCGCACATCATCGTCGCCGAGATGCTCAAGGTCATGCTCGAAGACAGCTCCCTCGCCGTGATCCTCACGCTCGCGGTCGTGGCGGTAGTGCTGCTCATCGACCTGCGGAGTTTCGTCGATACCCTGCTGGTGCTCACGCCGCTCTTGAACGCCTTGGTGTGGGTCGTGGGCTTCATGTATGCGTTTGACATCAAGCTCAATCTCTACAACATGGTCGCCTTTCCGACGATCATTGGCATGGGCGTTGATAACAGCGTCCACATCTTCCACCGCTACCAAGAAGTCGGCCGCGGCTCGCTGCGTTTAGTGTTGCGCACGACCGGGCTCGCGCTGTTGGGTACGTCGCTGACGACGATGGTCGGCTTTTCGGGATTGGTGCCGGCCATCCATCCGGCACTCACGTCGATTGGCGTGCTGTCGCTGGTGGGCTTGGGGTCCTGTTTTATCACGTCTGTCACGCTGCTGCCGGCCCTGCTGCAAATCCGCGAACGCCGCGCTGAGAAGCTCTAACTTTGGCAGCCATGCGCGTCGGCATTGTAGGGGCGGAGATTTTTGGCTTGGCCGCCGCTTTGGAACTCAACTGCTTTGCCGACTCCGCGAATGCCTCTGGAAATTGAGCGTGGACTCCCTATAACTCGACCCGACGCAAGACCGGGCCTGCCTTTTCTCAATGGGGGTTTTGGCTATATTGAAATGGAGGTTGAGGCAAAAAAATGGAGCGAGAGACGGGACTCGAACCCGCGACAACCACGTTGGCAACGTGGAGCTCTACCAACTGAGCTACTCTCGCTCGAAAATCACTCGTTATAGAAGGGAAAAATATAACCATGCCCCGTATAAGCGTCAAGATGCGCCAAGCTCTGTTACCTCTCGTCGCGGCCCTCTTGGGAGTGGCCTGTGAACAGGGGCCGCCCGAGGAGTCGCCGGCTTGGCCCCCCAAGGCGCGTTGGTACAACAATCAGGGCGTGGTCTATATGGATCAACACAACTACACGCGCGGTCGGGAGGAGTTTGCCCGCGCCCTCGCCTTGGTTCCAGACTACGCTAGTGCACAGGCCAATTTAGGCATTGCGTACTACGCCCTCGGCAAGTACGACAGCGCCGCTGTGGCCCTGCAAGCCGCCCTCACTATCGACCCTGAACTCCTCCACGCCAACTACGCGCTGGGTCTGATCTACAATGCCCAAGGTCGGGAGCACGACAAGGCGCTCGCCGCCCTGCAAAAGGTCGCGGCTGCCGACCGCGACGACCCCCATGTGCGCTACTACATGGGGCAGATGCGGGCCAAGCTAAACGAGGGCGAGGGTGCCATCGCCGACTTCAAGGAGGCCATCCGCCTCGATCCCTACAACGTGTCGGCGTACTACGGACTGGCTAATCTCTATCGGCGGCTTGGGCGCGAGGAGGAGTGGAAAAGCACCTTGGAGCAGTTCAACCAGCTCAGCCAAGCCGGGCACCAAGGCGTCTCTTCGTCCTATCAGGGACAGGGCAAATACGCCGAGGCCGTCACCGACGCTGGTGGCGGCGATCCGAGTCAGGACGATGTGGCTGGGCCTTTTGCATTTGCCGCGGCTGGTCCGGCGACTGGCTCGGTGCGCTTTGCCGCTTTGGGTGACTTTGCCGCGGATGGCCGGCCGGATGTCTTGGCCGGGGCCGAGAGCTTGCAGGTGTACGCTGGCGGCACAGGGGAAATGCTCGCTGCTCCGACGCTTCCCGATGGCTTTGGGGCGACTGGAGTGATCTCCGGCGATCTCGACAACGACGGGACTGCCGACTTGGTGTTCAGCGGCGCGGGTGGAACGCTGCTCTATCGAGCGGCTAACGGTGAATGGGCTGACGGAGAAGACTTGTCCGCGGCTTCGACTGGTGTGGCGCTGGGCGATGCCGACCACGACGGCGACCTCGATGTGCTAGTGCTCGGCCCGAGCGTCTCGCTGCTGGCCAACGATGGAGAGGCCCGCTTCGCTGCTACGGGCCAACCAGCCGGTTCGACCGCAGCCGACCGCGCTGCATTCTCCGACCTCGACAACGACCGCGACGTGGATATGGTCCTGCTTTCGGCCGAGGGCCTGCAAGTGCAAACCAACAATCGCGACGGCACGTTCTCGGAAATCGCTGACGCCTTGGGCTTGGGTGCCGTACAGGGCGCGGGCTTGGCCGTCGAGGACTTCAACCAAGACGGCTATATGGACTTGGTGGTCGCGGCTGGTGGCAGCATAGAGACGCATATAAACCAAGCTGGCCGCGCCTTCGTCCGGGCTGAAGCGTCGGCTGCGTCCGGCGGGCAGGCGCTGCTTCCCGCCGATTTCGACAACGACGGCGACCTCGATTTGCTCGCCTGCGAGGACGAGCGGCTGCAACCGCTCGCTTATAACGACGGTCAGTTCCAGCCGCAATCTCCGCTTGACGAGCCGGGCGGGGCTGCGCTCGTGGCCGATTTCAACGGCGATGGCCGCGTGGATATTTGGACGGGTGGCCGGGCGTTGCACAACCAAAGTGAGGGGGGGCACTGGATCGAGATCGCCGCCCAAGGGCTTAACAGCAACCGCGACGGCGTGGGGGCCAAGGTGGAGGTGAAAACCACCCACCGCCTCCAGAAGCGCGAAATCCGCAGCGAGGGATACGCAGGCGTGCTCCACTTCGGCTTGGCGCAGAGCGACTCGGTCGAATTCATTCGCATCCTCTGGCCTGGGGGTGTGCGCCAGACCGAGTTGGCGACTGGGGCTGGACAGCGGCTGGAACTGACGGAACTCGACCGCAAGGGGACCTCGTGCCCCATCCTCTACGCTTGGGACGGCGAGCGCTATCGCTTTGTCACCGACATTTTAGGGGGGGCCATTATTGGCTATTTGACCGCCCCAGGGCAGTACTATCAGCCCGACACTGACGAGTACGTTCGGTTGGGGCCGCTGGCTCCCAAAGACGGTCACTATGTCTTGCAATTGACTAACCAACTAGAAGAGATCATTTACGTCGATGCCCTTGAACTAGTGGCCGTCGATCATCCACCTGAATTCGACGTATATCCCAACGAACGTCTGCTCTCCGCGCCGCCCTATCCAGAATTCAAACTGTATCCCCTGCAAGGGCTGCGCCCGCCGGTGGCTGCCAAAGATCACCGGGGCGCGGACGTGTTGGCCACGCTGCAAGAGATCGACGACGAGTGGTACGACGGCTTTGATCAGCTCGATATACATGGCTATGCCGAAGACTATGCGCTAGAGCTGAATTTGGGCGACCTGTCCGAATTCGCCCATCCGGTCTTGCTCGGCTACGGGTGGGTCGATTACGCGCATTCGACCTCGAATTGGAGCGCCGCGCAGCGCGGCTTGTCGCTGTATCCGCCGCGTTTGTCCGTCGCCGATGGCGAGGGAGGCTGGATCGAAGTCAGCGCAGATATGGGTTGCCCGGCGGGCCTGCCCAAACACGCGCTCTTCGACTTGGCGGGTCTGTTCCCGTCTGACGACTACCGGCTGCGGATCGAGACCAATACCGCGCTCTATTGGGATCAATTGCTGGTGGGCGACGCTGCGGACGTTCCCCTTGAGGTCCACCGTCTGCAACCGGCACAAAGCGACCTCCACTGGCGCGGCTACCCAGCCCATACGTCCATCAAGGGGACTTTTGCTTTTCGCTATCACTACGATCAATTGGCGTTAGAAGCGCCTTGGGGCACCCACGCCGGAGCCTTCACTCGCTTCGGTCCGGTGGAGGAACTGGTCGAAGACATCGACGACCGCTTTGTCATCATGTTCCACGGCGACGAGCTGACCGTTGAATTCGCCGCCTTGCCGCCGCCTGCGGATGGTCTGGTGCGCTCGTTTCTGCTGTACGCCGATGGCTTTGGCAAGGACATGGACCTGCACTCGGCGCACTCGCTAACGGTCGGGCCGCTGCCCTTTCACGGTATGTCCGGCTACCCGTACCCAGCGAGCGAGCACTACCCGCAAACTAGTGCGCACCTAGAGTACTTGCAGGAATACAACACGCGCTGGGTCAAGGGCTACTATGAATAGAGAGCTTCTGGGCAAGGCAATAGAAGAGGCGAAACGCGCGATTCGCCTCCTACTGCTCTATTTTAATAAAGAGCGTCTAGGCAGGGTGATAGAAGGGGTAAAAGGTGCGATTACGCTCTCACTGCTCAAGAGGCTGCTACTCTACACCGCTTGCTTCCTCGTCTTGTACTCCATTGCCGGCGTGAGTGGCTATCTGATCTTCAACGACAACTTGCCCGACTTCGACGCATGGAGCTTTCAACCCAAGCGAGTCACCAACGTGTATTCGGCCGATGGCCGCCACTTGCAGGACTTTCTTGAGGAAAACCGCGAAATCGTCACTTATGAGGAAATCCCGGCGTCTATGCAGGCCGCCCTCCTCTCGGCTGAGGACCGGCGCTTCTTCTCGCATTGGGGCATCGACATCTACCGCATCCCCGGATCGTTGCTGGCCAATCTCAAAGACCGGCGCCTCGTCGGCCAAGGGGCTAGCACGCTTACCCAACAGCTCGCCCGCAATATCTTCGCCGAAGTTGGCACGCAGCGCAGCAGCGCTTCCTTTGCGGATGTGGCGGCCACATACGCACGTAAAATCCGCGAACAGATTACCGCCGTCTTAATCGAGCGCCTGTACACCAAGCCCGAGATAATGACTATGTACCTCAATACAGTCTATTTCGGCCACGGTGCCTACGGGATTAAGTCTGCGGCGCGCCTGTACTTTGACTGCGAAGTCGATCAGCTCACGCTCGAAGAGAGTGCCTTGCTCGTCGGGTTGCTTCCGAGGCCAAATAGTTTTACTCCTCTGCGCCATCCCGAACGCGCCCGCAGGCAACGCAATCTGGTGCTGTACAGCATGGCCGACAATGGCGCGATTACTTCCGCCGAGCGCGATTCCCTGCGCAACGAACCTATCGCCACTCGCCGGGGTAGCCACGAGGAGACCTATGGCATAGCCCCGTACTTTGTCGAGCACGTCCGTCAGCAAATGCAGCGCGAGTTTGGCATGGCAACCTATCGCGAGGGCTTTGTGGTCCACACTACGCTCGACTCGCGCTTGCAGCAGATCGCCGAAAAGCACTTTGATACTGAAATAGGCAAGGTGCAGGAAAAGGTGGATCAGTACTTAAAAAATGTAGGCGCGTCCCGGAGTGTGCGCGACTCAGCCGTAGTCCAAGCCGCCTTCGTGGCTATGGATCCGGCTACTGGCCACATCTTGGCCATGATTGGGGGCCGCGACTTCAGCCACAGCAAATTCAACCGCGCCACCCAAGCCAAGCGGCAGCCTGGGTCCGCGTTCAAACCCTTCGTGTACACGGCTGCCATCGACAACAATCGCTTTGTGGTAGATGTGCTCGACGACAATGCCTTTACGCTGTGGGACCACAGACGCGAGCAGTTTTGGGATCCCGAAAACTACGACAAGAAATTCAAGGGGCCGATGACGCTGCGCGAAGGGCTGAAACAGTCGCGCAACCTCATCGCCATTAAGTTGGCCGACGAACTCGGCCCGGCCCTGATTGGGAGTTATGCCCGCAACATGGGCATATCCACGCCCATCCAAGCCATTCCCTCCATCGGTGTCGGCACCAGCGAGGTGTTACTCCTCGACTTGGTGGCGGCATACGCGGTCTTTCCCAACAAAGGTATCCATGTCGAGCCGATGGCGATCAGCGGCTTGGAACGCAAGGACGGCGATGTCTTTTTTACGAAGGAAAGCGGGCACAAGCAGGAGGTACTGCGGCCGGCCGTGGCCGTAATTGTCGCGGACATGCTGCGCTCGGTCGTCGATGAAGCTGGCGGCACTGGATACGGCATCCGCACAAAGTACGATTTTCGGCCCCAAGCAGCCGGTAAAACCGGCACGACCAATGACTACACGGATGCGTGGTTTATCGGCTTTACGCCCCATCTCGTAGCTGGGGTCTGGGTCGGGATAGACGACCCCAGCCTGCGTCTCTGGCCGAGGCAGGCCGGCTCGGCGGCGGCCCTGCCGTTGTGGGCGGAGTTTATGAAGGAGGTGTATGCGAGCGTGGAGCCTTATCGCAGCCTGAGAAACCGCGGGTTTGAGTACCCAGCGGACCTCGTCGTGCGCCGCGCAGTCTGCAATGAATCCAACAAAATCGCCACTCGCTTTTGTCCCGATCAGCGAGTGGAGCTCTTCATCGCTGGCGAAGTCCTGCCGGGCACGTGCCCTCTACATGGGCGGCCCCAAGAGCAGGCCCCTAGGCGCATCCAGCGGTTTTGAAGACTACAAAACGAAAAAGATGTAGAATAGCCCGCCGAGAATGCCGGCCGATAGGCCGCGCACGATGGCTTTGTTTTCTGGTTTGAGTACCGTTTGTTCGACCATGTCATCCCCACCTAAGACCCCACTTAATCCCTTCGATACCAAATCCCCGCTATAGGCTTGGACGCGGCGGTCCCAGCGCACGATGTGGTCGGCGGCTGTTTCTATTCTGAGAAAGAGGTCGCCGTATGCCTCGCGCCGTTGTTCGTTGCCCCAAAAAAGTAGCCGCCGGGGTGCTGGCGAGTACACCACGCGCGCCCTGACCAGCCGATAGTACACCACGTCGGCTGGCGCTTCTTCCGGCTGGCGCACCAGCACCTGATAGCCTCGCTGCTGCAAGGTCTCGATCAGGGCGTCCTCAACGACCCAATTGGCCTCGTTCTTTTCGTCTTCGGCTTGGAGGAAAAGTCGCGTACCCGGGGATAGAGGGAGGGCATCCATTTGGTGGTCTAGGGCGCGGACAAAGGCTTGATTGATCAACTGCAAGTCCGTGGGCGTTTGCTGTGCGCCGCCTCGGGCTTGGGCCGTTCCTGGCCATACCACGCGCACCGTGTTCGCGCCGTGCAGGGGAATAAAGTGATCCCGCCCCACGGGCTTACAGGCACTCTGCCAAGTAAAAGGCCCTGGGCGCTGCGGCACAGCTTCGAGCGTCACCCGGATTGCTGCGCCCGCGCCCAAGCTATCCAAGCCGCTCACCAGCAGGCTCGGTGCGGCTTCCTCGTCGCTTCGTACGAGAGCCGCGCCCGGCGGCCCTTCCACCAAGGAGACATCCGAGAACGCTGGCGCAACTTGCAGGCGCAGGGCCGCTAGGGCGATGGGGTCGGCGCTTTCGTTGCGCCATATACAGGTGATTGGCCCGCGCTTGCCCACCTCCATAAATCCAGCTTCCAACGCCATCATAAATCCAGGCTCCAAGGCCATCGCGGGCAGCGGGTCCACCTGCAAGTGCTGGGTCGCCAAGTCCACTGGACTCTGGCCGGAGACCTGTGCAGTGACCGCCAATGGTAGAGGGCCGAGGTGAGTTGGAGCTACTTGTACTATCCAAGAGAGCGTATCGGCCTGCCCAGGGGCCAAGCTACCCTCCCAGCGCTGTGGGGCGTCGCCCTCCGGCCAGTTCAGTTCCGGCGGCCAGTTCCAATTCAGTTCTTCTAAGGGTGGCCCAGCGGCCTCGTCGAAGCGCACAATCGCGCGCAAGTCAAAGCGCTCGCCCTGATAGACCCGCTGTGGCTCAATGGACCACGAAATGGCTGGCGGTGGGCGCACCGCTAGGTCGAATTCGGTCTGGTGGGCCGGAGCGCCCTGTGGGTCGAGCGAGGAGTGAATTGTCGCGGTCCAGCCGATTGTTCCCAGCTCAGCGGCGGCTAGGTCGATGTAGAGGGTGTCGATGTGTTCTCCGGCCAAAGGCCGCGCTGCATAGTCTATACTGATTGATGCTGCCTCTAGCTGCGCCTTGCCTAATGCCGAGCGGACGCTCTGCAAATGCGCGTTGCCGAGACACCGTAGATCTGCGCTGACTATGGCTTCGCCATCGCCGGGGAAGTAGTGCAAGTAGAGGATGGACTGCTGATCCAACGCCGGCCCGGCAATCGCCGGTTGGTCTAAGCGCGCACTGAGCGTCGAGCGGGCGCTTACCGGCACCACGGCCGCCCACAACGCGATGACCACCCATAGTCCGCGCCAATAACTTCCATAATCTCTGCCTTGAAGGACGCGCCTTCCTACTGTCTTTTGGGTTGCCATTCGGTTCGCCTTTTGTCGCTATTGTCGCGTATTGACCCCTTGACTAAAAAAGCCTAACTCACTTTTTAACTGTAACTTACGTCTAATTCAAGCCTAACGTACGACGGGGGTGCTGTCAAGGCAGTTTAGCCCCTAGCCGCATCCGTAGAAAGGCTTGACTGAACCCGCGTGCGCCGCTAGGTTGTACAAACCAGCGCGAGGAACGTTAGATGCGCTGATCTTGAGCAAGCGAGCCTTTCTGGGATGCGCTTGGTTTGGGTGGAAATTCGTCTATTTCGCGTTGTGTATGTCCACTTTTTCAAGGCTATACGACCCTTTGTGCATTGTCCTCTTGTTCGCCGTCGTGCATCGCACCAGACGCGTGGATTGGAACGCGGTGTGGCATAAAAAGCCGCACTCCTCTTCATGCTAGACTGGCTATTACCCGCATTGGGTGCGTTGGGCGTGCTCGGCCTCGGTGCACTGTGCGCCCCTATGACTTTTGCCTTGCGCTGTCGGCGCGAGGGGCTTCCAGAGTCTTGGGAATGGGGAGTGCGGCTGTCCTTTTTCTGGGGAGGGCTAGGGCTTGGGCTGCGATGGGGCCCCAAGGGCCTGCGCATCGCGCCCGTGCTCTTGGGGCAACTCCTGCCGTACCCTTACCTGCCGCTGCGGACCCAAGCAAAGCGCCGGCGAAGAGCACGGCGAAGAGCCAAGCGAGAGGCCGCGCCTAAAGCCAGTGAACGGAACCTGTGCACGCTCGTGCGCCTGCTGATCAAGCCCAGCCTTAGGCTGTTGGCGAGCCTGCCGCGCATCATTCGACTCAAAAAGCTGCGGGCCCAGGGCCGTTTGGGATTGGCCGACCCGGCCCAAACTGGGCGGGTTTATGGCTATTTACAGGCGGTTGCCGCGCACAAGGGAAAGGTGCAAATAAACGTCAGCCCGGATTTCGTGCGTGCAGGGGCTTTTGGCCGCTTGGATTTGGTCGCTCATTTGCACTTGGGCTTGTTAATTTTGCTTTTAGGGCGCTTTGGCTTGCAGGTGGCATACCGCTTGTTGGCCGCGCGCTTCCGTACCCCGAACTAAGTCGAGGAGCTTTTCATGGCATCGTCCGTAGAATCCCTAGTCGAGCGCGTCCTAGGCGAGTTGCACCGCATCGTGCAAACCGAAACCGTCATCGGACAGCCGTTTCAGGCCGGCGACTTGACCATTATTCCGGTATCGAAAATATCGTTTGGCTTTGGGGCCGGCGGGGGACAGGAGGGCAAGGGGCAGAGCGGGACGGGCGGCGGCGCGAACATCGAACCCATCGCCTTCCTCATCGTCGATGCCGATGGCCGGGTACAGGTGGCGTCCATCGGCGACCAGGAGGCCGGTTGGAGTCAGATCATCGCGCTAGTGCCCGAAGCCGTCGCCAAGATCAGGAAGTTCGTCAGCAAGAACAAAGAGAAAGACGCCAAGGCCGAGGCCGAGAGCGACTGAGTTGCCTCAGTGGTGGTCTTGGCTGGTGGGGAACACCTTGAAGCACCCGTCTAGCAACAGGTGGGTGTACCAACCGACGATGCAGGCTACAAAGAAAACCAAGTGCCCTTCCAGCAGAGTGTGTACGTTGTCCCAGGTGAATTCTCCCAGAAAAGCCTGCCGCGCCCGCCAGTATTCGTAGCTCGTGCCCAGCACCCCTACGGTGATGAACGGGCTGATCTTCCAGTGCGTCCAGCCGCGGTGGTGGTCCAAAAGCGGAAGGACGCACAAGAGGCCTACTATGGTCGCCAATTCGTAGTGCTCGGTCCAGCCCAGATAGAGCAAGGCGCAGAAGACGCCGCGGAAAAACCACCGCTGTGCGACCGAAGCTGTGTCCAAGTCGGGGAAGAGAGAGAAAAACAGCGCAGTGCCGACGACAGCGGCTTGAGTAGCTAGGTCGTCGGGTGCGACAGCGCCGGAGGAAACCGCGCCTAGCGCCACTCCGGTTCCCGTGACGACCCCGCCCAAGACATGGCCTTTGAAGTTCACGATCGCCAACTCATTTTTTTTGTTGGTGGTAGAGTTGGCCGCAGGCTGCGTCGATGTCCCGCCCGCGGCTGTGGCGCACGGTAAACTCGACGTTGCAGCCTTTGAGCACTTGGTAGAACTGCGCTAGACGCTGACGGGCTGGTCGGCGGAAACGGAGGTCTGTTGTTTCGTTGTAGGGTATGAGGTTGATCTTGCAGGGAATGTCGCGGGTCAGTTCGGCTAGCCGCTGTGCGTCGGCGTCCGCATCGGTCAACCCGGCCATGAGCACATACTCAAAGGTAACGCCGTAGCCGCGACAGGCGAAAAATTCGCGCGCGACCGCCAAGAGGTCGGCGATTTTGTACTTGCGGTTGATCGGCATGAGCTGTTCGCGCACCTCGTCGGTCGTGGCGTTGAGCGAAATGGCCAACCCCACGTTGAGATCTTCGGCCATGAGCCGGCGGATGCCCGGGATGTAGCCCGCCGTAGAAACCGTGACTTTTCGCCCTCCCAGCCCAATGCCCTCTTTTAGGCGCATCAGCTTTAGGGCGCGCATGACCGCCGAGTAGTTGAGCAGCGGCTCGCCCATTCCCATCATCACCACATTGGTCACCTTCTCGCCTCGCTCGCGGGCGAACTGATTGACCTGCAAGAGTTGATCGACGATCTGCCCGGCTTCGAGGTTGGCGATCATTCCCATCCGTCCGGTGGCGCAGAATTTGCAGTCGAGCGGGCAGCCCACTTGCGACGACAAGCAGGCCGTGCGTCGGGTGCCATCGACGATCAGCACGGACTCGATGCGCTGTCCGGTGGGTAGCTCAAAGAGGAATTTGACCGCTTCGCCCGCGGCCGACTCTTGACGCATGACGAGGTTCAGGCAAGTAATGCGCGTCTGCTCGGCGAGCTTTTGCCGCAACATTTTGGAGAGATTGGTCATCTCGCAGACGTCGCGCACGCCCTTGGCGTAGAGCCAAGCGAAAATTTGACGGGTGCGATACGCTGGTTCGTCGAGCTCGCCGACGAACTGGTCGAGTTCGTCAGGTAGCATGGCTTTTAGGTCGTAGGGTTGACTGGTCACCGTAAAAATCCTTGACTATTAAATGTCAAAGTTATTATATGTTAAAAGTTTGTTGAGACTGGTCAACGGTTTCCCCCCGTTGTCAGTTCCTTTGTTTTGCTCCCCATACATGTAGATTCTGGATATGCGATTCGGATTTCCCATCAAGTTCTGGGGCATCCTATGGAGCAGTTTTGCGCTTATGGCGCTGCGCTTGGGGATGTCCGCTCAGCACTCGACGACCACAGCCGTCCACTTCGAGGAAGTGGCCTTTGTTCCGGCCGCGGCGGCTACCGTTTGGGGCCCCCCTTTTGTCGGTCCTCCGATTCCGCCCCCACCCGACGATCCCACGCGGACGATTGCCGCCGAACTGCGCTCCGGGGATTCCCTTGACCGCTCGCTCAAGCAGTACCGCGTCCCCAGCAGCCAATTGGAACGGCTGTACGAAGCGCTGGACGCGGTTTTTGATTTTAGGCAAGTCAAGCCGGGCGATTACTACGAGGTCGCAATCGACACCAGCGACGCCATTCGCCGCTTTCGCTACACGCCTCACCGCACCCCAGATCGCCCGATCGAAGTGAAATTACACGGCGGTCAGTTTGTTGCTCGCCAATTGCAGCTACCGCTGGAGCGGCGGGTCGAGCGGCTCGAAGTGCGCATTGAGGACAACCTCTCCAATGCCATCAGCGCAGCCGGAGAAAGCATGGCACTCAGCGATGTGCTCGCCGATGACATATTTGGTGCCGTCATTGACTTCCAGCGGGACCCGCGCCGCGGTGATCGGCTAGGAGTTGTCTTTGAAAAGCTCTACATCGACGAGCACTTCGTCCGCTACGGCGATGTCCTGTTGGCACGCTACGAAGGCGAACAAGGGACCGAGTTGGCGGTCCGCTATGCTGCCATCGAGGGGGAGGATGCCTATTACAACGCCAGCGGCCGCTCCCTCGGCCGGATGTTCGTACTCAAGCCCCTCGGCGTCAATCGCATCACCTCACACTTCAGCCACCAACGCTTCCATCCCATTCTCAAAAAGCAGCGTCCCCACCTAGGGACGGACTACGGTGCGCCGACGGGCACTTTGGTGTGGACGACGGCCCGTGGACAGGTCGCGTTCGCTGGTTGGCAAAGCGGCTACGGCAAGTTGGTCGAAATCGTCCATGCCAATGGCTATCGCACCCGCTACGCGCACCTGAGCAAGATATTGGTTCGCAAGGGGCAGCGCGTAGAGCAAAAAGAGATCATCGGCAAGGTCGGTGCCACCGGACTGGCGACCGCCTCTCATCTGCACTATGAAATCATCAAGGACGGCCACCACATCAATCCCGAACTCATCAACGAAGGCCATGCCGTCCCAACGCTCGCCGACGATCTGTTGCCCGACTTTGTCCATCGGCGCGACGCGCTCTTGCACGTCCTCGCGCTCGGCCCGCGCACTTGGCGTTATGCCTCGACCTTGACATCCGCACCGCTCTAGTTTTATTGGCCGTATCGACCTTCTTTGATGGAACCAAAAGCGCTGCAAGAAATCGAAAATCTGGCCGAGCGCGACGGGCGCTATAAGAGCGATGCGTATCTTTTTGTGTACGATGCGCTAGGATACACGGTGCAAAAGCTCGGCAAGAACAATGATACCTTGAGCGAAGAGAAGCGACACATTTCTGGTCGGGATCTCCTTTTTGGCATCAGCGAGTACAGCGCCGATCAATTCGGACCGCTCACCCGCTCGGTCTTTGCCCACTGGGGCATTGAGCAAACGCGCGATTTTGGCGAGATTGTCTTCAACTTGGTCGATGCAAATTTGCTGCGCAAGACAGCCGAGGACCGGATTGAAGACTTCGTCGATGTGTACAATTTTGCCGAGGAGTTTGACTGGAAGAAGCGCAAGGCCGATCTCAAGCGCCTGCCCTGAATGCGGGAGGCGAAGATGAAGATCGCTTACTTCGACTGCTTTTCTGGTATCAGCGGCGACATGATTTTGGGTGCCCTGCTCGACGCGGGTCTCTCACTAGCGGACCTCAACCGAGAAATTGCCAAGCTGGGCGTAAAAAACGTCGCCATTGAGCGCGAAGCCACCGCCCGGCACGCCATTGCTGCCACCCGCGCCAAGGTCTGCGTGGCTGGCGCGCCGTTGGCCGACGCTGAGCACCATCTCGACCTGTCTGGCGAGCCTACGCACGATCACCCCCACGCCCACCTCAAAGATATAACCAACCGCATTGCCGACAGCCGCTTAGACGACGTCGTCAAGGAACGCTCCATCCGCGTTTTCGAGCGCCTATGTGCAGCCGAAGCCGAGGTGCACAACGCCGCGCCCGCCGAAGTAGGACTGCACGAAGTGGGGGCTCTCGACGCCTTGATAGACGTAGTGGGAGCCGTGGCCGGCCTCCAACTCTTGGAGGTAGAAGAGGTCTGCGCTTCACCCCTGCGCTTTGGCACGGGTTTTGTGCGCTGCGCGCACGGGCGCTATCCGGTGCCGGTGCCTGGGGTCTTGGCCCTCTGCCGCGACGTGCCGACTGAACAGACCGATATCCGCGCCGAACTCGTCACCCCGACCGGGGCGGCGATCATTACCACCTTGGCCCATTCCTTTGGTCCGCAGCCGCCCTTTTGCCAACAGGCCGTCGGCTATGGTGCGGGCCGCCGCGACTTAGAGGCCATCCCCAATCTCTTGCGCCTGCGCTTGGGCGAGCGCGTCCCGGCCAGCGAGCGCGTCCTGCTGATAGAAGCCAATATCGACGACATGAATCCAGAGGTGTACGGCTACCTCTTCGACCGGCTGCTAGAGCAGGGTGCGTGCGACGTGTACGCCACGCCGGTCCTGATGAAGAAAGGTCGTCCGGGCAACGTTCTCAGCGTCCTCGCTCCGGCGGGTCGCTTGGACGAGCTAGCTGCAATCGTGCTGCAAGAAACTACGACCATCGGCCTGCGCTACTACGGAGTGGAACGCCGCGTCTTGGAGCGCCAGATCCGCACCATTGCCACGCCGTACGGGGAGGTCAATGTCAAGTTTAGCTATCTAGACGGACGCCGCCGTGCCGCCCCTGAATACGAGGACTGCGCGCGGCTAGCCCAACAGCACCAAGTGCCCTTGCTCGCCGTATATGAGGCCGCTCGGGCGGCCGCCATCAAGGAGTAATGATCATCATGTTGCGATTGATCTTATGCGCGTTATGGCTGGCTCCGCTGCCGAGCCAAGCTGCGGAATGGCCGGCTTATAGCGGCGACCTAGACGAATTCGACAATATCCAGCGCTTGCCTGCGGGTGAAGGCCCAGACCGCCTCGTGCTCGGCGACAACGATGGCCGACTCCACGTCTATGAGGAGCGCGACCACACCTATACCGAAGTGTGGGACAGCGACTATCTCGAAGGGGCGGTGGCCGGCGTATTCGTCCTCGACATCAACGACGACCAACTCGACGAGATCGTCGCCTATACCGACCAGGGCCGCGTGTATTACTTCGATTCTCAGGACTACACGCTGCTATGGAGCAACTCGCCCAATGAATACGAACGCATTACCAGCCTGACCATCGGCGACATTGACGACGACCCCCAGCCCGAACTCGTGTTTTGCGCTGATGGTCGTTTAGTCGTGTACGATGGCCGCGATCAGTACGAGCAGTGGCGCAGCGATCAGACCGACTTGACGGCCCATCAGATTCTCATCGGCGATGTCGATGGAGACGACGAAGACGAGATTGTGCTCAACGACGGGTACGTGTTCGACGCCCGCTTCTTCGACTTGGAGTGGCAGTCGCCCGAGCCTTTTGGCGAGCGCATGGGACTGCTCGATCTCGACGAAGACCAAATTCCCGAAGTTATCGGCGAGTTTCAGGGCCGCTACCTGCGCATCTTTGACATTGACCTGCGGCGGGAAAAGTCGCTAGGCCGCTAGCGGCCCAGCCTTGACATTCGGGCAACGACCGGCGTATATACTCCCTCTCATCCAAACACCAACAAGGAGCGATTGCAATGCGACCCGTCACCCTCTTCACTGGCCAGTGGGCCGACCTGCCTATTGAGACCCTCTGTCAACAGGCCGTTGAGTTTGGCTACGACGGTTTGGAGCTGGCCTGCTGGGGAGACCACTTTGAGGTTGACCAAGCCACCGATGCCTATTGCCAGGCCAAGCGCGAACTGCTCGCAAAATACGATCTAGCGCTGTTTTCCATTTCCAATCACCTCGTCGGCCAAGCCGTGTGCGACGCGATTGACAGCCGCCACGAGGCTATCCTGCCTCCGCGCATCTTCGGCGACGGCGACCCAGAGGGCGTGCGCCAGCGCGCAGCCGAAGAAATGATCGCCACGGGGCAAGCGGCCGCCCGGCTCGGGGTTGACGTGGTCAATGGTTTTACCGGCTCGTCGATCTGGCACCTGCTCTATTCATTTCCGCCGGTATCCCCCGACATGATCGAGGCAGGCTACGCGGATTTTGCCGCGCGCTGGAAACCGATACTCGACCAATACCAAGCACTCGGCGTCAAGTTTGCGCTCGAGGTTCACCCCACGGAAATCGCCTTTGATATCGCCTCGGCCGAGCGCGCTATCCAGGCACTCGACGGCCACCCGGCCTTTGGTTTCAACTACGATCCCAGTCACCTCGGCTATCAGGGCGTGGACTACGTCGAGTTTATCTACCGATTCAGCGACCGCATCTTCCACGTCCACATGAAGGACGTAGGCTGGTCTGCGACGCCGACCGACGCCGGTGTCTTCGGCGGGCACACTGAGTTCGGCGACCGCCGGCGCTATTGGGACTTCCGCTCGTTGGGCCGCGGCAATATCGACTTTGAGGAAATCATCCGCGCCCTCAATCGCATCAACTACCAAGGGCCGCTGTCGGTCGAATGGGAAGACAGCGGCATGGATCGCGTCCACGGGGCGACAGAAGCGGCTGCTTTTGTCAAACAGGTCGATTTCCCGCCCTCGGACATTGCCTTTGATGCGGCGTTTGAGGACTAGCGTTGCAGCGTTTTCAAGACGATCCGCAGATGGACGCAGATGGACGCAGAATAGCAGCAACAAGACGATCCGCAGCTCGACTTGTTCGATCGTTCAGGATTGCTGTAGTTGTTGCCGTACTCGTCGCCTGCGGCCAAGAGGAACGCGCCCAGCAGACCTTGGTTTTTGGCCGTGGCTCGGATTCGATTGGGCTAGATCCGGGGATTGAAAACGACGGCGAATCGTTCAAGGTCTGCGACAACATCTACGAGACCTTGGTGACCTACGACAGCGAGAGCACGGCCGTGGTGCCGCAGCTAGCGCATTCTTGGGACATCGCGGTCGATCAACTTACGTGGACCTTCCACTTGCGCACCGGGGTCCGCTTCCACGACGGCACCCCCTTTAACGCCGAGGCCATGCTGTTTTCGCTCGGGCGGCAGTTTGACAAAGACCATCCCTTCCACAAGGTCGCCGGTGCGTTCAAGTACTGGCAGGCTATGGGCATGGACGACATTGTCGCCGCGTTAGAAGCCCCGGACGACTCGACTTTTGTCATTCGCCTCAAAGAGCCTCATGCCCCCTTCTTGGCGAACTTGGCGATGAACTTCTGCGCGGCCGTTAGCCCCACCGCGGTGGCCCGTTACGGCCGCGATTACTTCAAAAACCCGGTCGGCACTGGTCCCTTCCGCTTGGTCGAATGGCGCAAGGACGAGCGCATCGTCTTGGAGCGCAATCCCGATTACTGGGGGCCACAGCCGCCGCTCGACCGCCTAATTTTCAAGCCTATTCAGGAATCCTCGGTGCGCTTTTTGGAGCTTTCGCAGGGCACGATTCACGGCTTCGACAACCTCAGTCCTGAGTACATTGAGCCGATCCGCGCCGACCCCAATCTCCAGCTCTTGACGCAGGCGGGCATGAATACCGGCTACTTGGCCATGAACATGGACAAGGAGCCTTTCGACGATGTGCGGGTGCGCCGAGCCATAAACCACGCCGTGGATAAGCAGGCACTCGTGGATAATTTCTACGAGGGCTTGGCCATGCCAGCCAAAAACCCCATTCCGCCGACTTTGTGGAGCTACAACGACACGATTGCGGGCTATGGCTATGATCCGGCGAAAGCGCGGGCCTTGCTGGCGGAAGCTGGTTATGCCGATGGTTTTGAGACCGAGTTGTGGGCCATGCCGGTGCCGCGCCCCTATATGCCACAGCCTAGCAAGATCGCCGAGGCGATTCAGGCTGACTTGGAAAAGGTGGGTATCCGCGCTCGCATTGTGTCTTGGGAGTGGGGGACGTACTTGGACAAGGTGTTCGATGGCCAGCACCAGATGGCTTTGTTGGGCTGGACCGGCGACAATGGCGACCCGGACAACTTCCTCTACGTGCTCCTCGACTCCACCGCGGCCATCAAACCCGCCCAGAATATCTCCTTCTACCGCAGTGGCGAGCTGCACGACGCGCTTGTGGCGGCTCGTCGCTCCACCGATCGCGACGTGCGCACGCGGCTCTACGCCCAAGCGCAGGAAATCGTCCACCGCGACGCGCCTTGGGTCCCCCTAGTACACGCGACGCAGACGGTGGTTTTCCAGCGCCGCGTCACTGGCTTCAAGCTGCATCCCACGGGCAGCAAGTGGTTCCATAGCACCGCGTTGGCCCCTTGAGCTATGCACCGCTTCGTCCTCCGGCGGCTCATCGCGCTCTTGCCGACGCTGGCGGGGATTTCGCTTTTAGTTTTTCTGATGCTCTACTTGGTGCCGGGCGACCCCGCCCAAGTCATGCTCGGGGAGCGCGCCAATGCCGAGAGTTTGGCCGAGTTGCGCGCGACCATGGGCCTCGACCAGCCCTTCCACGTGCAGTTTTATCGCTTCTTCACCGGCCTGTTGAGCGGTGACCTCGGTCGCTCGATTCGCACTCACGAGAAAATTACCACTGAACTCGTCCAGCGCTTCCCGGCCACCTGTGAGCTAACCTTGGCCAGTATGTTGCTAGCCATGACGGTCGGCATCTCGGCCGGACTGTGGGCCGCAGTCCGGCGGGGCAAGATCGCCGATCTGCTCAGCATGATTTTGGCCACGGCCGGCATTTCCATTCCCGTGTTTTGGCTGGCTCTGATGCTGGTGTTGCTGTTGGCCTTTTACGTGCCGCTTTTTCCGGTGTCCGGCCGCTTGAGCACGCATATCTATTTTGAGCCGATCACTTATTTCTACGTAATCGACACCCTCGCGCAGGGCGATTTCGCGGCCTGCGGCGACGTGCTATGGCATCTCTTCCTGCCGGCCCTGACCTTGGGGACCATTCCCATGGCCGTGATTGCGCGCATGACCCGCGCCAGCTTGCTTGACGTTCTCGGCGAGGACTACATTCGCACGGCGTGGGCCAAGGGCCTGCGGCAGCGGGTAGTGATTGTGCGCCACGCCCTGAAAAACGCCTTCATACCCACGCTTACGGTCATTGCCCTCCAATTCGGCTACCTACTTGGAGGCGCGGTTATTACCGAGACCATTTTCGCTTGGCCCGGGGTTGGACGCTGGCTCTTTTTGGCGGTGCAGGCGCGCGACTTCCGCGCCGTGCAGGGCGGGGTTTTGCTGCTGGCCACGGTCTTCGTGCTGGCCAACCTCATCGCCGACATACTCTACGCTTGGCTGGACCCCCGTATCCGCTACGACGAGGAATAGGTTCAGTCTGCTGCAGAGTAGGGGAGACCGGCCGGTCTCCCCTACGAAAAAAGCGGCGGTAATGGGCTTGCCCATTACCGCCGCTTTGCATGTTTAACAGTGCCTATGTCGCTGGCACTGCGTCCTCTCAGCCGCCAGAAGAGGAGATGGTGATGCTTACGATGTCTCTTACGGCTGGATAGGTGAAGCCATCATCGACTAAGCGCACCGTACCGCCTTCGTCCGCTCCCGTGTTGGCAGCGGCCTGCCGCGGTGCTTGATTCGCGCCCACGCCTGGCTCCTCGTTGACTTCCGTACCAGCATCCCACAGGTCGATCTGATCAGTGATGTCGCCGCTTATGGGCTGGTCATCGGTGAACAGGGCAATGCCGGTGTCGCCGGGTGCCAAGAACAGGTCGTTGGATTGTACGTACATGGTGGCGAAAGACAGCCGGTCGCCGGGACGAGCCACGAAGGTGAACTCATAGGCGTTGCCCGGGGTCAGCGGACCGGGGCCGCCGGCCCCCACCGGCGTGGTGAACGTGCCGCTGTTTCTCGGTAGGTTCGCGGCTAGCTCGGCAGGACTGCCGTCTTCGGCGAGTGCTTCAAGTCCGTGACCGCGGTCGGGCCGGCCAGCGGTGAACAGGGGCGTTCCGCCGCGCTGGGCGACCCACGCGCCGGGCGCGAGGACGGTGCCGATGTTTTCAATCCGCACGGTGAATTGCGCTGGAGTGCGCCGTTCGGCCAAGCCAGCCGCCGGATCGTCAGAGAAGGTCCGGGGGGAAGTGATAGTACCCTCAAAGCCCTCTTCGCCGTCGGCATCGGCATCTCCGTCCATGCCGACCGTGTTCGGATAAAAGCCCGATGCAATGCCGAACTCCTGCCCCAAGATACTGAGCGGAGCGGCGTAGCCCACCTTCGGCGAGCTGCGGTCTTCGTCGCCTTCTATGAGCGGATCATCCCACAAGTACTCGACAAAACCGCCGCCATTGGCTACCTGCGCGAGGAGCTCTTGGGTGATCTTGACCCCATTGAGGTCTTCGAGATCGATCAGGTTTTGGCCTTCGAGGCTTTGATCTTCCCCGTGAAAAATCATGTTGCCTTGCAAGTCGGAGACGAATAGATAGATCGAGCCGCTTTTCCACTCGCCCTCAGAACGGAAGGTCTCAAGAGCCGCTAAGACCTCTTCTGCGGTGAGTGCTTCCAACATCTCCTTAGCGCGCAAGACAAATGCCTTTAACGTCTCCCGATCGACGACATCGGCGGCTGTTATGGCGTGATCCATATCGCCGTCTTCGCCGTCCATATCGGTGTCGCCATCCATGTCGCCGTCCGCATCGGTGTCGCCATCGGTATCGCTGTCCATGCCGCCGGCCTCAGCCGCGGCGATAATATCAACGATGTCGTACGGTACCCCAACGGTAATAGTGCCGGCCACAGATGGCTCAGCTCCAGACACATCGACCAGAAGGTCTAACGATACCGTACCATTGAACACACCAGAAGCGGTTATCTCTCCAGTCACGGGAATGCTCGGGAGCTGATCTTCGCCCACGTTCAGAGTGCCGTTGAGCACCAGCGTTCCGTCTGGCGAATAATCCGTTAGCACCCACTCGTTGCCCGCGATGGCCAACGTGCCACCGCTGGCTCCGTCAATCGTCGTCTCATCCGAGATGAGCGCGACCAAGAGGGCGTCCTGAAAGTAGCCTATCAGTGCATTGGTCAGGATAAGGATATCGGGGGTTATCACACCATCAACCTCATCGTCCATGCCTCCGTCGGCATCGCCATCGCCGTCGCCATCGCCGTCGCCATCGCCATCGCCGTCGGTTTCACCATCGCCGTCGGTCTCACCGTCCATGTCTCCGTCGTCCATGTCGCTGAGGGGTACGCCGCCTTCGGAGGTGATGGTGACAATTACCATCTCAGCTACGGCCGGATAGGTGTATCCGTCATCGACTAAGCGCACCGCACCGCCTTCATCTGCACCGGTGTTGGGGCCAGCTTGCCGCGGCGCTTGGTTTTCACCCACGCCCGGCTCTTCGTTGACTTCCGTACCAGCATCCCACAGCCCGATCAGAGTAGTGACGTCGTCGCTTATCGGCTGGCCGTCGTCGGTGAACAGTGGAATGCCGATTTCGCCCGGTGCTAAGAATAGGTCGTTGGACTGCACGTACATGGTGGCAAAAGACAGCCGGTCGCCTGGTCGGGCCGTGAAGCTGAACTCATAGGCGTTGCCCACGTCCATAGCCATATCCATAAGAGGCGTCAGCAGACCAGGGCTTTCGGCTCCCACTGGCGTGTCGAAAATCCCGCTGTTTCTGGGAAAGTTCGCGGCCAACATCGTTGGATTGCCGTCCTCGGCGAGGGCTTCGAGACCCGCGCCGCGGTCGGGCTGGCCGGCTCGGAAGATGGGGGCCCCCCCGCGCTGCACGACCCATGCACCGGGAGCGAGGAGCGTACCGATGTTTTCGATCCGCACTGTGAAGTCCGCTGGATTGCGAGGTTCAGGCAAGCCAGCGACCGTCTCTGAAGAGACCGTTGGCTTACCTGCTCTGTCCGCGGTCGAGGACAGAGGATCTTTGTCGGCACAGGCGGCGAACAAGACGGCCCCAATGCAGACAGCGTAAAACAGTTTCATAGAAAATTCTCCTGAAAAGGGTTTATGGAGTTCTATCTATTAGAACCCCTATGGAGCCTACATAGTTTCAAAAAGCGATGCGCCGCGCTAAACCTGCGTCCACGCGCCGCTGTTGTTGGACGATTCTACGGCGGCTGCGACGAATCTCATACCTGCTGCGCCCTCCTGAACGCCCGGATGCGGAAAGGCTGCGGGCACGTCCTGTTCGCCACGGCGCGCGCGGATTAGCCGCTCAATGGTGGTGTGGAGATTGGCCAAGGCTGGGAAGAAGTCCTCGTGGTGCCCCGAGGGTACCCGCAAATACGAGGCGACCGACGTGGGCAGGTCGAATTCAGCGCCAGTCCAGTAGGTAATGTCGCGGCCATCGCCGTGGCGCACCAGCAGGCATTCGGCCCGCTCCTGATGCCATTCGATGGAGCCTTTGGTACCGAAGACGCGGAAGCCGTTGTCGTTGCGGTAGCCAACAGCAATCTGCGTGGCCGTGATCAGCGCAGTGCCGCCGTTTTCCAGTTCGCCGATCACGTTGAAATCGTCGTCGAGTACGCGACCTTCGACAAAGGTGTTGAGCCGCGCCGAGACCCGCTCGACAGCCATCCCAGTCACCCAAGTTGCGGCGATAAAGGCGTGCGTGCCAATGTCGCCGCCGCAATTGGAGATGCCCGTGCGTGCGGGATCGGTGCGCCAGGACGCCTGCTGCTGGCCGGTCTGTTCTAGGGCCGTGGCCAGCCAGCCCTGATTGTACCAGGAAACCACCTTGCGGACTTGGCCGATCTCTCCGCTTTGGATCATTTCCTTGGCCAACATCATCATGGGATGGCCCGTATAGGTATGGGCCAGTACAAAGGGCACCTGCTCGCGCTCGACGATTTGGGCCAAGTCTTCGGCTTCGGCAACCGTCATGGTGATGGGCTTTTCGCAGAGCACGGGGATGCCGGCCTGCAAAAAGGCTTTGGCTGGCTCATAGTGGGCGAAGTTGGGCGTGACGATGGTGACGTAATCGAGGGCTTGTGCGCCGCTTTGCACTGCTTCTAACAGCGCCTGATAGGTGGGATAACCCTCAATGCCGTAGTCGTCGGCTGCGCGCAGTGCCGCCTCTGGGTTGGAGCGCAGCGCGCCAGCGACTAATTCGCGGCTGGCATCGAGCGCGATGGCGCGGTTGTGGACCATGCCGAAAAAGGAATCAGGGCCGCCACCGCCGATCATGCCTACTCTGAGTTTGCTCATGGAATTTTCTCCCCAATATGATTGAAATACCCTCTTCTAAGTACGCATGAGGGCCTAAAACTGTCAAACGATTCAGTGCTATTTGAGTAGAACCATCGGCCGCACTTGATAGAAGGGACCAGCGGCGAACCGATAGAAATAAATACCCGTCGCCACCGGGCTACCTTGGTCGTCTTGGCCATCCCAAGTCACCGAGTGCGTCCCTGCCGTCTGCCTCGCATTGACCAGTTGGCGCACCGACTGGCCGATGGCGCTGAATACAGTCAGCCGCACCCGCGCCTCCCACGGCAAGCGGTAGGCAATTTGCGTCTCTGCGTTGAAGGGATTGGGGAAATTGTGCAACAGCGCGAAGTCGTCCGGCAAAGCGGTCGGCGTACCGGGCACGACGATCGCAAAGGTATCCCGCCATATCGGGACGCCGTCTTTTTCGACGTGTACTGTAAACTCCACTTCCGTTCCGGGCGCGGCTTCCTCACTCAGTATCGGGTCTGGGCCGAAGAAGAAGACGTTCTTTTCGCCTGGCGGAAAGGAAACAGTGCGCGAACGGCCAGCACCGCTGGACGGATGCAGCAGCGGGCTATTCCACTCGATAAAGGCGCGCACATTGGCGAGAAAGGTGAGCGGCGAGTGATTTTCGACTTTCAAGGCTAGCGGGATTTGCACCCCTGGCGCAAAGGTGCCAAGGCCAGCGGCTTCCTCGGCTTGGGCGGAAAGAAAGCCGTGAATGACCAAATTTTCCGCCGCAGGCACTCCTTCGACCACTAGGCCGTGCACTGCGTCAACAATCTCGTAGCTGCCGATGGGAAAGGTCAGTTCGCTCGTCGGGCTTGGCGCAATAAAAATCCCGGCCCATTGATCCCCCGGGACCGCGGCTAGAAAGCGCGTGGTATCGGGGTGGACGCGCAGGGTATTGGCTATCTGCGAGATTGCGGCCGAGCGGATGACGAAGTCGCCATGTATGTGGAGTTCGGTCCGTTCTGGATCCAGCCCCGTCTGCAGGCGGTCCGATCCGGCCACCCTGATCTGGGTATTGCGGAAAACCACGAGTCGGCCGGCGGGCGCAACCGTCAGATCGCCATCAATCAGCACCTCGCCCGCCCAATGCACCTCCTCGCGCAATACCCCGCCCCAGCGCGGCATCACCACATCTAGCGCCAATCCGTCGCCGTCCGGCCGCATATTTTGCAGGGCTAGGCCCGTGGTCGCTTGGCTGAGCGTCGGCGTGGCCAGCGTCGAGGGATTGGTTTCGACGGCGAGACGGCGATAGCGCACTCCATCGAATAGATCGCTGGCGTCGCCGAGGTTGCCGCCCCGGGCACGGGCGTACGAAGCGTCGTGTGCCCAGAAGTCGAGATTGTCGCGGCCGGCGAAGCGGTCGGCCGTCTGGCCGATGGGAAAGCCGGCGTCGGCATATTGACCGTCGGCGGCAACTAGGTCGAGATGCTTGAGTCGTTCGTCGTCGTTGTCGAAGACTTGGGGCCGGACGTGCCAGACCAGCAGCCCAGAGGCAGGTTCGCCTCGACGATAGTAGTTTTCTCGACCGCGGTATTCCAGCAGCAGATATTCCGTCCACAGGGTGTTATTATTCGGCGTTTCGGCACGCAACGGAATTTTGTATATCGCGCCGCCGGAGTACAAATCGCGCACCCGCAGATCCCAACGGTCGCGCTCGACCAAGATCAGTCGCTCGTTTTTCGCGCCGATCCAACCCAATTGCTCTAGACTGCGGGCGCTGAAGGCCACTGGACCGCTCAGGCCGTCCCAGCCATGCGCTCCCCAACCCATCAAGCCCCAGCGGCCAATACCGGCGCTGTCTTCGGCTGGATCTTGGGTGGGGTCTTTGAGAAAGGAGGTATCGAAAAAATCGGGTAGTCCTAGGCTGTGCCCAAACTCATGGGCCATCACCCCCACGGTCTGGGCGGAGTTACCCGTTTCCTGAATCGCTCCCTGCGGCGGCAAACCGCTGACGCGAATAGGGCTGCCGTCGGGGCCAAGCGCCCGGGATACAAAAGGTTTTTCTGCCAAGCCCAAGCCCACCAACCCGGTCGCCGAGCCAAACAAAAAGCCGTTGGGCACCGACTGCATGTTGATGAAGATATAATCGACCCAGCCATCGTCGTCGCCGGAGTTAGGAACGCCGTCGGGGCCGTCGTTGTCAAAGCGCGCCAAGTCGATTTGGGCATCGACTTGGGCGAGGATCTCGCGCGCGAAATCTCCGTAGCGACCGCGCTGGCCCGGGGCATCGGCTAAATAGGCGGATGCTGCTTGTGAGGCGGCCAAGCGGCGCGACAGGACCTCGCCGGCGATTGCGAGTTGACCAAAGGACATCGCGTGATAGAAGTGGGCAAAGCTCCCCTCGTGCTCGGCGTCAAAGAGCTGGTCAGCCCATGCGGGCACGGGTGTAGGTGCTTCATCGGCGAAACGGGCGAAGATTGTCAGGACGTAGATTGAGCCGCTAGCCGGCAGCACGGGTAGCCGCACATCGCTGGCGATTTTGGCGGCGGGGCGCGGCTCGTCCGCCGCGTGTCCGGCGCAGAGAAATGCCTGTGCTCCGAGCGTGGAGACTGCGCCGATGGCAAGGCAGCAAGCGATCAGTAAATGTCTCAAGCTAGGGTTCACTCGTCTTTTGCTCCGTTTGGCTGCTAAGAGGGAGGCCGGTCACCACACCCCATTCTAAGGCACACCCCGGCGCAACTGTTCGGCGTCCAGCCCGCGGTTGAAAGCGTAGTTTTTATAGGACAACGCCAGCAGGACATCGCGCTGACGTAGTTCCACCCGACGCGGCAGATAGAGTGTTTGTTCCCGCCGATATTCTCCTAGCTCGCGGAGCAGGACTTCGCCCTCGGGCAGGGGGATGCTCTCGCGCAACACCAAGCCCCGGCGTAGGTCTAGCCAAGCCCGCCGTCCTCCCGCGAGTGCGACCACCGCGTGGTCGGCATGCGGATACTCAACTGGCTCGACGATGGCACCCGGCTCGACAAAGCCGAGCAAGGCGTAGCGTAGGTCGCACTCGCCGAAATCCAACCCGGTCAACGTGGTTAGCAAGCGGCCATGCACTGATCCTTTTAAGGGCCGATCCATGCCTCGGCCGTACACAGTCAGGCTATCGCCTTCGAGCAGCGCCGTAAAAATGTGCGTAAAAAAGGGGCCGCGCACTTCGACGCGGAATAGATCTGGGTTGACTAGCTGCACGAGGGCTGTCCCCCGATCGCGCATCTTGCCGCGCCGCAGTTCAATGGCCGCTTCCGCCGTTAGGTCCTTGAACTGGGCGAGGGACGTCGAAGCAGCGAGCAGGGCAGCCGGACCTTGAGTCGCATCCCAGCCTTCCCGCACCACTGGCGGTGGCGCGCAAGCGAGCGCGAGGGCGCAGAGCGCGAACCATTTGTAAGCTGTCTGGAAATTTCGGGGGTGCCCCGAGCGCGAAGTATGCATCACGGGAGCAGCTTGCGCTGGACCTCTTCGTTGTCCGGCGCGAGTTCCAGCACTTTTTGCCAATGCACGCGCGCCTCGTCCATTTTACCGAGAGCGTTGGCAATGTCGCCGGCGTGGTCGAAGATCACGGCCTGCTCCTCGGGATCGCCCTCGTCCATCTGCTCCAAGGCTTGTTGCAGGTATTGTTCGGCTTGTGCCAGTTCGCCGAGGCGGAAATAGGCCCAGCCGATGCTGTCGAGGAACGCGCTGTTGTCCGGTTCGAGCGCGATCGCCTTCTCCAAGAGCGCAACCGCTTCTGTCAGCCGCACGCCCTTGTCCGCGTACATGTAGCCGAGGTAATTGAGCGCGTACGCATCGTTTGGCTCGATTTCCAACAGGCGTTGGAAGGTCTCTACAGCGCGGTCGAAGTACTCGTCGCGGCCCAGTTTGCGCGAGGCCTGTTCGTAGCAGGCACCGAGGTAAAAGAGCACGCGGCTCTTGTCGTTGGCGAGGGCAACGGCCTGATTCAGCTTCTCAAGGGCCGCTTCCCAGTGCTCTAGTTCCTCGAGCGCGATGCCCCAGTGCAGAAAGGTTGGGCTGTACGCAGGGTCGAGTGAGAGTGCTGTTTCGTATTGGGCCAGCGCGTCTTCCCACTGTCCCTGCCGCCCGAGGCTGATGCCCCACCGCACGTGCAGTGCGGCGTGGCCCGGGGATGTTGCAAGGGCTTGGCTATAGACTTCTATCGCCGCTGCCCAAGCGTCTTGTTGCTCTAGCGCCAGCCCCCAGTACAGATACAGATCAACCGCGTCGGGCAGGCGCTCAAGGCCGCGCTGGTACACGGCGATGGCCTCGTCGTAGCGCTCAGTGCTTTCGAGGGCCGTCCCCCAGTACAGGTAGATCTCGCTGCTGTCGGGCATGGCCTCGGCCGCTTGGCTGAGGACCGCGGTGGCCGAATCGTAATCCTCCAAGTAGATGTAGTAGCGCGCTAGGTCGGTCCACTGCTCAACCGTTTGGGGCTGCATCTCGACGATGCGCTTAAAGATCAACGTCGCTTGGTCGTACTGGCCGGCCTCGGACAGGGCTACTCCCAAGTGGTAGAGCACTTCGGCACCCTCTTCGGCGAGGATGTCCTCTAGGTCGTGCTCGGTGTCCATCAGCCGCGCCAAGTGGTAAGGGATGCTGCTGTCGGGCAGGTGGCCGGCGGCCTCGCGGTAGATGGCAATGGCCTCGTGGCGGTATCCCTGCGCCAGTTTGAGTTCAGCCAGCCCCAGCCAAGCGTCCTCGACCATAGGGTCGGCCGCGAGGACGCGGCGATAGATGCGCTCGGCCTCTTTTTGCTGGTTGATGCGCGAAAAAATGCCGGCTATATCCACCTTGACCCCCGGTGGTATGTGCTCTTGGACGAGCACCTCCTTGAAGAGCGGGGCGACGCGCTCGGGTTGGCCCGTTTCAAAGTAGAGATAGGCCAAGTGGCGGTAGAGCAGCCAATTGTCTGGCTCGTAGCGCAGCAACTCTTCAATGTGATCGATGGCACTCTCGCGCTCGCCTTCGCTCTCTAAGATGCGAATCAGCAGGCGGCGCAACCCCACCTGACTGCCGTCCAATGCCAAGCCCTTGCGCGCAAAGTGGACGGCCATGTGGGGGTCGTCGATGCGTTGGTAATTGTAAGCGAGGCGGGCGTAGATGGTGGGCGAAGTCGGGTCGAGGTCGGCCGCGTTGCGCAGGGCGACTATGGCGCCGAGGTAGTTGTGTTGGGCTTCAAAGACCTTGGCCTTGACGAAGTACTGCATGGCTTGGTCGGGGCCCGGCGGCTCGGCAGGTGCTTTATGGCTCCGCAGACCCGCGCAGCCGCCCGCTAACAGTGCGAGGGCGCAGAGCAGGGGGAGGGTATTTTTCATAGTTCTCAACTCCCCATCAGGTGATTTTTGGATCCAAGGCGTCTCTAAGCCCGTCGCCAAAGAGGTTGAGCGCGAGGACGACCACGAAGATGGCCAGTCCGGGAAAGGCCATGACCCACGGCGCTTGCAGGAGCAGTTCGCGCCCGCCGGATAGCATGGCTCCCCACTCGGGAGTCGGCGGCTGGGCTCCCAAGCCCAAAAAGCTCAACCCGGCCGCGTCGAGGATAGCCGTGCCCAAGCTGAGTGTGGCTTGCACGATGAGCGGGACTGTGCAGTTGGGCAAGATGCTGTAGAATAGCAGCCGCGATTCGCTCGCCCCCAGTGCGCGCGCGGCCTCGACGTACGTGGCCTCGCGCACGGTCAACACGGACGAGCGCATGAGGCGGGCAAATTGCGGCACCAACACGATGCTGACGGCGAGAATGGTATTGTCGATACTCGGCCCGATGACGGCGACGATGGCAATGGCCAACAGGATGCTGGGAAACGCCAGCATCAGGTCCATCAGCCGCATGATGAGCATGTCGGCAATCCCGCCGCGATACCCGGCCACGAGGCCGAGTAAGGTGCCGGCGGAAGCGGCCAGCGCGATGGCGACCAGTCCGATCCGCAGTGAGATGCGGGCACCGTACACGATGCGGCTGAAGATGTCGCGGCCAAAGTCGTCCGTCCCCAGCCAGTGGCTGGCCGACGGCGGCTGCAAGCGCGCGTAGAGGTTTTGCGCCAGTGGATCGTACGGGGCCAACAGCGGTGCCAGCAGCGCGACTAGACACGCACTCGCCAAGACCCCGCCGCCGATCAGCGCGAGACGCTGTTTGCCGAGCCGCCGCAGTTCGCTAGCGACGTGTGAAAGTATCTCAAGCATTTGGAGTGGTTCTAGCCGAACTCCGAGATTGGGCGCGTTTGGCAAGCATGGCAAATTAGCATCGCTCTACTTCGGCTCTAGAACTAACACGCCCAGCGGCGGCAGGCGCAACCGCGCCGAATGCGGCCGGCCGTGGCAGGTGACTTTCTCGGTATGCACCCAGCCGCCGTGACCTACGCCGCTGCCGCCGTAGATTTCGGCGTCGCTGTTGAGCACCTCGCGGTACGGTCCGGCGGCTGGCAAGCCGAGCCGGTAGTCATCTCGGGGAACTGGAGTGAAATTGCAGACGAATATCAGGGATTTTTCGCCCTCGGCGCGGCGCGCAAAAGCCGCGATGCTCTGCGCAGAGTCCGAGCAGTCGATCCACTCAAAACCATCGGGGTGTGCATCGGTGCGGTGCAAGGCCGCGCAGCGGCGATAGAGCTGGTTGAGATCGCAGAGCCAGCGATAGACGCCGCGATGACTCTCGTCGTCGAGCAGGTGCCAGTGCAGTTCGCTTTGGTGATTCCATTCTTCCCACTGTGCCAGTTCGGCCCCCATAAACAGCAGCTTCTTGCCCGGGTGCCCGTACATAAAGCCGTAGAGCAAGCGCAAGTTGGCCAGTTGCTGCCAAGCGTCGCCGGGCATCTTGCTCAAGAGCGAGCGCTTGCCGTGTACCACCTCGTCATGCGACAGCGGCAACACGAAGTTTTCGGCATAGGCGTAGAGCAAGCCAAAGGTCAGGTCGGCTTGGTGATGGCGGCGATGGATCGGATCGCGCTGCATGTAGCGCAGCATGTCGTTCATCCAGCCCATATTCCACTTGAAGTCAAAGCCGAGGCCATCGGAGTCGGCGGGGCGGGAAACATCCGGCCAAGCCGTTGATTCCTCGGCGATCATCAAGGCACCAGGATAGTGCTCGCCGACGGTCGTGTTGAGCTGTCTGAGGAAGTCGATGGCTTCGAGGTTTTCGCGCCCGCCATAGGCGTTGGGCACCCATTCCCCTTCTAAGCGCGAGTAGTTGAGGTAGAGCATGGAGGCCACGGCATCGACCCGCAGGCCGTCGAGGTGAAAGCGTTCGAGCCAAAACAGGGCGTTGGAAATGAGAAAGGAGCGGACTTCGGCGCGGCCGTAGTTGAATATGCAGGTTTGCCAATCGGGATGCCGCCCTTGGCGCGGGTCGCGGTGCTCGTAGAGGCTGGTGCCGTCGAACTGGGCCAAGCCGTGGGCGTCGCCGGGGAAGTGCGCGGGCACCCAGTCGAGAATCACGCCGATCTCGTGGCGGTGGCAATAGTCGATGAAATAGGCGAAATCCTCGGGCGTGCCAAAGCGCGCGCTCGGGGCGAAATACCCCGTTCCTTGATACCCCCACGAGCCATCGAAGGGATGCTCGGCTACTGGCATCAGCTCGATGTGGGTAAAGCCCAGCTCAGCTACGTGGGGAACCAATTGGTGAGCCAGCGTGCGATAGTCGAGATAGGCATCGCCGTTGCGACGCCACGAGCCGAGGTGCACCTCGTAGATGGCGAGGGGAGCTTCCACCCAGTTGCGCTCCCGTCGCGCGGCCATCCACGCATCGTCGCCCCAAGCGAACGCCTCGTCTCGGCAGACTGCGGAAGCCGTGCGGGGCGGCGGCTCGGCCGCAAAGGCAAAGGGATCGCTTTTGAGCAGGACGTCGCCGTTGCGGCTGAGGATTTCGTACTTGTAGAGCGCACCCGCGCCCACCTCCGGGACGAACAGTTCCCAGACTCCAGAAGCGCCCAGCGAGCGCATGCAGTGCCGCCGGCCGTCCCAGCCGTTGAAATCGCCGACCACGCTGACCCGGCGGGCACTCGGTGCCCACACTGCGAAATACGTGCCCTCGGTCCCGTCGATGCAGCGCGGATGCGCCCCCAGCATCTCATAGGCGCGGTAGAGCGTTCCTTCGTTGAAGAGGTATTGGTCTTGGGGCGCGAACTGCGGCCAGAACGAGTACGGGTCGCGGCAGCAGCGGACCTCGCCCTGCGCGTTTGTCACCTCCAGATGGTAGGCGAAGGGTGTACTGCGGCCCGTGATCCGCGCCTCGAACAGCCCGTCGGCATGGATTTTGGCCGCGGGAAAGCTCGCGTTTTGCCCATCCCGCTCGACGACTCGCACACTCGTCGCATCGGGCAAGAACGCGCGCACGACGCATCCCTCGTCTAAAGGGTGCATACCCAAGGCTGAGAACACATCGGCGCATTCGCCGCGTACAAGGGTTTCTATGGTCTGCGGTTCAAGCGTTACCTGCATGAACACACTCGGATTTCAGTGTTGAACATCCTTGAGAAGATAGGTCAATTTGGGGGAACTACAAGCAAGCCTAATACGGCGTCTGTGCGCGGGCACCCCTCTGTTTCTCTTGTCTTGCTGAAGTGAGACAGCTATTATAGGTCTTCTCGTATGTATTCTGTTGAATTTTATCAAAACCAAAACGAACAAAAGCCGGTCAGGGACTTTCTACTTTCGCTTCGACCCAAGCCGAGAGGAAAGGTCTTGCAGAGAATTCAGATTCTTTCGGAGTTTGGTATTGACCTGCCCTTTCCTTATTCGAGCCAAGTCGAGGGACGGTTAAGAGAGCTACGAGTGCGAGACGGCAAGAATCAATATCGCGTATTGTACTATGGCGATGCGAATCGGGTTTTTGTCTTATTGCATGCCTTTGAAAAACGAAGCCAGAAACTTCCGTAAAGAGAAATTCGGATTGCGATGGAACGAATGAATGCGGACCGAAAAAGAAAAGAGGGCTAATCTAATGGTGCGCCAAAAGACCAGTGTTCAGGTATTTATCGAAGAACAGTTGAACGATCCAGAGGTTGCAGAATCGTTCAACCAAGGGCTTGATGAACTGCGGCTGGCGGTCAAAATCGCCCAACTGCGGAAGCACCGAGGCCTGACGCAAGCGCAATTGGCCGCGAAGCTAGACACTAGTACTCCGGTGATTAGCCGATTGGAAAACCAAGGGAATTGTTCGATCAGGACCCTGAAGAAGGTCGCCGAAGCATTGGACGCTGTGGTGCAGATTGACATCGTATCCAAAGAAGATGAAGACGCCGAGGAAATGCAGCTATCTTCCCTTGGGTAGAAGGCGTCCGCCTTTGTGGGGTTGAAGCTCTGTAGCTCGTCTCCGCCTCAGTTTAGCGCGGGCCGAAAATTTCGTTCAGGTCAGCGGTGAAGCCAACGAGCGTGGGCGAAGTCATCGCCTGTCCCTCGCCGTAGATGGCCTCCACCTCGAAGGCTCCCTCTGCAAGCCGCAGCACCGTCACCGTCCGGGCGTCTGGATCGACCAGCCAGTATTCCTGCACGCCGTGCTTGGCGTACAGGGCGCGTTTGAGCGTCCGGTCTCGTCCAGCGGTGGAGGGAGACAGGATTTCGACGACTAAATCCGGCGCACCGAGGACATTATCGCCGCCGAGCAGCAGGTGTGCTCGCTCGTTGGAGACGAACAGCAGGTCTGGCTGCACCACGTCCGTGTTCGATAGCACTACGTCGCAGGGGGCGTGAAAGACCTCGCCCAAGCCTTTCTCCTGTGCGAATGTGTGAAGCAGTGAGCCTAGCCGGGTGTCAATTCGCTGGTGTCCTAAGTTGGGTGCCGGGGCCATAATCAATTCTCCGTCCAATAACTCATAGCGCTGGTCCTCCGGAGTGTGCCGGTAGTCCTCATAGGTGAACTTGACGGCTGGATTGGGGCTGAGCATAGCACCCTCCTCTCTCGTCGCTTGATACGCGGTGTGCGAACTTCCTATCAACAAAAAGTAAAGTAAAACAAACCCCATCAACAGGGCGTGGGGAGTTTGGACATTCTGCCGACGAGCGGATGGCCGTCGGCAAATAAAGAGATAGGTTATATTGTAATGTTACGCACAAAAAGCATCTTGGGTAGTGGATGCTGCACTGCGCTCAGCATGACAAGCAAGTGAAGTTTCGGCTATTGGACAAAAAAATCGCCACTAGCGGCTGGGGGTTATACCCGCTCGTCGCCGCCTCGGTTCAGCGCGCGCGCTATCTAAGCGACCTCGGTCGCGCCGCCGCGACCCCGATTTTGCCCCAGGGCAATTGCCGCTCCTACGGCGACGCCTGCCTGTACGAGCGCGTCGTCTCTACCCTGCCCCTCAAGCACCTGCTCGACTTTGATCCGCAGCGCGGGCTTTTGCACGCGCAAGCCGGCATTACCTTCGCGGAGATCATCCGCTTTGCCCTGCCCCAGGGCTTTTTCCCGCCCGTTACGCCGGGGACTAAGTTTCCCACGCTCGGCGGCTGTATTGCCGCGGATGTGCACGGCAAAAACCACCACGCCGAGGGGTCCATCGCCGCCTTTGTCGAATCGCTCGACATGGTGTTGGCCGATGGCTCGCTGGTGCGCTGCTCGCGCAACGAGTGCGCCGATCTGTTTTGGGCCACGCTCGGCGGCATGGGCTTGACCGGATTTATCTATGCGGCGACGCTGCGGCTGAAAAAGGTGCCGTCGGCGTACATTCGGCAGCGTGCGATTAAGACCGCGAATTGGGCCGAGACGTGCCGCGTTTGCACGGAGACCCAGCATCAGTACACCTATTCAGTCGCGTGGATCGATGGGCTGCAAACGGGCCGGAAGTTAGGGCGCGGCCACGTGCTGCTGGGGGAACACGCGGATGAACGCGCGCTCAAGGGCAAGTCGCCCTTTGCCATCCACGGCGAGGGCCGCTGGGCCGTGCCGTTCTTTTTGCCCGGCGGCGTGCTTAATGCCCAGTCGCTGAGGGTGTTTAACGCCCTGTATTACCATCGCCAAGTGCGCCATGTGACCGATGCGCTCGTCCACTACGACCCGTACTTCTATCCGCTCGACGCCATCCGCGGCTGGAACCGCCTGTACGGCCGCCGGGGCTTTTTGCAGTACCAGGTCGCCGTGCCATACACTGATGGCGCGGAAGTGATCGCCGATTTGCTCGGGCGCATTGCCCGCGAGCGTGTGGCTTCGCCCTTGGCAGTGCTCAAGACGTTTGGGCCGCCGAGCGAGGGCTTGCTTTCTTTTCCCATTGCGGGTTATACCCTCGCGCTGGACATTCCCTTGCGCGACGCTGGGACGATTACCTTCTTGCGCGCATTGAACAAAATCATTGTCGAGGCCAAAGGCCGCGTCTATCTGGCCAAGGACGCCATTTTGGAAAGGGAGGATTTCACCGCCATGTATCCGCAACTAAGACAATTCAAAGCAGTCAAGCGCAAGTACGACCCCGAATGCCGCTTCCGCTCCTGTCTGTCCGACCGCTTGGGGATCACGTGAGGGCCTTGGTTTTGGGGGCCAAGTCGGCGATTGCCCAAGCCATCGTCGAGCGCCTCGACGGCTACGACTTTGCGCTGGCCGCCCGCGGGTGTAGCGAGCTGGAGCCTTTTGCTGCGGACTTGCGACTCAGACACTCGTGCCAAGTGGAACTGTTCGAGTTCGACGCCTTGGACTTTGCGGCGTTGGCGCGCTTGCCGCAGCAGGTTCACGAGCGCGGCGGCCCTTTCGACTTGGTCGTCCTCGCCTTCGGCTATCTCGGCGACGAGTGCGCTGCGCAGCGCGATACGGATGCGCTAGCCCACATACTCAACGCCAACTTCACCGGCGCGGCCATCGCGCTGGCGCATTTGGCCAATTATCTGGAGGAAAGGGACACGCCGACTGGCATCATCGCCATTTCGTCCGTGGCTGGCGACCGAGGCCGCCAGGGCAACTACGCGTATGGGTCGGCTAAGGGGGGGCTGTCGATTTTCTTGCAAGGGCTGCGCAATCGGCTGGCCGCGACATCCGTACACGTCTTGACGGTCAAGCCTGGGTTTGTCGATACGCCGATGACGGAGGGATTAGAGGGGCTTTTTTTAGTCGCGCCGCCGGAGCGAGTGGCCGCCGATATTGTGCGCGCGTATCGGCAAAAGAAAGACGTGCTCTACACGCCGTTTTTTTGGCGCTGGATCATGCTCGTGATCAAGGGTATCCCCGAGCGCATTTTTAAGCGGCTGAAGTTGTGACTCTTGTGTGAAGTAGGGGGCTGCTTAGCTGTTTTCAAATGCGTCAATTGCCGCGGCCCGAGAGTCATAAATCGGGATGATCTGATCAAAGCCGCTGATTGCGAGAACATTGCGGATTGGATCAGAGAGGGTGCAAATGCCAAATTTCTTGCCCGAGTCGCTGAATTTTCTGGAAAGTACTAGACTAATTCGCAGCCCTGCGCTGCTGATGAAGAATACGCGCTCAAAGTCCAAGATCAATGCCTGATCTTCCGCATCAATTCCCGATTCTACGATGCGCTGGAATCTATCGGCGTTGCTACTGTCGATATGACCAATGAGCATCGCAATCAAGATGCCGTCTTTTCGTTCCCACTTAACTTGTACGCTCATTTGAATGTATCTCCTTCTTTAGGACTAGAAGCGCAACCCCACTCCCCACAGCTCCAAACCCTGCAAGCGAGGTTTGCGAGAACAAAAAGTTCCCGGATCGCCGTAGGGTTTCTATTATAATAACAAGGGTTCCTACACAGCAATTGACTAGCAACGCTACCATTAAGTTTGAAAATAAATTAGCTCCGTGGAATATCGCCTGAAACACAGTGAAAGCGTACCCACAGGGGTGCGGCGGATGGCCGTCGAACAGCTTGATAAAGCTCTGGCGCATCTTAACTGTCGAGACGGCACACTAGATGAGCACATTCACGAGGCCCGCAAGGCCACCAAGCGTCTGCGGGCCTTGGTGCGCTTGGTCCGCCGCGACTTGGGAGACGAAGTGTACGCCTTGGAAAACCAGTGCTATCGGGCCGTCGGTCAGCGGCTTTCGGAACTGCGCGACGCCACGGTACTGGTCGAGACCTTGGACCGCTTGGTGGAATCTCTAGGCGAAGATGTCCCGAAGAGTCGGTTCGCCCGGGTGAGGACGTGGCTGGTGGAGAGCCGTGATCGGGTCTATGGTCAAGCGGATAGCATCAATCGGGCTGTTCAGGAGGTGATCGCCGAGCTCGCGCCGGCTCGCGAGCGCGTGGAACATTGGAATCTACAGCGCCGGGGCTGGGGAGGGATTCGGGTGGGGGTGCAGCGGATATACGCGCGGGGTCGGCGCGATTTTGCCGCGGCCTACGCGCTACCCAGCGACGAGGCATTCCACGACTGGCGCAAGCAGGTGAAGTACCTGTGGTACCACACTCAGATACTGGAGAATGTCTGGCCGCCGGTTATGGAGTCTCTAACAGAGGAACTGGACCAGCTAGGGGAGTTGTTGGGGCAGGATCACGACCTAGCAGTATTGCGCACTACGGTTCTAACTGAGTTCCCTAGGGCCGGGGCGACGGCCACACTGCGGGCCTTGGAAAGGCGGATTGGCGAGGTGCGTTCCCGGATGCAGGGTCAGGAGCGTCTGCTGGGCGAGCGCATCTACGTGGAACGGCCCCGAGAGTTCACCCGACGCTTGAGGGGCTATTGGCGGGTGTGGCAGGCGGAGCAAGCGGCTGGGCACGATTTGGAGTTTGGCGCACCTGACTAGTTGGACATAGAAGAATAGACACGACTAGCCATTCAACGGAAAAGGAGCTATAACCATGATTCATACGACTATGTGGACCTATCCCTGGGATGTGATTGACGAGGGGGTGGACCGCACCATCGGCTTCCTCAAGGAAGAGGTAGGGCTAGATGCGATCAGCCTGTCCACGGTTTATCACACCTACGATCAGCTACGCACCCATATACCCGGCAAAAAGCTCTTTTCCGGGTACGAGGACGCCATCTACTTCCAGCCTCAGCGCGAGCTGTACGAGGATACCAAGATCAAGCCGCATGTGCATCCTATGGCTAGGGACCAAGATCCGGTGCGGATTATCGCCGAGGCTTGCCGCGCACGCGATTTGGAACTGATTTCGTGGACCGTGCCCCTGCACAACCACCACATGGCGAGGCAGCATCCTGACTGCGCCCTGCTCGGCGTGTTTGGGGATCGCTATCCGGGTTGTCTGTGCCCGGCCAATCCCGAGGTGCGGGAGTACGTACGAGGCTTGAGCTTGGACTTGGCCACCAACTGCGGTGTGCAGATGATCGAGTACGAGTCCTTGCACTACATGGGCTTTGGCATGTTCCGCAACCACGCCAAGGTGGGAGTCGATCTCGGTGCGGTGGGATCGCTATTGATGTCGCTGTGCTTTTGCGATGGGTGTACGCAGCGGGCGGCGGACAGGGGTATAGATGTGGAGGAGTTGAAGGGCCAAGTGGAAAAGTGGCTGTTGGACATTTTCGAAGAGGGGCCGCCGGAGTGCAGCGTGGAAGAATTCGTCGCCGACGAGCCTTTGGTGAACGAGTACCTAAAGATGCGTGCGGACACTGTGACGTCGCTGGCTGCGGAGGTGAAAGAAGCCGTAAAAATGCCCGTTTCTTTTTTGTACATGGGCAATTATTACAACAACGGCATCGATCGCAAACCCATCGAAAAGATCGTCGATTGGATCAATGTCCTGTGCTACAGCGGCTCGCCCGAACAGGCCAGCCAAAGGGCGCAGGAGACCCTCGCCGGCATGGACGATCCGTCGATGTTGATCTGCGGCCTGAACGGCCACCAGCCCATAGACAGCGCCGAACAGATGAGAGACATCATCACGGCGGTGTACGAAGCGGGAGCGAGGCGGTTTTCGTATTACAACTACGGCATGATTTCCCAGCGCAATCTCAGGTGGATTGCCGAGGCCATTGCCGCGGTGCGAGTGCTCGACGCTGGAGATTGATCTGGTCAAGCACAGGCTGAAGGCAGCAGAGCAACACTATGCGAACACCTATGGCGAAGGGTAGCTCAATGAAGACAAAAAAAGTGAAAATCGAACGCGGCAGCGGAAACGTATTCGCGGATCTAGGATGCCCTGACGCCGAGACTCACTTGTTAAAAGCAGAACTTGTCACCCGCATTGACAAGATCATTCGTCAGCGCGGACTCAAGCAGGTTGAAGCGGCGCGGTTGCTCGGACTGTCTCAACCTGATGTTTCGCGTCTCCTGCGGGGAAGTTTTCGGGAGTACTCTGTGGAGCGCCTCCTGCGCCTGTTGACAGCACTTGGGCGCAATGTGGAAATCGTCATCCGCGAGCCCTGTTCGCAGCGACAGGGCCGACTCAGTATCAGAGCGTAAGCGATCCGACCAAGCCCGTTCGGGGGCCATTCCACTCGTCACTCCGGCAACGCCAGCGCCAAAAGCTGCGGCCCCCCGTCGTCGTCATTGATTGGGAATACGAGATACTGGCGTCCGTTGGTCATATAGCTGATGGGACTGCCGTGGGGGCGGCCGGGGAATTCCATCTCGGCTAGCACTGCGCCTGTATCTAGGTCAAAGGCGCGCAGATAAGGTGCTTGTTCGACAAAGTCGTCGTCGCGGAGGTGGCCCCACCCATCGGGCTGCTGCGAGACTACCACTAGCACGGTCTCGGTGGCGAGTATAAAGTTGTAGTGGAACCAGCCCATAGCGGGCAGGTCGAGATCGCGCAAAGCTCTGTGGTTGACCGGGCCTTGACCCACCGGACTCATCCAGACGTGCTCGCCGGTGTCTAAGTCGATGGCGGTGATCCGGCCGTAGGGGGGCTTGGTCAGCGGCAGGCCATTGACGTATTCGGCACTTCTCTTGAAGGATGCGTAGGCCGAAAAGGCGCGCGGGTTCCTCACCTTTTCCAGCCACACGATAGCGGGATCGGTGCGCGAGGGTACGTAGAGCACGTTCTTTTTGGGCACCAGCGCCGCGCCGCTCCAATCCGAGCCGCCCAAGCCCCCAGGTAATACCAGCGTGCCCTTTTCGCTGGGTGGAGTAAACAGCGGGCCGTGCTCGTATTTTTGCAGGATCGCCAGTGCCTTTTCCCGTAGCTCAGGCGTAAAGTCGATCAGGTCGTCTTCCTGTAGCCCTTGGCGGTCGTAGGGCGCGGGTTTGCTGGGGAAGGGTTGGGTCGGCCAGCTTTGCTCGCCTGGAGTTTTCGATTGAGGTACCGCACGCTCGTCGATCGGCCAGACCGGCTTGCCGGTCGTGCGGTCGAGCACATAGCAAAAGGCCTGTTTGCTCACCAAGGCCAGCGCCTTGATCGCTTTGCCTGCGACTTTGATATCGGCCAAGACCGGCGGTGCTGGTGGGTCGTAGTTCCACAGGCCGTGGTGGATGAGCTGGTAGTGCCAGACGCGCTCGCCGGTTGCCGCCTTGAGGCAGACCAGCGTCTGGCTGAAGAGATTGGCACCGGGGCGCTCGCCGCCGTAGTGGTTGTGGGTGGTGCTGCTGATGGGCAGGTACACGTAGCCGAGCTCGTCGTCGGCGCTCATCGCGGACCACACATTGGCTTGGCCGAAGGTTTGCCACGCGTCGTTTTCCCAAGTGTCGTTGCCGTACTCGCCCTCCTGCGGCACCGTCTGGAAGACCCACACTTGTTCGCCGGTGTGGGCGTCAAAGCCGCGCACGTCGCCGGGGGTAGAGTATTTGGCGGGTGACTCGCCGTGCCAATCGACGATGCCGGAACCCACTACCACTACATCGCGGCAGACGATAGGAGCCGAGGTAACGCAGTAGGTCTCGCGGTCGATGTCTCGGCGCAGTCCTTTGCCTAGATCGGCGAAGCCGCCCTCGCCGAATTCTGGGTCGGGTTGGCCGGTCTCGATGTCGATTGAGTAGAGGAAGTCGGTGGAGGTCGCGTAGAAGATGCGCTTCTTGTCGCCACTTTCCCAGTAGGCGATGCCTCGCAAGATGCCCGTGAAGCCCTCGTAGTCTTCCCATACTTTCGGATCAAAGGCCCACAGCTCCTCGCCGCTGGTCGGATCGACCGCACAGAGGATATTGAAAGGCGACCCGTAGTAGAGCACGCCATCGACCATTAGGGGAGTCCCCTTGTTGGTACCGGTCCACATATAATGACGCTCGGCGATTGTCTTGTCGGGGACCGTGTAGCGCCAAACTTCCTGCAACTGGGCGAAGTTGTCGCCGTCAATCTGCGATAGGGGTGCGTACTTGCTGCTTTTGGCGTCGGCCGCGTAGTAGGGCCATTCCTCGCCTCGGGCCGCAACAGCGGCAAGGATCAATAATGCGCAGACTAACAAGGGATGAGATGGGAGCAAAAGGCGATTAATTGAGAGGGTACAGAATGTAAATGATGACGCAAAAGATCCCGTTCCGTCCAAGCGGGGCTGTTGAAATTTTACCGCCGCCAAGCTGCTTTTAGGCGGCCCCAAGTGGTTTGGGCAACAGCACTGGGTTCATCAACGGGATGGAGTTCCCAGATTGTGACGCCAGTCTCCCGCGTGGTCGTGAGGATCAGGGTGTCGCCCTCAAGGGCATACGCGCTAACCCCCCACTCATTGAGTATGGCGAAGAATTGCACCTTATCGAGTTCAGCGAAAAAGGCGTCGATGAATTCCTGTTCGAAGGCCGGGTAATTTTCTGCGGGGATTTCGTGCGAATCCGCTGCGTAACGGGCAAAGTCGCGGGCCACTTGGGTGAAGAATTCGACGAAGTCTTTGCCGTCAACGGAAATATCTAATGCGGCTATACTAACCAAGATACCGTCGAACAAGATGCCATAGGTGCCGGTGCCGTGAGCAACAATCGTCTCTATGGTGGGTGGCTCCGGGCCTTGGACATCGGCTAGGAAATCGTCTTTCACCTGAATGACTTGGTTGATCTCAAAGGCTCCATCTTCCTCAAAGGTCAGGCGAATGGCAATCTCGCCGATTTGCTCATCGACGATAGTGCCCTCCCAAGTGCCGTGCAGAGCTTCTTGCTGGGCGGCGAGCGGCGGGACGAGCAGACAGAGTAAGAGGATAGACGACAGAAGTTGGTGCATAAGGGCTTCCTTACTCGTACAAATGGGCGACGTACTCTGCGTAGCCGTTGTAGGGGAGGGTCTCGCGTAGTTCGGTTGGGTTCAAATCGGTGGAAATGAAGCGCTCGTTGGCTTGCGACCAGCGGGGATGGGGAACGTCAGGTTCGACGTTGGAGATAAAGCCGTACTCGTGGGGCGCTAGGGTATTCCAAAAGGTCTTCGGCTGTTCGCTGGTGAATTCGATTTTGGTGATCGACTTGAGGCCCTTATAGCCGTATTTCCAAGGCGTCACCAAGCGCAGAGGGGCACCGTGTTGCTTGGGCATTTCGTGGCCGTAAACGCCCGTCACCAGCAGAGTTAGCTCATTGGTCGCTTCCGCCATGGTCAGGCCCTCGGTATAGGGCCAAGGCCAATCCGAGCGATCCCATTGGACTGGGGCCACCTCGGGATTAAAGAAGGAGATCATGCGCACGTAGCGGGCCGATGACAGCGGTTGGACAAAGTCGATGAGGTCCCGCATGGGGAAGCCCGTCCACGGGATGGCCATGGACCAAGCCTCGACGCAGCGGTGGCGATAGAGGCGCTCTTCTAGGTCCATGATGCCGATTAAGTAGTCGATGTCGTAGGTCTTGGGCTCCGGCACTAGGCCGCTTATTTCCACGGTCCAGGGAGCCGGCTCAAAATTGTCGATGAAGCGCCACACTTCCTTGGTGGTGGAGAATTCATAGAAGTTGTTGTATAGGGCTGCTATTTTCTCATCGGTGAGCGGTCGGTCGAGCGTGGAAAATTCATCGTTGGTGGGAGCCGGATACCACTCTGAAGGCGGGATTGGATCGACGATCTCGGGGGCAAGGTATTTTGTTGGATCGACGAGCGTTGCTGGATTGAGGAGCTTTTCGGGGATGCATCCGGCCAGCAGGCCGATGGTGCCCAAGCCCGCTCGTCGGATGAACTTGCGCCGGTTGAGATAGACATCTTCGTCGGTGGCCTGACGCTCGGGAAGGTTCCATTTTTTGCGCGACATCACAGCCTCCTTGCTAGGTTGGACAAGGAGAATATAACAGATTGGCTCTGACGCCGCGATTTTTTAGTGCTTGAAAGCCAGCCCGGCGGCGTAGGTCGTACCCGCGGCGGTGTTGCAGCCAGCCGCGATGTGGAACAAATCGACGCCAATTTCGAGGTGCTTACTGAGCGACCAGATCAACCCCGGGGCCAGCTTGAGGATGTCTTGGTCGCCGACGAGACCGCCTTGTCCCATCGCGCCGCAGTCGCCCATGGTGCGCATCCCTTCGACCACGCCTTTGACTAGCAGGCGTTTATAGGTGACACCGGCCTCCAAGCCATAGAAGAATTCGTCGCTGAAGGCCCCACCTCGCTTGCGATAGCCGACCGTGCTCGTCACGTAGCCCGGGAGTGGGTACAGCGATTTGCCTACCAACAGACGCATGTCGATGTCCCTCTCGCCCGTGCCCAAGGGAACCTTGTCGTCGGCACCTGCGCCGTCAGCCACTGGGCTCGGCCCCAAGCCAAGCCCGCCCGCGCTGAGGGAGCCAATGCTGTCTTGATCCATGTCGTAGCCTAAAGGGAATTTGCCTCCTAGCGCTAGGGAGACCACCGCTGGATTGCGCAGCAAGCGCCAGCGCAGGCGCAGTTCCAAATCGGCCAGGCCCGAGTTGATTTCGTCGGGGTGGATACGGGTTATGGTGGTATCGAGAACGTCGCTTTTGAATACCTTCACTTCGGTATTCTTGTACACCAAGCGCTTGTAGGGCAGAGTGGCCACCAAGGTCAAGCGTTCGTGCAAACCATATTCTAGGTAGGCCGACATACTCTCGTCGCTCAATTCTTCCATGCTGGGTTTTGCCACTCGCTCCCGCCGGTCGCCGGTGGCGTCCAGATAATCTTGGGAGCGGAAGGAAAGTCCGGCGATTTTGAAGTACATTCCACCCGAGTCCTGCGTCCAAGCGCCGGCGTGTAGTTGGGTGGGAGCAATCGCCAGCAGGAGGGCCGCTAGCGGGATCCAGTGCCGCAGTGGGCGGAGCGAATTCGATCGATAATTGGCTGGTGCGCTCAATTTTCCTCATGCAGATCGTCTATGAGGGCCTGCACGCTGTCGAATCGAGGTAGGCCACCCTTGCGGGCCTCCTGCATCGCCTCGATAGTCAGTGGTGCATTTATATCTGGAATATCAACCTGCTTGCCAACGGCTTTGGCGATACGCTGAAGCATTAAAACTGCGTCGCCCATTAAGTTGTCTTCGTAGTCGGTCATTTCAAGGTCATCAATAACTTTTGCTGTTGTTCCAACCTTTTCAGCTAGCTGCTCTTGAGTCAGCGATGCGGCTTCACGAAGATCGTAAATTAGTTGAGCAATATCTCCCTTGATTCGTTCGGCTTTAAGCATTTGCATCATTTCGGGGTCGTTTTTGAAGTAGAGATGGTGGAGAATCTCCACTGCGGATGTTGTGGTTCTTTTGTCTGTCATAGTGAAATCAAGCTGTTATTAACATACAAAAGAGGTAAATCGTCAAACGCGCCATTCAATAGACATAGCGCAAGCCGACCTGCACTTGGCGCGGGTCGCCCAAGCCCGACTGTACGGTGCCATCGAAATTGAACAGGAGGCCGACGCTAGAGGGATCGCGGAAGTTGTCTGTGTTGAGCAGGTTGAAGACCTCGACTATGGCTTCTAGCTGGCCGTTGCCCACCGGGATGGGCCGCGACAGGCGCACGTCATAGGAGAAAAATTCATTGTCCTTGCGCAGCGTGTTGCGCGCCGTGATGCTATTGTTGTTGCAGATTCGGTCGGAGGCCGCGCCCCACGGGTTGGTCGAGCGGTCGCCCGCGCAGGATGCGGAGACCGGCTGCGCTGAATAGTAGCTCAGGCGCTGGTTGAGCAACATTCCGCCGGGCAATGCGGCCAAGGCCCACGCATTGAAGCGGTGGCGCTGGTCGCGGTCTGAGTAGCCCCATTCGCGCTCCAGTTGGGTCGGATCGACGTAGCGGAAGGTGAAGGGATCGCGCTCGTTGTCGTCGTCGGATTTGTCCCACGACAAGGTATAGTTGAGCTGGAACTGTAAGTCGTCGTGTACCATTTGCCGCAAGCCGAAGCTGAGGCCGTGGTAGCGCGATTTGGCCGTGCTTTCGACCACGGTCAAATCGCCGATGCCGTTGCTGCCATCGGCTCCTAGGCCCGTCGCCCACGGAGCGCCGAAGATGGCGTCGTTGCGGTTGACAAAGCGCGTTAGCTTGTCGGTGCGGGCATACGTGTAGCCAAAGGAGCCTACCAGACCGGACGCCTGTAATTCGCGTTCAATGCCGACATGGGTGCTGATGGTGCGCGGGTTGGCAAAATTCTGATCGAAGACAAAGATGCTGGGCCGGAAGGGATCGCCTTGGGGCGTGGGTAGCAATTCGCCGTAAGTCGGCGGCGGGCCCAAAACGGGCGTTAGGGCGCTGGAGCGGAAAATGGACTGCCCGCGCGAGCCGTTGGTCGAGCGCGTGCTGGCCAAGTTCAAGCCCGGAATGCGGGCGTAGTAGATTCCGGCGCTGCCGCGCAGCAAGGTCTTGTTGTCGCCGTGTACATCGTAGGCCACCCCCAGGCGCGGCTGGAACATGTCCCAGTCTGAGGGAATGGTGCCGTTGGAGGGGAATTCGTAGGTGCCGGTTTCGTTGGTCACTGTTTTGCCGATGAAGTCGGCGAAGAACACGTCGTCTGGATCGGTGAGTACATCGGGCTGAATTTGCGCTTCCCAGCGCAGGCCGTAATTGAGCGTCAGCTTGTTTGAGGGCTGCCAGCTGTCCTGCACGAACAGGGCTAATTCGTGCTGCGGGATACCTTGGGTGCCCGCCTCTTCCACAGTCAGGTCGCCGACGCCGGACTGCTGCAAATAGAGCAGGACCGGCCCGGTGATTTCCGTCCCATCGGGGCAAGCTCCGCTGGTGCTGGTGCTGCCGTCGGCGCACTCGACGTAGCCGTTGCCCTGCGCGACGAAGTTGAAAAAGCCATCTAGCGAGCTAAAGATGTAGCGACCATTGGCAAAGCCGATGAAGGTCTGCACGGATTCGACGCGGTTCCACTCGACCCCAGCTTTGATTAAGTGATCGCCCTTGGCCACGGAGATGTTGTCGAGCACTTGGATGCGGGAGTCGTGGTATTCGACCGGAATGAAAAACGGCATACCAAAGCGATAGCCGTGGACAAAATCCATGCCCGTGTCTGGGAAGGGGCGGCCGGTGTTGGGGTTGTCTGGGCCAAAGTAGGGACGCGGACGATCCTCGCGGGAGACTTGGAAGCGGAACTCGTTGGTGGTGGTCGCGGACAGCAGCGATAGCAGGCTGCCGTTGAAGGCGTGCGACCAGTCCTGTTCTACGGCGTTGGCACTGCGCGCCCACGAGTCCACGTCAAAGGTGCCGTTTTCCTGTTCGGACCACGTGTAATTGTATTTGAAGGTGGCGTAGTGTGCCTCCGACAGGCGGGCGTCGATCTTGGCGAGAAAGGCGCGGGCGTCGTTGGTGCGGTCAATCGGCCCGTAGTCGCCGGCTAGCGCCCCGTTGAATTGCTCGTCCATGAACGCGCGCAGCCGGGCATCGATGCGCGCGCTATCGCTTTGCTTGGTGTCGCGAAAAACCTGCTGGTCGTAGGCGGTAAAGAAAAAGGCCCGGTCCTTTATCAGCGGCCCGCCCATCGTGAAGCCGAACTGCCCTTGGCTAAAATCCGGCGCGCGCTCCACGCCCTCGTGCCGCGCCGTGCCCGACAGGGCGTCGTTCTTGCCAAAAAAATGCAGCGATCCGTGCAATTGGTTGGTGCCCGATTTGGTGATGACGTTGACAAAGCCGCCGCTGGAGCGACCAAATTCCGCGTTGGCCCCCTGCGGCACCACCACCATTTCCTCTACCGCGTCCAAATTAAAGGTGAAGGCCGGGCGCTGGCCGCCGCGCTGCTCGCCGAAGAAGGGATTGTTAAAATCAGCACCATCCACCGAGATGTTGTTGTGAATGCCGCGCTGGCCGCCAATGCTCAGCTCGTCGCCGTCGGCACCTTGGACAATGGCCACGCCCGGCGTCAACAGCGTTAGGTTGAGGAAGTTGCGCCCGTCGTTGGGCAGGTCTTGCACGGCTTCTGCGGGCAAGCGCGTAGCTGGCTCGCTCTGGGTTATATCCACCGTGGGCGAGCTCGCCTCGACGATCATTTCCTCCATTTGCGGCAGCATGTTGACGTGCAATTCCACGGTTTCGCCGACGCGCACTTGCACCCCGGTCTGCCGCACTTCGGCCTGCCCGGCCGCCTGTACTGTCACGTCGTACAAGCCGAGGGGCAACAAGGTCGCGGTGAACAGCCCCAGATCGGACGAGGTAAGGGTGCGCTCGTAGTTGGTGCGGGTTTCCTTGAGCGCGACGGTGGCGTCGGCGATGGGATTGCCAAATTGGTCCCAGACAGAGCCGCGAATTACGCCGGTGGTCGCTTGGGATTGTGCCCAAGCTCCGTTGGGCAGGACGATCCAGAGTAGGAGAAGAGGCAAGAAGCGAAGTCGATGCGTCGGCATGAGCTATTTCGTTGTGAAGTGGATGGGGGCGGAGAGAGCCGACCTTGCGCGGCTCAACGGTATTCATAATCTATAACGTATTATTTGAAAACGACACTACGGAGGATAATCTCTTGGGTATCTTTCGCGTTCCCGCCAAAATGAGAAACTGGCAGAATCGGTTCCTGCCGCTGGAAAAACAGGGGCGAGAAGTCTCCTGTGACATGCTGGTGGATTCCGGGGCCGCTGAATTGGCACTTCCCGCTGAAATCATGGATTCGCTCAAGCTCGAAGATTTGGGGGCCATGCGCGTGGTTACCGCGGATGGTGGCCAGCGCGAATGCCGCGTCTTGGGCATGGTCGAGCTCGAAGTGCAGGGACGAGTATGTCAGGTCAGAGCCATTGAATTGCCTCGTGGCACCCAACCGCTGTTAGGGGCCGTTCCGCTCGAAGAAATGGACTGGCACATTGACCTTACAGGGCAAAAACTGGTCCCCAATCCCCTTTCCCCCGACCAGCCGCTGCTGCATCTGTGATGGGCGAGCATTCGGCCCACTCCGCCATGCCCGCTCTGATTGCCTTTGACGCCGACGACACTTTGTGGGAAAATGAGATTTACTTTGAGACGGCCAAAGACCGCTTCAAGGATCTGCTAGCCTCCGACTGCGATCCAGAGTGGACTGAGCGGGAGCTATACGAGACCGAAATGCGCAACTTGTCCCACTTTGGCTACGGCATCAAAGGCTTCACGTTGTCCATGATCGAGACGGCACTCGATCTGACGAAGGGCGCGGTAACGGGGCAGCAAATTCGCCAGATTTTGGACTATGGCAAAGAGCTGTTGCAAATGCCCATTGAACCGCTGCCGCACGTCGAGGAAGTGCTCGCCTATCTGTCCAGAACTTGTCCCCTGATGCTGCTGACCAAGGGCGACTTGTTCGACCAAGAAGCCAAAATCGCCCGCTCCGGCTTGGCCGATTATTTTACCCATATCGAGATTGTTAGCAAAAAAAACGAGAAAACCTACGCGGCCCTGCTGCAGCGCTACGGCATCCAGCCGGCCGACTTTTGCATGGTGGGCAATTCGCTCAAGTCGGATATCCTGCCCGTCGTCGCCTTGGGCGGACACGCGGTTTATGTGCCGTATTACACCACTTGGCTCCACGAACGCGTCGAGCCTTCGGAGGCCGAGCGCCAGCGATACCACCAAATAGCCCACCTAGGCGAACTGCCCCGCCTGCTGGCCGAGCGAGTTTGTTAGGGCAGGAGCCTCAAGGACTGAAAGGTGATGTATAGCAATACTCTCTTGGGCGCGATTCGGATATTGTATGGGAAGTGCGATATTCACCAGATAGCCGTTGACCGTCTTTACCCCGAAGATCCCTTTAGAGGCTGAGGCTTCGATGGCAGGTGGTTCGACTGAGCTCGCCGAAGTCTCAGCCAAACCACGCGCCAAAGCCTACCCCTTGCCGGCACCGAACAGGTCGCCAAAACTCAGCGGTGGGTTGACCGTAATGGTAAAGATCAAGGTGTCCATCTCGTCGCCGCTGTCGGTCACATAATACAGAACGGAGACGGCGCCGTCGGTGGCTGCTATCGGCATGCCGGCGATGGTTCGGGTGGTCGGGTCAAACGTCAGGCCCGCCGGCAGACCCACCACTTTGTACGTCATCGGTGGAATCCCGCCCGACGCGGCCGGCAGCACGAGCGGGCGGATCGCCGCTTCGGCCGTATATACTTGATCGGCGACGGCCTCGGTGAAAACAAAGGGCACTGGCTTGGGCGTGTCCTCAGCGGTGCTGGTGTCGATCGCTTCGTCGTTATCGGTGATGGTGCCGAAGGCTTCGACCTCGCTGGGTGTGTTCAATAGCTTCACCTTGAATATCTCGTCGTCCTCTTGCTCGGTATCGTCCATCGTCAGCACGACGATGATGGCTTGGGTTTCTCCGGGGGGAATCCGCACTCGGCCTCGTCCGGCATCGTAATCTTGGCCGGCGATGGCTTCCATCGAAGTGGTAGCCCACTCGACGACCACCGTATCGGCTAGGGCCTCCGGCAGGCGCACGACGAACCGGGCAATGCCGCCTTCGATGTTGGTGCCATCGTCGCGCTATACGTCCGGTGGTGGGGGCTGGGGGCCGGGGGGCGTGGGCTGATTGCTACTGCCGCTGCCATCTTGTTTGGGGCTGTCTTGTATGGGCTCGTCCTGTATGGAGTTGTCTTGTTCGGGCTTGTCCTGTATGGGGGTATCCTGTATGGGGGTATCCTGTATGGGGGGGTCCTGTATGGGCTCGTCATTGTCTTCGCCGGGGTTGGTAACTTGAGTGCCGGTGTTGCCGGCGGTGGCCGTCGTCGGCTCGTCATTGTCGTTTACGTTGATGGTGGCCGAGCCGTGGGTGCCCGACGGCGAGTATCCGGTGCCGGTGCTGATGGTGGCGGTGATGGAGCCGTGGGCTTCGTCGGTGTTGTCGTCTTGGGTGCTCACCGTCAAGCTGGCGGTGCCGCCCGTGCCGAGGGTCATCTGGCGCGTGCCGGTTTGGCCGCTGGCGGCAAAGCTGCCGGTTTGGGTGACGTTCACGTTGACGGTGATACTGGCTGGGGGCGCGGGCGTGGCGCTGAGGGTGAAGACGGCGACACCGCCCTCGGTGATGGTGCTGCTGCCGTCAATGCGGACTATCGGCGTTTGCGGTGGCGGCTCGTCGTTGTCGTTGACGGTGACGGTGGCTGTGCCGTTGTTGCCCGACGGCGAGTATCCGGTGCCGGTGCCGATCGTGGCGGTGATGGAGCCGCTAGCCTCGTCGGTGTTGTCGTTGACGGTGGCGACCGTGAGGCTGGCGGAGCCGCCGGTGCCGATCGTCACCTGCTTGGTGCCGGTTTGGCCGTTGGCGGCAAAGCTGCCGGTTTGGGTGACGTTCACCTCGACGGTGATGGAGGCCGCCGGTTTGGGCGTGGCACTGAGGGTGAACGTGGCGTTGCCGCCCTCGGTGATGGTGCTACCGCCGGCGATGCTGACCACCGGCGTTTGTGGCGGCGGCTCGTCGTTGTCGTTGACGGTGACGGTGGCGGAGCCGTGGGTGCTCGACGGCGAGTATTTGTTGCCGTTGCGGACGGTCGCGGTGATGGAGCCGCTGGCCTCGTCGGTGTTGTCGTTGACGGTGGCGACCGTGAGGCTGGCGGAGCCGCTGGTGCCGAGGGTTACTTGGCGCGTGCCGGTCTGGCCGTTGGCGGCAAAGTCGCCGGTTTGCGCGATGTTCACGTTGACGGTGATGCTGGACGTCGGTTTGGGTGTGGCGGTGAGGGTGAACGTGGCGTTGCCGCCCTCGGTGATGGTGCTACCGCCGGCAATACTGACCACCGGCGTCGGCGGCTCGTCGTTGTCGTTGACGTTGACGGTGGCCGTGTTGTTCGTGGCTGGTACGTAGTTGCTGCCGGTGTTGACCCGTGCGGTGATAGAGCCATGGGGTTCGTCGGTGTTGTCGTCTTGGGTGTAAACCGTCAAGCTGCCCGTGCCGCCGGTGCCGATAGTCACCTGCTTGGTGCCGGTCTGTCCGCTGGTGGCAAAGCTGCCGGTTTGGGTGACGTTGACGTTGACGGTGATGCTGGCTGGGGGCGCGGGCGACGCGCTGAGGGAGAAGACCGCGGCTCCACCTTCGGTGATGGCGCTGCCGCCAGCGATACTGACCACCGGCGTCGGTGGCTCGTCGTTGTCGTTGATGGTTCCAGTGGCGGTGGCTCGGGTTATATCCACCCCGGCGGGGGCACCCGATAGGGTAACGGAGAAGGTCTCGTTGGGTTCGTCTTTGGCGTCGTTACCAGTGGCCACGGAAAAGGAGGCTGAGGGGGCATTGGCCGGAATGGTTACGCTGCCGGAGGTACTGGTATAGTCGCCGTCGGCGGTGGTGGCGGTGCCGTCGGCGGTGGCGTAGCTCAGCGTCATGGCCTTGGTGTGGGTGGGCGACACGCTGACGGTGAAGGACACCGCCGAGCCTTCGGTGGCCGAAGCGTCGGCAATGGATACACTGGACCGGGGCGGCGGTGGCGCTGGGTCGTCGTTGTCGTTGATGGTGCCCGTGGCGGTGGCTCGGGTTACATCCACATCAGCGGGGGCGCCCGATAGGGTAACGGAGAAGGTTTCGTCGGATTCGTCTTTGGCGTCGTTGCCGGTGGCCACAGAGAAAGAGGCCGAGGGGGTGTTGGCCGGAATGGTCACGCTGCCGGAGGATGTGCCGGTATAATCGGAATCGGCGGTGGTGGCGGTGCCGTCGGCGGTGGCGTAGCTCAGGGTGATGGCCTTGGTGTAGGGGGGCGACACGCTGACGGTGAAGGCGACCGCCGAGCCTTCGGTGGCCGAAGCGTCGGCAATAGACACCTTGGGCTTGGGCGGCGGGGGCGTATAGTTAATGACGGTTGTGGTGGCGGTGCTGGTGCCGAGGGCTAAGCCATAGTTGGACAGCGGATCGTCCGGGAGTTCCGAGATTTCTACGGTTATGGTCTCCCCCGATTGGTCTCCTCGGGTGTGGAGAATTCTGAATAATTCAAGGGTATTCTCCTTTTTGCCGTGCTCTATACCCATGTGGTTTGTTATTAGGGTCCAACGAATACTACCCTGGGTCCGGAGAGTGACACGTACCCAATAATCACCTCTTGAGACTCCAGAAGACAAGGAAAGAGTAATCGGAAGATCCGTCGTGCTGCCGCTTGCCGGCTCGTTTATGGTGGCGGGTATACTGAGGTTGACGGTGCGCTGTGCGGCGGCTGGTGTTGACAGGCCGGCGACGAACAGCAGCGACAAGTATGCGAGGCAAAGCCCGGGGGCGAGCCGACGCCTGTTGGCCCATGGTCGGGGGTTGGATTGGCGGTCGAACTGCCGATCCAGTAGGCCGCCTAACATACTGTATATACTACATTTGTGCGGGGGGGGGGGGGGGTACAGCAGCCAAGCGAGTACCGGTGCATTGCTTATTCTTGTGATTCTGCAACATAGGGAGGTCTCCTTTGGGTTTCGCTGCCTTGGCGCGTCTTAATGTCTGCACTAGTGCAAACGTGTGGAGTCGCGCGACACGGCTTAAAACCCGAGTTGGGTTGCGTTATGAATCTGTCGAATAGCGTTGACGTTCAGTATGGAGGGCGCGATGCCCTTTCTTCCGCGAGCAGGTTTGGTGGCGTTTTTGCGGCTGCGATGCGCCGAAGGGCCGACGCGCTCGAGCCGAACACAAGCTGTGGAGTTGAATTGCGGGGTGTATAGGGTTTCAACTCGCGGAGTATGCTTATACCAATACGAAATCTATAGACGAAAATCAACTAATTTTCGAACTATTTATAGATATAGCAGTCCTAACTCATTC
>JAJDVZ010000041.1:0-97299 GCA_022825835.1 Candidatus Latescibacterota bacterium
TTCCCGGACGCGCGCAGTTGGATCGAAGATCTCGAATGGGTGGAGCGCCAGGTGCGGATCAATTACTTCAAACGGATTCAAGCGCCGCCGGTCATCGTTTTGAGCAAGCGCGCCTTTGGCTTTGATTTGCGCGAGACCCAACAGCCCCCGTACGCGCCGCGTCGCTGCGCGCAGCTAAAGGCCGAGGCCCTGAAGGTGCGGATTTGAACGACAGGACATTTTAACAGTGAAGGAGCTTGTCTTATGACTGACCCGATCCTGCTCACCGACGAGCAGATGCGCGAGTTTATCGTCAATGGCTATCTGGTCTTTGAGCCGACCGTGCCCGAGGGGACGCACGAGGCGTGCTATGAGCGGCTCAATCAAATCATCGACTCCGAGCTAAACCCGGGCAACAATATCCTGCCGCGCGTGCCCGCCATGCGCCACGTGCTCAACTCACCCGAGGTGCGCGGCGCGCTCATCAGTGTCTTAGGCCCGAACTACTTGGAGCATCCGCACCGCTACTGCCATCCCCTCAAGCCGGTGGATGAAGCTGTGCCTGCGGACGAGGCCGAAGAGAGGCTGCGCCGCAACTGCCATCAGGATGGGTACACGCCGATGGGCCATCCGCGCCAGCACTATTTGCGCTATGCGCGGATCATGTACTACCCGCAGGATTCGCCGGTTGAATTGGGGCCGACGCACGTGATTCCGGGCACGCAGTTCAATCGGGGACTGACCGACGATGATCGGGCGCGTGCCTTGCCATTGGCTGGCCGGGCTGGCACGGTGTCGCTGACGCACTTTGACGTGGGCCACGCGGCCGGCGTCAGCCTGCTGCCGAGGCATCGGCACATGATTAAGTTCATCTACATGCGAGCCTCTGAGCCGACGGCACCGACTTGGGATTGCAAAAGCATGCACTGGCAAAAGCCCCAATGCGTTGAATCTCCCTACGATCTGGAACTGGCTTGGGCGCACACTTGGGACTGGCTCTGCGGCAAGCGGGATCGCTACGATAGCTGGCCACCGGCCACTGGGGATGTACCAGCGCTCATCGCCCAGCTCGATCCAGAAGTAGATTTAGCACAGCGGCTGGCGGCGGCACAGCAATTGGCTGGATTTGGCGTTGATGCGGCTGCAGCCGTGCCAGTGCTCGTCGAGTGCTTGGGCACCGATCACCAAGCCATGCGCACGGCCGCGACCTACGCGCTGGGTGCGATTGGCGAGCCTGCGGTTGCGCCACTGGCCAAAGCGTTGTGTGCAGCAGGTCGTGAGGCCGACCAACACGAGGCTCCGCCCGCTTGGAACGAGGGGGCGACTAACATGGAGGATGCGGCGCAGGCATTGGCGGCCGTTGGCGAACCTGCCGTCGAGGTGCTTTGTGAGCTGTTGGCGGACGAAAGCGAGTGGACTCAAGTCAACGCCGCCTTTGCTCTCGGCGAGATGGATTCGCACGCGGTGGCAGCAGTCCCGGCGTTGACGCAGAGCCTCGAAGATGGCTCGCATCGCTTGGTGCGCACGGCGCTCGTGGCGCTGGGCAATATCGCGCAAGGCGTACCAGTGGAAGCCTTGGGGCGAATGCTCTCGGCCGATCATCCAGACTGGCAGGAGGAAGCTGGTCGCCGTTGGGTGCCGCGCGATCAGGTGCGGACCAACGCGGCGATAGCGTGCGCCCAACTGGGCCAAGCCGCCGCTCCGTTAGAACCCCAGCTTTTCAGGGCGCTAGACGACTCTTGCGGTCATGTGGGCGCGTTCGCGCTCAGTGCCCTGCAACAGATTGGCTCGCCTACCGCTACGCAGGCCGCGATGGATTATTTGTACTCGCAGCGTTGGGATGCAGCTATTGATGGCGAGCGGCAGTTTTGAGGGGATTGTGAGATAGCGAAGGCTATGGGCATCCGTCGCAATGAGGCGCGGGGAGGTTCCATCTTGAAAAGGTGAAAAATAAAGACTGCTCGGTCTCCCTTGACGTGGCTAGGGGGACTTCTACCTTGAATAATAAGCCACTATTTACAGCGCTACGGCGGCCGTAGCGCTGTTTATTGGCACTTCAGGACAAATCATAGGAGGACGAGCATGGGCCAAATTCACATAGCTCGGAATACGGAAAATGAGGATATAAAACCTACCAACAGGCAAGCCATTGATGAAATTGTAGATGCTGCTGAAGAACGGATATTAGCTCTCGGAGAGGATTGGGATGGGGAGGGATCGCCGGCCTTTGCAAAACAAACACTGGATGTTATTCGCGATTTTCTCTTCGAGCTAGTTGCGGAGTCTAAATTGAATGTGGTAAAGCAGGCATGGATAGTTCCATTTAGTGGAGGCAGCATAGACTTGCAGTGGCAGACAGAACACTTTGACCTTTTAATTAACTTCTGTGCTGACGGTAATGTAACCTACTACGGAAAGGATACTTCCGGGCATTCCATCCGTGGAGATAGCCGTCCTAAACCGAGATTTATCTCTTGCTGGATGAGCCATGCAGGTCAGTAACTACGGTATAGAAGAAATCCCCGATACAGCTCGATTGTACTATCGCGTCCATAAAAATATATATGGCCACGGTGAGGACCGCAGGGATTCCCCAAGGTAAGTTGCCAAGCGGCGTGTTCAGATTCCAAGGAGGCGACCTATCTGTTGATTGGTCAAAGTATGCGAAGCCGGAAGAAACTATGAATCGAGCCAAGGTACCCGAGGATAATGGTATAGTTGATTTTATCGCGTCTCCTATACGGGCTGATGGCCACAAAGTAGAACATACTCCTGAGCCTGATAACCGCGCCCATAGTTCTGTATCCGGTGACGAGACCGCAATTCGGCTCATCTTGAGTAAGGAAGCTAAATGGGTCCCCGGACTGGGGCCAGAGATATTCGATGGCTAGTATTGTGGATCAGGCTGCTCGGGTATATAACTCACAGCGGATCGCTTCTTCGATCTCGAGCGTCGCTTAGGGCTTCTTGCGTACTCCTCGGAGAAAGATACGCATGATGGTATCGACCATCGCCTCGACGCTCATGCCCCTCGCGTGGATCATCACCGAGCGCACCATGTCGCGGAGGATAGCGGTTTCGACCTGTGGGTACTCGACGGAGAAGACGCCCTGTTCAGCGCCATTTTGTAGGACCGTTTCGATTGCTGCGAGTTGGATGCGTCGTTCTTCGCGCCAGCGCTTGCGGTTTTTGCCCTTGCCCCCCTCACCGTCCTCGTGCGACATCAAGCGAAAGAAGAAGCGGTTCTGGTTGAAGAAGGAGACGATGGCGTGGACCATTCGGCGGAGTTCATCTTCGGGATTCTGTTGGCGATTGGCCTTGCGCTGGAGTTGCTCGTTGAGCCGCCGAATGCCTTCAAAAACCACTGCAAAGTACAGCTCTTCCTTGTCGGCAAAGTACGTGTAGATCGTCCCCTTGCCGACGCCGGCTTGGTGGGCAATATCGTCCATGAGCACTTCGTCGAAGCGCTTGGCCGAAAAGAGGCGGGCGGCCTCTTCGAGGATGAGCTTTTTGCGATCTATTTTGGCCATGATATGAAATCTTACGCTGCATCCACAGCAGCGTACACCTTGCCTTTTTGGGTCAACCAAGCCACATCTTCCCGCTCGGCATGCTCCTTGATCTCCCGCAGGAGTTGAATCGTTTCAGATTCATAGCACGGCTCACTCGGGTCATCGGCAGGGACGACCATCTCGACTTCTACCGCAACCACAAACTTATCAGTCTGAATTAGTCGCGTTCGCTTGATTCGTTGTCCGGGAATACGCATGACTCAATCTCCATTTAAAAAATGTACAGTTACCAGCTTGGCGACACCTGTCTGACGCAGATGAGACCAAACGGCCTTGTACTCCGTACCGTCGGGCAATGATTCGCGCACTTCGACAGCCGGATTGGGCATCGCGTCTGGCCGCTCGGCGATCAATTCGCCGTCCTCCATTCCCGCGACCACCTGCCACTCCATGATATCGCGCTCTTCCAACCGCTCGGAGGCGTGCTGACCGACGATATAACGCTCCTCTGCGACCAGTTGTCGAATCACGTCAAAGAGTTGTCCCATCGGCTCCTAGGTCTCCCGTCGTGAGTGACCCTAGGGTTTATTCTTCAAGAAACACATACCGTTCTAGTCTCGCCAATTCGTCGTCATCGACGTATTTACCGATTTCTCGTCTCCATTGTGCCATGCTCTTGTAGGGCCGGTATTCCTCAAACTCGTGCGCCATGCGCTTGCCAACTCCCGGGATCGTGAGGAAATTCGCTTCGCTGGCAGTGTTCAGTTCGAGCGGCACGAAGACGTACTGCTCTAGTCTCGCCAGTTCGTCGTCATCGACGTATTTTCCGATTTCTCGCCGCCATTGTGCCATGCTTTTGTAAGGCCGGTATTCCTCAAACTCGTGCGCCATGCGCTTGCCAACTCCGGGCACTAGTTTCATTTCGGCGTCGCTGGCGGTATTGAGGTTGATCGGCAGGAAGAGATTGACATACAGTTCGGCTTGGACCGAGTCCGCTAGGGTCGAATCCAAGTAGGCATTGAACGCTTCCATGCCGATAAAAGGCCGTCTCTCCATGATTCCCTCGACTAACGCCGAGTCGAGTTGTGTTAGGGCCAATAGTTGTTCGACGCCGGCTCGGTTGGGGTTGAGTACCAATTCGTTTTTGCCGACCTGCGCTTGGGCGTTGCTACCATAGAGGAAGACAGCTAATACCACGGCTAAAATTACTCGCTGCATTACTTAGTTCTCCTTTGTTTGTTCCCGGCTCAGCGCCGGGTGTTGGTAAGTATAAAGAAACCCGATCAGGCCTAGCTGGACCAGCGCCCCAGGTGCCAATGCTGGCATGGCGCCGCTCAACGCTTTAGATAGCAGTTCCAACCCGCTCAGCGTTGGGTACATCTCCAATTCAAATTCCATATTGGAACTCAGATGAAACCAGAGGCCGACTATGCCGCCTAAGACGAAAGCCAGCATGGTCAAGCGGAATAGACGCAGAATAATCGCGCCCCGGTAAAATAGCCGCACCGCCAACAAGACCAACCCGAGTACCAACAACACCAAGGGCACCTGTTGACGCCATTCTTCAAAATGATCAAGGAGCAGCAACTCGGTGCCTAATCCTACGGTTCCCAAGACAAAAATCAGCAAGAGTCCCCGCCGCAAAATGGTTCCACTGTCTCTTTTATTATCGGCCATAATGGTTTTAAACCCTCATGGATTTGAAGCACTGTCCCCGGCTTATCACAGTGTGGGAAGCCTAGAAATACTGGAATGGTCAGCCCGTAGATGGCACAGTCACGCGGACGGAACCAAGCGTTCGTAGCGATAGATCTCTGGCTTTTCCGCACGCAATCGCAAATAATCCTCTCGGTCGATGGCGTACTCTTCTTTGTCGCAATGGGCGTCCCATTTGGGGACGTAGTGGGCTCGACGGCCCTGGTGGGACATGCCCATTTTTTGCAGCGCTCGACCGGAAGTTAGGTTGTCCTTCAGGTGCGACGCCTCCATCCGACCGAGGCCGAGTTCCTCAAAGCCGAAGGCCACGGTGGTACGGCCAGCCTCAGTGGCGTAGCCCTTGCCCCAGAACGGCCGGCCGTACCAGTAGCCCATGCCGGCCCGGCTTTCATCGCCGCCAATCCCGATGAAGCCGACTAGTACCCTGCTTTCTCGCTCTTCCACGGCAAAGTTCAGCGACCCGCCAGCGTCGTAGCTGGGTTGGTGTTGGGCGATCCAGCGCCGGGCCATGTCCTCGCTGTAGGGATACTTTACGGCAACCAGTGTGGAGGCTACTGCTTCGTCGCCGACTAAGCGGTTGACCTCGGCACAGTCAGCCAGTGCAAAGGGACGCAGCCGCAGCCGCGCCGACCTCAGCACTGGGTACTCGGTGGAGACCTTTCTCATCTTGCTTCGAGGATGGAGCCTTCGCGTTGAGCGCGTTCGTAGAGGCGAGCGAACTCCTCTGAGCCATCGTCTTGGCGCAGTTCGAAGCGATGGCCGCGAATCGTTCCCTCCTGGTACCCCATTAGGGATTCCAGATTGGGGAAGCCCACTGAGTACAGCGTGCCGCCTCCGGGCAGAGTCGCAACTCCGAGGACTCTCGGCGTTTCTCTCAGCGGTCTATTGGCCAAACGCTCGAGTTCTTCCTCACGCACATCCACGCCCAGACCTGGTTCTTCTGGCACCGGGGAGCAACCTTCGATGACGGGAATGCGAGTCGCCGCCAGATCCTCGACGTAGTTGTCGTCGAGCGTGATGGTATGGGCGACTCTTGGCAGAACCGCTCCCAAGTGCAGGGCAAAGGCCGTGACCAAGGTTCCGCCCGTGAGCTGAATGACCGAGGGGATGTTTGCCTTTGAGTAGGCAAAGCCGCGATGCAAGGCGTCGCCGAAACCGCCGCAGTACTCGCCGATGATGTAGCCGTCGGCAAGCCCGTGCAGCATTTCCTGCATACCGCCGAGTGGTGGCACGTGCATGTAGAGCGGGAGGTCGGTCTTCTCCCGCAGCCGCCGCCAACCGTCGATGTCGGATAGGACCAAAGGGTCCTCCACGCAGCCTACTACCCACGACTTTTCCAGTCGCTTGAGAATTGGCAAGACTACGCCGAGGGAGCGGTTGTGATTGAAGTCGTACTGAATGCGAAAGCAATCGGGGGCGGTTTGCTCCACGGCCTCGTTCTGCTCAAACACATCGTAGTGGTGGCAGGTGTGCATTTTGAACAGCATGTAGCCTTGGTCAACGGCGCGCTGCACCTCCCGGCTTAGCACCTCTGGGGGTGAGGGGCGCGTCCACGCGGATACTGCGACTCGGTCCCGCACCTTCGTTCCCATCAGCTTGTAGGCGGGGATTTCGAGGTACTTGCCCATTGCGTCGTAGAGCGCCGCCGACAGTCCTAGGCACCACTGGCTGAGGCCGATGTTGAGATCGTGATTAATAAAATCAAAGGGATTGCGCCCGATCAGCGGCTCGACAGCCGATTTGTCAGGTGCGTAGCAGCGGTACTCGCCGTAGCCGACGATCCCGTTGTCGAGGCTGACTTTGAAAACTACGCGCTGGTGTAGCGCCGACAGGAATGGTGGATAGTCGGGTACTTCTGGTAGGATTTCTGGTTCGATACAATAGACGTCGATATCGTCGATTTTCATCCGTGGCTTCTCCTCATTCGTAGGCTAGGTTTTGCGCCTGCATCATGCCGATCATGTAGCCGAAGGCGAAGATCTTCCCCAGCATGCCGTAGCCACGGGTCGTCTCCGCGTCCTCGGACCCCATCGTCGGCGCGTGGTCGGGGCGGATGGGTCCTGCGAAGCCGGCGCGGGAGTAGATTTCCAGCATCCGCGCCATATCCGTGGGACCGTCGTCGTGAAAGGTTTCGGTAAACCGCGTTCCCGCGGTGCCCTCGACGTCGCGGTAGTGGATAAAGTGGACCTTGCCCTGTTCGGTGAACTCCCGCGCCACCGAGTAGATATCCTCGCCCATGGCCTTGAAATTGCCCTGGCAAAACGTGACGCCGTTGCTGGGACTCGGCGCGATGTTGATCAGGCGGCGGTACGCGTCGGCGCTGACCATGATTTGGGCGGACTTCCGATAGGGTGAGATCGGCGGGTCGTTGGGGTGATAGCCCATACGGACATTGGCCTTTTCGGCGACGGGAATGATGCGTTCGAGCAGCCAAGTCAGGTTGTCCCAGAGTTCTTCCTCGGTTTGGGGATCCGCCAAAGGAGGCTCTTGGTGCGACTCGGCGTAGTCGAATTGCGAGGAGATGGCACCGCCGCGCGTGGGCACCCAATCGGTGCGCGAGCCGCCCGCGCCGAGATTGTAGCACAGCACGGGAATGCCGACTTGGCCCATGGCCTCCACTGCCGCGATAAAGTCCAACAGTTCTTCATCGCGGCCCGGGGTCCCTCGGCGGATGTGTTGGGAGCGGGTGGGCGTCATAGTCTCGTACACGGGGATCGAAAACCCTACCTCGGCCCATTCCTCCTGCTGTTGGCGCATGGCTGCTGCGTACTGATCGCGGCCTATTCCTTCGAGAGGCGGCGACGTTACGCAGCCGGTGACGCCCATTTCCCGGCAGATCTTCACTCGCTCGGGTTGCTCGCTCGGGCTTCTGCCTAGGGTCATCGACAACTTGAATATCCCTTGGCGCATGGGTGTTCCTTTCGCTGGGTGGGGATGCGGGTGTTGTGCAGAGGCTTCTTAGGTTTGAAATGCTTCGCTGCGCTCAGCATGACAGATGCTGGCTCGCGTCTAGCACAGGCTCTGACGATACAAATTAGCGGACCTATTTCGCTATCGTCTATAGTTCCTCACACCATTTCCTCGACCAAGGCTCGACTAGCCGGGTCCAGACGCCGGTAGTCGGGAATCTCGTAGCGGTTGCCGTCGGCGTCTTGCACTATGACCCGCCCGCCGCCCAACAGGCGCACATCGCTATTTCGGTGGCTAGAATAGATGTCAAAGGCGCGGGGTCCGCGGTCGGTCTCTACCTCCCAGCGCGGCACTCGATTGGTCACTGAAACCTTGGTGATGTGCTGGATGCGCGGCGTGAAATAGGCCCGCTCCAATTCGTCTTCCACGGCTTGGCGGCTGTCCCGATCTAGCGCGTCGAGCCGGGCCAGCGAGCCAATCTCCTTGCCTTTGCGGTCTTGGACGACGATAAAGCAGTCGTCGCAACTCAGGGGAAAAGCCCGTTTGACCCGGACCCTTGAATAGGTTTGATCCTCGGCCAACTCTAGGTTCAAGTCCTCGAAAGCATCGACGAAAAATCGCGCTTTGTCCGGGTCGAGATAAGTGATTTCAGCGGCTAATTTATGGTGCTGCTGCATGATTTTACCAAGCTCTCAGTTTAGACATTTCGGTTTGCATGCGGCACAGGTTGGCGTAGATGCCGTCTTGCGCGATCAGTTCGTCGTGGGTGCCGATCTCGGCGAGTTTGCCCTTATCGAGGATGAGCAGGCGGTGGGCGTTTTTGAGGGTCGATAAGCGATGGGCGATGGCAAAAGTGGTGCGCCCTTGGACCAGCCGCTCCAATGCCTCCTGAATCTGCGCTTCGGTTTGGGTATCGACGTTGGAGGTGGCTTCGTCGAGGATGAGAATGCGCGGGTTGCGCAAAATGGCCCGGGCAATGGACAGCCGCTGCCGCTCGCCCCCGGATACGCGGGTGCCGCGCTCGCCGACCATGGTGTCGTACCCGTCTGGCATGTTCATGATGAAGTCGTGCGCATTGGCAGCTTTGGCCGCGGCCACGGTCTGTTCGAGGGAAGACTCGGGATGGCCGTAGGCGATGTTTTCGGCCACTGTGCCGTTGAAGAGGAACGGATCCTGCAAGACCACGCCGATCTGTTCGCGCAGCGATTTGAGGTTCACTTGGCGGGTGTCGTGGTCGTCGATGAGGATGGCTCCCTCCTGCGGCTCGTAGAAGCGGCAGATGAGGTTGATCAAGGTGCTCTTGCCAGCGCCGCTGTGGCCAGCTAGGCCGATCATCTCGCCCGGCTCGACGGCGAAGTTCAAATCCTCAATGACCGGCTTGTCCTCTTCATAGCCGAAGTGGACGCCGCGAAATTCGACCCGGCCCTCGATGGGCGGCATGAGCATAGCTCCGGGCTGGTCGATTACCTCTGGGTGCGTGTCGAGCACGTCAAAGACGCGCTCGGCCGAGGTGGCGGCGCGCTGGAAGCGGTGGTTGAGGCGGCACAAGCTCTCCACTGGCCCGTAGAAGCGATACATGTAACTGGTAAAGGCGACAAAGGCCCCCAGCGTCAGCTCCCCGGCCAAAATATCGCGGCCGCCGACCCACCAGATGATGATGGTGCCGACTGAAGTTATAAAGGCCATAACCGGGCCGAACAGGCTGCGCATCCACGCCACCCGCAGCTCGCCTTGCAGCAGATTTAAGCTGCGGCCCTTGAATTTGCCCACTTCCCGCTGTTCTTGGGCAAATGCCTTGACAACGCGCACCCCTGGGATGGTATCGGCCAGCAGGGCGCTCAGGCTAGCCCAGCGCCGCCACAACGGCCGGTAGATGGCGTGCAGCTTGCGGCCAAAGCGCATCGTCGCCCACACCAGTAGAGGCGTTGGTAGCAGCACGAGGGCCGCTAGCCCGGGGTTGAGCGCAAAGAGGATGATGCAAATGATGACCAAGGTGAGCACATCGCGGATGGCTTCTTGTAGGCCGTCGCTGATAAAATCCTGCAAGCGGCCCACGTCTTGGGTGACGCTGGCCATGATGCGCCCAGTCTCGTTTTTGTTGTAATAACTAAGCGACAGCGCGTGGAGGTGGGTGTACACCTCGTTGCGCAAGCCGTAGGTGACGCGCTGGCCGATGCGGGCCATGATATAGCTGCGCAGTCCCGACAAGCCGCTGACGGTTATGTTCATCGCTATCAACAAGCCCACCAGCCAAGTTAGCGCCGCGACGGGATCGTTCGCGGCTACCGGCAAAAGAGCTAGCAGGTCAAAGCTCGTCCCAACGCTCATAGACGCAGCGGCCCCGACATTCAAGACATCGTCGATGAGAATGCCCAGCAGCAGCGGCTGGCCCAAGCCAATGGTCGTGGCCACCACCATGAGCAGTAGGCTCAGAGTAATGAGCTTCCAATGTGGCTTGGCATAGCCCAACAGCCGGAACAGCAGCTTGCTCTTTTCTAGGCAGGCCGGGCATACGCCGTAGTAGCGCGGAATGACTTGGCCGCAGCGGTCGCAGCGCTTGCGCCCGGCTCGCGCTCCGGCCAACCGCCCGTGGAGCATTTGGCCATCGGGTTCGGTCGGTTGGGCTTGCTTGACCAGGCGCTCGACCTGATTGGGCAGTTCGGACAGCGCTGGCACCAAGCTCTTGGAGAATACGGCCATGGTCGCGCCCCGCTCCTCGGTGCGCACCTTGAGGGCCGCGGTGCCCCAGTCCTCGCGCACCTCCACGCCCGTTATTTCGTTCAGCGGCAAGCAGACTACATCGGGCGGTCCGCCGCTGTCGGGGCTGAAGGCGACCAGATGGTCGGCGGTGGCCATGAGCCACGCCTCGCCGTACTGGCCGTCGAGCTTAATGTCTGTGATTACTGCTAGGCGAAATTCTTCGTCGGGGCTTACTACCTCGGCCAGCTCGCGCCGCACTTGCGGTGGCACAGGGGCGCGAAAAGATGGTGCTGCGTTTTCTGCTGTATTGCGTTCAAGCTCTGTCATACATTTGCCCCTTACCTAGGCGATACGTATGTTTACTGGCCCCTTAAGGTGTCCACAAGGGCGGCAAGGCGGATAGGTCTCTCGTTCCTATTTTATCCAATCTTGCCAAAGAGGATGGTTCCGCGCTTGCCGCCCCAATATACAAGACCCGCATTTTACCGGACACGAAGGTCCCCCCGAAAGGATTTCATGCGTTGACCGTGCTCGTGCTGTGCGATGCGCGCATCACCCGCTTGCACCACAGCGCCAGATCGTCTAACAGCGAATAGAGCGTCGGGGCCAGCATCAGGGTCAGCACCGTCGAGGTGGCCAAGCCGCTGGCTACTACCAAGCCCACCGGCCCCCAGCGGCGGGCAAAGCCCTCAGACGTGCCATAGACCATCGGCAGGACGATCGGCATCAGGTTGAGGATGGTTGTAAAGGCGGTCATCAGGATGGGCCGGAGCCGGTGCTGACCGCCGAGGCAGATCGCCTCGCGCCGCGACAGCCCGCTCGCTCGCAGATGATTTATATGGGAGATCAGCACGATGCCGTTGTTGACGACAATGCCGAAGAGGATCAAAAGCCCCAAGGCACCGTTGTTGTCAAAGGGCACGTCGAGGACATATAGCCCCAAAGCCACGCCGATGAGGGAGAAGGGGATGGCGAAGATGATGGTGAAGGGATGAATCAGGGACTCGAAGAGCGAGGCCATGATGAGGTAGATCAGCAGGATGGCAAAAATCGCGGTGAAGTTGTTGTCGCTGGCTTCCTCCTGCTCCCAACGCGCCGCCCGACCCAAATCCCAGGTGTAGCCGGCGGGCAACTGCATCCCCTCCATCATCTGGGTGATCGGTCCCATCAGCGCGCGAGCGGCGTTGCGGTCTTCGGTGTTGGCGAAGACGGTGACGTTGAGCATCCGATTCTCGCGCCTGAGATCGCGGGGGCCGCGGCCAAGCTGGAAGTCGGCCAACGACGCGAGCTGGACCGAGTTGCCGTCGCGGGTCTCGTAGCGGCTGTTTTTGAGCTGGTCGAGGGTGGCGCGGTCGCCCTCGTTGAGCTGCATGACGATGTCGATTTCGCGGTCGTCGCTTTTGAAACCGCTGGTGCGGCGGGTGCCCAAGGCTGAGGAGATACCCTGGGCGACCTCGCGCGGCGACAGCCCATAGCCGAGCGCCTGCGCGCGGTTGATTTCGACGCGGACTTCATCCTCGCCGTCTTCGAGGCTGCTATCGACGTCTTGGACTCCGGGTAGCTGTTCGAGACCGGCTTTGACGTCTTCCATTAGCACGGCTAGGACTTCTGGGTCGCGGCCGTGAAGCTGGACTTCGACGCCAAGTTGGTTGCCGGTCCAACTGCGCGAGCGGCCCATTTTGTACGTGTACCCCACCTTCTCTGGTAGCAACTCCTTGATCGCGTTGCCCGCCTCCATGGATGAGAGCCGGCCCTCGTCGGCATCGACGAGATAGGCGCGAATGCTGCCTCGGCGCTGGCTGAACCTCGTCATGAGCGATTGAATGTCGAGCGAATCCTTTTTCGCTAGCAGGATTTCTTCTATTTGATAGAAATGATCGCGGACTTCTTCGAGGCTATAGCTGCGGTCGATGACCACCGACATATCCACTCGGCGCTCCGGGGTCCAGGGGGTGCCGCGTTGTTCGATCTGATCGTATAGGTAATAGCCGGTACCGGTCAGTGCTACCGTGGCCAGCAGGGCGACCCAGCGGTGGTCGAGCGTCCAGTTGAGCAAGCGACCGTACGAGGAGCGCAGGCCGTGGCGCGAGCAATACCAGCCGAGCGCGGCCCCGGACAGCGCAGCGAGCGCACAGCCGAGAATGGTCTGCCATTGCATTCCACCGATTGAGGTGGCGATCAGCCCGGACCAGCGGCCCCACCAAGCCTGTAAGCCGCTCCAGCCAAGGTCGCTGATTTGCCAGTAGGCAATGCCTACCACGACTGCGATGACCAGCAGCTTGAGCCAGCGGTCGAAGCGCTCGACCCCGGCGCGCAGCAGCCGCGAGGACACCAGCGGGATCAGCGACAACGAGACGATCATCGACACCATTACGGCGAGGCATATCGCGATCCCGGCGTCCTTCATCCACGCGGCCGAGCGGCCATCGGAGAGGAAGAAGAAGGGCACGAAGACGCAGATCGTCGTCAGCGCCGAGGCCAGCACTGCCATGCCGACTTCGCGGCTGCCGGCGTGGGCAGCCTCGTCGGCGTCGAGGCCATCTTCTTGGCGGCGTCGAAAGATGCTTTCCAGCACCACTACCGCCGGATCGACCAACATCCCCACTGCCAGCATCAGCCCCATCATTGAGACCATGTTGAGGGTGATGGTCGATTCAAAGACCTCGCGGGCGACGTACATGCCGATAAAGACGCACAGCGCCGAGGTGGGGATGGCGAGGGCGATGACGATGGTCGAGCGGATGTTGCGCAGAAATACGAAGATGATAGTCATCGCCAAAAACGCGCCGAGCAGCGCCGAGTTGAGGAGCGTACCGGCTTCTTTGAGCACGGACTCGGCGCGATTGCGGTCGATGAAGACTCCGAGTTCACCATCGTATTCGTCCTCAATCTCCTGCAACTCAGCGACGACGGCCTCGCCGACATCGATGACATTGGCGGTGGAGGCTTTGAAAATTTCTAGCTCCAGCGCATCGGTGCCATTGAGCCGCTCGTAGCGGCGCTTTTCCGGGTAGCCGTAGTTGATCTCGCCGATGTCGCTGAGGCGGAACTGACCGCCCATAAGCGGCATGGAGGCAATGTCCTCGGCGCGGGTGAACTCGCCGATGGCGCGGGCCATGTAGCGCTGGTCGCCGTCCATGACTCGGCCCAGCGAAATGTTGGTGTTATTCTCGTTGAGTTGCCAGCCGAGCGAGCTCAGCGAGATGTTGTGGGTCTGCAAGCGCTCCTGGTCCAGCTCGACGATGAGTTGTTTCTCCTCGAAGTCGTCGATGACCACGTTGACGACGCCATTGATCCGCAACAGCCGTGGCTCAATGACTTTCTGGATTAGGTCGAGTAGGCGGTCGCCGTCGCCGCGCCACGCCAGATTGGCATCTATAATGGCGCGCTGGTCGGATTGCCAGCGGCGCAGGCTGACGCGATCGACGTCCGAGGGCAGGAGGGCGCGGGCTTGGTCGAGTTTTTCGCGCATCTCCATGTTGGCCAAGTCCATGTCGGTGCCGGCCTTAAAGTCCACCCGCACCTCGCCCCCATTGCGCCCCGAACTCGAACTAATGCGGTCAATGTTGTTGAGCGTACCTAGCGTCTGCTCCAGCGGCAAGACCACCAAGCGCTCGATCTCTTCGGGGGAGGAGCTGTTGTATTCGACTCTAGCCGTGATCCCGGAAGAGGAAATGCTCGGCAACTGCTCTATGGGCAAGCGGTCTAAGGCGACGACGCCCACTACCAAGGCGCAGATGGTAAGCATCAGGGTGGTCACGGGCCGTTTGAGCGAAAATTCCGATAGGTTCATAACCAACCTCCTAAGCGCTGCGATCCATCAGGGTATAGACCACGGGAATGAGCACTAAGGTCAGCAAGGTGGATACCAAAAGTCCGCCGATGACGGTAATGGCCATGGGCGCGCGGATCTCGGCTCCTTCGCCCAGCCCGAGGGCCATGGGCAACAGCCCGAGGGCGGTGGTCGAGGTCGTCATCAGAATGGGCCGGAAGCGCACTTCGCCAGCGCGCAACACCGCGGCGAATTTTTCCATGCCCTCGTCGCGGCGCAGACGGTTGATGTAATCGACGAGCACGATGGCGTTGTTGACGACGATGCCAGCGAGCATGATTAGGCCAATGAGCACGACCACGCTGATGGTGGTCCCCGTAGCGAGCAGGCCGAGGGCGCTGCCGATCAGCCCCAAGGGAATGGTGAACATGATGACCAGCGGGTGCAACAGCGATTCAAATTGCGAGGCCATCACCAGATAGACCAAGAATACGGCCAACAGCAGGGCGAATTTCATGCTGTCGAAGGAGCGGACCATTTCCTCGTTCTGGCCGCCGATTGACACGGTGAAGCCCTCGGGCAGGGGCAAGTCGGCGAGGGTTGTTTCGATCTCCTCTGCTACGCCGCCCAAATCGCGTCCGTCGAGGTTGGCCGAGATGACAGCGACGCGCTCTTGGTCGAGGCGGCGGATTTCGGCAGGGCCATCTACGGCCCGCACTTCGGCGACCGATTCGAGCGCGACTGGCACGGCGTAGGAGGCCGGGCTGACGATCATCTGCTTGAGGTCGGCGACGGTCTGGCGTTCCTCGTCGAGCGAGCGGACCCGGATATCGACCTTGCGGTCGCGGCGCGCCAGCTCAGTGGCAACATCGCCTTGCAGCTTGTTGCGCAACAGCTCGCCGATATTCTGCACGGTGGTGCCCAGCTCGGCGACGCGCCGGCGGTCGAAGAATATCTGGACTTCGGGTTGGCCGCCGGCCGTACTCGAGCGGATATCGGTCAGCCCGCGAATGGTGTGCATGCGCTCGACCGCTTCGTCGGCCAACAGATCGAGCGTGCTTAGACTGTAGCCGCGGATTTCTACCTCTACCGGGGTGCGGAAGGAAAAGTAAGTGGGCCGCGAGAATTTGAACTTCAGTTCGGGGATATTCCCGAGAAGATCGCGCACTGCTTCGATGGCTGCCTCTTCGCTGACCTCTGGCGCGAGCCGCACGAGGAGGTGGGCGGTGTGTTCCTTTTTGTCTGCGGCCGTGCCGCCAGCTTGGGCGCTGCTGCCGACGAGGGCAAAGACCGAAGCGATGCCATCGAGGCCGCGGACCTGTCGGTCAATGGCGGCGACTTGGATGGCGGTCTGTTCCAGCGGAGTGCCAGCGCGCCATTCGAGATCGACGAGGAATTCGCCTTGGCTCATCTCCGGGATCAGTTCCAGCCCTAGGATGCGTGACCGTTCGAGGACTAAAGCTCCTATTACAATAAAGATGGCGAGGACGATCAGGCGGCGGCGCAGTGCCCAGCTCAAAAGGAGTGGATACGCTTTGTTGAGCGCGTTGAAAACGAGGTCGAAAAGCCAGTACAGCGGGAAGAGCAAGGTGGAGAAGACGCGGCCAGCACCGCGAGCTATGGCGCGGATCAGACGAATCAGGAGCGCGGGGCCTTGGAGGCCGCGTTTGGGGCCGATCTCTTCCCGCTCGGCAATCATGCTTTCGAGGCTCAGCGACGAGAGCATGGGGATTAGCATCAAGGCGACCACGAGCGAGGCGACCAGCGAATAGGTGACGGTCAGGGCCTGATCGCGGAAGAGTTGGCCGGCGACCCCTTCGACGAAGACGATGGGCAAAAACACGCAGATGGTAGTGGTGGTGGCGGCGATGACGGCGCGGCCGACCTCGCTGGCACCGCGCACGGCGGCTGCTAAGACGTTAAGCCCTTGGTCGCGGTAGCGCTGCACGCTCTCCAAGACCACAATGGAGTTGTCAACCAGCATCCCGACCCCCAAAGCCAGCCCGCCCAGCGACATGATGTTGAGGCTCACGTCCGAGCCGAACATTAGGAAAAAGGTCGCCACTACCGAGAGGGGGATCGAGAGGCCGATGATGGCGGTGCTTTTGAGGTCGCGGAGGAAGAGGAAGAGCACAATAACGGCGAGGATGCCGCCGAGGATGGCAGTGTTGAGCACCTCGTCAACGGCCTGCTGGATAAAGGTCGCTTGGTTGAAGACCACTTCCATGCCGCTGTCTTGGAGCAGCGTGGCATTCTCGGCGAGAAATTCGTCCAAGCGCTCCTGAACCGCGGCGCTGACTTGGACGGTGTTGGCATCGCCTTCCTTGAAGACCGAGACCTCAACGCCCTCGCGGCCGTTGATGCGGGTTACGAGGTCGCGCTCGCGGTGGCCGCGAAAGACGCGACCGACATCCTTGAGCTTGATCGGCGCGCGGTCGATTTGACCGATGACGATCTCGCCGATCTCGTCGATGCCTTGGAACTCGTTGAGGGTGCGGACGAGGAACTCGGCCTCGCCGTCCTTGAGCATCCCGCCGGTCAGGTTGACGTTTTCCGCGGCGAGGCGGCTGGTGACTTGGTTGATGGAGATGCCGAGGTAGGCGAGGCGCTGGGCTTCGACCTCGACTTGAATTTCTTCTTCGAGGCCGCCGTTGATGCGGACGGCGGCTACGCCTTCGAGACTTTCGAGGTCGGGACGCAGCCGCTCTTCGGCAATGCGCCGCATCTCCATCAGGCTCAAATTGCCGTAAAAAGCCAAGCGCATTATGGGGTCGAGCGAGGGGTCGAAGCGCAAGAGGATGGGCTTGTCGGCGTCGCGCGGCAGGTTGGACAAATCGAGCTTTTCGCGGATGTCGAGCGAGGCAAAGTCCATGTTGGTACCCCAACCGAACTCGACGACTACATCGGAGATGCCCGGCCGCGAAATCGACGAGACGCGGACTACGTTGCTGACCACGCCGACCAAGCCTTCGACCGGCTCGGAAATGAGGCGCTCGATTTCGAGGGGAGCCACGCCCTCGTATTCGGTGCGGACGGTGATGGTAGGATAGGTGATGTCCGGCAGGAGGTTGACGGCTAGGCGCGAAAAACCCACGCCGCCAAAGGCGATGATCGCCACCATCAGCATCGCCACTGTGACGCGGCGGCGAGTGGAAAATTCGACGAGTTTCACTGGCCTCTACCTCTGCCTTCGCCTCTGCCCCTACCTTGCCCGCGCCCGCCGCCCTGCTCGCGCATTGCGCGCAGAACTTGGCGCAAGCTGTCGGGCAGGGGTTTGCCTTGGCGGCGATACTCGGCGATGATTTGGCGCAAGCTGTCGGGCAGGCCGCCGCCCTGCCAGCCGCCCCTACCCCCGGGCGGACCGAAGCCTTCGCCTCGGGGGCCAGCGGACTCTGAGGCGGCCAATTCTTCTGCAGTCGGTAGGCCCTCGCCGGCCAGCCGCACGGCCGCACCGTCCTTAAGGCCCTCGTGGCCAACGGTCACTACTTGGTCGCCTTCTTTGAGGCCGGAGACGATCTCGACTTTATCGCCCTCGACAAAGCCCAACTCGACGGCGACTCGGCGCACTGTGCTGTTCTCGATGAGGAAGACGTCGTCCTCGTCGGTTTCGAGGATCAGGGCCTTCTTGGGGACGATCAAGGTCTGGGGTCGCCGCTCGGTAATAATGCGCACCGTGGTGAACATCCCGGGTTTGAGTAAGCCGTCGCTGGCGACTTCAAGGGTGACCTTGACGGTGCCGCTGGTGGGATCGACCTCTGGACTAATCATGCGGATGCGGCCGCGGAAGCTGGTGTCAGGCAGAGCTTCGACCGCGATGGTCGCCTCTTGGCCGGGGTGCAACTGGTACATGCGCTGCTCGGGCGCGAAGATGCGCACCAACAGCGGGTCGCGGTCGGCAATGACAAAGACTTCTTGATTGCCGCGCACGAGGTCGCCCACTTCGACTAATCGCTGGGTGACGACGCCGGCAATCGGCGCGGTAACGTCTGCGTACGCGAGATTGAGCTGGGCTTCTTCGAGGGAGATCTTGGCGTTGTCCAAGCGGAGGTGAGCCGCGTCGTATTCGGATTGGCTGACCATGCTGCGCTCGTACAGCGCCTTGATGCGGTCGTAGTTGGTGCTGGCGTCGGCAAAAGCCTCTTCGGCTTGGCGCAAGTTTAGGCTCAGTTCATCCTTGTTGAGGCGGACCATCACTTGGCCCTGGCGCACTTGGTCGCCCTCCTCGGCCGCGAGCTCTTCGAGTAAGCCGGTCGTACGCGCCAAGACGCTGACTCGGCGCTCGGCTTCGAGGCGGGAATACGTCTCAATGTAGGCGCTCATGTCGCCGCGCGTGACCTTCTCGCCTTTGACCGGAATGGCCGCTGCTTCGCGCCCTCCCCAACCGCCGCGCATGCCGCCGGGTTGCTGTGCGTCTTCCTCGTCGCCGCAGCCTAGCGCGAGTAGGAAGACGCTGCTGATGGACAGCGTATATTGGCGAGTTGTCATATGGAGCAGATCCTAGTCATGTGTGTTTCGTCCACGGGAATCCTTTCTTTGGCGTGTGTCGCCAAGAAGTATAGACGAGGCCTCGATCCTTGTCAATAGAACTGACTGGTCAGTTCTGGTAGATAATTTAGATGAGGTTGCAATCTTTGTCAATAGAACTGACTGGTCAGTTCTCAATTGGTTGAACTGCCTATTAGACCATCGATTGATTCTATTCATTCCCGTGCTCTTTCATTTTTTTATGCTGCTGCCGCTCGTGCCAAGGCTACTGAAGGACTACCGTAAAGCACCCCGTTCACTTTTGCAGGCCGCAGCTATAGCCCCTATAATTGGCCGTGTGCAAAAGACTCAAACCGAAAAGGAGCAATATAATGAAACGGCTCCTCGTGGCCTTGGCGGCCCTTGCGCTGGTAGCCTGTGGCCGAGAACCCCCTGCTGACCTCATTCCCGCCAAAATTGTCAATGTGCGCGACTTCGGTGCCGATGGGGTGGCGGTCGTGCTCAAAGGAGACGATGTGCCGCCGCTGCCCATCATCATCGGCCACTGCGAGGCGCGGGCGTTAGTCAGAGCCATGCAGGACGAGGACTTCCCGCGCCCGCTGGCCTACGATCTGTTGGAAGCGATGCTGGAGAAGCTGCAAGGCAAGGTGCAGCACCTCGTCGTCCACAGCATCAAGGACGACACCTTTCACGCCAACTTGTACATTGAAACCGAGGCTGGAGAGTGGGTGCTCGACTGTCGGCCCAGCGACGGCATGGTGCTGGTGACGCGCCTCGGCGCGCCCATCTACCTGCGGCCGCAACTTTTTGAACCCAAAGACCTAAGCCCACAGATATAACCATAGCAAGGAGGATGCCGTGGCCTATCGCGTCGGCCTCGTGGGGACGGGTGGTATCGCCCGCGCTCACGGCACGGCCTGCCAACAGATTGCCGAGGCCGAACTCGTCGCCATCTGCGACGTGTCCGCCGAACAGCTAGCGCGCTACGGCGAGGAGTTTGGCGTTACTGCGCATTATACCGAACTCGACGCCATGCTCCACGACGCCGAGTTGGACATCGCCATCATCTGCACTTGGGGCGCTTTTCACGCGGAGACCGGGATTCAGATCTGCGATTCGGGGCGGGTAAAAGCCGTGCTCTGCGAAAAGCCCTTCACCCAAAACGCGGCCGAGGCAGCGGCCTTTGTCGCGGCTGGCAGGAGAAACCGCGTCCTCGTGGCCGAGGCGTTTAAGTTCCGCCATCACCCCATGCACTTGCGGGCCAAGGCCATGCTCGACGCCGGTGCAATCGGCGACTTGACCGGCGTGCGGAGCACGTTTTGCACTAGTTCGGGTGCCTCGCTCCAAGAGCGCACGCCCGAGTCTAATTGGCGCTTCAACAAGGCCAAAGGTGGCGGCAGTATCTACGACTTGGCCTGTTACAACGTTCACCACGCGCGGTTTGTATTTGGCGAGGAGCCGGAGCGGGTGTTTGCCGCGCGGCAGTTGGGCTTGGAGACCGATGATGCCGCGTCGATTGTGCTGGTCTTTTCCGGGGGCCGCACCGCGCAGATTTCCGTGGGTTTTAATACGTTCAGTTCGCAGTACGCGGAGATTTCCGGGCATCGCGGGATGCTGCGGCTAGATCAGGTGTGGAACAATGAGAATCGGGCCGTCACCATAGAGCATCGCACGCCGAGCGGGGTAGAGGTCGTCGAATTCCCACCGTGCTTTCAGTTTGCATTGCAGTTGCAGCACCTGTGCGAGTGCTTGGCCGAGGGGCGGGAGCATCGGATCACGCCGGAGCACAGCGTTGCGCAGATGCGGGTGTTAGACGCGGTGAAGGAGTCTATGGAGACGGGGCGGGCGGTGGAGTTGTAATCCGCAGATGGACGCAGAGTAGGATGCACAAGACGACTTTAATAGGATCTGCCCTTTAGCAAAAGAAAGGACGAATCATGCGCGTTGGCATTATTGGACACACGGGCCGCGGCAACTACGGTCACTATCTCGACATGGCGTTTGTTGGGGTAGAAGGCGCGGAGATTGTGGCGCTGGCCGACCCCGACGAGGCGGGACGCCAAGCCGCCGTAGCCAAGACCGGAGCACCCAAGGGATACGCCGATTACGTGCAGATGTTAGAGGAGGAGAAGCCGGATATTGCGGTGGTGGCGTCGCGGGAGATCGGCGATCACTTGGCGTTGGTGCTCAATTGCGTGGAGCGGGGGGCGCATGTGTACCTCGAAAAGCCGGTGGCGGCTTCGGTCGCCGAAGTGGACCAGATGATTGCAGCACGCGATAAAGCTGGAGTGACGGTGGTGGTGGCGCATCCTTGGCGGGGGCATCCGCCGATCCAAAGGGTGGCGATTCCGGCGATTAAGGCGGGAAAAATCGGCCAGCCGCGGCTGTGTCGGATTTATGGGATGGGCGGCGCGCACGGTGGGGATCAACTGTTTTTGGACTTGTATCCGCATTTCTTTGACTTTCTCTGGCAAGCGTTTGGTGCGCCGCTGTGGTGCCACGCGCATCTGACGCAGGATGGGCGGAACGCGACGCCGGAGGATCTAAAGGAAGGTGTCGAAGGGATGGGCTTGGTGGCCGGAGATGGGATCAAGGCGTATTACGAATTTCTAGGCGGAGTGGCTGCCGATTTTGAGTCGTACCGGGGCGATGGGAAGGAGAATCCCTATCGGATCGACATTCACGGAACCGAGGGAACCTTGTCGCTGCCTGGGCCGATGGTCAATCTGCCGGACATTTACTGCCACCCGCTGGTCAACCCTGGGCTGATCGACGATCCGCGCTGGGAGGTCGTGCCTTCGTCGCCGCCGCCGGACGAGCACAAGTGGCTCAACGCGCATCGCCGCATGGCGCGGTCTATGATCGACATGATCGGGGGCAAGGAGCCAGAGTGGGAGTTGGTAGAGTTGGAGAATGCGCGGCTCTACCTAGAAATGGCGATGATGGCCCACGCCTCGCATAGGGCTGGAGCACGGGTTGGGCTGCCGCTGGCGGGCACGGCGAATCCGTTTGACGAGTGGGAGTGAGGGAGGCAAAGGCGGTTGCCACGCGCCGAGATAAAATTAACTGGATAAAATTATGAGCAATCCGCGTCCGAACATATTGGCTGAGCGCACAGATAGACGCAAGCTGCCCATCGGCATTCAGACCTTCCGTGAGATTCGCGCGGAGAATTACTACTACGTGGATAAGACCGCTTACATTCGTCGGATGCTGGACGAGGGCAAGCACTACTTTCTGTCGCGTCCGCGGCGCTTTGGCAAAAGCCTGTTTCTCGACACCTTGAAAGACCTGTTTGAGGGCAACGAACCGCTGTTCGAGGGGCTGCACATCCACGACCGTTGGGACTGGTCGGTTCGCCATCCGGTGGTGCGCTTGAGCTTTGGCAGCGGCAATTTCAAAGAGCCGGGCTACCTGCATACGAATCTAATGGCGCAACTAGACGCGGTTGAACGGCGGGAGGATGTGAAGTCCGAATACGCCAGCGCACCCGAGCGTTTCGCCTATCTGATTGAGGCACTGCGCGAGCGTACCGGACAGCCGGTGGCGGTGCTGATTGACGAGTACGACAAGCCGATTCTGGACGCGCTGGAGGTACCAGAGGTCGCACGCGCCAACCGCGACTTTCTGCGCGGCCTATACGCGACGATTAAGGATAGCGATGCGCACGTCAAGTTCACGTTTCTCACCGGGGTGAGCAAATTCTCCAAGGTCAGCCTCTTTTCCGGCCTCAATAATCTCAAGGACATCACACTGGATCCTCGCTACTCAGCCATCTGCGGCTACACTGATGCGGATTTGGACGCGGTGTTCGCGCCGGAACTTCCCGGCTTGGACCGGGACGAGATCCGCCGCTGGTACAACGGCTATAGTTGGCTGGGAGAGGAGAAGGTTTACAACCCCTTCGACATCCTCTTACTCTTCGACAGTCGCCGTTTCGGCGCGTGGTGGTTTGAGACGGGTACGCCGACATTCTTGGTTGAGACGCTGATCTCGCGCGGGGTCGGTGCGTTGAGCTTGGACAACATGCTGGGCAGCGACGACTTGCTGTCAGCCTTCGACGTGGATCACATCGCCACCGAGGCCCTGCTATTCCAGACCGGCTACCTGACCATCCGCCAAACCGAGCCACGCGGCGGGGAGCTGTACTATCGGCTGTCCTACCCCAACCAAGAGGTGCGCCAGAGCCTGAACCGGAGCCTACTGAACCACCTGACCGACAACCCATCCCAGCACACAGCGCACCGTACCCGATTGTACGATCTGTTGCTGGTCAACGACTTCGCCAGTATGGAGAGCCTGTTCAAGGCGTTCTTTGCCAGCATTCCCTATCAGTGGCATACCAACAATGACATAGCGAACTATGAAGGCTACTATGCCAGCGTGTTCTACTCCTACTTCGAGTCGGTGGGATTGGACATCGTCGTGGAGGACAGTAGCAGCCACGGTCGTCTGGACATGGCAATGTTATTCAATGGCAACGTGTACCTATTTGAATTCAAAGTGATGGAGTTGGTGCCCGAGGGTGCGGCGATGGAGCAATTGAAGGAGCGGCGTTATGCCGACAAATACCGCGCTCGGGGCGAGCCGATTCACTTGATCGCAGTGGAGTTCAGCCGGGAGAGTCGCAACGTTGTGGCGTTTGAGGTGGAGAGTGTGCCTGTGCATTAGTAGGATCGAAACAGGTAGTATGGTTGTCATCGCAACTAGGGTTTGTCCTCTGGCCTAGAGACCAACCACTCGATAGCAGCGATCTGGCCTTGGCGGGCGTAATCGGCTGCTTCGCCGAGAATGCGGGCGGCCTCCTGCGGGGCGTGAAAGCCCATGGAATTTTCCGCGGCCACGAAATCGAGTCGCCATTGCGCCTTGCGCTGTAAGGCTAGGGCCGTTGCTAGGTCGCTATCTTCGGCACCGGCCGCGCGGGCCGCGGCCATGGCGTCGAGTTGGTCCATGAGGGCGGCACCGGCTCGTTGCAGGAGGTCGAAGTTGCGCTGCTGGATCGCGTCGGCGCGGGCGGCGAGTTCGGCCTCGGAGAAAGAATGGCACACCTGACAGGCGCGGTTGATGTTCAGCAGCGGGCTGCGCACCCAGTGATCAGATATTTTGGCGGCTCCGTCGCGCATATAGGGCATGTGGCAGTCGGCGCAGGAGACGCCGCTGCGCGCATGGATGCCCTGACTCCAGAGTTCAAATTCCGGGTGTTGCGCCTTGAGGACTTTCGCGCCCGTCTCTTTGTGGACGTAGTCGTAAAACTCGCTGCCATCGTCTAGGGTCATGGCGTCCCAAAACGCTTCCATCTCCTCTACCTTGAGCCCGTTGCCCCAGGGAAAAGTCAGTTTCGCTCCACTGCCGCAGTAGTATTCGACGTGGCACTGGCCGCAGGTGAACGAGCGCATTTCGTTGCGGCTCGCGCTGGCGTTGGGATCGTAGGGGTGCTCGCGGTTGCCCTGCCGCCAGCGTTCGAGCGACGGCAGGTGCGGGACCGGGGCGTCGGACTCGGCTAGCATTTGGATGCCTTGGATAAACCCGGGCCGGGTGATGCGCAGTTGCATGGTCGCCGGGTCGTGGCAATCGACGCACGATACTGGATGGGCGTGTCCGGCGTCGTGCAGCATCTGGTTTAGCTCGCCATAGGAATAGGCGTAGGATTGCTCAAAGCCCGCAGTGGCGTCGCCGTCGCCAAGCTGTCGGTAGAGGGGCATGATGGAGGCGTGGCAGTGCAGGCAGGAGCCGGACTGGGGCTTGGATTGCCGCTCGGTTTGCTCTTGGTCGTAGAGCATGTAGGCGTGGCCGCGCCGGTCGCGGTAGTCGAGCGAGAACGCGTAGCCGAGGAACATCCGCCGGAGCCAGGGGTCGCGTTCGATCTTCTGCGCGGGCAGGGCCTCGCTGCCGCCGTGTCCGCCGAAGCGCGTGCGGGTCGCCTCAGCCGTGCGCTTGTAGCTATCGTATTGCCGCGGCCAGTTGATGCCCCAATGGGCCGGATCGGTGTCGTCCTCTCCGACTTCGACGAGGCGCACCGGGCCGCGCCGCGCTTCGGCCTTGCGTTCGTACATGTTGACCAACAGCCCGGCGACGAGCGCACTGGCCAAGGCCACTAAGGCCAAAAGGACGATGGCTTTATAAGGTATCTTGCGAGACATAAGCTACTCGTCGTTATGTGTCGTCTCTGCGCCGCCCAAGCCCACCCACTCCCCGTGACCTGCCGTGCGATGGCAATGAACGCAGCGCACGGCTTCGGTATCGACGATTTGGTGGACGAAGGCGCTGTGACACGCGAGGCAGTTTTGCTGTAAGATGCGGCTGTTTTTCTCGTTAATAAGGATCGGCTCAGGGAAGTTTTGCAATGTAAATGCCGTAGAGTGATTCCAGCCGTTTTCGGCCTTGGCCAGATACTTGCTCAAGAAACTGCGCGGCAGATGGCAATCGACGCAAGTGGCCACGGCGTGGTGGCTGGATTTGCGATAGGAATCTAGCTGGGGCCGCATGATGTGGCAGTTGGCACACGCGTCCGGGTCCGTGCTGAAATAGGACAGGCCCTCTCCGTAGTGGAAGGTAAAGGCCCCCACTCCGATTAGGGCGGCTAGCCACAACAGGCCGAGCCACAGATAGGGACTTGTTGGACGCATGGATGATTTTTCTGCCACCTTGTAGGTCGCTTGCCGAGCCGGTATCTTGGGTTACTAAAAAAATAATACATGGACGGACATGATGGACAGATGCGCTGGGTTTTTGCGCTGCTGATTGGCTTGTGGACAGGGGCCGCGGCCGCTCAACCTCGGTACGTGGATGTGGCCGCGGCGGCTGGCATTGAGTTCGAGCACCGCAACGGGGCTGAAGGGCAGAAGCAATTGCCCGAGACGATGGGGTCGGGCGTGGCCTTTTTTGACTATGACGACGACGGCTGGCTCGACCTGTACTGGGTCAATGTTGCGGGCCCGGCCGCGCTCTACCGCAACGAGGGCAACGGCCGTTTTGCCGAGCGGACGCAAGCGGCTGGCGTGGGGGATTCCGGGTGCGGCATGGGCGTGGTGGCTGCTGACTACGACAACGACGGCGACTCAGATATGTACATCACCTGTTACGGCGCGAACATTCTCTACCGCAATGGAGGCGACGGTCGCTTTGCCGACGTCACGGCCACCGCCGGCGTGGGCGACGAGGGCTTTGGCACGGGCACGGCCTTTGGCGATTGGGATCTCGACGGCGACTTGGATCTGTATGTGGCCAATTATCTGGACTTCCGCGCCGATCCGAACCGCGCCTGTTTTCGCCAAGATAGCGTTCGGGTCTATTGCGCGCCGTGGACCTATGCACCCGAAGGGGATGCTTTCTACCGCAACGACGGTGGTCGCTTCGCCGAGGTCGGTGCGGAAATGGGCTTTGCTGCGGGCCGGGCGCGGGAGTTGGGTGCGGTTTTTTCCGATTGGGATCTCGACGGCGATTTGGACCTGTTCGCCGCGGGTGATGGCACGCCCAATTTGCTCTACCAGAATGAAGGTGGCCACTTTGCGGAAGCGGGTTTGATCGCCGGGGTTTCCTACAATAGCCAAGGCCAATCCGAAGCTGGTATGGGCGTGGCTGCGGGTGATTATGACAACGATGGGGCCTTTGATTTTTTCGTGACGAATTTCTACTTGGAGACCAATACCTTGTACCACAACGAGGGCGAGGGATTTTTCCGCGACCGGACGACGGACGCCAAATTGGGCAAGCCCTCGCTGGCGTACTTGGCCTGGGGCACGGCTTTCTTCGACTGGGATCTGGACGGCGACGAAGATCTCTTCGTGGCCAATGGTCACATTGACGACAATGTGGAACTTTTCGCCGAGACCACGTATGCACAGCCCAATCAATTGTTCAGAAACGACGGTGCTGCCGGATTTGCCGAGGTCAGCGCCGCGGCCGGGCTTGGTGCTCTGAGGTCGAGCCGAGGGGTGGCCTTGGGCGATTGCGACAACGACGGCGATCTCGATATTGCGGTATCCCACATCAATGCACGTCCCTCGCTTCTGCGCAACGACATGGGCGGCGAGCGCAATTACTTGGCCGTCCGCACGGTAGGCGTGGAGAGCAATCGCGACGGCGTCGGCGCTCGCATCCGCGTGCGCACTGGGACTCGGGTGCAAATGCGGGAGGTACGTCGCGGCGGTAGCTATCTGTCGAGCCACGATCCGCGCGTCTTTTTTGGTCTCGGCACCAGCGCGCAGGCCGACGAAGTGGAGATTCGCTGGCCCAGCGGCAAGGTGCAGCGGTTCGAGGGCGTGCTGGCTGGACAGGTGTTGATCGCGGAGGAGCCGCGATGACTAGGGTTTTCTGCCTAGCGTTGTTGCTCATCGGCTGCCAAGAGCCGGAGCCGCCTTCGGCTACCGGACGCGCGTATTTCCAGCAGGGACTTGAACACGCCCAAGGCGGGCGTTTCCACGCAGCTATTGCCGCGTATAAGCAAGCGGCTGCGCAAATACCCGACGCGCCCCAAGTCCACTACAATCTGGCCAATGCTTATTTCTTGACCGATGCCCTCGACCAAGCCGAGGTCGCGTACCAAAAGGCCATAGCACTCAAGCCCGATTACGCGGACGCGTACTACCAGCTCGGTGCCGTGTACATTCGGCAAAAGAAGTACGAGGCGGCCTATGCGCCACTCCGCAAGGCATTGGAAAGCGACCCAGGATACATTTCCGCGTACAATGCTTTGGGCCTGCTGCACATCCGGCAGGGCGCATATCAAGAGGCCGCTGACCTGTACGAGCGCGCCTTGCAGGTAGATTCGACGCACTATGAATTGTGGTATCATCTCGGCCAAGTTCACGTCAAGCGCGGCGAACGCGAGGCAGCGAAAACGGCGTTTGCCGCGGCGATTGGCGCGGACACGACCCAAGCGGGCGCGTACGCGGGCTTGGGTGCCTTGTATGTGGAGGAGCGGAGCTACGAAGAGGCCGAGAATCTTTTGCTGCGGGCCGTTGCGCTGCGCCCGTTTTGGGCGCGTCCCCACTACGATTTAGGACAGGTTTATATGCGCTTGGGCGAGCGGGAAAAGGGCCGCGAGGTGTTGGAGCGATTTGCGCGCCTCGAAGAAGAGGAAAAGATGATCAAGAGCTTGGAGTTTACGCTCTTGAGCGAGGCCGAGGACGCGCGCCGACACTACGATTTGGGCGTGCTCTACGGCCAGCGTCGCCAATTCGCCAAGGCTGCTGCCCGCTACCATCGCGCTATTGAACTCGACTCGACCTTTGCCGCGGCCTATGTGAACTTGGGCAACATCTATTTGCGCGGAGAGCGATTCGACGCGGCCCAACAGCTTTTTGCCCAAGCGCTCGCCGCGGATTCAACCCACGCCAACGCGTACAATAGCCTCGGCAACCTGCACTTGATGCATAGGAACTTTGCGGCGGCTGCAGCGGCATTTGCCAGCGCGGTGCGCTTGGCTCCAGATGACCAAGGATTTAGGGAAAATTTGGACATCGCCCGGGGGTTGGAGGCGGGGGAATGAGGGGCTTCTTACTATAAATTATTTAAAGTAAGCTATAGTACAAGCTATGTGGATTTGAGCAGATTGCGCTGGCTGGCTGGTTGTGGACAGGCGAGTAGATGGTAGTGCAGAAAGAGGATTAGGCGGCGGCTAGTTCTTTCATTGCTGCGACGAACATATCCAACTCGTAGGGTATTGTGTATATGTTCGGGCAGATGCGGACTGCTCCGGGATAACCGGGCGGCACGGTGAATATCTTGTATTTGTCGTACAGGGCGTTGGTAACGTCCGCGGGATCTTGCCCCTTGATGCCAACGGTGGAAATGGCGCACGAGCGGTGGGCCTCGCGGGGCGTGTGGACGACGATGTTGGGCACGTCGATCAGGCGATCGACCCAGTAGTTTTTGATGTAGCGCAAGCGCGCTTCTTTGCGCTCCAAGCCGATGGTTTGGTTAAAGCGGATGGCCTCGGCCAAGGCCAGTTGCAAGTAGGCCGGATAGGTGCCGATGTGGGCGAACTTGTGAATCGAGTCCGAGGCGTATCCACCGTCGCCGAACAACGGCCACACCTTGTCGATGTTTTCTTTTTTAATGTACAGGATGCCCGTGCCCAGCGGTGCCAGCATCCACTTGTGCAAACTCGCTCCGTAGTAATCGCAGTGTAGGTCGGGGATTTTGTCGGCTAGATGGGCAAAGGCATGGGCACCATCGACGATGACTTCCACTCCCTGTTCGTGGGCCATGTCGCAGATTTCGCGCACGGGCAGCACTTGGCCGGTTAAATAGACGATATGGGAGACGAGGATCACTTTGGTGCGCGGCGTAATGGCCTTTTTGTAGGCCGCGACGATCTCGTCGTTGCTCATAGAGGTGATGGGCAGGTCGAGCACCTTGTTGACGATGCCTTCGCGGGCGGCGCGCTGCTCAAATGCGACTTTCATGCTGCCGTATTCATAGGTTCCCCACAGAGCCTCGTCGCCGGGTTGCAGTTTCAGCCCCATGATGACGATGTTGAGCGATTCGGTCGTGTTGCGCGTCAGGAGGATTTCTTCGTCCGAGCAACCAGCAAAGTGCGCTAGCAACTGATGCATCTCGCGGGTGTCGTCCACCAGTTGTCGCCGCATGTAAAACGAGGGGATTTCGTTGATGGCGCGGGCGTTTTTGCACACCTCATCGATCCCGGCTTCTGGCTGCGGACTGAAATACCCGTTCTCGAAGTTGATAAACTGGGGCGACAAATTGAATGCCCCGCGCACGCTGTACCAGAATTGTTCGTCTAATGCACTGGCCTCTGGAGAGGCTGGGCCAAGGCGTTCAGTGGCCGCGTGGACCTTTTGCCGGCTGTCGGAGGCCCATATGGACGCAGCCGCCGCGCCGAGCGTGAGGTTGCCGGCCTTCTTGAAAAAGTCCCTTCTCGAATCTGCCATTTCCGTGCTCCGCGTGTTGTGATTAGTCATTGGTAGAAGCTAGGGGGCCAAAAGCCGCGTGGCGGCGTCTTCAGGGCTGAGGTGGGGGATGGAGCGGTTGAGGAAGGTTTCGAGGAGTTGGGTTGGTGTTAGGTCGGTGGTGTCGATGGCGAACTTGCGGTGGATCCAAGAGGCCCGCACTTCTTGCTCGAAACGATCTAGTATTTCTGGCACGTCTTCGGCGGGGACCAATGTGTGTGGATGTGGGGCTGCGGCCATGCGGGCGCGGATTGTGTCGGGCGCGGCGTGCAGGTGGACGAGTAGGGTGTCGTCGGGCATGTCTGGCTCGTATTCGCGGATGTCGATGTCGATGTCGGGGTAGTAGTATTTGGGGCCGTACACCTTTTCCTCAATGTGGAAGCCGCCCAACAAGATGTCTCGGTAGCGGTGCAGCAAGCGCACGTGATAGACGATTTGGAAGCGCTGGAAGCGCTCCTTGATGGCCGGCAGCATGGCCAGCATGGCTAGCTGCTCCTCGTCGCTGAGGTGATAGGCGTCGGGGATGGTAAAATGATCGTCGAGATGGTGGCTAATTCCGCGACTCAGCCCCCATTGATGTAACTGATCGACGAGGGTGCTGACGCCTGAGTATTCGCAACCGACGGCAATGACGCGCATGAGCATATCCTTTGGAATGTCGTGAACCGAGATGCAACACTATACTGGCCTCACAATCCTCTGTCAAATTTGTCGACGAAGAACGAGCATAGGAGGACGCAGCACTGTATATTGACGATTATTTTTTAGCTTTGGTACTCAACTCTTTGGAAAGGAAATCCCATGGCAGATTTGAAAGTAGCGGTCATCGGCTGCGGCGGCCACGCCCAGTCGCACTTCCGCATGATTGCCGACGAGCCGCGCTTGCGCTTGGTGGGCATTGCCGAGCTGGACGAAGAGCGGCTGCGCAAAAATCAGGCCGAATGGGGGCCAGAACGCGCCTTTGCCGACTATCGGGAGATGCTCGATGTATGCCAGCCGGACGTAGTACACGTGGTCACCATGCCCGGCCACTTGCTGCCCATCGTGCTCGACTGCTTGGAGCGCGGGCTGCACACCTCGGTGGAGAAAGCGCCGGGCATGACCGCGGACGAGACCGCGCAAATGGCGCAAGCGGCTCAGCAGAGCGAGGGCAAGGCACTGGTGTCTTTTAACCGGCGTTACTTTCCCCAAGTGCTAGCCGTGCGGCAGCGCGTCCAAGCGGCTGGCGGCGCGGTGCATTGCGCTGCCACGTACAATAAGCCGGTAACCCTGTTGGGGTCGGCGGCACCCGATCCGGTGATATGCGACGCCATTCACCACGTCGATTTGCTGCGCTGGCTGGCTGGCCGCAGCGCCGAGGCAGCGGCCATTCCGGTGGAGGTGCAGGGGATGGTGCAAGACGGCGAGCGGCCTGGGTGTCACCGGCACAATGCCGTGGTGCGTTTCGATACGGGCACCTTCGGCACTATGATGAGTCACTACGGCGTGGGCTACCGCATTCAGCGGGCCGAGGTACACGGCGAGGATTTATCGGTCTATCTGGATATGACCCGGGGGCCGCGAGTGGAGGGCTATGAGAAGAGGGAGCCTTTTACCGTAGAGGATGAGGAGATCGAAGCAATGGGTGGGGCCGGCTTCAATGAGGTCGTCCACTTTGTCGATTGCATTTTAGAGGATCGCACGCCGTGGTCGAATTTGGACGATGCCGTGCATACCATGCGTTTGTGCGAGGCCGTTCGCCGGGGGCATCGGGGGGTGTTGTAATCGGTGGTCGTCATGGGAATCTCCACAAGGGCAGATAGGGGAAGGAACCTAGCAAGAGTGCCCTGCGTGTCAGCACCCGCTGCTCGGTCTATTCGATTATATATACTGACGTTACGCAGTGCCCTACTCGTCGGCGTCTAACAGGTGCCTAAAGGCTTTGAGGCTAGGCACCTGTATGGCCGCTCGATGCAACTGCTTGAGGCGCTGCACATCGTCGATGGTTGCAATGCGGGCGGCTAATGGGTCGGTCGTGTCCACCGCAAAGCGAATTTCCAGCACGTCGAGCAGTGCTTCCATGGCGCGTTCTCGGCTCCCATGCTCGCGGCCTTCTTGTCGGCCTTCTTGTCGGCCTTGCTCAATGCCTTCCTCACGGGCTTGTTGAGTCAGATATTGGGCAACAGGGGATTCGCGGATAAGATCCATCAGGCCCTCCTTGAAGAAAATGGTGGAAACGGTCTCCGGCGCGTACACCAACCCACTCAGCAACGACATCCCGGCCAAGCAATCGGCCTTGACGGACAGGTCCAGCGGCTGCGCTTGGACCGCACGCACACACGTCTCAAGCCAAGCCGCCGACACTTGTCCCGCCGGCTGCATCAACGGCGCAAATGGCAACAGCCCCACAGCCCCTGACGCCAAGATAGATTGGCCAGCCTGTTCGCTCAGCCGGATCACTTGGTACTCGATCAAGATACGGTGGCCGGGCGACTCTTGGAAATAGTGCCCTGGATCGCGCCGGCCGGCGTCCGGCCGCAGGTAGATCACGATGGCATACACCGGCAGACCGTACTGCTCGACCAGTCGCCCAATGTAGCCGGCCATCCGTCGCGGCATAGGCGGGTTGGTGTGATCGGCGGTTTGAAACTCGGTATGGACTAGGCACTTCGTATCGCCGATTCGGACGCGCAGCAGGCTATCGGTGCGACGGGCCTTAACGGTGGGTTGCTCGGTATCCAGCACGGCCAAGACTTTGATGTCGTCGCGACTGAGGCTAAAGCGGACGAAATCGTCGGGATAGCGTTGAATCAGATATTTGGAAATGGTATCAACGTCAGCCATCGGCAACTGCCTTGGGGTGGGCTATGACGCGCCCTATGGTGCTTACGCAGGTAATGTGCAGACTAAGGGTGGCTTGTCAACGGGCAGGGAGGCCGCCGAGGGCTATACCCACACAGCAAAAGGAAAGCCGAATCACCTTGTATTGCACCAACACGCAGCCATAATACCCCCGATCGGGGCGCAGATAGATGACGGTGGAATAGATCGTTGCACGGTTGCGGGGATGGTCGGCTGCATGGGAGCCGACCGCGCAACGTCCGAAAAAGACGAAAAAAGCGGACGGCTTCATCACGTGTAGAACAATATCTATGCCAGCCAGCGTCGCAGGTCTGATAGAGAGGCTTGGGCGGCGCACCTTGTGTCAGCAAGCACACACCGATGGGTTGTTTACGCGCCTTGGCTGCTTGTCGGCTCTATTGCTCAATGCCCTTTTCCGTGAAATAGCGCAGGATGGATGATGAGGATAGCCATGATGGTTTCTGATGCACATTCAATTCATTTGAAATCGGCCATACGGCGTCGGCAGATTGGGTGCCGAAGTGGACACGGATACGACGAAGAGGCATACTTAAACGCAGTTGAAAACTGAAATCGAATACTCCTCCACCTTCAATATGTCCCTACTCTGCTACTTGTCGATCCTAGCACTCGTCGCCTGTCAGGAACCTCCCAACGACCGCCAGCCGCGCCCAACCGATGCGGCGCTCGCAAGTCGCCTGCATCAAGGCCCCTACGCCGCTGCCATAGCAGCCGCGAAGCGCGCTGTAGAACGCGATCCCAATTCTGCGGTAGCCCACCGCAACCTAGCTGACGCCTATGCACGCGACAACAAGCTGATCGAAGCCCTAGAAGCCTACCAACAGGCCATCGCGCTGCAACCTGCCTACGCCAAAGCGCAAACCGAACTGGCCATTGTGCTGACTCGCCTCAATCGCCACGCCGAGGCTCTCGCCCTGTTAGAAGAAGTCACGTGCGCGACCCCGGATTACGCTTGGGCGCAGATGGCGCTCGGGCTGCTGTACTTTCGTCAAGCTCAGTACGAGCAGGCCATTGCCGCGTATGGCCGCGCCGTCGCCCTGCAAGACGACTACAGCGAGGCATGGTACAACCTCGGCGAGGCCCATCTCAAGCTCAATGACTACGCCGCGGCCGAAGCGGCGTACGCCCGTGCCATAGCCGCCGATTCGACCGTAGCCAAGTACCACCACGGCCTCGGCACGGCCTTGTACAAGCGCCGCGAGTACGCCGCGGCCATCGTTGAATTGCAGCGCGCCGTGGCGCTCGATTCGCTCTTTGCGCGGGCTCGCTTCAATCTCGGCAATGCCCTGTTGCGCAGTGGTCAGCAAGAGGAAGGACGACGCCAGTTGGCCCTGTACAACGAACTGGAAAAGCAGGAAAAGCTTCTCGCCGGTCTGCGCACTACCCTAATCCGCACACCCGACAAGGCCGAGCTGTACCACAAAATAGGCGCGCTATACGGCCAGCGCGGACAGTACGAAGAAGCGCGCCTGTACTATTTGCAGGCCCTAGACCGCAACCCCAATTTCGCACCCTCGTACCACAACTTGGGCAACCTGTATTTGCGCCGCCGCCAAGTGGCCGAAGCCATGTCCCTGTTCCACCAAGCCCTGCGCGCCGACTCCACGTACGTGCTCGCACATCTCGCGCTCGGCAATGCGCTGATGATGCAAGAAGCATTCGCCCAAGCGCTGGCGAGCTATGAGCGGGGCTTGCACTTTGAGCCGGACAATGCCCGCTTACAGCGCGGCGCGACCTTCGCCCGCAAGTTTGGCGCTGCAAGCCAAACGCAGGACTAACCGTGGTCTTGCTACTCCTCGCATTGGTGGTAGTTAGCGTCAGTGCCCAGTCCGCCCCCCACTTCGTCGAGGTGACCCGCGCCGCCGGCATTGACTTCCGCTATGTAAACGGTGCGAGCGGTCGGAAGTACATGCCCGAAGCCATCGGCTCAGGCGCGGCGTTCTTCGACGCCGATGGGGACGGCTTCCTCGACCTGTACATCGTCAATGGCACAGCCCTGCCGGGCTATGACGGTCCACCCGGCACCAATGCCCACTACCGCAACGAGGGCGACGGCACTTTCGCGGATGTTACGGAGGCGACACAGACTGGCGATGCAGGGTACGGTATGGGAGCTGCGGTCGGCGACGTGGATAACGACGGTAGCCCCGATCTGTACGTGACCAACTACGGACCCAATGTCTTCTACCACAACGAGGGTCGTGGCCGCGCCTTTGCCGATATGACGGACCGGACCGGTCTCGGCGATCCGGGTTGGGGCACTCATGCGGCCTTTGCCGACTACGACCGCGATGGCGACTTGGATCTCTACGTGGCCAATTACATGGAGTTCGATTTGGACGCGAACAAAGAGTGCTTTACAGGCGCGGTGCGCTCCATCTGCGGTCCCCTCGCGTATCCCGGCCAGTCTGGTGTGCTCTATCGCAATGACGGCGATCTTGAGTTTGCCAATGCGACGCGCGCGGCGGGCTTGTTCAGCAATGAGGGACGGCAACTGGCCGCGGTGTTTGGCGACTGCGACGACGATGGCGACCCGGACCTATTCATTGCCAATGACCGGCAGCCCAATTTTCTCTTCCTCAACAACGGCGACGGCACCTTTGCGGAGCTCGGCATCATCGCCGGGGTGGCGTACAATGAGGAGGGATACGCTGAGTCGGCGATGGGCGCGGACTTTGGCGACTACGACAACGACGGTCGGCTCGACATTATCTTGGCCACCTTCCAATGGCTACCCAACACGCTTTACCACAACGACGGTGGGGGATTTTTCAGCGACCTGACGTTTGCCGCTCATCTCGGTGCGCCGAGCGTGCCCTACTTGGGCATGGCCGCGATCTTTTTCGACGGCGACAACGACGGCTTCCTCGACGTCTTCGTTACCAACGGCCATCTCGATGAAAATGTGCGCGAGTTCGACCCGGATACGACCTATCCGCAGCAAAACCAGTTATTCCGCAATCAGGGCGATGGCACCTTTGCCGACGTGAGCAATGCTAGCGGCCCGGGGATGCTCGTCGAGCGCGTCAGCCACGGTGCCGCGTTGGGCGACTACGACAACGACGGCGATGTCGATATCTTCGTGTCAGATTCGGACGCGCCCCACTGCACCCTGTTGCGCAACGACCACAGCGGTCATAATTACCTGACGGTCAAAGCTGTAGGCACCCAAAGCAATCGCGACGGGCTTGGCACCAAAATCCGGGCCGTGGCGGGCGACCTCGTGCAAAAGCGCGAAATTCGCCGCAGCTACGGATACATGGGCAGCAGCGATGTGCGCCTAACGCTGGGTTTGGGCCGCCATGCCCAAGTAGATTCACTGCAAGTTTTTTGGCCCAGCGGCGCGGTACAGACCCTCTTAAACGTGGCGGCCAATCAACATATTGTCATTGAGGAAACTATTGAATAACTGACGTTACGCAGTGTTTGTCCTGCCGGCGCATGTAGGGGGCGGTTTCAAACCGCCCCCTACAGGGTGTCGCGCCAAATCCGCATCGCGTACAAGACTGGATTCCCGCTTGCGCGGGAACGACACCGGGCAGGGCGGTAGGAAACCGCAGATAACGATAGCTGCGTAATATAGCAACCCTAAATCATTCAAGACTGGATTCCCGCTTGCGCGGGAATGACGCATAGGTAAACTGATGAACGCATGCTTTCAAATCATTTAGGACTGCTATATCAATGAATAATAACGGAGAAATTTGTCTTATGAAGTTGAGAACAATCGTTCGCATTTCCTTAATTACACTCGTGGCTTGTGGCACAGAACCTGAGCCTACCTACATCGCCCGCATCGGTGAAACCACCTTATCAAAGGAAGACTTTAAGGAGCGAGCGCAAAAGTTGATGGAAACGGGCTACAAGCACTTTGAGGAGATGAATGCGGACGCCAAGTTGGAGCTGCTCAATGGCGTGATCGCCCGCGAGTTGTTGGTGCGCGAAGGGTTGCGCCGCGGCCTCGACCGCGAGCCGAGCATTGCCCGCGAAGTCGAGCGCACCGAGCAAAGGGCCGTAATGAACAAACTGTACGAGGAAGAGGCCCTGCACGGCGATTACACCTCAACCGAAGAGGAGTTGCGGGCTTTTGCCAAAGAGCGCGAATACGATGTTGAGGTCTTGAGCCAGCAAATCGTCTGCGCCACCGAAGAAGAGGCTCTAGAGGTACTAACGGCCCTGCAAGAGGGCTATCCGTTTGAGTCGCTGGTGCCCATCTATTCGACGGAGACCATCCAGCGGCGCTTTGGCCCGGCTGGCCAGTTGGGGTGGTTCAAAATGGGCCACATGCTGCCAGAGTTGATGGAACCACTGCGGACCATGGACGAGGGCCAACTCTATCCGCATCCGGTGAAGACCCAAATAGGCTATCACGTCTTCCGACTCGACAAACGGCGGCGCGTAGATTTTGCGGCCCAGCGCGAGTGGTTGCAAGAAAAAGCGCGCGTGCAAAAGCGGGCCGACGATATGGAACAATACGTCCACCGCCTGCGTCGCGAATACGAGCTAGAGTCCCACGACGAAGGTTTAAAAGCCTTGACCGCGCCCGATGGCGAAGAGCAAGTACTCTTTAGCTGGCGCGGCGGCCAACTGACCACGGCCGCGTACTGGGCCAATCTAGCAGCGAGCCACAGCCGGCTCGACAGTGCCGCTCGCTACAAGGCGGCCGAGAATTTAGCGGGAGTGCAGATTATGATGGCGGAAGGCCGCAAGCTGCAATACGACCGCGACCCCGAGGTGCGCGAGCCGGTGGAGCAAAAGCGCGAGGCGCTCATCGTCGAATGGCTCTATCGCACCGAGGGCAGGGAGGTGGCGCGCCAGCAGCCCATCACCGAAGAGGACATTCGCGCGTACTACGATGCCAACGTCGAGATGTTTACCCGCACTGACGGCAAAGTTGCGGATCTGTCCTTGGTCTATAACAGCATCAAAACCCTGCTGAGGCAGCAGGCGGCAACCAAGGCCATGGACGCCTTCATCGTGCGGCTCCGAGAACAATACAGCGAGGATATCGAGATAAATACTGAAGCGCTCGCCGAAGTTAGCTTACAGGTCCTTGCCCAGCCCGGCGAAGACGCTGATAAAGGTGAATAGTTTGGCCGACAGCGGCGTGAGCCGGTTCGGCAGTGCGCGTTTCGATGCGTTTGGGTGATCTATGGGCCGTCTTTTCGCTCCTTTTTGCGGAATGGAATGCCTAATTTCCGCAAGCGGCTGCGCAGCGTGTTGGGATGGACGCCGAGCAAGCGGGCGGCTCCTCGTTGGCCGTAAATGACCCCATTGGTGTGGTCCAGCACGCGGGTTAGGTATTGGCGCAGGTGATCTTCAAGCGGCACAATGGCCCCTTCGCGCTGGTAGGGGCTGGCCATGCTTTGGCTGAAGTGATCCGGCTCAAGCGGGCCGCCCCGCGCCGCTAAGACCGCCCGCTCAACCGCGTGTTCCAACTGACGCACATTGCCCGGCCAGTCGTAGGCTTGTAGGGCTTCCAGCGCCGCGGGGCGGATGGGCGCGACCGGCTGCTTGAGTTGGGACGCAAACCGGGTGGCAAAATACTCGGCAAGCAGCGGAATATCTTCCGGCCGTTCTTTTAGATTAGGAATACGGATCGGCAACCCTTCGAGCCGGTAGAACAGATCGGCGCGAAAGGTCCCCCTAGCGACGGCCTGCTCTAGGTTTTCGTGGGTTGCGGCGATGATGCGAACATCAACGGGGATGACTTGGTTGCCACCGACTCGGTAGATCTGCTGCTCCTGTAGTACTTCCAGCAAGTTCGCCTGCACGTCGAGGGTGAGGTCGCCAATTTCATCGAGGAACAAGGTCCCTTGATTGGCCTGTTCAAATTTTCCTAGGTAGCGGTTATCCGCTCCGGTAAAGGCTCCTTTTTCGTGGCCGAACAACTCATTATTAATTAGTTCGCGCCCCAGTAGGCCGCAGTTGACGGCAACAAAGGGTGCCTCTCGGCGTACGCTCAATTCGTGAATCGCTTGGGCGGCGAGGCTCTTGCCGGTGCCGGTTGCGCCGAGTAATAGCACCGTCAGGTCCGTCTCGGCCGCTTTGAGGAAATCGGCCTCCACTTGGCGTATCACCGGGCTCTGTCCTATAAACCAGCGTTGCAGTACGTCCATGCGGGCGTCTGCGGTGATCTCAAACTGGACCCTAACTTGCTCAGAATAGGTCAGATCCCGATCTACGGCTTGGAGGCAGAACGCATAAGCCCCCGGCTGAAGCGGCGGGTATTCCACTTGAGTCTCGGCCGTCTGACGCCATTCCGACTCTAGGCCGTCGAGGCGATAGCGATAGATCAGGTGGGAGGGGGAATCAAGTGGACTGGTACCCTCAAAGCGGATGCGGACGCTATCGGCCATCTCAGACAAGTGGATCGTTTGGTCGATGACGGTCTCATAAGAGGCATCGGCCTCTAGGGTGACGATGGCCACCTGCGGGGGGATGCGTTGGGGTGCGTATCGCACTAAGTCCCCTTTGGTCGCCAGATAGAGCGCCCCATCTCGGCCTTCGACGAGATCGTGGACAGTGTTGCACAAGGAGAGTTCAGGCACCTCGACTTTTTGGAAGACTTGGTAGTCATAGCCACACAGCCCGTGGCCTTCAGTGCCCATCCACAGCCGCCCGTCGCGGGCTTGGATGATGCTGGTGATGGTATCGCACGGCAGCCCGTCGGACCGGGTGAAGTGCTGGATTCGCTCCTCGTTTAGACACCACAATCCTTGGTTGGTCCCGATCCACAGCCGCCCGTCGGCTCCCTCACACAGGGCAAAGATCAAGCAGGTAGGCCCGGCATCTACTTTTGTACATGTGGTGCCGTCAAAGCGGTACAGCCCGTGTTTTTCGTCCGCCGGGTTGGACCCCAACCATAGATGCCCTTGGCGGCTCCAAGCGAGCACGTCAATCTGGGTGGGAGTCGCCAGCTCGAACCAGTGAACCTGCCCGTCCTCGACATAGCCGAGCCCGGCCCCGCGCTGGTAGGCAAACCAAACCCGGTCGTATTCATCTATGGCAATAGCCGAAATGCCCATAGCCGAATGCTCCGGTTGGTGCATCAATTCCAGTCGTCGGCCGTCGTAATCATAACGATATAGGCCCGTGCCGGTGCCCCCAAACCACACGCGGGCGTCGCGATCTAGGCATAGAGCCGCGATCTTTTCGCATTCGGGGACGGCTATAGTCTCGGCACTGCTTTGCTGGGGGAAACGGACGAGGTCCCCTTGGGTACTGGTCCACAAAGGGCCGGTGTCGCGCTGGGCGATGCAGGTAAGACGGGTCGCCGGCAGCCCTTGGTCCGGGCCGAAGACTTGCAGACGTTGGCTGTTGTAGCAGTATAGACCCCTATCGTGGGTGCCCACCCACAGCCGCCCGAGGTGGTCCACGCACAAACCCGGCGAGAAAGAGAGGTCGCCGCGGTATGCGAAATCCATGCGCTCGCCATCGCAACAGGCCAATATGCCCTCGGAGGAGGTTAGATAAATGGTCTCTGAACGCGGATCCTCCACAATGGCGAGAAAGGGATGCTGACGACTGGGTTCTAGCAGGCGGAAATCTTGGCCATCGAATACAAAGACGCCGACACGGGTGACCAGCCACAGGGTGCCGTCTGACCGAGGCAACAAGCTCGTCACTTCTGCGTTGGGGCCCCCTTCGTGTCTATGGGATATGTCGCTTGTGCGGTCGTAGGAGTACAGACTGCGGCCACCGCACCAGATAATCCCCTGCGTGTCGATAGCTAAGGCGTGGATGCTTTCGCCGTGGATGGGGGCGCGATCGGTCAGAGATATGAGCCTGAACTGCTGCCCGTCCCAATGCGCTAGTCTAGGAGGCGCATGGGGGTGCTGCTCCAGCCCAAACCAAACCCCACCCTCGGCATCGGCACAGCCACCGCCAAGAAAACTGTGGGACAAACTGGAAGCCAACGGGTGAAATCCCTCGTCATCGTACCAAGTAAGGCCGCGGTTGGTGCCCAACCATATCCTACCGGCCGCATCCTCGACGATGCCATGCACTCGGTTGCCGGAAAGGCCGTCTTGGTGTGTAAAGGTCGCAACCGTCTTATGGTCGAAGCAGGCGACCCCTCGGTCGCTCGTACCAAGCCAAATTCGGTCGTGGCGGTCTTGATAGAGGCACTCAATGTGGGCGTCGGGCAATCCATCTTCGACCGCAAAGCGCGACCAGACTCCAGCCGTTTTATCGCGCATAAACGATACCCTTCCTAAGTCACGATATATGGTGTTATCACGATATATGGTAATTTGTATCCATATCGTTGTTTTTTATGAATTTAAGGCGATTAAAGTCCGTATGCAAGCAAAAAACACGAAATGGCGTGATTTTGGCAATTTTAATAGAAGATAGGATATGATTGTAATTTATTGTTTATAAAGAAATTACAGAAATAAGCTACTGTTGGCACGATAATTGCATGTATAAAGGTAAGGGCGGCTGCACACGACAAGAGGGGCAACGGAAATGGAAGCACTATTCAATGATTTGGGTCGCGTGTTTTTGTTGGAACTCGTCATGGTTTGCGCTCTTGGCTTCTGCGGTTGCTATACGACCTATACCGATATTCACTTCCGCCATATTCCCAACGGGGCTAGTTGGGGCCTAGTGGCCGTAGGGATAATAAGTCAGGGTTTATTCTATCTTTGGGGACAGGTTGAACTGGAGCAGGTCGGCCTCGTCTTGTTGGTTGGTTTTGTCGTTAGTTACGTGCTCTACATCTATGGCTTCTGGGCTGCGGGCGACGCCAAATTGTTTTGGGCGTTTGTCTTGGTGCTGCCGCCGACGTTGTTCCCTTCCACGTCTCTTTCCTCCTTTAACGCGCCGATTTGGGCCCTGCTGCTCAACGCCTTAGTGCTGACCTGTTTGGTCTTGCTGGTGTTGTGGGCGGTGTTGCGTTCGGGGCGGTCGGTGGAAGCCATGGTGGGTTTGGACGCATCGCACTGGCTGCACTTGGGCTTGGAGTTGGCTGGTCTGGTGGGGCTGGTGCTGGGTTTGGGCAGTTTCCTGCTGGGAGCGGCCCTGACCTTTGTCGAGGTAGTGGTCGCCGTCTTGGTGCTCTATCTGCTGGTTGACCGCTTCGTCTCCCGGCGTTATCGGCTGACGTTGGCCCTGCCCGGTCTCATCTTGGGCGGCTATACGGCCTTGGCATCCGGCGAATGGCCGATCTATCTGACGCTGTGGGTCGTCTGTTGGGCGGTGTTCTTCCTCTACCAGCTCATCCGGGGCGTAGCCCCTCGGTTCATCGTACAGGCCCTGCCCATTCCGGCGTTGCGCGAGGGCATGGTGCCGCGTGTGGCGATCTACGCTGCGCATGGTGAATACCGTTGTGGCACCGAGGTCGGGCCGGGGCCAGACGTGCTGTGTTATGCTGGTCGGCCGTTGACCAAGGGGCAAGTGCGGACGCTACACGAAGAATCAGCGCGGGGCTCTTTCGCGCCATTTGGCAATGAGTTGGAAGTGGAACTGGCCATACCGTTTGCGCCGATAATCGCCGTGGCGGGGGTGTTGACGGTGGTCTTGGGCGGCAGTCTGATCACCCCGCTGATCGCGTTGTTTTCTCCTTGGCTGCCGTCGCTTCAGCAATGGCTGGTGGGGTAATTATGAACCGAGATAGAAAAGACCCTGTAACTCTTACTTTTGGCGTCTTATTGGTTGTGTTGCTGCCGACCTTTTTGCTGTTGGCCAGCCGCTATCAGTCGCTCGATGAGCGCGAGTTGGAGCCGAAGCCGTTGGTTCCAGTGCCTTCCCCGGAGGACCTGTTGGCGCAAGTGCGCCAAGTGGTAGCCGACAGTACGCTCCAATTCCAACCGATATGGGCTGCCGATCCGGAACCGACTTCTGGCCTCGTGGCCGCCTACCAAGTCATGCGCGGCGACCAAGTGGCGTATCGGCTGGTGGTGTTCCGTTACGATATCGCCTGTGGGGTGTGCCGGGACGTGTTGGCCGCGGCCCTGTACGACGCCGAGGGCGACGCGCTGGTGCAGGTACTCCTGCTCGACTATTGGGAGGTGCGCGGCAAGCGGGTGGATACCGCGCGGTTTTTGCGCCAATTCGCCGGTCGCTCGGTGGCCGAGGAACTGGCGCTGGAGGCCAATGTCGATGGGATCAGCGGGGCTACGTTTTCGGCCGGGGGGTTGGTCGAACAGCTCAACACGGCCGCGGCGTGGGTGCGAGAGCAGCCGCTGGAGACGCTGGCAAACGAGGAGGAACAACTGTGAACGGTCTCAAACCCAATCGCGGGGCTACGGCCTTGATCGTGGCCACAGGTGTCTTGTTGGGAATGTGTACTTTCTTGGCAGCCAAGATCGTCAACCCGCCGCCCATTGATCCGCTGGATGTAGAGTTTTGGGATGTGCTGGGCACACCAGCGACCGTCTTGGAATTAGAGCGTTTGTCGGGCACAGGCACGGTTTCCAACGCGCCGTTTGCCGGTACACCCTATCTGCTGATTTTCGCCGATCCAGAGTGCAATGCTTGCGAGACGATCTATCCGCACCTGCTGCGCGCCTCGCAGGTGCAAGGGGTGAAGGTCCTGTTGATTGCCTCGGGCGACCGGCCGGCGATGCAAGACAAAGTGGAAGAACACAGTTTTGCGTTTCCCGTTGCTTTTGATTCCCTGTTGACGGCCAACAAGCCCTTTGCGGTAAATGCTTTTCCCGCGGCGGTCTTGGTGGATGCCGAAGGCATCATTGCCAAGGCCGCGACCGGCGACCAGACCGCCGTCGCGGTAATACGCTTGGCTGGAAAGTCCTGAAAGGATGAATGCGCTATGTCCTGTGTAACGTTTTTGCGTCGTCCGGTGGTGTGGACGGTGCTAGCCTGTGCCGCTGCCGTGCTCTTTTTGGCGTTGCGTCCTTCGTCGTCGGCGCTCTCGCCGGTGGTCTGGACCGAGCCTTCGGCCAATCCGCTGTCTGGGGTGCTGCAAGCAGGGGGGGCTGCGCCGGACTTTGCGCTGCCGACGGTACAGGGCGACACGGTGGCCTTGAGCGCGTTGCAGGGAAAGTCCGCCCTGCTCGCTTTTGTTACCGCGGAATGTCCGTATTGTCAAAAATTGAATAAGGAACTCGAAGCCTTTGAACTGAATGCGGATCAACAACTGGTGTTTATCTGCACCGGGGAGGAAGGTGCCCGGAAGATCAGGGAGACCTATTCCTTTACATACCCAGTGTTGATCGACTCGGCTGGTGCGGTCTCACAGGCGTACAAAACGCCCGGAGTGCCGACGGTGTATCAGGTGGATGGGGCGGGGAAGGTAGTGGACTTTGTGGTGGGGTGGCCATCGGCTTGGGATTTTGTGCAGGGTTTTGGCCGAGTACAGTCTAGCGAAGGCTCTTGAGAGATGAGTGCCATGATCACTACGGCCCAGAAAGGAGGTGCTATCGCGTGTTCGCTGGTTTTTCATTCCAAGTCAGCAGCCATAACGGTTTGCTGATCCCTTTCCTACCCTTTCGAGGAGGAATGACGTATGCAGTCCTTAACGTTTGTGTTGGAATCGACGCTGCTGGCCCCGCTGGTGGAGTTTGCCACGTCAACCAGCGGGCACGTGGAGCCGCGCCAAGGGTTGGCCTTGGGGTGGTTGGGTAGTGTGGTGGCGGGGTTGGCGGTGATGTTTGGTACTGCCGACCGGGCGCAGGCGGTTGACCCTAGTGATTGCTATGGAATATCCGAAGCTGCCGGCTCGGACAAAGAAGGTAGTTGCGCATGGGTATGCAAAAAAAATAATCCATGTCGATTTAACTCCAGTGGGGGGGCCATAGGGTGGTACAGAGCAAAATACTGCAACTCGGAGAATTACGGCTGTGTACAGATAGGAAGCTGGTCCTGCTCCTGCTGAGACGTATATAGCCCATGTGGCATTTTGGGCTAGATGCCACATGGGTTGGTCGTCCTCTGTTTCACTGAGCCTGTCGCTCGATATGGAGGTAAATCGTTAGGCTGGCTACCACACCACTCACTCTACTCACTCCATTCACTCTATTCACTCTACTCACTCCACTCTGGAGGTGCATTATGCGCTACTTGCTCATTACGATTGGATTGTTGGCGGCTCCGTTGGGAGCCTTGGCCTTAACATGGGATTTTGACGAGGACACTACTTGGGGCTGGGCTGCTACGGAGGCTTTGTTCGGTACTGATTATAGTAGTCCCACTATGGTGTACAGTGAAGTCGAAGACGGTGTCTGGCGCATTGCGCCGGTCCCGGGTTCACAACGACCGTTCATTCAATTGATCTCGCCGCTGATTGGGGAAGATTCCGCCCTCTTCGACCACCTTACCCTACGGCTACGCATCGTACACCATCGCCCGACGGAGGGGCTATTCCAGATGCGGTGGGTCAATACCGAGTACAAGCGCATCTTTGACGCTGGCGAACACCGCTATGGCACTGGGTTTGCTACGGGCCGTCTTCAACTCTATCCCACCCAATGGCAAGACATCACTATAGACCTACGCTCTTTGGAAGCTGCGGCGGCCGCAAACCCAGAAGCGGAGTTCATTTGGCAGGATACCCTCTTTAATTTTCAGCTAGAATTGAACTTAAACGACGACCCACAGGACCAGGCCGACCATCCTGAGTTTTTAGAAGTGGACTGGATTCAACTGACGGGGACCGAAGAGTTACTGCTGGGCGAATTGCAGCCCCGGGGGGTCGCCGTGGAGGCCGGGTTGCCCAACGCTCTATTCGCTGCGCCCGATTTTTACGTCCTCGGCAAGGGAGTAGAAATCGGGTTCCTAAATGAAAGCAACGGCACTTTGGGCGATATAGACGGCGATGGAGATGGGGATCTGGTGGTAACTTGGGAACGCGAGACAGTGGGCAAGTCCCACTGGGGCTGGACAGTGGCGTTCAACGAGGGGCTAGGTCGCTTTGTATCCACTCGAGAGATAGAGGTAGGGCCGACCACAGGGGGAACCAGAGTCCGGGGGAGTGATTTCGACGGGGATGGACTTCTCGATCTGGCCGTTCAAGATGAGTCGCTTGAACTGTGGCACAACCGGGGCGAGGACGGCTTTGAGCCTATGCTGCAACTGTCCGGCGTCTTTCTTCTTGGCTTGGTCGATGGCGATGGTGACGGCGATACGGACCTATTGGTCCAAGAGAATGACGACGCATGGTCCAAAACGACCTTGTGGTTCAATGACGGCGACGATGGATTTGTCCGCAGTGATCGGTTCACCCTCGACAGCGAGGAGCGGCTGCCTCTTTGGTTGATCCCCGGTCAATCATTGGGCGAGGCTGTACGCCTATTGTGGAACCGGCCGTGCTATGAGTCTCCGGGTACTTGGCAACTGACCCGGCCGTGGGCGGCCAGCGAGGAGCCACCGCTTTTTTTTGAGGCCGCAGTCAACCCCTGTGATTTGCACCTGCTCTCCGACTTAGATGGCGATGGAGGGGTGGAATTAGTCGGGGCTTCCGAGCGGAATCTACAACTCGACCCTACTACCATCAATGACACCTACCACGGTTTGGCGCTGTGGCGTGTGGACGCTTCGGGCGGGGTGGAACGCCAGACCCTGCTCGGTCCGCAGGCAACCTTGCCGCATCGGACCATTGCCAGCGACCTCAACGGCGATGGCCTGCAGGATTTGGCCGTGGTCGATGGCAACTTGGCAACGGGTCCGGCGCTGGTGGTGCTGGTCGGCCAGCGCGATGGGGTGCCTGTCCTCGAAGGTCGCTATCCGCTACCGGGCGTGGGTGGCGAGGTGCTCGCCGGCGATGTCAACGGCGATGGGGCGACCGATCTGCTCGTTCTGGGCAGGAGTATAGAAGGCGGTCCGGGTGGGGTCTTCGTCTTTCTCAATCAAGTCGTCCCGGCACCCACAGCCGTCGTGGCCGAGTCGGCAATCACGCCCTCGGCCTTTGCCCTCGGTGCCAACTATCCCAATCCGTTTAATCCGGCTACGACCATCCCCTTATCGGTAGCTACTGGCGCGGACGATGTGGACGTAACCATCTACAATGTCTTAGGACAGCCGGTGCGCCATGTGTGGAATGGGCCGCTGGCGGCCGGCGAGCATCGGCTGACTTGGGATGGCCGAGACACGCAAGGCCAAGCCGTCGCCGCTGGGGTCTATTTGTATCAGTTGCAGGTGGGCGAGCAGACGCGCATCCGCAAGATGGTCAAACTCGAATAGACGATCCGACCAAAAGCCATGGGCGTGTGCTGGCCATCTACGTTGTGCGCTTACCACCCTGTTTCCATTCGAGGTCTAAACTCGAATAGAACAACTATCAGGAGCTGACATGTTAGAGACATTGCGCCACCATATAGCGGCGGTTTTACAGGGTTTGAGCGTCCGTCTGGAACAAACTAGTACGGTTCAGAGCCTACCGCGCCACGAGTATCCCGTATTGATCTTTTTCCACGGCTACTGTTTGGCCCACACCATCCGCCCGCTGGTCGTGGGACGAGCACTGCGGGCGCGCGGCTATCCCGTAGAATTCGCCGGTGTAGGGCCGCACACCCCCCGGATCGCCGACGAAGGCTTTCCAGTGTACGAGCTTGAAACCATGCCGCAAAGCCGCATGGACGAGTACGTGTCTCGCAGCGACTACGGCTATTACAATGCGGAGTGGATAGACCGCTGTGTGCAGGCCGAACGGGCGCTCATAAAGCGGCTCCGCCCCGCCCTCGCGCTGGCGGACATGCGGCCCACCTTGCCGCTTACCGCCTCTCTTGAAGGGGTGGATATAGCCCTGATAGAGGCGGCCTACAACCAACCGGGCTATCCGTTTCCCATTCGCCTGCCCACGGCTCTTTCCTTGGGCACTGAGGCCTTCGATGAATACGCCCGCGAGAACGTCCCAGCCTTCAAGCCGCACCATATCCTCTATTTGGTGGCCGATGTGCCCCCGTTTCACCCGCCGGGTGAAGATACTCCCTCGCACTATTGCTATGTGGGGCCACTGATCGAGTCGCCGCCAATCCGTCCCATCGCGGCGTTGGACGATTGGGACGATCAATTGCCGCTGGTCTATTTCAACTGCGGCAGCACCGGTGCTTATCCCGGTTTTCTCGACGAGGTGCTGCCCCGCATGGCCCATAAACCCTATCGCGTCTTAGTGACCACCGCGGGTCGTTGGTCAGGACAGGTCGCCGCGTCCAATATCCGCGTTGTTGACTTTGTGCCGGCGGCTTGGGTGTTGGCGCGTGCGGCGCTCTTCGTGGGTATTGGCGGCATTGGTTCCATCTACCACGCCTTGCGCCAAGGGGTACCCGTGATCGGTGCGCCCGAGCACTTGGACCAAGAGTACCACCTCAATCGAGTGCGTGATCTCGGCTTGGGCTACAAGCTCAACTGGGATGCGTTTTTTCGGGTGGCCCCTCTGTTGGAGGCCATAGACGATCTCTTGGCTCGTCGCGGTGAGTTTGCCCCGCGTTGCCAAGCCTTTGCTGCACACATTGGGGAATGGGACGGGGGCGAGGCCGCGGCAAATGTGGTTGACGCCTTTTTTGTGGACCAGCGTTCCGTTCACCAAATAGAGTCAGCCTACCTAATGCCCGAGCCCGAATTTGTCCACCACCTCAACCAGAGCACCCCGGCCGAGCTCGGCGGCGAGGAGATCCGCACTTTGCTCCACCGCAGCCTGAGTCGCGGTATGCCGCACTTCCGGCAGGGTAGCAAGGTCGCCTTTGACCGGGCGGATTCTTGGAACTGGCTCTACGACCACGAGCCCGCATTTTTTGAAAGCGATTACCGCGCCCTTGAGGAGAAACGCCGCGATTTTTTTTCTCAGGCGAATGGCCGCATCGCACTCCACCGGCATCGTCAGCGCTATCGCCTCACCTATACCTATCGGCTCTATCCATCCACCTTGCCGCCAGACCTCAGCACCCGGCTCTTTCTGCCCTATCCCATATCTAGTCCACATCAGGAGGATATCGAGTTGTGTGCTTGGGCACCAGACGATTTGCGAACTTGCTTTGCGCCGCAGGCCGGTTTTTTCTACGGCTATCCCGTGCGGGTGGAAGAGGCCGCGCCGGCTTGGTTGGATTTCTCCTACACCTGCGAGTTGACCGTACAGGGCCGCATGGGCCCAACGGGGCCAGCCCAGCTATCGGACCGCGAATATCGCCGCTACATAGAGATCGATCCCGAACTGGCACAAGAAGTGGTGGTGCAAAACTTTTTTGCCGAACTGGACTTGGACGGAGTGGAAGACCCGTTGGAAAAGGCGCGTCGCATCTACGCCCAATTGGCCGCGACCAAGCGCTTCAAAAAAACCAAAGAGCGATCGCAAGACTTGGCCTCTTCCATCCACGTGGTGTTGAACGACAACGGTGGCCACTGCATAACGCTGGCCAATGCCTTTATCGCCTTTTGTCGCCTACAGGGAGTCGCGGCGCGGGAGGTCACTGGTGCCTTAGCTGTTTACCCCACAGGCGATGGTCGTTTTGAATGGGCGACCTTTGAAGACATTATCTTTGGGCACACTTGGGCAGAAGTTTTTGCGCCGGAGCGCGGTTGGATGCCAGTGGAGTTTCACGGTATTGTCATTGGCTCGCAGGCGACGACCAAAGACAATGTCGCCGACGAGGCATTGCGCCGCCATATCGCCGAAGTCGGCGACCGCTACGTCGATTTTTACTTTGGCCAGTTGGATTGCCACCGCGTGGTATGTTCCAACTCGGTCAAGGCCCTACCGCACCTGTTGGCTTGGCGCGAGACCGCATCCGGGCCGCAATCCCACGTGCCGGAAGGCGTACAATACGAGTGCCGACTCGCCATGGAGTGCCTCTGAGATGGATATTTCCGTTGTTGTTACTACTCACAATCAAAAGGAACGTCTGCGGCTAGTATTAGCCGGATTGCGCGGCCAGATCGCGTCGGTTGCACGCTTTGAAGTCGTGGTCGTGGACGACGGCAGTAGCGATGGAACAGCCGAGATGCTCGACGAGGTAGGTCGCCAGATGGACCTAAAGATCGTTCGCCTGCGGCCCAACGAAGGGCGTTGTGTGGCTCGCAACCGGGGTGTGGAGGCCGCAGCAGGAGCATTCGTCGCTTTTTTGGACGGCGACGCTTTGCCGCATCCACAATGGCTCCAAGGCCATAGCGAAGCGTTGGAACAGGGTGGGCGAGAGTCTCTGTTGTGTGGTGCGGGATACAGTCTGCCCGGTTTGGAATATCTGCAAGATCCCCAACGGGGTACGCCGATGGAGGACAAGACGCCGAGCGTAGTACGCGAGTACGTCCGCGTCCATCGGCAGGAATTGATCCTAACTGAGGATATGGTACTTGGAGCTTTTGACCGCATCGAAGCTCGTGCCGTGATTGGCTGGTATCCCTTTCCCGAACTTGAGATCCTACAGGAACAGATCACCGAACTCTTTGCACAATATCCCGATTCTCCTATTGGTTGGCTGGGCTTTTTCCCAAACAACGGCGCGGTTTTGCGGGAGGCTTTTTTGGAGGTAGGCGGTTTTGATCCCGCCATGGCCTTTAGCGAAGGGTGGGACTTGGCTTATCGGTTGCAACAGTACGGCTGTCGGCCCTGCTTCGTACCGGAGGCCAGGGCCTATCATCTCTATCACTATCACGATTTTTCCGACCCGATTAAAGCACGCGAAGAGATGCTCGCCCCCCAGCGAGCCATGCGGTACATGGAACAGAAACACAGTGATCCCAAGTTGCTGCTATTCCACTTCTGGTACGCCAGTATCTGGCCAGACCCTCTCCTGCCCGAAGAGACCCTGCTGAGAGATTTGGTAGCATTTCACCAAGCGTACGCACACGGGCCCACCGGTCGATTGCGCGATTTGCGGACCTTGTTGGACCATCACCCGACATGGGCCGAACCGAGCGAAGCGCGAATCCCATGAGTCGCCGAGAAATAGAAGCACAGTTGCTGGAAGAGTTGGCCCAAGCTGAAATAGCCGGCGATAAACAAGAAATGGCTGCGGCTTCTCTTCGGCTGGGCCATGCCCATAAGAGAGCCGGCCAACTTGAACAGGCAGAGGCGGCCTACCAGCGTGCCCAAGTTTTGGCCGAAAAGTCGGAGAATGTCCAGTTGGAAGCGGATGCCTATAGCGGCTGGGGGCTGTTGTGTGAGGTGCAGGGCAACTTGGCAAAGGCGTGGGAACTGCTCATGGCATCGTACGAGATAAACAAGGCGAGTGAAGACCGGGCACGTTTAGCGGACAATTACAGCAACTTGGGTTTTGTTGCACAAATGCAGGGCGATTTTGATGATGCCGAGCGCCTGTATGGCTATGCCTTGCACCTGCGCGAAGAATTGGCAGACCAAGCCGGACGAGCCTTGGACTACTGCAACATGGGCAATCTGTTTTTTGCCCGCGACCAGTTAGACCGCGCACTGGAGTATCTAGAAGAGTCCCTGAATACATACCAAGCGCTAGACGACCGCGCCGGTATGGCCAACCAGTACCAAAGCCTCGCCCGCGTGTACATGGTTCAAGGCGAAACGGCTCATGCCGAGGCATTGTTGCACCAAGCGTTGGCCATAGACGAACCGCTCGGTCGTCTCGAAGGGCTGGGGATTGAATACGACACCTTGGGACAAATCTATCTCCAAACCGAGCGGCTCGACGAGGCCGAATCCATGTATCGGCAAGCCCTGTCGGTGCAGGAGCGCTTGGGCCACAAGCGCAACCAAGCCAGCGCGGCTGGCCATCTGAGCATGATATATCAGCAGCGCCAAGCATACCAAAGCGCGACCGAGATGGCGCACCGATCACTACAGTTGTTCGAGGAAATAGAGAATATGCAGGGCATTGCTTGGCAGGCTGAGATCTTGGGCGATCTGTATTGTGCCGAGGGTTCGTTCGACCGCGCCGAGCCAATGTACCGCAAATGCCTGACCTGCCAAAAGAGCCTAGGCAACGACGAGGCATGTGCTGTCGTTCACGTGTGGTTGGGTGCTATGTACGCGGCTTGGGGCAAGCACTACGACGCGATATTGAACTGGAAACAGGCACAGAAAATGTTCCGTCAACTAGGCCAGATAGAACGAGTAGAGGATATACAAAAGATGATGGCTGGTGGTGCTCTATGAATTAAGCTCTGCTACATCAGAAAGGTTGCTATATGGTTACTTCAGTGGTGAGACATGCGCTGCGATTCGGTGGATTGGTCGCGTTGATAGCCCTGTCGTTGCTGGATACTTCGCGTCTCAGTGCTATCACTTGGGATTTTGCACGAGAAGGCGATACCGAGGGTTGGGTAGCTTGGGAAAGCGAGGCTTCGGGCGCGGTGATTATAGCACCGCTGCATTCGGAAACGACTGACGGAATATGGCGCGTTGCGCCCCGGGACTTTGCGCTCGGTATCAGGCCGATAGTCGAATTGATCTCCCCGCCAATTGGCCGCGATTCGGCTCTGTTCAATCGCTTGCGCGTCCGCCTGCGAGTGCTGCATACGCAACCGCTTGAGAGTCAGATTACGCTCTTCTGGAAGAATCCTGCTAATGAGTACCTCCGAGGATTCTTTATCAATGCACAGCCGGGAACGGGGATCGATCACATTACCTTGCTCAAAAGCCAACGCCACATCTATACTGCGGACTGGCAGGAGGTGACGATTGATAGTGTGGCGTCTAAAACCTACGTACTAGGCGAGAAGGTCTATCGGCGCGTCTGGAAAGATGAATTGCTCGAAATACGCCTTCGCCTGCCCTTGTTCAACTACTCAAAGGATGTGGAAGGGCCGGAAGAAATCCCCGAGGCCGTGGAAATCGATTGGATCGAGTTGACCCATGCAGAAAGGCCAGACTCAGAGGGCGCACCGCCGAGGAGGGAAGAGCCGCATCCTGTCGGGACGCTCTTCGCCCTACCGCTTTTTTATCCTTTAGAGCAGCATGGATTGGACATAGGACAGCGCGGCAGACCAGTAGCCGAATTGGGGGACCTGGATGGCGATGGCGATGTGGATATGGCGGCGGTATGGGAAGACTGGCAGCCGAGGACTCTCGCGATTTCCGCCAGCCGGCCCTCGTTGTCAGTATGGGCAGGAAGAATGGAGTGCTACGGCGAGAAGGCCACTATCCGCTGCAAGGGTTGGGTGGGACCATCCTGCACGGCGATGTGGATGGAGACGGTGATACAGACTTAGCGGTGCTGGAGCAGGCCGTGCGCGGTGGGGGTATTGGTCTATATATCCTGTCTAATCAGACCAAAACAGATGACTGAATGGTATAGCCGATGAAACGCCCGTGGAAAGTTCCGCTGCACAAAAATAGCAAGCTGCAAAGCTGCTTGGCGTTGTCGCTGGCGTTGCATCTGCTGGTGCTTTTCGGCCTCATGCCCCACGAGCGGGTTACGCAATACCCGGTGCTGCCGCAGATCATGGTCGAGTTCACCAAGCGGCCACCGCCGCAGCGAAGCCTCACCCGCCGCCAACGGCCCCAACAGCGTCCGTTGGTGCGGCGTCCGGCCCTGCAAGCGGCTCCGGTGGTGGCGCAGCGGCCGGCTCCGATGGCTTCTCGACCCCTGCCGGTGATGAAAGCTGCGTCGCTGCGGATACCAACCGCGTCGCTGCCGGATCGGCTGGCGTTGCCGGTGCCGGATTTCCCGGCGCGGCAGATTGGGCCGCAGATGCGGGCGGGCGCACTAGAAGGGACGCGGCAGGGGGCCGATGAGATCGACATGTCTTTGGAGTTGCTGGATGTAGAGGCAATGGACACGGGACGACACCGGGCGATGGTGGTGGTTGATCCCAATGACCGGCGCAAGCTCAAGGGCTTTCTCTATATGTCCAATATCTACAGCCCTTCCATCGAGCGGGCCGAGTCAGAAACATCGCGCCGACTGTATCAGACGCGCCAAATGCGAGAAAAACGGATGCTGCACGGGTTGGCCGACAAGATGGTCGCCAGTACGCAAGTCCACGTCGAAGTGCGCGACGCGGTGCGGCTCGACGATCGGCAGCTTTTGCAGGTGCCTTTCGCGCTGCTGACGGCGAGTGGGCCTTTTGAGTTTACCGACAGCGAGGCGGCCAATTTAGGGGCGTATTTGACTGGCGGTGGCTTTCTGTTTGCGGAGATTGTGCGCGAGCTACGGCCCGATTACAGCGACGCCGATTTGGACATTCCGGCGCTGCGTTCCCTCATTCGCGCTAGCTTGCAAGCGGTGGGTTATCAAGAATGGAAGGACTGGCAATTTACCCGCTTAGAGCTGACCCATCCGATCTACCGTTGCTTCTACGATGTGGGTAGTCTGCCGCGGGGGATGCGCGATATGCACTACGTAGGCTCAGTGCGGCTCACGCCGGACTATTTGGAGGGCATCGTGGTGGGCGATCAGTTGGTGGGGGTGTATTCGCTGCGGGGCTACGCCGATTTTTGGGCCGGCATCGCCGAGCAGGAGCGGGAAACTTTTGATGTGGCCAATAGTCCGTTTCTGGCCAGTGCCGAGGAGCCGTTGGTGTATAACTTGGGCGTCAATCTCGCGGTGTATGCGCTGACGCGAGAGGGGTCATTGGCACGGCAATTAGTCGATGCGGACTGACGCCCGGTGGGGTGCTCGGTGCCCGGTGAAAGTTGCTTGTTTCGGCAAAATCGCATGATTTTTGTCGCATACTGAATCACAGGTCCTTGCCCAGCCCGGCGAAGACGCTGATAAAGGTGAATAGTTTGGCCGACGCAGGAGCTGAGTCGAGGTCTTCGCGAGTCCAGCGCAGCCCGACGTTGGTAGTAAGCGCATACCCCTGATAGGCCGATTGGTTGGCGATCTGGCCGGCCAGCACTAGCGTAGTGCCGTCTTCTAGAAATCCCTCGGGCTGCTCGCCCAGATTGTTGGCAATCTCGTATTCGACGCCCGCGGTAAAGCTCATGTTGCGGTTGATCTCGCGGCCGGCCAACAGCGAGAAAATCTCCATTAGATCGGACGTTTGCAACGCGCCCTTGTCCGCCGGCACCCGATTGCTGTAGAGCTGTTTCCAGTTCAAGGTCAAATCCCAAGAGCGCAGGTGGAGCGGGTACTGGGCCTTGTTGATTACGCCGAGGAAGCGCTGGTTACTCAGTTCTTCAGCCGCCGACCCCAATTGCGTGTATTGTTCGTGCTTGAATTTGGTGGTAAACGAGATGTAGCGATCGTAGCGCACGTCTAAATACGTGGTGTTGACGAACGCATTGCGCGCCACGAGTTGGTCGCGGATAAAGCGCGATTCCCCGAATGTGCCGGGCGTATCGACCCACAAAAAGACGTCCTCGGGAATGTCATCTGCGACCTTGCGCGGATTGACAATCAGCCGCAATTGCAGGTTGTAGCGCGGGAACTTTTCGCTCGCGGTCAAGAGCAGATACGTGGTCGCGTTTTCGCGGGCGGTTTTCAGCAGGCGTTCGTCGAGCCGACCGGCCATGAGGTTTATGTCCGGCGCGATTTCAACGCCTAGGTATGTGTTGTATCCCCGGTGTCCGCGTTTGTAGGGATAGTCCGCTTCGGAGTCGTCTTCAAAGCGGTCAATGACCCCGTTGTTGTTCATGTCCATGCCAAAGAGAAAGTCGGGGGGATCGATCTCGAAGCGCAGGAAAGGCTCGGCGTAGTCGGGTAGGCGGTTGAAATTGCGATTGAAATCCGAGAGATCGTCGTTGTTTTCGTCGATCCCGGGGAAAACCGCGCTGTCGGTCAGTAGTCCCGTCCCTTGGCGGGTGTTGACGCGCGGGCCGTGGTAGCGCCGGGTCCAGTCGGGCAATTCGTCTTGATCGTCGTTGTCATCGACGAATTCGTACACACTTTGTTGCTCATTGCCGTAGTGCACCTCGCCCTCGGAGTTCGGGATAAAGGCTTGGGTTGAGTACTCCGCGTCCATGCTAAAGACCTCGGCGAAAACCGTCCACGGGTAATGCCGCTTCTGCGCTGTTAGGTAAAAGGCTTCGGCCGTGTTGGTGGCCAGAGCTTGCTCGCGGATGAAGTTTTCGTTGGGGAAGCGGCGGTACTGGAAATTCCGCACGTATTCTCCCCTCAAGTCAAAACCGGCGACATCGTTGATTGACATGTCAAAGCCGAGTAGCCGGTTGCCAGTGGGCAGGCCGTAGCGAAAGGTGTGGAAGGCTTGGTTGGCGCCGTCCTTGACGTTGCCCGGGGCGCGCAGCACGGTTAGGAATACAGGTGCGCCGAGTTGGTTGGTCTGTTTGTTGGAAGCGACCTCTACTTTGTAGTCGTTGGCCAGTACTAGGCCGATCTCCACGTGCTCAATCTCGCGGAAGTCGTCGATTTCGTCGTCGACGGTGGGCGCGAAGTCTTCGATGTTGAACGTGAGGGTTATTACGTCGGTGCCGCTCGCTTCAATCACGCCGCGGCGGCGGAAGCCACCTTCCACCACGGGCGCGATATCGTCGGTGTGTTCGACGCCATTGGCGAAAATGCGCCAGCGCGACAGCAGGGCACCGCCTTCGCCGTCTTCGGGTGAGTCGTCGGAAATGCGCACGGTGATCGAGCGGACAAAGTCGTTGTTCATCGGCCCGCTGAGTTGGCCTTTGAGCGAATTGTCGCCAAAGGGAATGTTGGAGTTCATGTGGGCGGCGTTGACAAACGTTAGGCCGACATTGGAGAAGTCGCCGATGCTGACTTGACCTTTGGCAGCCCACATGTTGGTGAACGTGCTGAACTTCACGCCAGCCTCTCCGGCGACACCAGCGACGACGCCGGTGTTGTTGATACGCGAGGTGAGCAGAGTCAGGGCGTATTTGTCCGACATCAGGTCCCACTGCACGCCGTCGAAGCGCGGCTTGGAAAAGGTGAGCGGCGTCAGGGTCGTGCGGATGCCGTCGCCCACCATCAGCGAGGAGTGGAACTGCCCGGAGTGGCTGGAGGAAATGAGGACGTTGCTGAACCACGAGCTGAAGCGCGGGCTTTTGAAGATGTTGCTGCCGCTGGCCGTGGGATAGTCCTCGGTCCAGTTGTACACCCGCCAACCTTGGCTGATGTACGAGCCGTAGATGTCGTAAAAGGGCGATCCCTCTAGGAAGACATCGTTGTAGCGTTGGTAGGGGTTGCGCGCGTAGTTGGAGTACTGGTCTTGCCGCCAATCGTAGAGTTCGTACAGGCGCTGCGGCTGGTACCACTTGCGCACTGAAGGGACGAGAGTTGAGGGCGCGACTTCAGTGGCTGAAGTGTAATAGGGATTGTCAAATCCGGTGGCGCGCTGGGCCGCGGACGGCTGCGGCGTCCCGAGGAGCAAACCGCAATACAGAAATACTATCGTTAGACGTCTCACGTCCTCTCTCCCACAGGGTTGTTTAGTGTTTAGTTTCCCCACCACTCTCGGTGGCGGGTTGGGACTGGTCACTGGCCGCTGGCGACTGACTACTATCACTCGGTTGCTCTTCTTGACGCTCGAAGGTGAAGTCTAAGATGCTGGCGCTCGTCTTGGCGTGCTCAATTTTCATGGCAACGAGGTTTCCTTGCTCGTCGAGGTCTATGTAGATGTTCTCGCACAACTCGCGGGTTTCGGCGACGCTTGCAGAAGTGAACTCAATAAATGCGGTATCCGTATCTTCAAAGTAGTTGATCTTCATGTTCTTCTATTCGCTTGTTACCTTTAATATACGACGTGAACATACTGCTGGACGATCTCGTCTTTAGGATCGGTTTGCAAGTCGATATGCACTATGTAGATGCCCGGCGGTACGATCTCGCCGTAGCGCTGGCCGTCCCAAGCGAACGTTGCACGACTACCGCGCGGAGTGGCGTTTTTCAATTTGGCGATTAGGCGACCGTCGAGGGAAAAGACGCGCACGTGCGGCTGCTTGTCGGTTTTGACAACGGTAAAACTCAGCTCGTACAGGTCGTTGACTGCGTCGCCATTGGGAGTGAACAGTTTGGAGTGGCGCAAGTTGCGGATTAGGGATGCGCCCTGTACCACCTCGGGCACAAACACTTGATCGGCTCCCAATTCCGCTGGCACGACGCCCTGTGCGTTGTCTTCTTGACTGGAGTTAAAGACAAAGGTTTCAAAGACCGTCGGGCTGGCGAAAACTCGCGTTGCAAACGCTATGTTGACGGAGTCGCGCTTTACCACTGGCGGCGGTAGCTGCACCCACAGCGAATCGCCGCGCAACGAGCTGGTCGCCTCCACTTGCTGGCCTCCCACCCAGGCTGCGAGCAACTTGGCGTCCGCGCTGCCCGGAGGCAGTGCGATCAGCACTTGGTCGAACCCGGGGTCGCGGCTGTTGAATGCCTGCGGCTTGATGGTATAGCGAAACTCGGTCAGCGAATCGAGCCCGGCTTCGCGCGGCCACACCGAGCCGCTCAGGCCAGCAACAATGACTGGATCGTTGGCCACAACCCGCAGCGAGCGCAGCACCGGCGACACATCTAGGTCGTCGCTGTACAGGCGAATGCGCGTGCGCAAGTAGCGTCGCGGCGAAGGCGACTGAAAGCTCTGCCCGGAAAAGCGGTGTGGCTGGCTCCAAGTGCTCCAAGTTGCATCGCGCACATTTTCTTGCACAATGTCGCCGCGGTAGCGCTTGCGCGCCGCTTCATAGGCTTCCTTGGTGACTTCATCGCCATTTTTGAGAAAGTAGCGCGTAACTTCGGTAAAGCCGTTGCCCGTTTGGGTCTGCACTTCTAATCGCGTACCCGGCGGCAGGTCGGCGTCCCACTCAATGCGCCGGATGCTGCGCGCCGCACCCAAGTCGAGGTCGGAGGACTCTAACTCGACGCGCTTGGGATAGCCCTCGCGGTGAAAGGCAAAAAGCTGTAAGGCATTGGCGTCGCGCCCGTAGAAGCCGATCACGCGCCAGAGGATGAGGCGCGTGTCGCGGGTGGGGAATTGGAAATCGTTGAAGGGATAGCTGGTGCGCACTTCGGATAGCAATTCGTAGTCAAACGGCCCTTCGGCCGTTGGGTCGGCCGTGTTGCTCGGACTGCCGTCGGATGTGAGGAGGTCGAACATGGGAAAGCCGCCTACCGCGCCCTGCTGGTAGCCGTAGAGCCACGGGCTGCGGCCGCCGATGAGCGGCACAAAGATGATCCGGTCGATGCGGAACACGTTGCCGAAGTCGATCACGGACCAGACGCCATCGTCGCGCCAATCGCGATCCCCAGAAGAGGCTTGGATGCTCCACAGCCGTCGGCCCAAGTCCGCATCCACGAGAAATTCCGCGCCGCTGGCCTTGCCGCAGCCGTCGCAATCGCGTGCTCTTGAGGTCCACGTTCTGCCGCCCCATGACTTCTCGCCCTTTTCCGCGCGCACTTCGGTAAACACCCGGGTCGAGAGGTTGAAGCCAATGCCATCTACCTCGATTTCGGCGAGAGCTGCGCCGGGGGTTTGGCCGGCCGCTTCAAAGCGCACAAAGCGGAGGATAGAAAAATCCAAGCTGTCGCTCTTGGCCAAGTACTGCCCCTTGGGCGTTCCACTGAGAGGAGGCTTGTTGACGGTTCTGAGATCGAACTCTACCACCTGCTTGGTGTTGTTGTTGACCGGGCGACCGACGCGTTCAAACGCGATTTGCTTACCCGGTGCGCCCGCGACTTGGATGCCTGGGCTGATGTGGAGCGAAAAGAACTCAAAGGGACGGGCGTCCTCGGTTTGGGGAAAAATTACGCGGATCTTGCGGGCGACGACCGCGCGGTCCAAATCGACCTCTAGCCACCACTTCTGGAGCGGATCGTCTGGGTCGGGCTGCCAATAGGTGTTGTGGTCTTGGTCGGCCACTAGTCCGGCTTGGGTCTGATTGGAGGGCGCGCGCACTGGCAAGCGGCCGTAGTCGCCGATGGTAACGGATGAAAATTCGCCAGCATTGGCGACCGCGTTAAACGTCGTGCCAAAACGCTTAACAGTGATTCCTGTAGCGCCGATTTGGACGAGCCCGGTCGGATGATTCCACGCCGCAAAGTCCGTCCCTGCAAAGACTATGTCTTGGGCGTATAGGCTGGAGCAGCCAATGAGGGACGCGAACACTAAGCGTATTATCATGGAGCAGGGTTCACTGGACTTTGCCGGTAGGAGATTCTTCGACTCCGCTGCGCTCCGCTCAGAATGACAGGCACTGACGCGTTCCTTCCTGCTTGTCATGCTGAGCATCGCGAAGCATCTAATTCCTAAGGGCTTGTGCATAACGTCAGTTTAGGAAGTTGAATATGGGTTTGAATGGTGAATTGCCCTGTCGTCGGCTAACGGACATCGAATTTTCCTTTCTCTCACTTCTCACTCAATAGGCGACGGCGACCGCGTACGTCTGCGTCTCCACGCCCAAATCGATCTCGACCTCTATCTGCACCAAGTAGAGGCCGGGAGGCACCAACTCCCCATCTGTGTCCGTGCCGTCCCAAGTCGGCGCGTAGGAGCCGGCTTGGGACGTGGCGCTGAGCAGGGTGGCGACGCGGCGTCCGGCGAGATCGCGCACTTCCATGGTGGTCGGCGCTCCATTGACGCCAAACAAATCAAAGGCCGCGACGACGATGTCGTTGGCTCCGTCGCCATTGGGCGTTACAACCGGCGAAGACAGCCGCAGCGCACCCAAGACGCTCAGTTCTTCCTCGCTGGCTACTACTTGGATGCTGTTGCTGGCGACGTCCGCGCGCGCATCACCCGCTTCAATCGACTGGGGTAGGAGGGTGGCCTGTGGGTCGCGGTTGATCAATTGCCCCTCTAAAAAGAGCGATGCTTGGTAGATCGCACTGCGGTAGCGCACGCGGAACGACGCGTCCTCGACAAAAACTCGCGGAAAAGTGAAGCTGAATTTGTTGGGCGTGGCGACGAAGGAAAAATCCGCGCCTTCCTGCGCGGGCACTGCGTCAATTTCCAAGCCGAGAAAGCGCGCGCCCGGAGGCACGTCTAATTCGATTGCGTCAAACCCCACGCGGCCGCTGGTGGCGAAAACTGTGCGAATGTCATAGACAAACGTAGTATCCACGCCCAGCGGTACCTTGGGATCGGGTAGTGGCCCGGCGAGCGAGACCTCGGCCAGTACGCTGTCGGCCAACAGCGGCGACACCTCGAAGGCCACGCTGTCCAGCACGCCAAAGGCAAAGGGCTGCTCCGTGGCGATCTCAAAGCGAAACTGGAAGAACGCCCCGCCATCGGCCGAGCGCACCTCGTCGCCCGACTCTACGTAGGCAATAGACCAAGGCGTCCAATTCTCAATATCCTCCCCTCGGCGCGCTTGGAACCCAGGCGCGCTTTGGTAGGCGGCGTGTACGACCGCCGGCGCGTCTTCGTAGGTCGGGCGGTCCACTTTGAGGAGGCGGCTGAGTTCGTCAAAAATAAAGTGGTCTATTGGATCGTCGTCCGTGCCGGAGCGCGTCTGGATGATGAGCTGCACTGGGGCCGCTGGATCTTCGACGATGCGGCCGGAACTCGTCTGCCGATAGCGAGTGAAGTGCCAAGTAATCCGGCCGAGGCTCACTGGCTCGCCAAAGGACTTGACTTGCGACAAGTAGTGCGCCACTTGGGGATAGCCGCGGCCAAAGGCCTGTATCTCGGCGAGGAGGCCCAGCGATGTGACGCCGCCGAACTTGAAGCGCAAAAAGCGCGTAAAGCGCAGGGGCGGCCGCAGCGACACAATGCTCTGGTTGTTGGAAAAGGTGCTGCCGACTAGCTCGTCGAGCGGGTGGTAGCCGGGCGACCCGAGCGCGACGTCCTCTTCCTCGAAAATGAGCCAGTCTGCGGGCGTGTTGGTGCGCGTTACTTCGTAGCCCACGGGGAAGACGTTGCGCTGGCGTCTGTTGTCGTCGGTAAAGCCGCTTTGGGGTGGAAAGAAGACGAGGCTGTCGAGGGCGATGGGCACGCCCAAATCGAACGTATAGAACACCGCAGCATTAGGCCGTCCGTCGATGCGCGGTGGATGGACGAAAGAGGCGGTCAGCTCGTCGCCATCTATGAGACCGCGCATCACTGCTGCGTTGCCTCCCCACATGCGCGGATTCCAGCCCACGAGTTGGTTGTTGATCTCCATCCGGTCCGGGTCTTTAGCAAAGGCCCAGGAGTAGTCAAAGATGTTGACCTGAGCGGCAACACCTGTTGCGCGCACCAATCCGCGCAGCACGTTGTGCCCCGGAGGCACGGCCCGAGGCTGGACGGCCCCTAGACGCACGGAGTCGTCGAGGGCGATCCAGCGCTCGGCTACCTCGGCCCAGGGTTCGCCACTTGCGCCGACGACCCATGACGACGCCTGCCCCCAAGCCGCCCCAGCGAGCAGCAGCGGCACTAGCAAGAAAGCGGTCAATACGCCACTCCTATGAGTTGCGTCGCGGTGGTCGAGGCGATATCCGAGCTTACCCCGATTCGACATAGGTACAGACCGGGCGCGACCCTAGCGCCGGTCCCATCCCGTCCGTCCCACGTTTCGCGATAGACTCCCGCGGCCCGAGGCGCGGCAATTAGCTCTCGCACTCGATGGCCGGAAAGATCAAAAATTTCGATGGCCAGCGGCACCTCGCCGGCAAATTGCGTCAGCACCGCGGCGACTTCTACCTTGTCGTTGACCCCATCGCCGTTGGGCGTGAGCACGGAGGTCGAGAGGATGGCCTCGACCGAGGGCGTGGCGCTAGTGGCGAAAATATGAATGGATCCCGTACCCACCTCGGCACTGGCATTACCGGCCACAATCGGATGCGGCGGCACGTCGCCGTCGCCGAGCAAGAAGGCGTTCAGCGGCGTATGGTACTCCAGCAGCCGCAGACTAAAGGTCAGCCGCATGGGTTGGTTATTTTGGCGCGTCACCGGCGGGAAAAAGACGTGGAAGCCCTCGGCGATAGGCTCGACTTCGACATCTGCGACCTCGACGAGGGGATCGCCCATTTGCAGCCGCTCAAACACGGGCGGCGGAAAGGCGGTGAGCTTGAGGCCGCGAAAGCCGGCTAGATCGTCTTCGTCAAATTGGGTAAGGATGTCGCAGACAAAGGAGGTATCGACTCCGCTCGGAACGGCCAATATGCCGCCGACGGGATAGGGGTCCGTGGCCAATGCGACTTCGCCGACGGCCGTGCTGACCAGTCCGGGAGAAAACTCTACCACCAAGCTATCGAGGCGCATGGTGCTCGCGGCATGTCCGTTAAAAAAGATGCGGAACTGCAAGAATTCGCGCGGGCTTGGCAGATCCAACGGCATGACGACCGTAGCCGACGAATCGAGTTGCAGTGGTGGGGTCCAAGAACTCCAATTCTCCACATCCTCGCGGATGTCGGCCTGCACAAAGTCGCGCGCTGGCCCGACCTCGGCCAACGGCAGCGAGAGATACTCGGTCCGAGTTACTTCTCCTAGCACGGCTCCCGTGTCGGGATCGCGGCGGTACAGGGCGCGTCTGGGCAGATTGTTGTACTCGGACAGAGACACTTCTTCGCGGACGCCGGTGTCGCGGTCGCGGCGAAAGTAGGCTATGGGGGTGTCGTCCATGCCGCTGCGTAGCTGCAAGCGCACGATCGCGGTGTCGCCTGTTGCGGCACGGCTCAGCCGCTCGGCCCGCACCGCGAGCCGCCCGAAATTCACGGGCCGCCCAAAGGAATGGAGCTGCGAGACATAGCTGGACACGGGCACGAATCCCTCGCCGTACACTGCGAATTCCGCGAGGTTGAAGGGATTGCGCGAGAGCACCTTGAGCTGGAGAAAGCGCCCCTGCACTCCATCGAAGGAAAGCTCGACTACTGGATCCTTGTTGTCCTCGACGCGGCTCAGCAGGCGATAGACGGGCCGCCTGACTTCGTCGAACTGCTCGCCGTCGCTCACCCGCAGTTCAAATGCCTTGATGAACCAATCTAGCTCACCGGGTGCTGGTGCAAAACGCACGCGTTCTATGGGGAAAGGAGCGCCGAGATCCCAGAAAAAGGTGGCCCCGGCTTGGTTGCGCGCCGTGCGGAACGCGCCTTCTGACGAACTCGAAGGGTCGCCGTCAACGAGTTGCAGGGGGCCGTTTACCTGATTGAAGGGGCCGTCATTGGACCAAGTGCGCGGCTGTCCGGGCTTGGTGAAGTCGCTGGGGCTGCCGTTGAGCCAAGTCTGACCTGCGGCTCGCAGCAATTCCATCAGATTCTGGCCGCTGCGCAGTTCCAGCGGTTGTAGCGCACCCTCTACCCCTACGGTTCCGTTCTGGATATCCGCTTGAGAAGCCCATGACAAGCCGCCGCGGCCTATGTGGTATGTTTCCACCTCGGCCAACCCCAGCCGCGCTCCCAGCCCTATCATCATACAGACAGCGGCGAATCGGCCAAGCGGAAGGGAGCAAAGGAGCCGCATGATTTTCAGTTCAATGGAACCGCGCTATGGGGCGCGTTCCCCTTGAGCACCTCGCGCTCGAAAGAGACGCTGAGGTCTATGGTCTCCACGGGTTCATCGTCGAAATTGAAGCGAATGGCGATATCGGCGATTTTCACTTGGATGCGCTGTATTTCGTCGTCCAAACGGGGAAAGACGATGTACCCTTCTTCATCGCGGCCGCTGAAGATGAAGGCATCGGTGAACATGGTTTGCTTGAGAATGTCGGTGCGGGCCCTGAATTCGATTCGGCCTTGGCCGGAGTTGGCCTGCCAATACGCTCGGTAGTATTCGTACAGCTCGGCGTAGCTCAAGGCGCGGTAGATTTGATTGTTGGCCGCTTTGATCGTGGCTTTGAGAGGGTTGATGACGACTTTGGGGAACTGGTAATTGGCGACGCCGAGCTTCATCACCAGAAAGCGGGCAGGCGTCCAGTCGTCGCCGGGTGGGACCCAATCGCCGAAGGTATAGGGATTGACTGCGGCAGCGCCGCCGGTTGAGGCTTGGGGAAATTGCCGGTTGAGTTCGGCGTCGGTCATGGGTCTTAGGGTGATGGCCAGCCGCTCGAGCGCGTAGGTGACGGAGCCGTCGTCGTTGACGGTCATGCCCTCAGCCTGTTGGGGCGTGGGCTGCAGGGGTTGGGGGAAATAGCGCCCACAGCCGCTGACGAGGAAGATGAGCACCGCGATCCATACGCGCATGTTGTGTCCTCTAAGACAGCTTCGCTCGCTTGGCGACGCCGACAAAGATGCAAAAGTGGGCGGGCACCTGATACGCGCACCCGCCCTGAAGGGAATTCTCGATGTGAGGGGGAGCGGCTCCACGACGGTGTTTCGCCGTGGAGCCGTTCCGAGATGTTAAGGTTTAGCGGCGGAAGGAGTCCTTGATCTGCGCCCAAGTTGACTCTTCCACAGCCGTTTGGGCAGCGTACTCGCCGCTACGCAGCAGCAGGGCATGAGCGTAGTACTGCCGCGCCGAGCCTTCGGGGCCGCGCGTGGTCATGTCGTTGACCACTGAAGAGGCGCGGTCGCCGTCGTCTCCTGTTGGCTCACTGTCCTCAGCCCACAGGTTGAAGGCGATGCCCGCGCCGTCTTCCCCGGCGACGTCGTCCAACTGGAAGGTCTCGCTGGCCGAGGGCCCGCCGTCTTCCATGAACCGCTTGACCTCGTAGTTCCACTCGTAATACGTGGTCCCACCGGCGTCCCACACTTCAGCGGCCCAGGCTTCGGGCGGATCAACGCGGACGGCGAACTCGATGACTTCGTTGTTTTCCAGCCATCCTTCTGGGCCGGTCCAGCGATAGCGCACGTTCTGCGGCGGCACCATGTCGCCCGGGCGGGCGATGTATTCCATGACCCAACCGGTGCCGAATTCGCGGCCGTGATCCGTCGGATCGAGGGCAAACTCGATCATGTCGGCGTGCCATTGCTCGACGTTGGTGCCCCAGTGGCAGAGGACGTCGTCGACAATTTCCATGTGCACGTACCAGCGGTTGACATCGCCGCCTTTCCAGCCCATGAGGGTGGTGACGTTGTAGTCATCGCGCTCGGGCAGGGGACGATCCGCTTCGTCGCGCCACTCATCCATGGTGAGGGTGTACTCGGGATCGAACCAGCCCCAGTCGCTGGCGTCGCCATCGGCGGTCATGGAACTGGGATCGGGGACTTCGAGCATGTAGAACTCAAAGCCGAGCCGGCCGTTGCGATTTTCAAGGGCCGGCGGATCGTTGAATTGAGCGTTCGCGGCTCCGATTAAGGCTAGGCCAAAGCCGCAGGCGATCAGTAACCTCATTCTTGCTCTCCTTTCAGGGGTTTGAGCAAACTTGCAACCTTTGCAAGCTTTATGAAGAGGCTAAATATACAATCGCCAATTATGCGACACAAATCAGAAAGTCGGGACAAAGCCCTGTTAGGAGTGGCACCCGATCCGGTGATATGCGACGCCATTCACCACGTCGATTTGCTGCGTTTCATGCGGAGGACTTCTCGCCAGTTCATGGGCTTCATCTCGCACACTCTCTTTAGATAAATATATCTCGCACCAGCAGGGTCCAGTTCGGCACTACTTCGCCGCCGTCGAGTACGTCGTCAACGGTTAGAATGCGGATGTCATTCCCAGAGCGGTACAAAGCGACCGTTTGGGTGCTTGGATTGACGACCACGACCAAGCGGGTGCCCGCGTCGAGCCAATCGGCGATCTTGTCCTCGACTTCGGCGTAGGTATCGCCCGGTGAGATGACCTCGGCCACTAGGTCGGGGGCACCGGGCCAAAAGCCTGTGGTCAGGCCCACCGCCTCGACCCGCTCACGCCGGATGAAGGCCGCGTCTGGGGCTCGTACCATATCCTCGGCCAGTTTGAAGCCGGTTTCGGCCGCATAGACCGCACCTAGTTGGTTAGCTCGGACGAACTGGTCCAAGGGCGTGGTGAGATTGAGCACGGTTCTGCCGTGTTGGTGACCGGCTGGACTCATTTTTATCAATTCTCCTCGGACCAGTTCGTAGCGGAAGCCATCGTCCTTCATCTGCAACAGCTCGTCGGCGGTGATCAAATCGGTGGTCGTCATGGGAATCTCCACAAGGGCAGATAGGGGAAGGAACCTAGCAAGAGCGCCCTGCATGTCAGCACCCGCTGCTCGGTCTATTCAATATAGTATATACTGACGTTGCGCGGTGTCCCTACTCGGTTGTGTTTAACAGGCGTCTAAACTCTTCAAGGCTGGGCACCTGTATGGCCACTCGATGCAATTGCTTGAGGCGCTGCACATCCTCGATGGCCTCAATGCGGCCAGCCAACGGCTCCGACGCGGTCAGCCCAAAGCGAATCTCCAGTACATCGAGCAAAGCTTCAACGGCGCGTTCTCGGCCGCCTTGCTCAATGCCTTGCTTGATACCTTGCTCAATGCCCTTTTCTGTGAAATACTGCACTACCGACGATTCGTACATGGTCTCCTCCGCGATGATGGTCATAACGGTCTCTGATTTATACATCAATCCGCTTAAAATGGCAAGATCGGCCAGATAACTCGCCTTGAGCGGCTCGTCCATCGGCACCTGCTGAGCCCGATTTACGCACTGGCGCAACCACGCCTCGTCATCCATCCCGGCTGGCGGCTGCATCAACGGCGCAAACGGCAACAAGCCCGAATGCCCCGCGTCGAGAATGAGTTGGCCGTCTAGCTCTATCAGCCGAATCACCTTGTATTGCACCAAAACGCGGAAGCCGTGCCGCTCTTGGATGTAATGTCCCGGATCATTCCGGCCGGCGTCGGGACGCAGATAGATGACGGTGGAATAGAAGGGCAGGCCGTACTGCTCAATACCGCGGCCGATATAAGCGGCCATGCGGAGCGGCATGGGTGGGTCGCTGTCGGTGGTTTGAAACTCGTGATGGACCAGTGCCTTCTCGCCGCCGATGCACACGCGAATGAGGCTATCGGTGCGGTGGGCTTCGACGGTGGGTTGTTCGGTATCGACGACGCCGAGGACCTTGAAGTCGTCGTGTTGGAGGGCGAAGCGGGCGAAGTCGGCGGGGTAGGTGTGGATGAGGTGTTTGGCGACCGTATCGAATTCAGCCATGAGCCATGCTTTGTTGCGGGTGGGGTGGCATCCGCAATAAGCAAAAATCGTGCTAGGGGGCGGCTCAGAGGGGCAGGGAGAATAGAAGGCGTTGGAGTGCAGCAGAAAGGATACAGGGATGGGACGTTGGGGACATAAGGCTGTGCAACATCGATGTTACGCGGCGACATATAATAGTCCCTCTTTTTTGCTTAGTCCGAAGGAATCCGACCAAACAGAGTTCGTGCCGCTAGGACAGCTCCAATCTAGGAAGTCAATGACAGGGCGAGGATCGCACTGCACGGGCACTTCGACAAGTATTGATATAATTTTAATATAGACATTGAGCTTGGCCCTGTACTAGAGCCTTTGTACTCTTCAACTCACAGATGTTCCTTGGCCAACTCGGTGGCATAACACACCGCCGCTTGGACGGATTCGCGGGTGATCGACGGATAGCGAAAAGAGCAGGAACAGATTGGGGCTAAAGTGGACACGGCGACGGCCAAGAGACATACTTAAACGGCAGTCAGTATCCGAAAATTTGGCAAGGAAATTTGGCAGATGGAAGCTATTCGCTTGGGTTTGGTCGGGTCGGGCGGCATGGCCCGAAGTCGGGCTGCCGCTTTTGCCGCTATGGAGGGCTGTAAGCTAACGGCCCTAGCCGCTCGCAACGCGCACACCGGGGCCGAACTGGCCCAGCGGCACGAAGTGGAACTGCTGGGCCATTGGCAGGATCTGATCGAGCGCACCGATATAGACGCGGTGGCGATTTGCACCAATAATGATAGCCACGCCCCCATTGCTGAAGCCGCCCTAAAAGCGGGCAAACACGTCTTCTTGGAATACCCCTTGGCGCGCTGCCTCGACGAAGGAGAAGCCTTGGTGGACTTGGCGCGGGCGACCGGCAAGGTGCTGCGAGTAGCTCATCCCGAAGTGGTATCGGCCGAACACCGGCAGCTCAAAGCAACGGCAGCTTCCCTCGGCGGCTTATTGGTCGCCTTGTTTACGCGCCTTACTCCAGGGCGAGGAGCGCGCCCCGAGGTGCTGTTTAACCTGCGCGTTTCCGGGCCGCCTAGCTTGTTTTTTGTCTATCACGTCTATCCGCTGGTCGATTTGTTCGGCCCGGCTGCTTGGGTTGAGGGCTATGCCCACTACGACGGCCTAAATGCCAACGGTGCGTATGAACGCTTTGTCAACCGTGCGGTGGTGGGTTTTGCCGGGGGCGGCACGGCGCAGTGGACTTGGGCCGGGGGCATTGCCATCAGCCGCGCCGAGCAGTACGAGCACTTGGTGCTGGAGGGGGGGACGCTGGCGTACGAAGCCGGCAGTTGGTGCCGCTCAACTGCGGCTGGCGCGGAATCGCTGCCTCCGCCTGGAGACGACGAGCACTCGCTGGAGAGCTTATTTCTAGAGGAGGTGTGCGGCGGGGACGGCTGGTGTGCCGACTTGGATGTGGCCCTTGAAGCCATCCGCATTGGGCTGGGTGCGGAGGTAGCTGCGGCAGAGGGGCGGCGGGTCGCGCTAAGCTGAGCGAGCAGCCCTCTATGGACGCTTCGAGAGAACCTGAGGACCGCGCCGGAATCAGCGTGCGCGCCATGCTCGTGGGGGCCGTGCTGTGCGGCGCGATTGCCGTGGGCCTGCCGTACGGGGAGTTCGTTCTCAACGGCACGCAGCTTGGGCTGAATTCCTCGACGCCGGCCGCCTTTTTCTTGCTCTTTTTGCTCGTAGCTCTCGTGCAGCCGCTGCTCGGCCTTGTGCGGCGGGACTGGCTTTTTAGCCGCGCCGAGCTGTTGAGCATTGCGGTAATGATGATGATTACCACCGCCATTGCCGCGCGAGGTTTCATCAGCATTGCGGTGCCGATTCTGACCGGCATCTTCTACTTTGCCACCCCGGAAAACAACTGGGAGGAACTGCTCCTCCCGCACGTCCCCACTTGGCTCATTCCCTACGATGCCCAAGCCATTCAAGGTTTTTACGAGGGCCTGCCGGAAGGTGAGGCGATTCCCTGGGGCGTTTGGCTGGAGCCGCTTTTGTGGTGGCTGCTGTTTATGGCTGCGTTCTACGTGGTCGTCGTGTGTTCGATGGTCATCTTGCGGCGGCAGTGGATGGACCACGAGCGATTGCTCTATCCGCTGACGCAGGTGCCGCTGGGTATGGTCGAGGACGCGGCGACGCCCTCGCGCGTCAAACCCTTTCTGAAGAATCCCGCGATGTGGCTGGGGCTGGCTGTGCCGTTTGTCCTGCACGGGGTCAATGCCTTGAGCCACTACTACGAGTTCATCGGTCGCATCAACTTTGCTTACTCGATGCCGCTGGCCCATGACGCGGTGCGATTTTACTTGCGCTTCGACTGCATGTGGATGGGACTGGCCTATCTGGTCAATGCCAACATCACCTTCAGCCTGTGGTTCTTCTACTTGTTGGTCAAAGCCGAGGAGGTGCTCTTCACCCGCATCGGCATCTTGAGCACCGAGAATCTCGACATCTTCAGCCACACCTTTGAGGGGCCGACCATGGGCCTGCTGAGCCATCAGACTATGGGTGCGATGATCGTCATGGTGATTTTGGGGCTGTGGACAGCGCGCGTCCATATATGGCGCGTTGTGCAGCACCTCTGGCGACGGGAGGGGCGGTCCGATGGCGAGGAACTGATGTCGTATCGCACGGCCATCCTCGGCGTTGCGCTGGGCCTCGCGGTTATGTCGCTGTGGTTGTGGCGCTCTGGGATACCGCTGTGGGCGGTCTTTGTCTATTTGTTCGGGGCGTTTGTCATCTTTTTGGCCCTGACGCGGATGATTGTCGAGGCCGGTTTGGCCGCGGCCGTCCAAGGCATGTCGGGTTGTGGCTTTCTCATTTCCAGCGTCGGCTCCTCGTCCCTTGGGGTGGCCGGGGTGCTGGCCACGGGCATGACTCTCGCTTGGGCCGGCGATCTGCTGGTGTTTATGATGGCTCCCTGCGCCAACGGCATTCGCATGTTGCACGGTCTGAGCCACTACAAGCGCCGCATCCTCGCGATGATCGGGATGGCCATGGCCATTGGCCTCGTGGGCGGGGTTTGTACGATCCTAGTGTTGAGCTACCACTACGGCGCGAACAACTACCACGGCTCGTGGGCTTGGTTTGCCAAGGAGCCGTTTCGCGTGGCGCAAAACTTTGCGCTCAATCCGACTGGCCCCAATTGGGATGGCTGGCTGTGGAACGGAGTCGGCGCGACGATTATGGCGCTGTTGATCTGGGCGCGGCACCACCTTTTGTGGTGGCCCTTCCATCCGCTGGGTTATTTGGCTAGTGGTACTTGGATTCTCAATAGTGTATGGTTCAGTATCTTCCTCGCGTGGCTGGTCAAGGCACTCGTGCTGAAGTACACTGGGCCGAATGGGTACAAGGCGACGCGGTGGTTTTTCCTCGGCATGGTGCTGGGGCAGTTCGTCGCTGGAGGCTTCTGGATGGTAGTAGATGGGTTTACGGGTATGACCGGGAATAGGATTCGGATGTTTTGAAAACTACACGTTGGCTTTTTGCGCTGTTGTTTGTAGGACTTCCCCAAGTCCTTGCGGAACCTTTTGATGACCAGCATGTAACCGTCTTGGTCTTTACTAAAGCCGCTGGTTTCCGCCACGACTCCATTCCCGACGGCATTGCCGCTGTCCAGACCTTGGGACGGGAAAACGGTTTTGCCGTCGAGGCCACTGAGGATACAGGGCGTTTTACCGACGAGGGCTTGGCACCGTATCGGGCGGTGATTTTCCTCAATACTACCGGCGATGTACTGGCCGCTGAGCAAGAGCGAGCTTTCGAGCGCTACATTCGCGGCGGCGGTGGTTTTGTGGGTATCCACTCTGCGGCCGATACCGAGTACGACTGGGCTTGGTACGGCGACTTGGTGGGAGCTTATTTCGACAGCCATCCGGCCATCCAGCAGGGCCAGATCCACGTGGCCGACCGAGTTCATCCGGCCACTAGCCATTTGTCCGCGCGCTGGGAGCGGCGCGATGAGTGGTACAATTACCGCCGCAATCCCCGTGGGCGAGTCCACGTCTTGGCCACCTTGGACGAGGGCAGTTACGATGGCGGCAACCACGGCTTTGACCATCCTATTGCTTGGTGCCACGACTACGACGGCGGCCGCTCTTGGTACACCGGCGGCGGCCACACCCGCGAAAGCTATGGCGAGCCTTTGTTTATGCAGCATATCCTTGGCGGGATTGAGTACGCCACTGGAGTGACTGCGGCCGATTGCGGGGTCACGGTGGATACCAGTTTTGAAAAAGTCGTCCTCGACAGCGAGGCTGAAAATCCCGTTGATTTGGCCGTGGCTCCCGACGGGCGCGTGTTCTTCATCGAGCGCAAGGGGGAGCTGAACGTATATCGGCCCGATCTAGGATTGACCCGGCTGGCCGGACAGTTAGCGGTTTCGACCGACTTTGAGGACGGCCTGCTGGGCATTGCCTTAGATCCAGATTTTGTCCGCAATAATTGGCTCTACCTGTTTTACTCGCCACACGGCGAAGGGGCCAAGCAGCATGTATCCCGTTTTGAATTAGATGGCGATGAACTGGTTTTGGATTCCGAAGTTGTGTTGCTGGAGATTCCCACCCAGCGGCGCGCGTGCTGCCATTCGGGTGGGGCGCTGGCGTTTGGCCCGGATGGTAGTCTGTACATCGGCGTCGGCGATAACACCAATCCCTTTGAGTCGGACGGGTTCAGTCCGTTGGACGAGCGTCCGGGTAGGAGCGATTGGGACGCCCAGCGTACGGCGGCCAACAGCGCTGATCTACGAGGCAAAATCCTGCGCATCAAACCTCAAGACGACGGCAGCTACAGTATTCCTCCGGGGAATTTGTTCGCCGAGGACGAGGAAGGCCGCCGCGAGATTTACGTCATGGGCGTGCGCAATCCTTTCCGGTTGTCGATCGACCGCAAGAGCGGCTGGCTCTATTGGGGCGATGTCGGCCCCGACGCCCGCCAAGCCGACCCCCAGCGGGGGCCGATCGGCCTAGACGAGTGGAATCAGGCACGAGCGGCGGGCAATTTTGGCTGGCCTTACTGCATTGGCGACAACCAGCCCTACGTGGCCTACGATTTTGCCACTGAAAGCTCCGGCATGCCCTTCGATTGCGGGGCACTGAGGAATTTGTCGCCCAATAATACGGGTCTGCAATCGCTGCCTCCGGCGCAGGCGGCGTGGGTTTGGTATCCGTATGGCACCTCGTCGGCGTTCCCCGAAATCACTGCTGACAGCGGTCGCACGGCGCTGGCTGGTCCGGTGTACTACTACGATGCCGCGGCGGGTAGCAAGAAGCTGCCGGCGTACTACGACGGCACGCTCTTTATGTACGAGTGGGCGAGCAATTGGATTAAAGAGGTCAAGTTGGACGAGGACGGGAACATCCTCAAGATCAATCCCTTTTTGGACAGCATGGAATTCATCCGGCCCATCTCCATGGAGTTTGGCCCCGACGGCTCGCTGTACGTGTTGGAATGGGGCAGCGGCTTTTGGGGCGACAACGACGATGCCCGCGTGGTGCGGATTGACTACGTGCGGGGTACGCGAGCGCCGGTGCCTCGCATTGAAGCTGCGCCCACCAATGGGGCTGCGCCGTTGGAGGTGCATTTCTCGGGCCGCAATTCCTTTGATTCCGATCCGGGGTCGGTGCTAGACTACGCTTGGGATTTTACTGGCGATGGCGAGATTGACGCGACGGGGTCAGAGGTCGTCTTCACCTACGAGGCAAGCGGCGACTACATTGCCCAGCTAATAGTCTCCGACGCCGAGGGCAACCAAGGCGTGGCGCAAGTGCCTATATCGGTGGGCAATACCGTCCCCCAAGTGGAGATCGTGCGGCCCCCGGACGGCGGGTTTTTTAGCTGGGGAGAAGTCGTCGATTTTGAAGTCAGGGTCTTGGACGAGGAGGACGGGACCGCCGACTGCGCTCGGGTGGTATTGCAAGCGTTTATCGGCCACGACGAGCACAGTCATCCCCTTGAGGAATACGGCGATTGCAGCGGTAGTTTTCAGACCGAGTCAGGGCACGGCGGCGATGGCGACGATTTGTTTTATACGATCGAGGCGCGCTATACAGACCTAGGTACGGAGTCGGTGGCTCCTTTGACCGGTAGAGCGGGCCACATTCTGCAACCCAAGCGCAAGCAAGCCGAGCACTATACGCGCCAGAGTGGAGTGCTATTAGAGACGACTGGAGACGAGGCCGGCGGCGGGCAGAATATCGGCTTTATCGCCCACGGCGACTGGATTTCCTTTGCGCCTATGAACTTAGAGGGCATTGAGTCTCTCAACTATCGGGTGGCTTCGGCTGGGCTGGGGGGGCGCATCGAAGTGCGCGTTGATTCACTGAAGGGGCCGCCGATTAGCGCGGTGCGCGTGGGGAGTACGGGCGATTGGCAGGTCTATACCGACTTGGCGGCACCTATTGCAGACCCGGGCGGCACCCACGAGTTGTTTTTCGTCTTTATACGCAATCCGGGTGACGACGGCCTGTTCAATATCAATTGGATTGATTTCCAAGGCCCGGGGGTGTCCCGTCCCCCGGCCACCGCAGTGGGTGCCGAGTCGCGTCAAGAAAGGGCACTGCCTAGTCAGGCCGTCCTGTACCCGCCCTATCCCAATCCCTTTAACCCGACGACCCAGCTCCGCTTTGTGCTTCCCGGGCGCATGGCCGTGCGGTTGGAGGTTTTTGATATCTTAGGGCAGCGGGTGGACGTCGTGGTCAACGAAGTGCTGGACAGTGGAAGCCACGTGGTGCGGTTTGACAGAGCCGATTTGGCGAGTGGAGTCTATATCGCGCGTTTGGCGACGCCGGGTGGGGACTTGGTGCGGCGGATGGTGTTGGTGCGCTAGTGCGGGTTAGGCTCAACGGATGCCGATGGTTTCGACGCCGTTTTCCTTGAGCAGATCGAGTACGTCGATCACATCTCGATATGGGACTTCCCCCGATCCCGTAAACACGACCCGACGCTCCACATCGGCTTCAGGCGGAAAGAGTTCCTTTAGCCTAGCCGGCAATTCTTCCTCGCTCACCTTTTTGTCGTTGATCAGGATTTCGCTCTCGGCCGTGAGAACGACCCTCGGGTCTTGGCGAACTTGCCCCGAAGCGACTCCGCCTGCTTGGGGCAATTGGGTCGCCAAGGTTTGCAGAATAATCGGGGTGATCACCAAGAAGCCCAGCAGCAGGGAAAGGGATACGTCCGCCAGTGGGGTCGCGTTCATGGACGATTCTACCCGGGCGAATTTTCTTCTGTGCCGTCGCGCCATGTTACGGTTTTTTGACCATTAAATCTACCCCCGGAGCCCCGATCTCCTGACAGATTTCCATCAAGTCGAGTATTTCGCGATAGGGTAGATTCTTGGCGCCCTTGACGATGATGGGCTCGCCCTCTTTGCCGTGATAGGCTCTGGCCAGTTCGCGTTTGAGGTCGGCCCGCGCCACTTGGTGCAAATTGATGTACAGGGAACCGTCTTCCTGAATGGAGAGAATCAAACTCTCTGCGCCGAGTTGCTCGACGATCTCTTGGGCATTGCGGGCTTCGGGCGTCTCTACCAAGATGCCCTCTTGAATCAGCGGCATGACCACCATGAAGACGATCAACAGCACCAGCGCCACATTGACGATGGGCGTGATATCGGGCATGGGGCTGCGCCGCACGTCGGCGTGGCGAGTTCGGCGCTTGCTGCGTCTGGCCATGATACTTGCTAGGGGACGCGATTGGCCTTGAGTGCGCGGCGCACCACGTGGCCGACGATGCGGGCGGCGTTGTTTTCCAGCCCGAGAGACATGGCCTCAATGCGGTTGGAAAAAAAGTTGTACGCCCACAGCGCGGGCATGGCGACAAACAGGCCGATGACCGTGGTGACTAGGGCTTCGGAGATCCCGCCCGATACCTCGGCTAGGCCCCCGCCGCCTGCGGTGGCAATGCCGCGAAAAGCGGCAATCAACCCAGTCACGGTGCCAAAAAGCCCCAAGAAGGGCGCGACCCCGACAATGGTGCCCATGCCAGAGAGCCGGACCCGCAGATTGGCAACCACGCTGTCCAGCGAGCGGCCGAGCGCATCGTCCACGGCCTCCAGCACTACCACATCGGACTGTCCTTCCTCCGCCAATAGCTCGTATTCCACTAGAGCGGCTGAGATTACCACGGCCAGAGAGCAGTGTCCGTCTTGCTCGGCTCGACGGGCGCATTCCTGCACTGCTTTGACTTCTCCCAGCATCAGGCCGCCCTCCTCAATTTCATGGGCAAAAGCGGCCGAACGCTGCCGGGTCCAGCGCAAAGTCAGGCCGCGGTCCACCATGACCGCATAGGAATAAATGGACAGGCCGGCCAAGATCACCACCACGGCCTTGCCAGTGAAGGCCATGGAGTACCAGAGTTCGCTTACGAGATCCACGAATTTAAATTATCTCTCCAGATACAATCTGCGAATTCGCATGGCTCCATATAGATCGTTGCGCACCGATGTTGCTTTGCGGATGACGAAGCGGCTATCGGCCTCAATGGTCAGATAAAAGAAAGCACTCTGCTGCAAAAAGGCGGGCAGCGCCGCTTCGAACCGATAGGGGCCGACCCCATTGAGCGCCCAGATTTCGCTGGGTTGCTCATTGAATTTAACTTCGATCTGGGTCGGATTGTCAGCCCCTCCCATAGGATCAATGGTCAGCTCGACGACCACCCGTTGCCCAACGGGCTGGTTGGGCAGGAGAAAAGTCGCCCGCCGATCAAACCAGACCCCGGCCGAATCCCGCTGGCCCACCCTGTCGCTGTACCCGCCAATGATTTGGCCCCAGGTGATTGGGCCGCGAAAGAAATCGATCGCATGGGAAAACCTGCCCAGATCCTCTTCGTCCCCAAAGGGGCCGAATTGTTCGAGGCGGACCGGCTTCATGGGGAAAAACTCCTTCGTCGGCCTTTGCAACCCGGCTCGCCCTGTAATGTAACCCAAGGCTCGCAACTCCTGCAATTTTTGCTCTGTTAGCTGCATTTGCGACTGTTGGTGTTGCTCAAAGAGCTGCAAGTTGCCGTTGTAGTACTGGCGGATTTTGCCGTAGAGTCGGGCGGCGATTTCCGGCTGCTCGGCAAAGCGGTCGCGAAGTTCGTCCGGGTCTTCTTTTAGATGGTAGAGTTCCTTGGTATCCCGCAGGCGATCGAGCAGCAGCTTCCACTCCCCTTCCCGGTAGGTTTGGATCAAGGTGCTGAAAGGCCGGTTGGCCATGAAGGTTCCCTCTGTATAAATGCTTTCGGAGGTCGCGTCCGGCGCGTCGGACGCGAGCAAAGACCAGCGCTCCTGCCCCTGTACGGCTGGAGCAATTTGCCAATTGAGCCGGGCCAGCAAGGTGGGCAGGATATCGACGGCATTGACCAGATTGTCGACTCGCAAACCGGCGATGTTTGGGTGTAGCGGATCGCTGATAATAAAGGGGACGTGCAGGCCGACCTGATAGCCTGAATTGCCGTGTCCGAAATAGCCGTGCTCGAGAAACTGCTCCCCGTGATCTGAGGTCACCACGATGATCGTCCGCTCATCGATCCCTTGGACGGCGAGCAGGTCGAGCAAGGCTCCCAACTGCTCGTCCCAGTAGGAAATGGATGCGTCGTAGAGCTGGACGTAGTCGGCAAAATATGTTGCGACTTGGTCGGATCCTACAGTCTGATCCCGCCATCCCTGCGCCGCCTCCCACCAAGCCTTCATGACGAAATTGTCGAGCTGGAGAGTGTCTTGCATGTCGTAGGCAAAATCCGCCGGATCGGCGAAGCGGCCGTGGTATTCTTGGGGAATCCGGTGGGGATCGTGGACATCGAGGAAATGCAGGTACGCGAAAAAGGGTTTGTCGGCCTGTTGTTCAATGAAGGTGGATGCCGCGGCGACCAATTCTGCGGCCGAGGCCCTGTTCTTTTCAAAGTAGTGGTCAAACCCCTGGTCCATCTGGTACTTTTCGCCGACCAAGCCATTGGCGATAAATCCCGCGGTGGTATATCCTTGCCGCTGGAATATCTCGGCTATGGTGGTGTGGCTTTCGGCGAGGACGTAGTGCGAGTTGAGATACCCGTGCGCTAGCGGGTACTGCCCCGTAAACAAGGAAGCCGTGGAAGCCGGGGTGTAGTCCGAAGGGGCGTAACACTGGGTGAAGACCGCGCCGCGGCGGGCCAGTCCTTCGAGGAACGGGGCTGTGTCCCGGTGATACCCGTAGCACTTGAGGTGGTCGGCGCGCAACGTGTCAACCAGCAATACCACGACATTGGGCTTTTGCCGGAATTCGCCGCATCCCGTGTGGATACTGATGGTTGCCAGTAGTCCAATGCAGGCGATGAAAAAACCCTTTGAGTGGTTGCTCATAGTTTGGCCGAAACCTGTACACGACAATAGAGTGGTATGGGATGCTTCGCTTCGCTCAGCATGACAACATGGATGTCAGCACCTGTCATGCTGAGCGGAGCGAAGCGGAGTCGAAGCATCACAGGCCGCCCATGCCTAAGTCCAGTGGATTACTGTCGTGTACTTAGGGCCGAAACTGAAGTGCGCCCCTGTATTTGTCAACCTTGACGCAGCTAATCAACGCGCCTATTGTTGCACCGATTCGGCGATAAGGCATTGAGCAACACAGAGAAAATTCCCTATGAAATGGTCCGGCTTTTACCCGTTGGCCACGGTCCTGCTTCTCGGCCTAGCCTGCGCCCCGGAAGAACCCCTAGACGCCCACGCCCTGTTGGCCAGCACGCCCTCGGCGGTGCAGGCGCGCTTGGGAGAACCTAAGCAGTACAGAGAGGAAACCGAAAAGCACGTGGGTTTTATGCGCTGGGAGGACGTTGGGGGAGTGAAACTTTTCGCGGCCATCAAGCAGGGCAAAATTGTCTATGTCACGTATAATTTCGCCGCCATGGAGCCCTTTGACGAAGCCGAGGCTTTTCGCACCATTGGCCTTGACCCACCGCAGAACGAGCCGGAAAAGATAGACAACAGTCAGGCGAAACGCTGGCGTCCCTTTGGGAAATACGCTCGGTTGACTGTGAACCCGGCGACCAAGCTGATTTCAGTTGGTGCCCATCCCTTTGTCGACTTCCCCGAGGACCGGGAGTATGCGGCTGGATCCCTGCCGGCGCAGTGACAGGCCGCATGATCTCTGGATTTATCGGCTCTTCCTCGCGCTAGCTGTCTTCTCGCTCAGCGGTTGTGCCGACGAGGAATACGAGCCGACATCCCCATATCAGGATCAGTTGCGCGCCCGCTATGGCTCTGGTCCGCGGTCGGCCCTGCCGCTTGGTGCCCTAGAGGCGGCCATACGGGAAAATCGAGCCGATCCCGAAATGTACTGCGATCTGGCCGCGGTCTTAGCCCAGCAGGCCGAATACGCCCGCGCTGTGGCGCTCTACCAAGCCGCCTTGGAAAAGCACCCCGCCAGCGTGCGCGCCCACTTTGGCTTGGGACAAGTGTACGCGCAGATCGGCAAGTACAACGACGCCATCCAGCACTGGCGGCAAAGCGCGGCGTTGGCCCCGGAATTTGCCGAGGCCCACTTTCACGTCGGGGTGGCCTATGCGCGGCGCGCACCCACGGCCACGGATAAACCCACCAATCTCAGCTACACCGATCTCGACACGGCCATTGCCTCCCTGAGCAGGGCCGTGGCTCTCGAGCCGACTAATGCCCATTTCCACTACAACCTGGGCCGCACCTATGAATTGCGGAATCTATCTGCCCAGGCCATAGCTGCGTACAGACGTTCTCTAAAACTCGATACAGGTCTGGCGATAGCGCATCGCCGCTTGGGTGCAATCTATCTGGAAAAAGGCGACTTGGACAGCGCGGCTGTATCATTGCGGACGGCCGTCGAGCTCGACTCCACGGATGCCGAAGCGTTCTACAACTTGGGAAGGGTGCTGGATCGACGGGGATCGCCCGCCAAAGCTGTGGAGGCGTACGAGCGCGCCATCGCCCTCGAACCGCGCTACCGGCAGGCGTACTACAACTTGGCCAGATCCTACCAACTCTTAGGCCGCACCGCTGCCAGCCAGCGCGCTCAGGAGCGCTTTGTCGCCCTCGAAGAAGGCGAGCAAGACTCGCTCTACATGGCCCAATTGCGGGTCCAGCGCCAACCCGAAAAAGCCCTAGAACGCCGCGCCTTGGCCGTGGCCTATGCCGAAGCCGGCCAGTACGGTCGAGCCGTCGAAGAGTTCAAAAAAGCCTTGGCCCTCGAACCGGGCATGGTTGGGATCCACGCCGATCTAGGCTTGGTTTACGACCGGCAGGGGCGGACGGACAAAGCCATTGCCGCCTTAGAACAGGCCGTGACCCTAGCCCCGGATTCGGCGCGCTTCCACCTGCGCTTGGGTCAGGCCCATGCCAAGGCCGGAGGCGACGAGCGGGCCACTGCGGCCTTTGCGAGGGCGTTGGTCCTCGAACCTCGGTGGACCAAGGCGCAATTCGAACTGGGCATGCTCCACGTGCGCGGGCTGCGTCCTGCACAAGCTGTGCCGCTTTTTGAGCAAGTCTTAGCAACCGACCCAGATCACGTCCACGCCCGTTTTGGACTTGGTTTGGCCTCGATTGATCTACAGCGCTACCCAGAAGCCGAGGCCGCATTTGAACAGGTACTCGAGTTGCAGCCCGATTATCCGCGCATCCGGTCTTTTCTCAAACTGGTCCGTTCCAAGCAGACCCGGTGAACGAACTGCGCCAACAGGGAGCTTGCAGGGAGTGAGTTTTTACTTTGACATCCTTCTTCAATTTTTATATAGTGGACAGAATTGCTGTGCATTGACGTTGTCCATTCGATGAATGCCATAAAAGGCGGATTCGTTTTAACATTCCCTCCATTTCGCAGACACTAATCACCTAAAATTAGGAGGCCGTTTCATGAAGATGTTATCTGTGCTCTTTTCTCTGGTCTTTGTCGGCTCTGCCCTCGCCCAGTCGGGCACGGCCGGCAATCCAAATTTTGATCGCGCCAACGATTGGCGCAGCGGCATGCCCAACGTCCTTACTATCGACTCCGAGGATGTCGCCTTTGACGGCGGTTCGGTCGAGGTGCCCTTCACGCTCAATGGCGCTCCGGCCGAAGTACACTTGGCGGTGTACTCTCGGGACGCCAATCCCCAGTACGATGGCGCGGCTTTTGGCGAAGGTGGCGTGGGCAATGCCATGTTGCGCACCGCTGGGCTCGACACCTTGATCAGCATCTCTGGCGGCCAGACCTTCAGCGAAGGGGGCAACTCCATCACTTGGGACGGTCGGGACTTCAACGGCAACGAGGTCGGGGCCGGCACCTATACGTACTACCTCTTTGCCTTGGACAATATCTCCAATCCCACTTGGATCGGCCCGGGCAGTTCGCATTCGTACTGGATGACCAACCGGGTCGATTTCAATGTCGATCCGCCCGTGGTCTGGACCTCCAACCAAGGGACGGAGTGGGAGATCCGCCGCGGCGAACTAGGCCTCGACTACTTCCAAAACCCCGAGGCGTATGAAAGCTTCCTGATCCCCTGGATGAACGAGCGCCACGGTCAGGAAATCCAGTACTGGGACGTCAGTTCCTACCAGCCCGACCCAGCCGACCCCAACGTCGCCTATATCACCAACAACGCCCAGTTTGACGTGGCGCGGGGCAGCGGTGTGTGGCGGGTCAAATTCGATCCAGACAACGGCACGATCTTGCCGGACGAAGATTGGGCCGCAGCCGACCGGGGTTATGTCCATATCAACGCTCGCGTCGCCAGTTCGGCCGTGTCGCAAGCCTCGCATCACTCCTGGGTCGCCGACGACGGCATGATCTATCTGGCCAATCGCGATGTCGAAGAACCGCTGGTGCCGGCGGTTGTTTCGGTTGACCGCGCCACCGGCGAGATCGCCAATATTCTCGACCTGAGCGAAATTTACCTCCACGAAACAGGCAGCCAAGGTCCTTGGGGCGTCGATGTGGATGACCGCGGGATCTACGTCTCTGGTTTGTGGTACAATCCAATTTCGCTTCCAGCCCATGTCACGTTAGACGGCGACCTCATCTGGCTCAACCGCAACGGCGACGGCTTTCTCGACCGCTATTTCGGCGAGGAGGCCACGGCTCGCGGCTTTGCCGAAGATGGCCTTGACCACCAGATGGCCGTTACCCACGCCAACGTCGGCCGGCACCACATCGCCTTTTTCTCTGGTTTCAACCAGCCCTTCTGGGGCACAGTCCTCGGGCCGGATGGGCACGGTCTGTTCAACGTCAATTTGCCCAAGATGCCCACTGGGCTGGCTTCCGACCTGTACTGGGTCTCCGATGGGGGGTCTTACGACGGTCTGTACGCGCCGACCGGCCAGCAGGAACTGGTCCATTTCCCCTTTGACGTGAGTACCGGCGTCATCGGCGGCGATGCAGCTACTGCGATAGCAGAGTTGACTGGCGCGTCCCTGCCGTCCGCCTATGCCTTAGACGATAACTACCCCAATCCCTTCAATGCCGAAACTGCGATCCGCTTTGCCATTCCAGCGGCCGGAGTGGTCGTCCTCGATATCTACAATATCTCCGGTCAGTTGGTAGCCCGCCTGATGGATGGCGAGTTACAGGCTGGGTCCTACGAAATCAAGTGGGATGGCCGGGATGCCGAGGGCGAATCCGTGGGCAGTGGGGTGTACCTGTACGAACTGCGGGCTGGCTCGTTTGTGGATAGCAAGCAAATGCTGTTGCTGAAGTAGCTCGCAGATCTGTCTTTTTTCGGGGATCGGGTCTTGGCCGGGGCAACCCGCCATTGCACTCGATCCCCTTTTTTATTTTTCTCCGTCTCACCGCGCCTTATCCCTGCCTACTTCACCGCGCCTTTAGGTGTGACGGGGCAGGGTGAAGCTGGCGCGACTTTTCCATCCATCTGGCAACAATCCGCAACGCGATGGCCCGAGCCTACATCAGATCCGGGTTGGTTCCCTACCTCCTGCTAATGCTTGCGAGTGGTAGCCGCGCCGAGGTCTGGACCCAAGACACCTATCGCAATACCCTGTACTACCGCACCACCTTTGCGGCCGACAGCAGTGCCTCGGGGCTGCTCCACATCGCCGCAGTGGACAGTTTTGCGGTCTATTTCAACGGCGTCGCCATCGGGGCCAATGCGTCTTGGAACCAAGCGCGCACCTACTCAGTTGACGTGCTCAGCGGCGATAACGCCTTGGCCGTCGAGGTGGTCAATCGCGGTTTGGGCGTGGGGCATGGTCTGCTGGCTGTGGTCGCGGTCGATTCCCGGCGCTACGGCGAGACCGACCCCAAAGCCCAGACTTGGTACTGGACCGACCGTCCCCTAGCCGACACGGACTGGCAAGTGGCCGAGGTCGCCGAGCAGCCGGGCTGGCAGGTGGTCCAAGCCGGCAGCGTCAATCGCGGCCTGATCGAGGGTCTGCCCGACCCAGCCCCGGACCTAGTCGCCGCTTTTCCCGGCGGCACGGATATCGGCGGCGTGGCTGGCGGCGTGGTTCTCAAGCAAATACGCGGTGAGAACTTGGCTTTAGGACGGCCCTCTAATCGCATCGAAGCCGTGGACGGCGATTTGCGCACGGCTTGGGAACCGCCCGTATCCTCGGTCAATTTTGCCGCCTCCATCGATTTGCAACAACGCCGACTGATCCGAGCCGTGCGGGTGCTTACCGAAGGGCCCGACTTCGCCCAGAATTCCCTCCAGGGCTATTCCGTGCAGGTCAGCGACAACGAAATCCGCTGGTCCGAGGTGGGGGTTTTGCACGATATCCTCCAGTTTGAGCGCACCGAAGTGGTCTTCAATCCGACTTGGACCCGGTTTGTGCGCATTGTCATCATCGACGTCAATGGCGTGAGCCAGCCCAAGGTCGCCGAGATTCAGGTTTTTGGCGAGGGCTTTGCCGAGGAGGGCGTTTTTCTCTCCGAACCGCTGGATCTGGGAGCGCCGGACCGGCGCAAGAATTTCGGCCGCATCGCTTGGAATGCGGACATTCCTCTGCGCACGGACCTATCGGTCCAATTTCGCAGCGGCGTCACCTTGGACGCTTTTGCCGATCCCCAAGGCGGCTGGAGCACTCCGCAGGTCGAGGGAGGAATCCTCTTCCCCGGTCCCGAACCTGGGCGATTTTTGCAGTACCGCGTCAACATGGAGAGCCGAGACCCGGAGAAAAGTCCTCTTTTTCGCGACCTGAGCGTCGAGTACTCTACCGAGGATATAGCCGCGTCCACGGCTCGTGGTCGCGTCGAGCCCAACCGGGTGCCGATGGGCGTGGATACCACCTTTGTCTATACCCTCGACGTGGAGATCGGCACTGGCGATCAGGGGGTCAAAAGTTTGCAAATAGCCGTGCCCGGACAGGCCCAGCTCGGCTCGGATATTGACTTGGGGAGTGCCGTGCTGGCCGAGTGGTTTTCCACCCAGCACTTGCTCACCTTGATTTTCGCCGAGCCCCTGCGGCAAAGCACCCAGTTGCAGATTCCCTTCCGCACTCGCTCCTATGCCCACCTGCACCGTTTCCGCGCGTTCCTGTTCAGTCCAGATTCGGAAAATCCGCTCAATGCCGCGCCCAATCAAGACGAAGACCCGCGTACCCAAGGACCCTATTCGTGGACGTTGGTGACGACCACGGTTACTGGCCAAGTCCTCGAACAGGTGCGGGCTAATCCGCCGATATTTTCGCCCAATGGCGATGGTGTCAACGACGCCACGGTGATCGAATTAGTCCTCTCCAGAGTGGATGTGGCGCGCCCGGTATCCATGCGCATCTTCGACTTGGGCGGTCGCACTGTGGCTCGGCTCCGGCCCCCGGATCTGAGCGCGGGAACCTATTTGCGCCTGCCCGGCCGGGAGCGGGAAAGCCCTGGCTATTGGGATGGACGCGATGACCGCGGCAATCTAGTGCCCCCGGGTCTCTACCTCTTTCAGGTCGAAGTCGAGCTCGATGCAGGGGAGGCGGTCCACAGCGGCCACGTGGCGGTGGTTTATTAGCTTACATCATTCACAAGATAATCCGCAGATGGACGCAGATGGACGCAGAATTGTAGGGGCGAGCGATCGCTCGCCCCTACCTTCAAGACGACCCGTATCTCGAATCGTTCAGATCATTCTGGATTGCTATATGAGGGGACTCCCGATCGTTGGGCTGGCTGCGTTGCTCTGCGTCATCGCTTGGGAGCGGGCGGAAGGCCAACTTACCACCACCGAGTACCTGCCTTGGAGTCAGGCTCAGTCCCGCTTTCTCAACCGCGAGTACTACCCTTGGTGGCACGAGCGCTACGAAAACTACAGCCTGCTCAGTTACCGCGACTACACGGCCCGTCCCGAGAACCCGACCTACGACCCTTTTGGGGCCTATCTGCTCGATGGAGTGGAGTTGTTGCGCGTGGAGGAATACCGCACGCTGGCACCCCAGCGCAGCAGCCGAATTTTCCGCAGCGGCAATCTAGCGGCCACCTTTCGCAACTTGGTCATCATGCGCGATCACTACCGCGACTGGTCGGCCCGGGTCATGGTCGGCGACGCCCTCGAGGCCCGCTTCACGCCGCTGACTCTCGACAAGGCGCGTCTGCAGGGGCTGCGCTGGGATGGGTCTTCGTACAAGAATCGCTTTACCGTATTGGGTGCCCGGGTTTCTTCGCCGCTAGTCGGCGGGGCCAACAATCTCCCGTTTGCCACCTATCTGTTCGGCGGTCGCTGGGAAAGCCGTCTGGGCAATGTGCTCACCGTCGGCGGCTCGTACGTCAATCTGCATCTGCGCGACAGTATGCAGCGCCGGGGCTCGACGCGCGGCACCTTTCCGACGGATTTGGCCAAGACTACGGCCTACTACGTGGTTTTCAGCGACGATTCTCCCGAGGATGGCAGCGGCGTCCAAGTGCTGGCCGTGGAAATTTTTGTCGATGGCGCTCCGCTCCCAATCGAGCCGGATATTCGGCGCATTCCGCGCCTCGCCGACCCGGACCACGTCCCCCATCTGCGCCGCCACGGTCCCTGGGCCCCGCAGAGCGTACCGCGCGACCGAGTTTTCGATCCCCGGCTCAACAACCGGCGCAGGGAACGCGGCCTCTTTTTCCAGCAGGGTTTGCCCGTTGCAGCAGCGGAGTTTCCCCTCGAAGTGGGCGGCACCGATTTGCTGGTCTATCGCTGGGAAATTCCAGCTACGGCCGAGCGCCTGAGCTTTCGCGCCCAAGTGGCTGGCGACTATAGTATTGACGTGGCGGCGACCTACGGCTGGGCCGGTGTGCCCAATCGCATCTGGACCGACTGGCACAATGTCGCGCGTGCGCCGCGCAATGTGCGGGACGGGTCCAACTTGCGCTGGATGCGTTTTGAATACGGCTTTCCGACCGCCCAAATTCAGTACGGCAGCGACTTTCTTTGGGAATGGGAGGGGACGACTTTAGCGGGCGAGTTGGTCGAAAATGTCGGGTACCGCCGCTTTCCCGGTGCCAGCCAGCATCAGCGCCGCGCCAATCGGGCCTTTTTCCTCAAGGGGCTGCATCAGGGCTTCGGCAAGCTCAGCCGAGCCGTGGATAGCCTCGCAGTTGGCCTCGAAGTGTTTGGCCTGCCAGCGGCGTACGCTACCACTCTGCCCATGTGGTCGGAACGCGCCGACAAGGTTCTGGACTACGCGCTGGTCGATGACAACGACGACGGCGACTACTGGGAGGACCGCTGGGAGCACTGGGATCCGCTCGATCCACTCTACATCAGTCTGAAGGACGCCGCTGGCGTGGACCCGGAGAGCCAGCCGACTCAGGCCGCCATTGACTACCTGCCCGGCAACCTCGGCAACGGCGTTGGGTACGGCGTTTTCCCTGGACTGGACCAAGATGGAGACGGGGTCTTGGCGATCAATGTCAACCAGAACCAGATACCCGACTACGCCGAGCCCTTCCTCATGTACGCCGTTGAACCAGACGATTTTGTGTACGGCGACGACTTCAACAACAACGGCGTAGTGGATCGGCGCGAAAACGACAATCTGCCGGACTATCCCTATCCGCTCGACAGCCGTGGGTACCATTCATTCGCCCTGCTCCATCCCCGTTCATTCTTGCAATTCCGCCTCGGGCAGTACCGCATTGAACAGCGCGCTGGGGCCGGCCGCAACCAAGTTGCGTACGGGGAGGCGCAATACCAAAGGGGGGACGTACAGCTCAATGTGCGTAGTAAGCGGGTGCGCGATACTATCGCCGATCCAGTGTACCAGCACGTCGTCGATCCGCTGACTGCGACTAATACCGCGATCAAAATCAAACCCGATCCACTGCTGGCGCGAAATAGCTGGCTCCACACCCTGTACGGCACTGCGGGATACGCGCCTATCCCCGGGGTGCAGATCGAAGCCGCCACCAAGCTCGAAATCAACCGCATGCTGGAGAGGCTAGACCAGCGCAGTCATGTTATCGACTGGACTTGGACCAGCAAGGCGGATTACACCTTTGTGCGGCAGGGTCTGAAAATCCGCCCTAGCGCCAAATTGAGGCTTCAGCGCCGCACTGCCCCCGAAGACCTGCTATTGCCGCTCCGCACGTATGAACTTTTCCCCATCCTGCAAGCGGACTACGCCCTAGGCCAAGCCACGGTGCTGCGCTTTGGCATCCAAGGCTTGCCGGGCTGGCCCCACACTTTTCGCAACCCGGAATACCCGACCGGAGATTTCACGGCTCGCCACTACCTTTTTGCCATTGAGAACCGCAGCCACAACCGGGGATTTGATCTCAGTCTCAATTTGGGTTTCCGCGCCAGCTACACCCGCTTTGTGCATACGCCCGGCCGCAGAGTGCGCAACTTCAAAGAATTTTTCGTCCAGGCGCGCGTGCTGTGATGTTATCCGCAGATGGACGCAGATGGACGCAGATGGACGTAAGTACAGACGTAAGATGGACGTAAGATGGAACGCAGATGGGGCGATCGATTTTCATCGAGGGGGTGCAGGTGATGGTCCTCTTGCTCGTCGTCTTGGCTTGGGCCGCGCCCGCCTTTGGACAACTGCTCTACGATGCTGAGGAGCGCTACGAGAGCTATGCGCGCCAGGGATACCGCGCGTACAACTCGGGAATCTTTGGCCAAGTCACGCGCAATATGTACGATGATTTGGGCAACTTTGTCCTCGACGGGGTCGGCGTTTTTGAATTGGAGGAAGGGCGGACCAATCCGCCCGAATCGGGTAGCTTTATCGACAAGAGCCGCTTTTACCAGCAGTACCTCAATCGCCTGCTGGTGGCCCAGGACAGCTACGGCGATTGGAGCAGCCGGCTGATCGTCGGCGACCGCATCCGCACCAAGTTCACCGCCCTCACTCTCGACCTAGTGGCGCTCAACGGTGCCCGCTGGGATGCCGATGTCGATGGCGCGCAATTTTCTTTTGTCACGTCGCGCCTCGACTGGCCCATCTTCCCGGGGGATAATCTCGAACTGCACGGTGCCCGGGATTGGGCCACCTATCTGCTCGGCGGCCACGTCCAGCGCAAGTTCGGGGTGCTGGACCTGAGTTTCTCCTATGTCAATTTGCACCGCACCAACAGTCTGACCGCGTGGGGCGACAACAGCATCAAGGGCGTGGTGCCGCGCAAGAACACGCCGCCGGCCTACGTGGTGGTCAAGTTCGGCGATGGTTCGCCCGAGGATGGCGGCGGGGCCCGGATCTACGACCTGCACATCGAAGGGACGCTCGGCGATATTCGCCCGCTCGTCACCCGCCACGATAGCGAGCAAATCGATAGAACCTATCCCAACCGCGACCGCTTCTTTCCGCTGGGCAAGACCATACCGCCGTATATCGAGTTTCTCCGGGGAGACCTGGCTGTGGAGCCGGCCGAGCAAGGGGAATTTCTCGAAGCCAATGGCTCGGAGTTTTTGCTCTACTGGTTCAAAATTCCCCAGGAAATGCGGGGGCAGGTCGAGCGCTTGCGCTTTCGCGGTCTGGTGGCCAATGACTACCTCATTGAAATGGCCGAGATTTTTCTGCCGGCTGCGGCCACATCGTCGAGCAATGTCGATATAACCGGCGAACGCGCCACTTTTTTCTATCCGGTGGTCGCGGCCGAGGGCCAAGTGCGCGACGGGTCCAATCGGCGCTGGGTGAACTTTGAGTACGGTCGCCACACGGGCCGCACCAATGCCAGCCTGCGCCTCGAAGTGCAGCGCCGGGATTTCTCTTTGCGCACTGAGTTCGCCCGCACCTTTGAATTTCGCCAGTATCCCTCTCACGCCGGGGATGGCAAGTGGCAGCGTCGCACGGCCGACGCCTTTTTTGTCAATACCACCCGGGATTGGCACCGCGCCAGTCTCGGCTTTGAGGTCTTCCGCATGGCGCCTCAGTACAGCACTAGCATTTCCGTCGAGGACCGGAATTACCGCACGTACACCGAGGATCTGCGCAGCCCCTTCAGTGTCTTTCCGAGCTTTGACGAGCGCTACAACAACACCCTCGAATTGTCCACGGTAGATGACAACGATGATCGCGACCGCTTCCCGGACATGCACTTCATACCGAATTTTGCCGATAACGACGGCATCTTCCCCGGCCTCGACCTCGATCAGGATGGCCAGCCCGATCCCAACGAAAACGGCAATACGGCCCCCGACTACCTCGAGCCCTTTGTGCTCTATAACGTCGATCCGCCCGAATACGACTACGGCGACGACTTCGACAACAACGGCATCATCGACCATCGGGAGGACGACTTTGAGCCCGATTATCCCTATGATGTCGATACCCAAGGCCACCACCTGTTCGCCGGCCTGCGCCCCCGCACTGGACTCGAATTTACCGTGGGACGCTATCGCACGCGCCAGATCTGGGGAGCGGGGAAAAACCGCGTCTCCTATTTCAAGACGGCCTATCAGCGCTCCCTTTTTCCGTCCGGCCGCGTGGAATTTTTCAATGTGTTCAAGCAGGTGCAAGACGACATTGAAGACGACACCCCGCAATTTTTGCCGCGCATATCCAATGCCCTGCCCTTTGAGGTGCGGGGCACCTTTGACGCCAATGTCGATAATTTTGAACTAGTCGAGGACGAGCTGGCCATGCGCAATAGCTTGGTCAACACCGCCTATCTCAAGGCGACCTTCTTCCGCATCGACAACCTCAACATCGACCAGCGCCTCAAGTACAACGTCAATTTCCAGCGCCCCACATCCCTACAACCTGCCAATCGGATCGGTGCTTGGTCTTGGGTGTTGCGAGCGGCGTATAACTGGAATGTGGGCAGTTTGACGGTGACGCCCCGAATCAAGTACATGGGCTTTGTGCGGCGCGATCGCAGCGACCGGGTGCGGCCCATTTCAGAGCGCTTTTTCTATCCGATCCTGACCGCGACGTACGATCTGACGCCCATGACCCGCTTCAGCGCTGGTGCCCAGGGTTTGCCTTGGCTCAAAAGCAGGTACCGCGATCGCGTCAACGGTGCCGTCAACTATGGAGCCGAGGACTACGTGGTCATGGTGACCAATAGGACGACCTACAAGGGCTACCACCTCAGTCTGAGCACGGGCTACCAACGCAAACAACTGCAATTCGACGACCGCTCGCGCCAAGTCGAAGACATTGACCAAGTCTTGTTTTTCATGCGCCTAGTCATGGGATTGGAGCCGTTCAAAGGATGAGAGCAGCGATTGGCATAGGATGCTTGCTCGTCTTGTCGGCTGCGCTCAAAGCCGAGGAGTCTGGACCCCGGGCCGGGGTGCCGACCTTTCTCCCGGCCCACCCCTTCGTCCACCGGCCCGGTCGCCCCTATGTCAACCGCGCGAAAACGGACTACGAGCTCCCGGATCAGACCCTGCTGCCGCCCTTTGACCGGCGCAATTACTACGGCCCCCTCGGCCATCACCTGATCTACGGGTACGACGTGTTTTCGTGGCGGGAGACGCGCGCCGACTTTCCCATTGGCCAAGCGCCCAACAGCCAGCTCTTCAAGCAGAACGCGCGCTATGGGCTGCTCGACCGCAATATCGTCGGTTTCGACAGTTACAACGACTGGTCTGCCCGGCTGATCATCGGCGACGAGATCCGCACCTTTTTCACGCCTCTGACCCTCGATATGACTGGCGTCAACGGGGTTCGCCTCGACGTGGACAAAGGGCCGACCCAATTCTCACTGTTGGCCTCGCGCTTCCGCGACCCCATCTGGGTGGCCGGCACCCCGCAGTCAGAAGCGCGCAACGCATCTCTGCTCACGGGTGGACGCGGCGAGTTGCACTTAGGGGCACTCACTTTGGGGGCCAGTGGCGTCCACTTCAATCTCTTCGACAGCGCGCAGGGCGATTTTTCCCTCCGCGGCGATCTGCGAGGGGACCAAGTTTTGCCCAGTTTTATCATTGCGCGCTTTGCCGACGATTCCCCGGGCGACGAGCGCGCTGGCGCTGCTATTTCCTCGGTGCGCCTGCTGATCAACGGCGAGTACCGGCCGGATATCGCGCCCGAGTTGGTGCGCATTGATGCTCGCAATCCCACGGCCGTGGGTCTCAACAATCGGCTCACTGGCCAGTTTCAGCGGCGTTCGTACACCGACCAAGGCACGCGCTATGCCGATTTTTTCTACCTGCGCCGCCATTTGCAGGGCGAGGACGTCTCCCGCAACGTCAACCTCGGCGAACTGGTGAACTTTATTGTGCCCATTGAGGCGGACGCTGAATTGCGCGCCGATGGCTACGATGTCATTCTGGCCTTTTTCGATCTGACCGAGGAGTATTTTGTCGAGCAGGTCGAAGTGGAGGCCGTGGTGGGCAACGACTATCGGGTGGAGTTGGTCGGCTTGTACGAAGCCGAACCCAAGGCCACCCAGGAACAGGCGCGCTGGCGCTTGGCCAACCTCGAATCGCTGCGCCGCGCCCCGGGCAATGTTCAAGACCTGTCCAATGCGACGCAGATCCGCCTCGACGCCGGGGCTTGGACTGGCCGCACCGTGGTCGGCGTTGACGGCCACTTTGAAAGAGGTCGCACCCGCATTCGCGGGGAATTCGCCCGCAGCATTGAGTACTTGCGCTATCCAGACGGCCGGCCCGGACATCGTCCCCCGAGGGAATTCGAGGGCGTGCGCCGGTGGAACGGAACGCGCAGCACCACCCGGGACGCCTCGTACTATCTGACTGCGGAATGGGCCAGTTCCCATCTCGAATTGGGGGGTGAATTGTTTTCCGTGGGGCCGGATTTCACCCGCCAGTTGATCGGCGACCACGTAGCTGCGGTGCCGGGGGCTGAAATCTCCGACGGCTTTGTCGAGGACAACGACGACGACGACCGCTGGCCCGACCGGGGGCCCGGAGCGCGGGGCGGCCACCACGGCGCGACCGACTACGACCCAGACGGGGTCTTCCCCGGCAACGACGAGGACAACGACGGCATTCCCGATACCAATCGCAATGGCAATGCCCTCCCCGATTACGTCGAGCCTTTTTTGCTTTTTGCGGTGGAACCGGACGCGTACTTCTACGGTCGCGACTGGAACCACAACGGCATCGCCGATGTGCGCGAGGACGACCTAGAACCTGATCTGCCCTACCAGCAGGACCAGCGGGGCGGCCACGTTTTCGGTCGGCTGCGTCTATTCGGCGGCTTGTCCGTGGGGGTGGGGAGACTCAAGGCTAAAGGGATTTCCAGCGAGCGGCGCAACGAGATCGACTACGCCAGCCTTGCCCTGCCACGCCGCGATTGGCAGCAGGGATATTTCGCTGGCGAGATTTTCTTGCAGCGCGTTCACGACGACTTTGCCAACCCGTACCAGACCTTTGAAGAAACCCTGTCGGAACCCGCTCCCGACGCTCCGTACCACAGCCCCGGTTCCTTGGTGTACGACCGCACTACGGTGGGGGATTTGCTCGAGTGGCGCGACAGCATCGATCGCCAGCACTACCTCGAAGGAGCGTGGTGGCCGCTGGCTGGCCTGCGCTTGGACGGCAATATGCGCTATGCCATCAACCGCCAGCAGGCCGCAGTGCTGTCCGATGGTTCGGATCAGGGGGACGATGAAATCCGCCTGCTGACCTTGGTTGCGCGAACTGCGTACGACTGGGAGGCCACGACCAACTGGTTGGTGGTCTTTCAGGGCAAGGGATTGTACCTGCGCCGCGACCGCGAGAGTCTGCTGGTCGCGCTGGAGGACGAGTGGACTTTGGTCCCCATCCTCAAGGCCCAGTATCGGCTGACGCCGCGCACTGAATTTTCCTGCGGGATGCAGGGTTTGCCCTTTTGGCCGCTGAGCAAAAAAGACCGCACCGACAACCGCAATAGTTTTACCGAGGTCGTGCGGGTCGTGCAGCTAACTAATCACTCGAACTATTTTGGCTATGCGCTCTCGACCAATGTGGGCCTGCGCCTCACGCGCCGGACCTTTGACGATCCCACCCGCGCCGGAGACGACCTCGACGTCTCCTCCTTGTTCATGCGGGTATTTTTGGGTTTTGAGTGAGCCGATGCTGACGAAGAAAAAAATAGGTTTCTGCGCGGCCGGACTCTGGCTCTTGGCCTGCGGCTGCCACTTCCTCTACCCCCAGCAGATCGTCCAGGTTTCCCGACTGCTGCCGGTGGCCTCGGCCCAGTACGCTTTAGAGAGCGACGGGGTCGTCTCCTATACCGTAGAAGGCTTGCGGCTTTTAGTCCGCCATTTGAGCGACCCAGAACTCAACGCCATGTTTCCCACGGAGTCGAGCCAGGGCGAGTACTCGATCAATCCCTACACTTTTGGCGACTATGTCGATCCAACGGTCGGCTATGTTCGCAATCGCTTTACCGTCTTTGAAATCGAGGTACACAACCGCGCCTTTGCCAAAGTGGAACTCAACCCCCTCAAGGCCGTGCTGCTGACGGATCGGGGCGGCGAATTTCTCCAGCCCTACGGCATTTTGGCGGGTTCGTCGCCTAGGAACTTTGAGTCGTACTACCGCGCCCGCAGGAGCCCGAGCGGCAATGATTTTTACCGCTTCAACATGCGCATGGGCATCGTGCGCAGTAACAACTACAACATCGACCGCAAAATTTTCAAAGGCGAGTCGTACCGGGGTTTGCTCGTGTTTGATCCGCTCGCCGACGAGGTCGCGCAAGTCGCCTTGGTGCTGCGCGACTTCGTCCTCAAATTCAATCCCCACGACGCGCCGTTGGAAACCACCACCCTGCGCTTTGAGTTCCAGCGCGAGGTGCAGCGGGAACTCGTCGAGCGCGAGCAGGATGAGTCCCAGAGTGGGCTTGTTACTTACACCCGGCTAGGTGGCCCGCTACAGCTAGATCGCGGCGCAGCCGGGAATCCGACGCGGGCGGCCAGCGCACTCGAGGGCGAACTGCAAGGCCGATTGCCGGCCATCAACGCCTGTTTCGCCCGCGAATTTGCCGCCGGTCGCGCAGCCGCAGGGCGGATGAAAGTCCGCTTTGCCATCGACTCTACCGGCACCGTGGCAGCGGTGGAAATCGTCGATTCGGGAGTGGTGAGCGAGGCGGTGGATGCCTGTGTCCGCTCCGAGATGGAGCGGTGGACGTTCGCACCGGCAGCGGGGCGGACAGTCGCCGAGTGCGACTTGGAATTTATGGACGGGCGCGAGTGATTAGTATTTCAATTTAAGGCTTGTTCGCATCGCTGACGTCCCAGCGCATTGTGCCCACACGTCTTGATGGGGCGCGTGTTCTCTGCTGGCGTTGGCTCGACAACCTCCGGCCGCGCTGCCACTTGTGCGACTGCTCCCGCACTGGCCGGATTGGCCGCCCGCACTGCAAACGCATACTCTACGCCGTTGGCCAAGCCTTCTATTATGTGACTCCGCGCCGCTGCACCCCCGGCCACCGGCTCCCACGCCGACCACGCGCCCCACACCGGACGCCCACGCCATTCATAGCGCGTGATTACCGGCCCCTCACTCGCTGCCGCCGACCATTCCAATGCCACCCAGCCATCGCCCGCCACCGCCTGCAACCGCTCCGGCGCAAGAATGCGCCCCGGCGTAGCCAAGCCCCACGCGGCCCCGCTGGCTCCCTCTTCATTGACCGCCCGCACCGCTATGGCATACGTCTGCCCATGCCGCAGCCCGCCGACGGAAAACGAAGACGCCGCTCCCGTAGCGAACTCTTGGGCGGACGGTTCGACCGGAGCCTCAGCCGAACCGTCGAAACCCGCCCCCGTCGGCGCAGCTACGCCCGCCGACGTCCAATCCAACAGCCGATCAGCCCCTTCGTAGAGTTGGTATTCATAGCCGGTTACATCAGATGCCGACTTGCCTACCGACACGTGCAGCCGACCCGACGTCCCCAGCGCCGACCACGCGCCAGCATACACGGCCACCTCCGGCACATCCGGCACTCGCGCTAGCTCCGGCGCTGGGGGGCGCTGGCTCGCGCTGAACACGTCGCGCAGGTGATGGACCACCCCGCGCACCGCCCAACTCACCACGCCTTTGTAGAAGTCGATCATTGCCCACACCATCCGCCCCACGTACTCGGCTTGGGTAGTGGAGCGCATCTGTTCGGGCGCGGCGATCTCGGGCATGGGGTCGGCCTCGGCTACGTCGACCACTTGCACCCGTACCGGGTAGGGCGTCGCTAGAGCAGATTGGCTAGTATCGGTGGCGACTACGGTCACTTGATAGTCGTTGTCGGTGGGTGGGACATCGGCGGGGTGTTCGTAGTCGGGGATGGCCCGAAATAACAGCGTCATCGTCTGGTGTTCCATATCAGTCGTGAAGGTGAACGCTTCGGCATCGCGTCCGGCCAGCGACCAGATAATGGAATCGCCTTGGGCATGGCGGGCGGTGTAGGTGGCGACCGGCTCGGAGCTATTTTCGGCAAACGAGACGCTCTCAAGGCCGACGATCCTCGGCGGGTCATGCGTGGTCAGGTCGTTCGCGTATGTGGCTCCGGCGGCGAGCAAGCCGAGCAGCACCAGCCAGCTCAAGCACCTTTTCTTTCTTTTCATGGTTGGTTTTCCTGCTGGTAGGGGCTGGCCTTCACCGTCGAAAGCCAGCCCCCGGGGTTTACGTACGTGGATGTCAGACGTTCAGTTGGTAGCGCGTAGGAGTCGGTATCGCCATCCGTATCGCGTACCGTCCATGTTATCCCACATGGGCCGACCGCCGAGGATGTGCCCGAATTCAGGCGAGTGCCATGGTGCCATCGCCAGCCGCCTCTTCACCTTGCTGGTCAGGCTTTCAGCATTGGCCCCGATGGTGGCGGGAAAAGTCGTGCCCGAGTTGTTCCACCGATAGGTCGTCTGTCTCGCGGCGTATGTGGAGACGACGGTGGCACTACCCCAATTGGACCACGATTCGCCTGCCGGTCTGGTACGACTGATCTGCCATTCGTAGCGGGCATGTGGGTTGGTCGTGCGCCGTGATGACGACCAACCCGACGGCACCCCACTCGCCGACGCACTAAACGCAGGAGCCGATGTGCCCGACGTGTGCAAACGGAAAGCCGTCTGACGCTCCGTGTACCTAGACACGACCGTGGCGCTGCCCCAATTGGACCACGATTCGCCCGCTGGTCTGGTGCGACTGATCTGCCATTCGTAGCGGGCATGAGGGTTAGGCGTACGACGAGACGACGACCAGCCAGTGGGGACAGTGCTCGCCGACGCACTAAACGCAGGAGCCGATGTGCCCGACGTGTGCAAACGGAAAGCCGTCTGACGCTCCGTGTATTTAGACACAACGGTGGCACTGCCCCAATTGGACCACGATTCGCCTGCTGGTCGGCTGCGGCTGATCTGCCATTCGTAGCGGGCATGAGGATTCGGCGTGCGTCGTGATGACGACCAGCCCGACGGCACTCCACTGGCCGACGCACTAAACGCAGGAGCCGACGTGCCCGATGTGTGCAGACGATACGCCGTCTGACGCTCCGTGTACCTAGACACGACCGTAGCACTACCCCAGCTAGACCACGAACCATCCGTCGGTCTGGTGCGACTGATCTGCCATTCGTAGCGGGCATGAGGATTCGGCGTGCGACGCGACGACGACCAGCCCGACGGCACCCCACTGGCCGACGCACTAAACGCAGGAGCCGACGCGCCCGATATATGCAGGCGGAAAGCCGTCTGACGCTCCGTGTACCTAGACACGACGGTCGCACTGCCCCAGCTAGACCACGATTCGCCCGCTGGTCTGGTGCGGCTGATCTGCCATTCATAGCGGGCATGAGGATTCGGCGTCCGCCGCGACGACGACCAGCCCGATGGCACCCCACTGGCCGACGCACTAAACGCAGGAGCCGACGTGCCCGATGTATGCAAACGGAAAGCCGTCTGACGCTCCGTGTACCTAGACACGACTGTGGCACTGCCCCAGCTAGACCACGATTCGCCCGCTGGTCTGGTGCGACTGATTTGCCATTCGTAGCGGGCATGAGGATTCGGCGTGCGCCGTGATGACGACCAGCCCGACGGCACCCCACTCGCCGACGCACTAAACGAAGGAGCCGACGCACCCGATGTATGCAGACGGAAAGCCGTCTGACGCTCCGTATACCTAGACACAACGGTCGCCCCACCCCAACTAGACCACGACCCGCCCGCTGGTCTAGTGCGGCTGATCTGCCATTCGTAGCGGGCATGAGGATTCGGCGTGCGCCGTGATGACGACCAGCCCGACGGCACCCCACTCGCCGACGCACTAAACGAAGGAGCCGACGTGCCCGATGTATGCAGACGATACGCCGTCTCCGTCTCCGTCGGCTCTTGCTTACTGGTCGTTCCTGTCGTCTCAACCCAACGGCTGGTGCCAACGCTGTTTTCGGCGCGCACGCGGAACTGGTAGAGCGTCCCGGCACGCGACAAGACCAGCGAGGC
>JAJDVZ010000108.1:0-11315 GCA_022825835.1 Candidatus Latescibacterota bacterium
GTGTCCATCAAGCGGCGCACGTCTGCGGACTGGCTCAAATCGGTGTGCACGAAGTGAGCTGTGCCGCCTTCGTCGGAGATTAGTTTGGCCGTCGCAGCGCCGCCAGCCTCATCGATGTCGGCGAGGACGAGTTGCGCTCCTTCACGAGCCGCGCCGATGGCAGTAGCGCGGCCGAGGCCGGTCGCAGCGCCGGTGACGACTGCTACCTTGTTTGCGAGTTTCACGCTTGAACCTGAGAGAGCGGCCTATTGAGCAGGCCGCATAAAGTGGGCGAAGAAGTCGTTGCCCTTGTCATCTACGACGATAAAGGCGGGGAAGTCCTCGACCTCGATTTGCCAAATGGCCTCCATGCCCAGCTCTGGGTATTCCAAGACCTCGACCTTGCGGATGCAGTCTTGGGCCAGCCGCGCCGCCGGCCCGCCGATAGAGCCGAGGTAGAAGCCGCCGTGCTTTTGACAGGCTTGGGTGACTTGGCGCGAGCGGTTGCCCTTGGCCAGCATGACCATACTGCCGCCAGCCGCTTGGAACTCATCGACGTACCCGTCCATGCGTCCGGCCGTCGTCGGCCCGAACGATCCCGACACGTAGCCTTCGGGCGTCTTGGCTGGACCGGCGTAGTACACGCACTGGTCCTTGAAGTACTGGGGCAAGCCCTCGCCAGCATCGAGCCGCTCCTTGAGCTTGGCGTGGGCAATGTCGCGGGCCACGATCATGGGGCCGGTCAACGAGAGCCGGGTGCTGACCGGATGTTGGCTGAGGGTGGCGCGGATTTGATCCATCGGCCGGTTGAGGTCGATATCGACGACGTCGCCGCCGAGTTCCTCATCGCTGATTTCGGGCAGGTATTTGACCGGCTCGGTTTCCAAGGCTTCGAGGAACAGGCCCTCGGCGGTGATTTTGGCGAGGATTTGGCGGTCGGCCGAGCAGGAAACGGCTAGACCGACCGGGCAAGAGGCTCCATGCCGAGGCATCCGCACCACCCGCACGTCGTGGCAGAAGTACTTGCCGCCAAACTGCGCTCCAATACCAATCTCCTGACTCAGCTTTAGTACCTCGGACTCCATCTCCAAGTCGCGGAAGGCTTGGCCGTACTCGTTGCCTTGGGTCGGCAGGCTGTCGAGGTAGCGGGTGCTGGCGAGCTTGGCTAGCTTGAGGGTGTGCTCGGCTGAGGTGCCGCCGATGACCAAGGCGAGGTGGTAGGGTGGGCAGGCAGCCGTGCCGATCATGCGCAGCTTGTCGTCGATAAAGGAGTGCAGCCGCTCTGGGGTCAGGAGTGCCCGGGTTTCTTGGAAGAGGAAGCTCTTGTTGGCCGAGCCGCCGCCTTTGGCCATGAACATGAACTTGTAGGCCGTGCCCTGCTCGGCGAAAATCTCGATTTGGGCCGGGAGGTTGGTGCGGGTGTTTTGCTCCTCGAACATGCTCAGGGGGGCCAGTTGGCTGTAGCGGAGGTTGGTCTCCTGATAGGCTTTGGCAATGCCGGCCGAGATCGCGGCTTCGTCGTCGCCTTCGGTCCACACCTGATGCCCTTTTTTTCCCATGACGATGGCAGTGCCCGTATCTTGGCACATCGGCAGGACCCAACCGGCGGCGATGTTGGCGTTTTTGAGCATGTCGAGCGCGACGAAGCGGTCGTTGTCCGAGGCTTCTGGATCGTCGAGGATGCGGCGCAGTTGAGCTAGATGGCCGGGGCGCAACAGGTGGGCCGAGTCGCGGATGGCTTGATCGGCGAGCAGGGTCAGGCCCTCGGACGCGACCTTGAGGATCGGACGACCTTCAAATTCGCCAGTGGAAATGTAATCCGTGGTCAGTAGGCGATAGGGGGTTGGGTCCTGGCCAAGGGGCAGGAGTTCGTGGTGGGTGTAGCCGTTCATTGGAATCCTTAGTTAGGGGTCCATAGTGAGATGCTTGACCTGTCCCCAACTTTTGCTTTCGACGGCTGTTGGCAGCGATGAGGGGAGGTCAAAGTAACTTAGCGGCGAGCGATAGAGCGCGCCGTCGCGTTCGACGGTGGCGGAGATGGCCCAGTCGGTTAGTACTAAATCGAGGGGGGAGACAATGACAGTGCCCTGCTCGGCGTTTGCTATCGCGTCAGCTCTCACCCTCGCCCAGGGAACAAATTCGCTAGCCGGCTCTTCGAGTATCACCACGTTGCCGTTCTCGTCTAGGCCGCGAGAGACCGGGGTTTCTCGCCAAATCCGATAGTATGTAGCATCCGGCACGAGACTAAACTCGAATTGTAAGTCAGTCACCTCACCCACGTCATTTAGATAGAATCGCACGCCGAGGATTGCGGGCGAAATAATCGCGGTGTCTTCCGTCTCGACTGGGCCTTCCCAAGGTGTAGTGAGCGGAGTAACAGCTTTGACCTCGCCGTCGGTCCAAGCTGTAGAAGCTGCGAGGACAGAGAGGAAAATAGGGACGAGTGCAAACATGGCGAGCCTCCGTTGGGATACGGTTAGCATAGAATATATTACAAAAGCGCACTTGGGGCAGCAGTTGTTGTCTGCGGCTTCTAGGTCGTCGAGGATGCGGCGCGGTTGGGCAATTCAATGGGCAATCGCTCCCCAATTTTGCTTTTGACGGCTATTGGCAACTACCTTTTACAGAGTGGGAAAGAGGCTATGATCAGGATAATAGATTTGTCTAAATCGAGCGTCAAGTAAATGCCGATGCGTCTAGCGTTTTGGCTAATTATCGGGTTGCTGGCGGCCTGTGATAGCGGCGAGAAACCGGCGGACCGTCCCAGTATAAGCCAAGAGAGCGCCGAGGGGTTTCGGTTGTTGCAACAGGGTCGGCCCGAGGAAGCGCTGGCCCTGTTGCAGCGGGCTGCCGAGAAAGATTCGACGAGCATGGAAGTCCACTACAATATGGGTGTGGCGCACACGCACCTGAAAGAGTACGCAAAAGCTATTGAGGCTTTTGAGCGCGCCGTGAAGTTAGCGCCGGAAAATCCAGCCGCGCATTTTGCCTTGGGGATTGCCTTGGGGGTTGAACACCGCCAGCGCGACGCAGCCGAACACTTTGCGCGAGCGACGGCCTTGGCACCGGACCGGGCCGAATACCATTTCCGCCTCGGGGAAGCCCGCCAAGCCCTAGGTGAGGTCGAGGAGGCACTCGAGGCGTTTGTCGCGGCAATCCGCGTGGATTCGACGCATGTAGATGCTCATTTCTTGCGCGCTGGGCTGCTAGCCTCAAGCAACCGCCCGGAGGAAGCCGAGCAAGGATATAGACGAGCGAGTGAGTTAGACAGCCGCCGCGCCGACATCCTGTGGGAACTGGGCCAAGTCTATATGCAGCAGGGCCAGTACCCGCAGGCCGCCGAAGTGCTCAGAAGCGCCCTTGAACTCGAACCGCGCAATACCCATGCGCTCTATCTGTTGAGCCAAGTGTATTTGCTCAGCGGCCAGCCGGACGAACGAGCGGAAGTCTTGAGTACCTTTCAGTGCCTGAGCGCGGCCCAGCGGCATTTCAAGCAAGGCGCATTATACGCCGAGCGCGGAGCCATAGACGAGGCGCGACAGACCCTACAGGAAGCCCTAATGCTCGATCCAGACCATTCCAAGGCCAAGGAAAAATTGGCACAGTTGGATAAAGAGCGATGAAGGCGTGCATCTTGTTCCTTCTTCTGGTGGCTTGCTCACCCATAGAAGAGCAGCCGCTCGACTCGGAGCCTATGGCACAGTCCCACTTTGTCGATGTGGCTGCGGATATCGGCCTGACGAAAGTTCACACGGGCGGCAGTGCGGAAAAAGGCTATATCGCCGAGGCCAAAGGAGGGGGCGCGGCTTGGTTGGATTTTGACGGCGACGGGGATTTGGATCTCTACTGGGTGAACGGAGCCGCGCTGGACGATGCGCAAGGAGGCGGCAATGCGCTCTACCGCAACGATGGGGCAATCGGCTTTGTCGATGTGGCCAGTTCCTTAAACGCAGCGGGCCGGGGCTGGGGCATGGGTGCTGTCAGCGCCGACTACGACAACGACGGAGACGCAGACCTCTACGTCACCAACCTGAGCGCGAATATACTCTATCGCAACGACGGCGATGCGGGTTTTGCCGAAGTGGGAGGCGAGGCCGGAGCGGCTGGGGCCGCTTGGAGTACGGGCGCGGCATTTGGGGACTACGACCGGGATGGAGATGTCGATCTATACGTGGCCGGCTATGCCGAGTTCGAACCCGGGGAAATTCCGCGACTGGGTAGCCAATGGAAAGGCGTTGATGTGTTCGTCGGGCCGCTGGGGTTGGCACCGGAGGCCGACTCATTCTACCGCAACGAGGACGGCTTCTTTGTGGAGGTTACTGAGGAGACTGGTTTGGCGCATCCCGAGCCGGGCTACGGTTTTGGGGTGCTCTTCGTCGATGTAGAAGACGATGGCGACGTCGATCTGTACGTGGCCAATGACTCCACCCCCAATTTCCTGTGGCGCAACGAGGGGGATGGCACTTTCGCCGAGGTAGGGTTACAGGCCCAAGTGGCGTATGGGGCGATGGGACACTCGCAGGCCGGCATGGGCGTGGCTTGGGGTGATTACGACGGGGACGCCCGGCTTGATATTTTCGCGACGCATTTTGAGGACGACTACAATACCCTCTACCGCAACGAGGGAGCGGGCCTATTTACCGATGTGTCCGTCGCGGCGGGTCTGGGCAGGACCAGCTTCCACTTGGTGGGTTTTGGCACTGGATTTTTCGACCGCGACAACGACGGCGACCTAGACCTGCTAGTGGCCAACGGGCACGTCTATCCGCAGATAGCGCGCGCGGGCAGCGGCACCTCGTACGCCCAACCTAACCAAGTCCTCGACAATCGCGGCGGCCGCTTTGAGTTGCTCTTGCCTAGCGGTGAAGACGTCCTAGGTCCGGCCAAGGTGAGTCGGGGGAGTGCGATTGCCGACTACGACAACGACGGCGATCTGGACCTTCTCGTCACCAATCTCGACGACCGACCGACGCTTTTGCGCAACGATGTGGGGAATAGACAGAACTGGTTGGGGGTCGAGTTGGTAGGTAGGAAGAGCAATCGAGGTGGGATTGGTGCTCGCCTGCGCTTGGCAGCCGGCGGCCAAGTGCAAGTCCGCGACATTATCAGCGGCAGTAGTTTCCTCTCCAGCGAGGATACGCGCGCCCACTTTGGTTTGGGCCAGATTGAGACGGTGGATTCGCTGCAGGTGCGCTGGCCGAGCGGGGTCGTGCAGGTGTTGAAGAACCTGCGGATTAACCAGTATTTGGTCGTGGAAGAGGACGGGACTGAATGGCGCTGAGCCTCAGACCGCGACTCCTTCGAGCCACGGCAAATCCACCTCAATGCCAAAGCCGGGTGCGTCGCTGGGCACGAGGTAGCCGTCTTGGATGGCTGGCGTGCCGGGCAACAGGGTCATTTCGCGGAGCGGTACGCCGGGTGGCGACACGCTCTCCGAGCGTTCTCCCCAGACGATGGCGGGCATGGCAAAAGAAAGGTGCTGGCCGTAGGGGTAGTTCATGCCAGCGTGGGCAATGACTGAGACGCCTGCGGCCTCGGCGAGGTGACAGATTTTGACTCCAGCCGTTATGCCCCCGACCCACAGCACGTCTGGTTGCAGGATATCGACGAAGCGGCCGTCGAGCGCTTGAGCAAAGGAGCGCGGCAAGTACCAGTGCTCGCCCGAAGCAAGGGTTTGCCAAGGGAGCCGCTGGCGCACTTGGGCGTAGCCGAGCCAATCGTCTGCGGGTAGGTAGTCTTCGATCCACTTCAGGCGATAGGGACGGAGCATTTCGGCGAGGCGGACTAGGTGTTCCACATCCTGCGACAGCCAGCAGTCGAGGCACAGTTCGATGTCGTCGCCGATGAGCTGGCGCGTGGTGGCCACGAGTTCTTCGATTTTTTGGAGGCCGTCGAGGCCGTCGGCTGCGCCCCACGGGGTGAAGAGCTTGGTCGCCTTAAAGCCTAGCTCCATGTACCACTCCTGTTCAAACCCAGAAGCGTAGCAGAAAATTTTGTCCTTTTGCGGGCCGCCGAGCAGTTCGTACACGGGTCTTTGCAGCAGCTTGCCCTTGAGGTCCCACAGCGCGGTATCCACGGCGCTAATGGCGTAGCTAGCCAGCCCTTGGCCGCCAAAAGGCGCGGTGGAGCGCACCATGACGTCCCACAGCTTTTCAGTGGCCATGCAGTTTTCGCCGGTGAGCAGGGAGGCGAAGTGATCGTTGATAATGGGCAGCACGGGCGGCGAGTGGACGGTTAGCCCGAGTCCCCAAGTGCCGTCCTCGGCCGTGACCACGCAGGCGATGCGGTGCCACGGTGGGGTGCCAGAGCGGTCGGCGCGGAAGCGGGCGTAGTGGTCGAGCGGCCGGTGTAGGGTATGATTGGGCCGTTGGGCGGGGCGCGGGGTTGTCTTCTGAGGGGGCGTGAGTGCGATTTGCGCGGCGCGGATTTCTTTGATTTTCACGGGAGCCTGCTCAGGTGAGTTGGGAAAAGCGGTTGGGCGTGAAGAGGGTTTGTAGAGTCTGGGCGATGCCAGCGCGGGTTACTTGACGGCCGGCGTCGTGCAGGTCTTGGTATTTTTCGCTTAGGACGTTGGCGAGGATGTCGCGGAAGCGCTGCCACTTGGGGATGAGGTTTTCCAGCACGCGGGCGTCTGAGTTGAAGGGGATGAAGCGGTCGCCGGTCATTTCTAGGCGCATCCGCAGGTCCTGTTCGACCAAGCCCGGATGGTAGTTGAACCACCAGTGGCCAATGACCATGATGTTGTCGTTGTGGCAGGAGAGGACGCTGGCATCGTACTGGTTGGCGTTGTGGAGCGGCGTGATGAAGAAGGCGTTGTCGGGGTGGCGGCGCACCAACTGCTGGTAGGGGTACATGTCGGCTAGTCCTACGCCGTCGCCGGCGTCGCGCCACTCGGGTTTGAGTTGGCGGATGGGGCCGGGCATCATGAAGAAGGGCAAGTTGAGTTCGCGCAGGGCCGGCATCACCGCGTGATGGAGGACGGTGCCTTCTAGGCCGCTGAGGTCGTGGACTTGGCAATGGGGCGGGAACGAGCACGCACCGTACGCGACGCCGTGCAGCTTGTCGTACCAGTCGGCGAGGAAGCGGCGGATCGCCTGGGCTGTGGCTGGCTGGCTGGGGTCGTTGCCAACCTCGTAGCCCCAGGCGTTGAGCTTCACCGCGGCGCGCGGGTAGTGCAAGACGAGTTCGTCGAGGCGGTAGCCGGACAGATAGCATTCGTCCCACTCGCCGCTTTCGTAATAGGCGCGCTCTTGGTCGTTGAATACGTCTTGGGTGCCGACGATGCGGCGCACGCCGGCCAGTTCCATGCAGCGGCGTTGGATTTCTTCCGGGGCGGTGTCCGCGTAGAACTGGCGCGCTTCGTCGAGGGTAGCGTCGTTGGGGTCGAGGCCGAGGGCTTCCAACGCGACGACCACGCCGCGACAACCTTCGTCGAATGGATCGGAAGCGGCGTCAGCAAACAGCTTCTGCCAAGTAAAGTCGCCTTGTTGTTCTAGGCTCCACGAGTAAAAGGTAGCCGGGTCGATGTGGCCAGCGGCAAAGAGCTTGCGGCGCACGTAGTGATAGGTGAGCTGTTGGTCGATGCCGTAGAGGCAGAGTTGGGGGCCAGCTTGGGGGCCGAGGAGATGGGTGTGCCAGTCGTCGACGATTAGCCGTTGGGCCGAGGTTTCTTCGGCGACGACGGTGGGGATTTGGTCGCGGAATAGGGGTAGGGTTGAGGTGCTCATGGCGAAAGGCTCCTGTCGGGGTAAGGGCCATAACAGTAGGCCAAGAGCGATGGGGCGTCAAAGGGGTTCAACTTTAGTTAGAAGGATCCTCCGAATCTCGGGCCATGCGGTAGAACTGCTTGAGCAAGGCGTCGCTGAGAGTGTTGCGTAGATCTTCATTGGTCACGAAGGCGTTGACGATCTTTTCGTTGCGGCCAAGGCGCTGGACAAAGGCCCGCATGACTTCTGGATCAAAGACCTGCTTAAACTGCTCAATGGAATTGGCCCGCGCCTGTTCGACGAGACGGGTATTTTGTGCCATGTCGCCCGATATTTGGTCGAACAATAGTTTGTCTTCTTCCGTCCAGTTGGTGCCGAAACGCTCGTTGATGACGTCGATGATTGTGGATAGCGGGGCCGTCTGAGCGTCTTTGGCTTGTGCAGTGCCCACGTCGCCAGCACCATAGACGGCATCTATTTCTCCCGACTCCAATGATCCGCTGCCCGAAAATGTCTGATCGTTGCGGTAGTACGCGAGCGCAACCTCATCATCGAGGTCCAATAGACCTTCACCTGCGCGGTAAGGCAGTTTGGTGAGCAAATAGCGGCCATAAGCGTAGAGCTTTTCGAGATTGCGGTCTTGCCAGTTGATGATTTGGCTCAAGAAGCCATAGAGCCGCACAAAGCTCTGCAGAGTGCTTTTAAACGCTTCCCCTGCCTCAGAAGGGGGATCGCCGTATTCGTTCTTAAATCGTTCGACGGAACGATCAATATATATGTTGAGCCGGCCGTGGTCGCGCCCCGTTTGCATGGGATGAGGCTTGAAGTAAACCTGCGAAAAGCTGTCGATATCTCGGTCGAGCAGCACGGGTGCAGCTCGCAGCTTGGCTTCAAGGGTGTACAGGTGATTGGGATCGCTGGGTTCGTCGATTGCGGTTTGTTCGTAATAGGGCTTGAACGCCGCCTTTATTTCGTCGATTTCGTTGGCAAAGTCGAGGACAAAGGTATCTACCTTTCCGCTCGTTGTGCGGTTGAGGCGCGAGAGGGTCTGCACAGCCTTCAGGTCGGCAAGTCGCTTATCGACGAACATGGTGTGCAAGAGTGGCTGGTCAAATCCGGTCTGGTATTTCTCGGCGACGATCAGTATTTGATAGTCGGGAGTGGCAAAACGGGCGGGTAGTTCGCTCTCGCTGATGCCGTTGATGCTCGCTTCCGTGTATTGCTTTTCCGCAACATCTGGGTCGGTAACGGTCCCAGAAAACGCCACGAGCGTCTTGAGATCGACGTATCCTTTTTCGGCGATGTAGCGATCAAACGCCTGTTTGTAGCGCACCGCGTGTAACCGCGAGCGGGTGACGACCATGGCTTTGGCGTTGCCATTGATTTTGCGGCCGGTGTACGTGCGGAAGTGCTCGACCATGATTTCCGTCTTCTGCGCGATGTTGTGGGGATGCAGGCTCACAAACCGCGCAATAGCCTTCTTTGCCTTGCTCTCATCTACCTCTGGGTCGTCTTCGATCGCTTTCGATAACTCGTAGTAGGTTCTGTAGGTGGTGTAGTGCTTGAGTACGTCGTGGATGAAGCCTTCTTCGATGCCTTGCCGCATGGAGTAGAGGTGGAAGGGGTGTGGATGGCCTGCGGCGTCGGGTACGCCGAACATTTCGAGGGTTTTGTGTTTGGGGGTTGCGGTGAAGGCGTAGAAGTTGATGTTGGGCTGCGGGCCTCGGCGTTGGGCTTCTGCTAAGACCAAGTCTTCCATGTCGGGTGGATCTTCCTCTTCGGTTTGGTCGAGGGGCGTACTGCCTAGCACACTGCGAAGATGACCGGCTGTGCGTCCTCCCTGACTGCTATGCGCCTCATCGACGATTACGGCGAACTTCCGCGTAGATAGGTCTTGGACTTTGTCTAGTAGGAAGGAAAACTTTTGCAGCGTTGTGATGATGATTTTAGTGCCCTTGTTGAGTTCGTCGGCTAGGTCGCTGGAGTTGCGGTCGTCGTCGATTTTGGCGACAACGCCTTGCTTATGTTCGACTTGATAGATGGTGTCCTGCAACTGCTTGTCGAGATTGCGGCGGTCGGATACGACGACGACCGAGTTGAAGATAGGACGGTCCTCAGCATCGTGGATGCTGGCGAGTTGGTGAGCGAGATAGGAGATGGTGTTGGTTTTGCCGGAGCCAGCGCTGTGCTGGATGAGGTAGTTGCGGCCAGTGCCTTTGTCTTTGGTATCGGCGATTAGGGCTCGGACGGCGGTGAGTTGGTGGTAGCGAGGGAAGATAAGGGTCTCTTTGGTGGTCTTATCGGTGCTTTTTTCGGTGTATAGGTGGATGAAGCGGTGGATTATGTCGAGCCAACTGTCGTGCTGCCAGACCGCTTCCCACAGGTAGCCGGTTTTGTAGCCGGTCTGATACGAGTGGCCGTCGGGATTGCCTTTGCCGCCTTGGTTGCCGGTGTTGAAGGGTAGGAAGAAGGTCTTGTTGCCGGACAGGCGGGTGGTCATGTAGGCTTCGTCGGTATCGATGGCAAAATGCACGAGGGCGCGTTTTTTGAATTGGATCAGCGGCGTCTTGGAAGTGGGTACGCGGTCTTTGATGTATTGCTGAATGGCGTGGCCAGTGCGCTGGCCGGTGAAGGCGTTTTTGAGTTCGACGGTGGCAATGGGTAGGCCGTTGAGCGATAGCAGGAGATCAATGGTGTGTTTGCTGTCTGGGTCGTAGCGCACCTGCCGCATTACGGTGAGGCGGTTCTGGCGGTAGCGCAGTTCTGTTTCAGGATTCAGGCTGGTCGGTGGGCGGAAATAGGATAGGTGGAGGTGTTGCCCACGATCACGGACGCCGTTGCGTACCACGTCGAGTAAGCCGCGCCTGTCGCACTCGGCGGCGATGCGCTTGACGACTGCATCCTCTAGGTTGCTGCCATAGCTGGCCTTGAGGGCGTCGAGCGTGTCGGGCTGTGTTTCTTTGAGAAAGGCGAGTAGGGTGTGTTTGTCGAGGGCGAGTTCGGGGTCGAACTGGTGGTTGTCTGCCTTGGTGTATCCGCCTTGCTCTACCAGATGAGCCTCGATGGCGTCTTCAAAGGCTTTTTCGGATGTGGGTTTGCCGGTCATTGCGGAATCTCAGCCTTCCCTAATCTGGGCTTTTATCTAATATCTCGCTCAGTAGCCCTCCACACTCTTCCCGAATCGCTGAATATTCCTCACCTCTGAAGCTTACTTTTCCAATCTTCCGTAATACTTTTATTTGTGATGCATGGGTAATAGGGGCGTGTAATAAGATGGGAAGAAATTTTCCCACTTTGAACTTAAATTTATTGGATAAATCATCGATCTGCTTCGCTCCAGATTGTAGCTGCTTAAACACTTGTCTATGTTTAAATCTGCCGCCTTTTAATTCTACTGCGGCTGCAATTGCTTCACCATTCGTAAGGAATATCAGGAAATCACATCTACTGGCACTGGCTCTATAATTAACAAGATTACTGTACTTATTTACTGATGTTACGCAGTTTTGAGGGTTTGTAGCTGCTCAAAGGCACATCGGAGGGCCTTGAGATAGAGTTGTGATCGCAACGCGAAATGCTTGAGCCGGTGCTTGATGCGCAGGCTCTCCAAGCGCCCGGCGGCATATATGG
>JAJDVZ010000158.1:0-32351 GCA_022825835.1 Candidatus Latescibacterota bacterium
TCTGCAATACGACGTCGATCAGCAGGATGAAGAGGATCAGCGCAAAGCCGAGCGCAAAGGGCCAACCGTGCTCTTTGAGCACATAGCGGGACAGGGTCGTCATGGGTCGAAAGGGTTACGGGGCTGTGGCGCGTAGCACTCAGGGCACCTCGTTGCAAGCGGCGCGCACTCGGACCGGCCACGGACCTAGTTCCCTCAAATATAACGACTTAGGCCGCCGACTAAAAAAGCACTCCCCGCACCGTGCGATAGGAATGGTTTTTGCAAGGGCTTCCTTGAAATAATTGCAGCCGCGTGCTATGTTTTCAGGTAGTTGCCCGCTTCGTCTGGGCAGCGTCCTCCTGTTTTTGGGTCTGGAGACCGCCTATCGCGTTTGGTTAATACAGAAGCCGCTCGGCGCATTGCTTTGACTATGGCCGCATCACCAGTGAAGGCTTCTGAGTCGTTTCCGCGAAACCTCAATTGAAAGACTGCTCTTTAGTTGAGACTGCATTAAGACTGCCGAGCGCATTCGGCTTGACGCCGCGAGCTCCCACCTTTTAGGGGCTTGCGATCACGTCAAACAATAGACGTCGATAGGTGTGAATTTAGAGGTGTTTCTCCGCTTTTCCTGCCAAGCGTTTTCCTCGTGGCTGTGTGTTTGCTTGCTCGCGGTAGTGGTGCGTGCCGAGCCCAAGCTGCACTTTGAGCCGCTATACGGCCCGCTTTCCCAGCGCTTTGCCGTCCCGAGCCAAGCTGCCTTTGGGACTGGCCAGCCGCTCTTGCCCGCTCCCGACCGTGCGCTGATCTCGTACCAAGCCGCAGTGGACTCCTTGGGAATGGCCCACTACGGCCGCCGCGTCAGCGGATTCACCGAGGGACCAACGGTCGCCGTGGCTTTAGACCACTATCTCCGCATGGAATACCAAGCGAGGCACCGACAGCTTTGGCACCAGCAAATCCGCCGCGACTTTCGCAGCACAGCTTCCGGGCAGCGCCAGCGCCGGGGCAGCCGCTTTGAGTGGACGGTGCCCTTTTCCGCGCCCAAGCCCCTGCGGCGCTTTATCGGCGACGAAGGCCCCAGCCTCGCGCTCAATGGTTCGCGTACCATCATCGTTTCTGGCAAGAGCGAGTGGACCGACGGCGAGGTGCAGACCTCGTTTGGCCGCAGTTCCAAGTTTCCCTCGCTGGGCATCGAACAGGAATCTGATTTCACGGTGGAAGGCAAAGTCGGCGAGCTGATCAACATCCGCATCGATCAAGACACCCAAAACTTCGGCTCGGCCATTGGCTCCGGTTTGGGCGATCAGCTATCCAACCAGATCAAGCTCGACTACGATGGCGAGGAAGACTCCATATTCCAAGAGATACAGGCCGGCAACACCACGCTAGAGCTGCCCAACACGCGCTTCGTCGGCTTCCGGCAGAAGAACAAGGGCCTCTTTGGCATCCGCGCTAAAGGGCACGTCGGGCCGCTGGCCTTTACGACCGTAGCCAGCCACGAAAAGAGCAAGTCCAACCGCCAGACCTTCAAGGGCGGAGCGGCCATCGACACGCTCCAGCTAAGAGACTACCAATACATCCGCAACACGTATTTCTTTTTGCACGAGTTCTACCGCGCCCACCTTGCCGACTTCCGCAGTCTGTTGGCAGGAGTGCCGTTTGGCGCGGAAAACTTCGTCGATATCAGCCGCCTCGAAGTCTATATCAACGACTTCAATACGCGGAATGACGCCGAACTGTTCGCCAAGCCCGGCGTTGCGTGGGTCGATCCGTCCGATTCCCTCTCCACCATCGAGTGCTTTGACGCGGCGGGCAATCGCCTGCGCAACAGCGGCTGCTTTGAGGAAGGAACCTGGCACCGGCTCGACCCGGACGACGACTACTCGGTCGTGGCCGAGGCGGGTTATATCATCCTCAACAGGCCCGTATCCGCCCCCTATGCCATGGCCGTGCATTTCAAAACCAACGCGCCGGACTTCGACGGCATGCTCCAACAGGAGACGGCGCGGCTCACAGCCGGTGCCGAATCCGACTCCTTGTACCTGAAGCTGATCAAAGCCCGCAATCCCCGCCCGGGTTTTCCCACTTGGAACCTAGAGTGGAAAAACGTGTACCGCATTGCCTCTGGGTTTTCCACTGGCCGCCGCTTTGACCCCAGGACTTTGCAGGTCGATATCGCCAAGGAAGTGCCCGGCCAAGAGGATCAACTGTCGCAACAGGGCCGCTCCTACTTGCAGATTTTGGGCTTGGACGAGCGCGGCAAAGATCCTGGCAGCGCGCCCGACCGCGTCATCGACGCCGACTACATAGGGCTGGACGACATCCGCGGGCATTTGATTTTCCCCGACCAGCGCCCCTTTGATCCGCGCGCCAACAAATATCGCGGCCTGCTCGACGAACCCGTCCCGGCCATCTACGACGAGCAGCAGCAGCGCACCCAGATCGAGGCCAGCCGCTACAAAATCCTCGTCCGCGCCGCCTCCTCAGAGCAGCGCATCCGGCTGGGCGGCATCTTCGGCGGCGTCCGGCCCGAGACCGTGGAGGTGCAGCTAAACGGCCGACCCCTAACGCGAGATACCGACTACCGAGTCGATTACACCGGCAGCGTGACGTTTATTGGTTCGGTCGCTCAGGAAGTGGCCGACCCCGGCGCGGACTTGGAAATCTCCTTTGAATCCGAGGACGTCTTCAACATCGGCAGCCAGCAGAAGACCTTGTTGGGCTTGCGCACCGAGTACGAGTTCTGGGGCGGCGACGGGCGCGTGGGCAGCACCATGATTTACAACAACGAGCGTTCGAGCGACCGGCGGGTGCGGGTGGGCAATGAGCCGACGCGCACGGTGATCTGGAACCTCGACCTGCGCGCCCGGCGCGAAGTGCCAGTCCTCACCCGCGTCGTCGATATGCTGCCGCTGGTCAAGACGGCCGTTCCCTCGGAAGTGACCCTTGACGCCGAAATCGCGCAAAGTCGCCCCAATCTCAACACCAAGGGGCGCGGCTACATCGACGATTTTGAAGACAGCGAGCGGCCCATTTCCCTAGTCGTCAACCGCACGCGCTGGGCACCGGCTAGCGCCCCGGTTGGCGCGCGCTTCGGCGCGGAAAATCGCACGCATTTCATCTGGTACAATCCCTACAACGGGGTGCTGCGCACCGACATCTGGCCCAACCAAGAAGAGCAAATCGAAGCCCAAAACCGGCGCACCGACATCTTAGCACTAGAGCTGCTGCCGCGCCTCGAAGCCACCGAGTCTTGGGGCGGAGTCTCCCTCGCCTTTTCGACGGTCAACGACTTGTCCGAGTCCAAGTTCCTAGAGATCTGGGTCCGCGGCCAAGAGGGCACCTTGCATGTGAACTTAGGCGATCAAATCAACGAGGACTACATCGCCAATGGCCGCCTCGACACCGAAGACGAGCCTTTCCCTGGGCAAGCCGCCGGGGATGGCTTGGTGGAGCGGGAGGAAGACGTGGGCATCGACGGCCGCAACGACGAAGCTGAATTGAATTTCTACTTGCGGCTGCAAGACGCTGCGTTCGACACCACTCGCTCCCTAGCCGAGCGGAAGCAGGCCTTTGCCGCGCTCTACCCGGACCCCGATCCTCTGCGCCCCAACCGCTCGGTCGACGACCCCGAAGGGGACAACTGGAAATACGACCCCCAGCGCAACGAGGACGATTACAGCCACATCAACGGAACCGAGGGCAATAAGAAAGACGTCGAAAGCGGCGACCGCCCGGACACAGAAGACCTCAACGGCAACGGCGTACTCGACCGACGCGACAATTACTACCAGTACGAGATCGACCTGTCGTCGAGCTACTACGAGGTCGCCGGCACCGAGAACAAGGGCTGGCGGCAGCTCCGCGTGCCCCTGTTCGGCCCCCATGTCGAGCGCGTGGGCTTGCCCGACTCCACCCGCATCGAATACGCGCGCCTGATGCTTTCAAGCGAGCCGCGGTCGGACGTGGCAGACACCGTACGGGCCGAGATCGCACTGGTGGAAATCGTCGGCAACAAGTGGCAAGAAGACGAAATAGTGCGGCTCGATGATAGCTTCCCGCTCGGCGACCGCGAGGCCCTCGACGTCACGGTCATCGGCACCGACAAGAGCCAGAGCTACCGACCGCCACCCGGCGTGAAGATCCGCCGCAACGTGCAGTCGCGCACCCGCGAACGCGAGCAGTCCCTCGTGCTGGCCTACGAAAACCTAGAGCCTGGGCACCAAATGTCGGCGACTCGTATCCTGACCCGCTCTGCCAATTACACCAGCTACGAGCGGCTGCGCATGTACGTCTATGGCGATTCGAGCGGGACCATTGAATACGCCCACGGCGATTCGAGCGACTTGGTGCTCTTCGTGCGCTTTGGCGTGGATTCGACCAACTACTACGAGACCATCAGCCCCATTTTTCCGGGTTGGAGCGGGGGGCGCAAGGGCTGGAAGGGCAATCAAGTAGATGTGGATTTGCCGGTTATCTCCCAGCTCAAGGCCCTGCTGCAATCCGGGCTGGCCGATACTACCACGGGCGAGTTCTACTACACGTACCGAGTAATCGACCCGCGCGGGGCACCGCTAGACGGCAAGAGCTTGATCGCTCAGCGCGAGTTGGAGGCGCTGCACGTGGCTGGCTACGATCCCCAAGTCGAGCATTTTTCACTAGACCAAGTCTTTGCGCGGTCGGGCCTGCGCAGCGGCGAGCAAGCCATTTACCGGGTGCGCGGCAACCCGTCAATGCAGTCGATCAAACAACTGAGCATTGGTCTGCGCAACCGCGCCGCAAACCGCGCGTACAGCGGTCGCATCTTCCTCGACGAGCTGCGCCTCGACGAGGCGCGCAACGATCCCGGGCTGGCCGCGTACGCCCAGCTCAACACCAAGCTAGCCGACTTTGCCAACCTCGGCGGCAACGTGCTCTGGCGGCAGGAAAACTTCCGCAGCTTTACCGGCCAAGGAGGCAACAGCACCGACCGCGAAGCCGCGCTGTCGGTCTCCACCAACGCGCAAAAGCTCCTGCCGAGTAGCTGGGGATTTTTGATCCCGGTCAAGGTAAATTTCAGCCGCTCGACCAGCTTGCCGCGCTTCGGCCCCGGCTCGGACGTGGAGCTGACCGCCGAAGAGAAGCTAGAGCAACAAGCCGTTCGCGCCAAAGAATTCTACGACGTGTCCATCAGCCGACGGCAGGGCAAAAACTTCTTATTGCGCTGGACGCTCGACCAGATGAATCTGCGGCTGTCGCACTCGCGCGAACACAGCTCGGATCCGGTGCGCCCGATCAACGAGCGCGAGGCCCAGACCATGAACTTCAACTACAGCATGCCCCTGCCCAAACCAGAACTGCGGATCATGCGCTGGCTACCGGAGTTCATGCCCAAGGGCTGGACGCGGATGGAGTTTCGCCCACTGCCTTCGAGCCTGACCTACGCGGTCAATGGCAGCCGGCGAACCTCGCGGCTTTTGCGCCGCGGCGACGACGAAACGACCGCACAGGAGGACTTTACGCTCGTCGAAACCTATGCCTCTAAGCTCAATCCGCTCTCCGGTTTATCGGCCAACTACAACCTCAAAATCGACCGAGACTTGCGCAAAAAGTTCGTCCCCGACAAGCGCAGCTTTGGCCGCGAGGTCGGGCGCAGACAAACAGCCGACTTGGGCTTTTCGCTGCGCTTGGTCTCGTGGCTGGACCAAAACTACACCTTCAAGGCCAATTACGAAGAGCAAAATGACCCAGCGCAGCGGCGCGGAGTAGCCCCGATCGATTCAATCAGCGGCCTGCCGTTCAATACCCTCGAAATCCGCAACCAGAACGACCTCTCCGCCCGCCTCAATTTTAAAATCCCAACGCTGCTCAAGAACTTGGGGCAGTCCCCTGGCCAAAGCCGCAAGGCGCAACAGCGCGACGACCGAGACCGCAATCGAGACCGCAGTCGAAACCGAAACATAAACGAGGACGCGCCGACCTCGAAGGAAGACCAAGCCGAGCAAAAGAAAAACCAAACCGAGAAAGAGCCAACCAAAGCCGAGCAAAAGAAAAACCAAACTGAGAAAGAGCCAACCAAAGCCGACCAAGAGAAAGACCAAGCCAAAGAAGAGCAAAGCAAAGCCGAGCAGGAGAAAGACCAAGCCCAAGAAGAGCCAACCAAAGCCGAACCGCCGCAAGGTCCCAATATCCTCCGTCGCCTCGCCGGATGGACCGGCCGCCTCGTCGAGCCGGTCAACGCCAGTTGGCGGCGCAACACCAGCTCGCGCCGCTTCAATTTGCTGCAGCGGCCCTCGCTTTCCTATCAACTCGGCCTCGAAGACACCCTGCGGGTGCGGCAAGTGACCCAAGGGCTGACCCACCAAGACAATTGGTCGCACACGTCCTCATTTGAGGCTGGCTCGGGGATGCGGTTGCCCTTTGGCATTAGCGTCAAGGTCAACTCCAGGGAGCAGACCACCGAGCGCAGCGGCGCTTCGCAGCAACGGCTGCGCTTGCGCAACGAGCGGACCTACCCGCGCGTGAGTCTTAGCTGGGGACGAGCCGACCGGATTCCGTTGATAAAGCGAGTGATCAACAGCGCGCAGGTAAACGCGAGTTTCGAGACTTCGGAGGCCAGCGAGGGCGAGGGCAGCCTCGCGCCCGGCCACCTGCTCTCTGAGGAGACCAAGACCGAGTTTAGGGCGTCGTGGAATGGCCGTTGGCGCTGGGGACCGACCACGACCATCGAGCGCGTGCTCTCCACCTCGGAAAGCCGCGATTTTGAACCAACCGCCGGAGAGGATAGCGGCGAGCAGCCCCTGCGCGGCACCCGCGACCGAGAGCAAGTGACCACCACCTTCAAGATCACCCATAACCTCAAGCCGCGGCGACTGCCCCTAATAGGCCGGCTCAAAAGCGACGTCACCCTCAACTTAGAACAGAAGTTTGAAGGAGAAATCCGCTCCATCGCCACCGGCGACGAAGAGCGCGTCCCCAATGGCAAAGAAAACCGCTGGCGTACTCAGTTGTCCATGACCTACAATTTCAGCACGAATTTCCGCGGCGAAGGGCGGATTCGCATCGAAAACAACAAAGACCACCTCAGAGATAAGACGCGAAAAATCCGCGAAGTGCGGCTTTCGGGCACGTTCTTCCTCCGCTAAAGCATATTGCCCGACGCGGCTGTGGGAGGTATTATTTGTTCAATCAACGCGAGCAACGCGCGCTCATCGGCCTGACAGCGGCCTTGCTCATTGGGATGCTCGTCGCCATTGGCGATTGGTATCGCCCCTCGCAGTCAGAGGAATTCAGCGTCGTGCCACGCGCAGTCGCTCCGCCGCCACCGCGCCAAGTGGTAGTAGCCGAGCAGGGGCCGCTGTCGCTCAATTCGGCTACGGTAGAAGAATTAGTCGCACTGCCGGCAATCGGCCCTAAGATCGCCGCGCGGATCGTCGCCTTTCGCCGCGAGCACGGCCCTTTTGCACGGCTGGAGCAACTAACCGAAGTCAATGGCATCGGCGCGAAGACGCTAGCAAAGCTCCGTCCTTTGCTCACAGTGGAGTAGAGACCACTTTGTAAAAGAAGGGGTTGGGATTGTTTGGACTTGGCAGGACAAAGGCCACCGGGATTCACATCAGCGGCCAGACCATGCGCATCGCCGCCCTAGACGCTGACCGCGCTGGCATCCGGCCGCTAGTCTTGACCGCCGAAGAGCTGGAGCGCCCCTTCGACCCGGTGGCCCTAGGCGACGAGCAGCAGCGACGAGAGCTAGCCACCAAGTTAGCCGCGCTCGCGGCGACTTATAACTTCGACTATAGCACGGCCTGTTTCGCGCTAGACCGACGCTTGGGTCTCGTTCAGCGCCGGCCCCTCGTAGCGAGGACTGAGCGCGAAAACCGCCAACAACTCCTGTGGGAAGCCGGGCAGTTCTTGACCGAAGACGCGAAGGCGTTTAGCTGCGATTTTGTGCTGACCTCGCAGTGGGGCTTTGTGGTGGCGGCGCGCCACCGCGCACTCGATGGCTACCGCGCCCTAGGCAAGGCCGCAGCGGTCGGTCGGCTCGATGTGGATCTAGTGCCTTTTGCCCTGTACAACGCCAGCGAATGCGCCAATCTGCTCGCCAAAGATACATTCTCGCTGCTGCTCTACGCAGACGTGAGCGAGGCTTGGCTCCTGCTAATAGAGGAAGGCGAACTGTGCGCAGTGACTAGTTGCTGCTGGGAGCAAGAGGATGACGCGCCCGCAGCCTTAGAAGGCGCAGTGCGCAAGCTGCTAAGAGCGGGCGACAACGGCCTCCAACGCCTGTGGGGGGCCGGCTTCGTCTATTGGAGCGAGGGGTTAGCCGCGCATTTGGGGGTGCCGCATTCAATCCTCGACCCACTCGCCGCGGTCAAACCCAAGCTGCTCGGCAGCACCCCGCCCGCGCAGCGGTCCGAGTATGCCATTGCCGTTGGGCTAGCTCAGCGGGGGTTGGCGCGATGATCCGCGTCGAGCTGCTCAGTCGCCAAGGGCGGGCACCTTGGGCCAAAGCCTTGCTTGCGGTGCTAGCCGTCTGTGGCGGACTATACGGCATCCACCACTTCTTCCCCGCGCTGACGGGGCCGATTTTTAGCGCGAGTTCCTCCCTCATTGCCGCAGCGCAGCAAGAAATCGCATCACAGCGAGAGACCACTCCAAGCCCCGAAGAGGCTATCTCTAGCCCCGTGCAAGAAACCGCCCCCAAGCCCGCGACCCAGCAAGAGGTCGCCCGCAGTGCTACGGCGCACCAAGAGGCGACTCCGAGTCCTGAGCCAGAGACCACCTCAAGTCCCGTGGTCCAGCGAGAAACAACACCCGGTCCCGACCCAACAACATCCCAAACCCCTGTTCCCCTAGCCTGCCACCAAGTCATGCGGATTGACGAACAGGTTCCCACCGGGATTCGCGTCGCGTCGCTGAATTGCAACTCAATCGGAGAATACTGGCTGGAGGGGACCAGCCCCTCGTACAAAGCGCTGCGCGAGTTTCGGCTTCGCTTGCAGGCGTTGCCATCGCGGGTATCGTTTTCGACTTGGTGGGAGGAGCGCACGCTGCGCTTTTCATTCCAAGGCCGCTTTGCCGAGCGGGAGACCCCGCCACTGACGGTCCTCTCGTCCGACCAAGCGGAGCAATTCTTCGGCAAGTTGGCCCGCTGGGCCGGCGCGAGTGGTCTAGATAGCCTCTCGATCGAAGAACCTACCCATAGGGCCTTGTCGGCGGCGCGCACGTACCAACGGCAAAAATTACGGGGCCTTGGCTCCCCTCAGCAGATCAACGCCTTCTTGCAGCAATTGCAACAGGCCGAAGAAGTCGCAACCCTCGGCGAGGTCTTGCTCATGCCCGTCACAAGCGACGAGCGGGGCTGGGTACAAGCGCGGCTCTATGCGGCCGTGGACTTCTTAGTAGAAGCCTCCGAATGAACAACGCAGACGCAGCCATCTATCCCGGCAGCTTCGATCCCATCACCTTTGGCCACCTAAACATCCTAGAGCGGGCCTTGGACATTTTCTCCCAAGTCACCCTGCTGGTGGCAATCAATCCCAACAAAAAGCCGCTCTTTTCGCTGGCGGAGAGCCGGGCGATGATCTCCGAGGCCATTAGCGACTGGCCCCAAGCCAAGGTCGATTTCCACGACGGCCTGACCGTTGACTATGCGCGGCAGCACAACATCCGCACGGCCGTGCGGGGCCTGCGGGCGGTGACCGACTTCGAGCACGAGTTTGCCATGGCCTTGACCAACCGCTCGCTGTGGCCAGAATTCGACACAGTCTTTCTAATGACTAAGGCCGAGTACATGTATCTCAGTTCGTCGGTCGTGCGCCAAGTGGCGCAAATGGGCGGGCAATTGAACCAGTTCGTGCCGCCTTGTATTGAGCGACGCCTGCGGGAGAAATTCCACAATGCCTGAGTCTCAACGCGAAGTGCAGGCGCTCCTCGCGCTGAACCAAGCCGAGCGGCCCAAGCGCGTGCGGCGCTTGCTCGCCCACTTTGGCTCGGCGCAAGAAGCCCTCGCCGCCGCAAATTGGACCGCGGCCGTAGGCTCCCGTGCGCCCGAGCAGCGTCCGACGCAGGCCGACTTCGCTTGGGCCGCCGAGCAATGGCAACGGCTCTGCGCGGCCGGCGGTCGCTGTCTGGCCCCAGCAGACGCGGACTATCCCCCATTACTGGGCCAAATCGCCGCGCCGCCCCCCGTGCTGTTTGCGCTGGGGCCGGACGACTTGGTCCCGCCCACCATAGCCATCGTCGGCTCGCGCAAGGCCTCGGACAGTGGCAAGCTGATCGCCGCCGAACTAGCCCGCGGGCTAGTGGCCCAAGGCATCTGCATCGTCAGCGGCATGGCTTTTGGCATCGACGCGGCCGCCCACCAAGCCGCGCTCGCAGCTGGCGGACGCACCATCGCCGTATTGGGCTGCGGGGCCGACGTGCCCTATCCTCGCACCCACATCCCGCTCTACCGCCAAATTCGCGAGCGCGGAGCCATCGTCTCCGAGTTTGCTTGGGGGGCGCAGCCAGAGCGGGGGGCCTTCCCGCGCCGCAACCGCATCATCAGCGGGCTGAGCTTGGGAGTGGTCATCGTCGAGGCCCCGCAAAAAAGCGGCGCACTGATTACGGTCCAACACGCGCTGGATCAAAACCGCGAGGTATTTGCCGTACCCGGGGACGTGCGTTCGGGCCGCAACGCCGGCTGCCACCGGCTCATCAAAGACGGGGCGAAGTTGGTGGAGAATGTAGAAGACGTGCTAGAGGAATTGACTATGTGGGCGGTACCGCGCCCGCAAAGTGCCCCCGCACCCACTCTGCCTCCAGAGGACGAGAGCGTCTATGCCCTACTCTCGCGCCAACCGCGGCACATTGACGAACTCGCCCAACACAGCGCCCTCCCCCCGGCGACCCTACTCGACGTGCTGCTGAGGTTGGAACTTGACGGGCTAGTGGATCAGCTCGCAGGCAAGCGATTTTTGCGACGCGCGGGGTAATCTCACGCAACCACTCACACACAGATCGCCGCATCTAGTCGTCCGAGTCCCCAATCTGCAACGGTTCATCGCGTTGGGATTTGTCTTGGAAAAAAGGCCGCGCCAAACGCCACAGCACGTACGCAGCGGCGAGCGCGGCAACGGCGACGGCCACCGGCGTTTGCCAGTCCACGTCAAAGGCCCCAGGCCGTGCCGACCTGATAGGTCGCCAAGGCTCCGAAATAAGCGAGGGCCGTCATATAGCCAAAGCTGAACAGAGACCAGCGATAGGAGCCGGTCTCTTTTTTTATCACGACTAGTGTCGAGAGGCACTGGGCGCAGAGAGCGAAGAATACCATAATCGACAGCGCCACCGGCAGGGTGTAAATCGGGCGGCCATCCGGCCACGTAGCAGCGGCCAAGGTCGTGCGCAGCGTCTCAGACCCTTCGTCTTCGCCCGCGCCGAGGCTGTAGATGGTGCCCAAGGCCGAGATGATGACTTCACGAGCCGGGAAAGAGGCGATGACCGCCATGCCAATGCGCCAGTCCCATCCCAAAGGACGCACAGCCGGCGCGACCCAGTGCCCGGCCTGACCGAGATAGCTGTTTTCTACCAGTTCAGCCGCCTGACGCTTTTCCAAGGCGTCGAGAGCTTCAGGCGCGACCGCTTGGCGTTCGACTTGGTGGCGCTCTACCACGGCTTCCGAGCGCGGAAAATACGCCAGCGCCCACATCGCAATCGTCGTCGCCAAAATGAGGCTGCCTGCGCGGACGACAAAGGCCCGGCTGCTGTGGTACACGCGCAGCAACACCGTGCGCAGGTCGGGCGTCTTGTACGAAGGCAGCTCCAGCAGAAAGGGCGGAGGATCGCCACTGAGCAAGGTCCGCTTGAGCAACCAAGCCACCGGAATGGCAACGAATGCGCCGAGGCAATAGAAGGCGAACAGGGTCAGCGCCTGCAAGCCGATGACCCCACCCCACAGCGAGCGGTCCGGGACAAAGGCCCCAATGAAGAGCACGTACACCGGCAGGCGCGCCGAACAACTCATCAGCGGCGCGACCAAGATGGTGGCAAAGCGGTCGCGCCGGTCTTCAATGGTGCGAGCAGCCATAATGCCCGGGACGGCGCAGGCAAAGCTGGACAGCAGGGGCATGAAGGCCGTGCCAGACAACCCCACGCGGGTGAGTAGCCGATCCATCAACAGCGCCGCCCGCGCCATGTAGCCGCTGTCTTCGAGCAGGGCGATAAAAAAGAACAAAATGGCGATCTGCGGTAGGAAGATGAGCACGCCGCCGACGCCGGCAATGAGGCCATCGACGACGAGGCTTTGCAGGGCACCGGGGGGGATGAGCGCCGCGGCGCGGTCACCGCAGGCACCAAAGAGTGCGTCAATGCCATCCATCAGTGGCCCCGACCACGTGTAAATGGCTTCAAACACCAAGACGTTGACCAGCACAAAAATCGCCACGCCGAAGAGGCGGTGCGCGAGAATGCGGTCGGCCCGATCCGAGCGGCGGCTCTCTAGGCGGCTGGGCTGGTCAATCGCCCGTGTGAGCAGGCCGTCGATCCAAACATAGCGGGCGTTGCTTTCCAGCTCGGACAGAGCATCCGCACCGCCCGTGCGCAGGCCGTGCAAGCGGTCTGCGATGCCATCACCAGCAGACGCCAACAAGCGGCGCTCGGCATAGCCGTCTTCATCGACTAGGGCGCGCAGGGCCTCTACCGAAGAGAGCGGCCCGGAGACTGCGGCTTGCAACTCGGCCATGGCGCGCTGAAGCTGATCGGGCAGTTCCACCTGTTGCGGCCGCGTGGGTGCCGGATCCACGCTCAAATCCGCCAACGTGCGCCGCAACTCGTCCAATCCCTGCCGCCGGTGGGCGCAAATGGGCACCACTGGCGCGCCGAGCGCCGCAGACAAGGCACTAGCGTCGATGCGAATGCCTCGCCGGATGGCTATGTCCCCCATATTGAGGGCCACGACCAAGGGCAATCCTATTTCCGCAAGTTGAGAAACCAAGTAAAAATTGCGCCGCAGGTTGCTGGCATCGACGACCGCCAAGATGCCATCTATGGACGGCGCGTCTTGCTGTTGGCCCAAGAGCACGTCAATGGCCAGCATCTCGTCGGGCGAGTGTGCAGCGAGGCTATAGGCACCGGGCAGGTCAATTAGCTCGAGCGCGTCGCCCCCATCCAGCGTCAGGGTCCCCACTTTGTATTCCACCGTGACGCCCGGGTAGTTGCCAGAGTGCTGCGCAAGGCCGGTCAGCGCGTTAAAAAGCGTGGTTTTGCCCGTATTGGGATTGCCAATAAGTGCGAGGGTCCGCACGGAGAGTCTGCTAAACAGGAAAAACTAGGCTTCGACCTGAGTTCAGCCGAAGGGAACGAGGCGGATGGCGGCGGCATCCCTGCGCCGCAGCGCAAGGCGGGTCTGTCCTATTTGGACGATGATCGCGGTCCCAGAGCGCAAAACGCGCAAGTGCTCGCCGGGCAAAAAGCCCAATTCGCGCAGGCGGGCGGCCAAGCGCGCCGGGGCCAAAATTTCGGCGACGACAGCTTCGGCGTGCCGAGGCAGTTGCGATAAGTCGAGCGGGGTGTCTGAGGGGCAGGGGGTTTTGCTAAGTTCCACGAGATAGCTCCGGCCAGATAAGGCGGCAATCAGATTAGTTGCGGGAATAAATGTTTAAGATGCCAATAAGCTGTTCTGTATGCCAAACTTCTGTAAATATAGTCAATCGACGAGCAACACGTCAATGGATTTTTCATATTATTTCACTGATGTTACGCATCTATCGTTATCTGCGGTTTCCTACCGCCCTGCCCGGTGTCATGCCGGCGCACGTAGGGGGCGGTTTGCAAACCGCCCCCTACCTACGAAAAAGAGAGGCAGCCATGATAAAATGGATCATAGGATCAATGTTGCTCGGCGCGGGCCACGTGGGCGCGGTGGATTTTTACGCGCACTGGGCCGACGGGAAGGCCGAGATCTCTAGCTATGAGGTGATTCAGCCGCGCTACGGCGAGCTGCGGCAGGGGTACGGGGTGATGATTTTCGTGACCGAGAGTCTGCATCGGCAGACCTTTATCAAGGCCGATCCGCCGACCCCAGAGGCCGACCAATTCTACGCGCTCAAGCTCAACCACATCCTCAGCTTTACGACCGGGATTTACGACTATTCGGTAATGACCTCGGTGTTCAGCCAAGTGGCGGGCGAGCGGCATCCCTTTGAGCTGCGGCGCATTTCGTTCAGCGCGCAAGAGTGGTGCGGGCAGGTTTTTGACGAGGCCCTGTTCCGCAACGGGCAGATCGACGGGCACATCAGCAGCTATTTTGCCAGCGAAGGCCGGGGGGCCTATCAGCTAGAGCAACCAGAAAACTTCGCCAGCGAGGACCACCTTCTGATCCGCATCCGGGAGCTACAAGGGCCGTTTATGGCGCTGGGCGAGATGCGGGAGGTGGAAATACTGCCGAGTTTTTGGCAGCTTCGGCAGACCCATCAACCCCATGTGACCGTGGGCGGGCGGATCCACAAGGCCGCCGAGGAGCAAGTCGAGACGGCAGCCGGCGCACTGGCCAGCGTGCGGTGGGAGTTGCACATTGGCCAGCGGCAGCGGACCCTGTGGACGGAAAGAGCCTATCCACATCGGATTCTACGCTGGGAGGACGGCGATGGCGGGCGCGGCGAATTGATGCGGACGATGCGAGTGCCCTACTGGCAGTTGCAGGCTAACGCGGACGAGGTGTATCGTCGGGAGTTGGGTATTCCCTGAAAAGTGGCTGGCGACCGTCTCGTCACTGACGATTTCCTTCCATCGCCTTTAGCAGGGCCGTGCGATTGGCACGCGCGTTTTCCAGAGTCGGGTCCAAAGAGAGCGCCTGGTCGAAACTTTTCAGCGCTTCGTCGCTTCTGTCCAAATAGAAAAGAATAACACCCATGTTGCCATGAGCCACTGCGTCGCTCGAATCGATGTCGATGAGGCACTGAAAAAGTTTCAGCGCTTCGTCGTAGCGTTGCTGATCTGTTCTCAGCGAGGCCAGCTTGTGGAGTGCCTCCACACAGTGCGGGTCTGTCCCATCGAGTGCCTTCACATGGTGCGGGTCTATCTCGAAGGCGCGCATGTAGTATTGCGTCGCCGCCTCGGGTTGCCCGTTATCTTGAGCTGTCTGCCCCATGCGAAAATACAGCCCGGCGGCCTGCGACGAGGTCGGTGCCAACGCCGCCGCCGGTGCTAGAGCGTCAATAGCTTCCTCGTAGCGTCCCAATTCCTCTAGAATTGCGCCGAGGTTAAAATGGGCTTCAAATAAATCCGGAGCTTGTTCTACGGCGACACGGGTTGCGTCGAGAGCTTCCTCGTAGCGTCCCTGATTGTACAAGACGTCGCCTAAGTTGAGGTAGGCATCCTGTCCCTGCGGGTCGAGCGCGATGGCGCGGCGTAAATGGGTTTCTGCTTCCTCGAAGTGACCCAGCGCAGCGCACGCGAGGCCCAAGGCTATATGCGCCGAAGCGAAGTCTGGGTGTTGATCTATCGCGACGCGAGCCGCCTCCAAGGCTTCCTCATACCGTGCCTGATTGTATAGGGCATTGCATAACTTGAAGTGGGCGCTCTTTTTTTGCGGATCGAGCGCGATGGCGCGGCGTAGATGGGTTTCTGCTTCCTCAAAGCGACCCAGTGCATTGAGAATTGCGCCGAGGTTGAGATGGGCCAGCGCGAAATCCGGACCCTGCTCTACGGCGACGCGGGCGATGTCGAGGGCTTCCTCATACCGTGCCTGCTTATATAGGGTTACGCCTAAATTGAGGTGGGCGCTCCGTGCCTGTGGGTTGAGCGCGATGATGTGGCGATTGAGGGTTTCGTTGTCCCTCCAAATGCTTGCTTGCTGCCACGTCAGCACCCCCAGCACAGCAACAACTGCCGCCGCAACAACCCGTGCACCCTTTTGCCACAAAGGCGACAGACGACCGACGCTATAAGCAACCGCACCGATGACGACGGTCATAACCCCGATGCCAGCAAGGTACTGAAAGCGATCAGCGACAAAAGCATACTGCATATAACCGTAATCAATGAAGCTCAAAACCGGTAACAACGTCACTGCAAAAAACAACATCCCGGCCAGCGGCCCACGCCCAAGCTGATGCCGGAAGTGCCATAGGGCCACCACTAGCGCGACGGCGGCGATGAGATACCCCCAAGCCAGCGGGTCGGCGACGCGGATGTCCCAAAGTGGGTAGATAACAGCTAGATTCGTCGGCCACAGCAGCTTCCCCACGTAAAACCATAGGGCGCGGGCAGCGATGAGCGTCCGTTCGGTGAATGAGTAGCCGAGAGACAGAGGTTCCAAAGACTGGTAAAACGACAAGTCACCGACCGTAATGACTAGTCCTACCACGCAAAATGGCACCATCCGCAACAAGTCAACCGAGGTCACGCGGCCTTGTTTCCACCAATGCCAGATCAAAAGTGTCACCGGCAGCGTAATCGCGATGGACTTGCTCAGCAGAGCCGCCGCATACAACGCTAGCGACTGCGCATACCGCCTATAATTCGGCTGCTCCACAAAGCGCATCCACGCCAGCATCGCCGCGAAATAGAACAAGCCCGATAGCACATCCTTGCGCTCAATGACCCAAGCTACCGACTCCACGTGCAGCGGATGCACCGCAAACACCGCAGCCACCACCCACGCACCGGGCACCGCCAACCGCCGCACCAGATGCCACAAAAGCAATGTATTCGTCAAGTGCAGCAGTACATTGACGATGTGATAGCCCGTCGGGTCAAACCCCCACAGCTTGTGCTCTAGCCAGAACGTCGCATAGACCAACGGCCAGTAATGTCCCTCTCCTTCAATGTTGCTGGGTGAGAACCAGATTTGCCACAAACCGGATACTTCCTGCACCGGCTCAGCATTGGTCATTATCCTGTCGTCCCAGACGAAGCCACCCCACAGCATCGCCGGCAGGTAGCTGACGACCACCAGCACGCCGAGCGCGAGGACCACAAGCGCATCCTGTCGCGAGTAAGATGTCGCCACTGTCAGGGGCGATGAGATTTCAACCGTCCGCCGGGCTTTTGCATCGTCGCGGGCCGCTTGTCTCTGCTCCTGCCGCGTGGGCTTAGATGGGTCCAGTCGTTGGTGAGGTGTCTTTTCCGTCGGTCTTTTTTTTGCCATTTATCTACTTCTCTTGGCGCCGGAGGATGAACACGCCGCTATTGCCGGGATCCAGCGGGGAAAAGGCGTGCATATTCAGTTCGGGCCGCTGCGTCGGATAAGGAAAGACTTTGAGCTTGGCAACGACCTCGTAGCTTGCCGCGAATTGTTCCACCGTCCCTCGGTGCAACCCCCCGAAGCCAACGATCCAGTCGGGCGTGTTCTGCTCAATGTAGAGTGGTGCATCCAGCGCGGTGATCTTGTCTCTAGGCAGTGGCGTAGTTTCGTCCAAAATACAGCAGAACCGCACATGGTCGCCAGCGTAGAAAATCAACGCCTCGCGGTAGGCAAAGTCCGGCACATGCACCAAGTCATCCCTTTCGGCATTCTGCAACAAGTATCTGGAGACTACCGAGATGGAGTCGCGGTACGGGCGATGAACTTCGCGGATGAACTCGAACAAGTGCAACCCGAGAGTTTTTTGACCACTAAAGACCATCGTAATGTTGAAGGGAGCCGCGCCCACGCTGGAAAACAGCAGCACGCTGAGTGCCACTGCGCCAGCGATGGCGTGCCGACGCCACGCCCATTCCACGAACAGTCCCTTCATCGCCAACAGCAACGGCAACGCCCCAACGTAGTAACGCAGATCGGCAACCGAGTGTAGCCATATAGGCTGCACCGACAGCATCGCCGAAAACAGCGCAAACAACGCGCCCATTAGGATGATTTTTCCTGCCGCTGCCAGTGGAAAGTCGTCGCCGAGAATCTTTTGGTCAATGGATGCGCTGTCGTTGGCCCGCTGGGCCCGTCGCCGTACCTGTCGCGACGCTCCGACCGCCTGCTTCCGGCGGGCCTGCCAAGCGATTAACGCCATACCCACGAACCACAAGAATACCGGCCATGAAATCCAGTCGGCAGTGAACAGCTCCCGGGTATATATCCAAATTCTTTCTATGAATATGACTAGCTCTGATTTGTCGCCTTGGTACGGCGTGGGATTTTGCCCGGCAAATCCCATGAATCCGCTGCGCTCGCCGCCGATGACGCCCAACCAGTAGAGGTAGCTTGAGCCCACTGCCGCGACAGCCGCGCCGCAGATAGCAAACAAAACCCACTCTCGCCCCGTGGTTTTGCGCGCACGAAAGAGCAGGTGATACGCCGCTAGCGAGAGCATTGTTGCTGCGCCGCCGGCGTAGTGGTTGAAAAACGATAGCGCTGCCACCAGCGCAAGGACCGGCAGGTACGCCGAATTCTTGCTTCGCCAGTAGCGTTCGTACAGATAGAAGAGAAGTAGCAGCAAGAGAACCATAACCGAGAAATACCGGCTCTGGCGGAAATACAGCAGCAGTTGTGCCGACCCGGCGGCGAATACAAAGATGAACAACCTCAACCTCGGGTGCTTCGGCAGGTGTTGGCGCAGCAACAGGTAGAAGACGCCGAGCGCGGCGATGCCGAGGATGGCGTGGACGATGCGGGCACCCATCTCGTTGACGCCGAAGATGGCAAAACCCACCGCGTTCAGTACGTACATCAGCGGTGGCAGCACGTCGCGCAACTCTTCGTTGAGCGTACGCCCATTGATGCCGCCGACCAGATTGCGCCCATCCCAACCGACGATGTCGCCCTGTTGCAACAAGGTCTTACCGAAAAAGGCGGCGGGTGCCTCGTCATGCCACAGCGCCGCGTAGTCCAAGTTCACCAGACACAGATAGGCAGCAATCAACAGCACGCCCATGGACGCCGCAGTGTATGGTGCAGCCTGCAAACGGGCTGATAGTGATGAGCGCAGGGCGGAAAGGTCAGGCATGATACACCCTTGTACCTATCAGAAACATTACCCTATTATGGGTCAACAAAGCGAATGCCCGAATTGGTCGGAGGAGCGGGTGCGTCAGGGTAGAGTTTGCTCACCAACTTGGTGAAGGTGCCACCAGCGATCGTCGGAGCGTACTCCTGCCATCGGCGTATAGCCGGCTCATCGGCATCTCGGCACAGGACTCGAATGCTGCCGAATGTTTTTTCCACCGAGTAGCCGGGAATAGAAGTGGCCGGATCCGCCGACACAATGTGGCTGACCGAGGCTGAAATCTCATCCACCTCTATCTTTTTTGGATCCGCGAATATAAGGTGCCCTGTATTGGAGTCGTAGAACGGTATAGCGCGATGCAAATAGTAATAACCGGGAAGGTTGAAATAAGGACGGTCCACCTGCCACACGGCGGAGACTGCGGGCGCGCTGGCAAGATAGCGGTACGCAGCGAAAATCGGGTCCTGATTGCACAAGAAGCCGACGATGCCGGTCTCATTTGAATAAGCCTTATATACTTTGTCTTGATACGGCAGCGCGTTCAGGATACCGGCGAGGGAAACCGCTGTGAAGGATGCCGTCAGCACGAGGGAAGTCGGCCCCAACAACATGCGCGACCGGCCCTTGCTAGCGTGGGACGCGAACCACACCACAAAGTCTGCGCCAATCAGCAGCCAGAGCGGAATGACGACGAAGATGAAGCGGTACTCCTTGTGCGACTGCGCCGAGTGGATCAGCAGCGTCAGGGCGATGAGCACCAGCAGGAATCCGTAGCGTCGGAGGTCGGGCAAAGCCAAGACGCACAGGGCCACCAGTCCCATATTGGCGATCAAGAGCCAATAGAGGAATTGCCATGCCGGGCTTTCACCGGCGCGGAAGTCGCCAAGGGCGAGATTGACGCGGATGTTGACGACGTAGGAGTGAAACAAGCCGCCGTCCCACGTAATCGCGTCGAATACGCCGACGGCGACGAAGACCGTGGCCGCGGCTAGCGCAAGCTGCATCTTCTTCTCGGTACGCAAAAAGAACAAGCCGAGAACTATCAAGGCCAACGGAGCATACTGCACCCGAATCGCCGCCACCAGCACCGCTAGCACCGCCGCCGTCAAGACCACCCGCAGTCTGTCCGGCGCAGGCCGCACACAGAGCGCGAGCAAAGACAAAATCAGGGCCGTGGCGACAAACTCGGTCATCGGCTTGTGGGCAAAACCGACCAGCTCATACCAGAAAGCACCCATCAGCAACGCGACCCGCGCCGCAGTCTCGCCAAAGTGCCACCGAGCAAAAAAGTACATGCCTGCCGGGATGAGCAGGGAAATCGCACAAAACACGAGCTTGACGCCGCCGACGTACCAAGCAGGCTGACCAAGACCGACGAGGTCGAACAGCTTCAAGATGACAGCGACCAACCCAGGCACTAGCCACGAACGCGCGCCGTAGAAGTACTCCCAATAGGTTACGCCGTTGCCGAAGACTAGGCGATGCGCCGGCTCCAGATACTGCATGATTTCGTCGGGATGCAAGACGAAGTCGCCGGACAGAGCAACAGCCGCCCGTGCGACAAAGGCCAGCGCGAGCACCGGCAGTAAAAATTTCCACGGCCGCTCGTCAGGAGGGACCGGATGCAGCAGGAGGTCGCACATCGAGCGCAGACGCACTGACCAAGGCAGCGCCTGCTGGCGCTTCTCTCGGCGTGCGGCTGCGCCGCGACCATGCGTTTGAGATCGGTTGCGCTTCGACAAAAACTATCTCCTAGGTAGGGGCGGTTCGCGAACCGCCCCTACGGACAAAATGCGTAACGGCAGGTGGATCATCAAAACGCCGCGTTCTTACCTTTCCTCCCGAAACGTCCAGTACGAATTCAGAACGTAGTTGACCAACGTCCCCGGCGCGATCCCACACCCTTGCAGCCACACCGGATTAACTTGCGGCAACAGTTCCGACAGCACGACAAACGTCGAATAACTCACCACAAGAGCCAGTAGCGACACAATGTGAAACCGCAAACCCCGGATCCGCTTGCGGCTGCTCAGGGCGCGGTCGGCAAAGGTCCAATAGTTGTTGATAAAAAAGTTCGAAAAGACCGAGATTTCTATCGCAATGGGCGAGGCCAGATACTTGTGGACGCCGAGTTCGAGCAGGATATGGAACGAACCTAAATTGACCACCACCCCGCTGAGGCCAGTTAGGCAGAATTTTACAAAAGTGCGGGGTGTGCCAAACGCAGCGACCATGTTTACGCCGCGTCGTATTCGGCCATCAAACCGCGCAAATAGCGCACGGCCTTGGGTATGGCCGTCGCCTCTGCTTCCGCGTCCTGCCCTTCGTACACCACCGACAGCCAGCCATTGTAGTTGACCCCCTTCAAAATCTCGAAGATGCGCGGATAGTTGAGCCACTCTTCAACGCCGCTTTGGATGCGATAGATTTTGCAGCGGACGTGGACGGCCAACGGCGCGGTTTCCTCAATGCTGCCGTAAAAGTTGAGGGCCGGATCTTCGTGCCCGCGCTGGCCCGAGGCCCCGGGCGAGCCGACGTATTGACCTGTGTCGAGGATGTGCGAAAAATAGGGATTATCGACGCCCTCGATAATGCGGCGCACATCTTTGCCCGTGCGCGTGACGCAGCCGTGGTTGTGATTGTGCAAGCCGACCACCACGCCCTTTTCCTCGCCGTGGGCGGCTACTTCCTCCAGGCAAGGCATCATCCGCGCCCACACGTCCTCTTCACTGTCGCCTTCGGGAATCCACGCGGCAAAAACCCGCACCAGCGGAATGCCCATGAACGCGGCCACATCGATCCACTCCTTGGCGGTGGAGACTTCCGCATCTAGCTCGTCTCGCGGCTTGCCAAAGTTGGAACTGACGCCGATATAGGAAAGCGCCAACCCGCGTCGGAAGGCCTGCATGCGAATGCTACGCAGATAGGCCGGGTCGAGCGAGGCAAAGGCGCGCGTGTGAATATCGATGCCGTCGAGACCGAGTTGGTAGGCGCGTTCAATAAACTGCTCCAAGTCGAGCTTGTTCGCGGCAAATTCGTCTTTGTAGCTGAGGGACATGCAGCCTAATTTGAGCATTCGAGGCTTCCTTTAGATGAGGGGTGGATGTTGGACATAATTCACAAGCGACAAAATAAGGAAAGGCGGAAAGGCGACCAAGAAAGGGTCCATTTGTGGCTATCACCTAGTATCGTCCTTCAGTCTTGGGTAGCCTTCATCGCCTTCAACACGGCCTCGCGGTTGTCACGCACGTTTTCTAAGGTCGGGTTGAGGGAAAGCGCTTGATCAAAATGTTGCAGCGCCTCGTCGCTTCTGCCCAAGTAGAAGAGGACGATCCCCATATTACCTTGGACCACTGCATCGCTCGGATCGATGTCAATGAGCCGCTGAAAAAGTTCCAGCGACTCCTCATAGCGCTGCTGTTCTAACCTCAGATGGGCCAGCCTACGGATCGCCTTCGTATGACGTGGGGCTGTCTCAAAGGCACGCATGTAGTATTCTGCCGCCGCCTCGGGTTGCCCGTTGTCCTGGGCGTCCTGCCCCATCCGAAAAAGAACCTCGGCCAACTCTTGCGAAGCGTCCATGTCCTGCGGGTTGAGCGCGATGGCGCGGCGCAAGTGGAGCTCGGCCTCCTCAAAACGTTCCAATGCACTGAGAATCACACCGAGGTTAAAATGGGCCTTAACAAAATCTGGGTCTTGTTGTATGGCGACGCGAGTGGCGGCGAGGGCTTCCGCATACCGGTTCTGCCCGTACAGGGCTGCACCTAAACTGAAGTGGGCACTCTTTGCCTGCGGGTTGAGCGCGGTGGCGCGGCGCAAGTGGGGTTCGGCTTCCTCGTACTGCCCCAGCGCATTGAGGATCCTGCCGAGGTTAGCATGCGCATGCACTTCAAAGGACGCTGGGACTTGTTCCACGGCGACGTCGGCTGGGGCGAGGGCTTCCGCATACCGGCCCTGTTCGTACAGGACATTGCTTAATATAAGGTGGGCACTCCATGCCTGCGGATTGAGCGAGATGATGTGGCGATTGAGGGTTTCTTGGTCCCGATAGATGCTTGCCTGCCGCCAAGTCAGCACCCCCAGCACAACGATAACTACCGCGACAACACCCAATGCACCCTTTTGCCACCAGTCCGACAAGCGACCCACGCCATACGTGGCCGAGCCGATGACCACGCTCATGACCCCAAGGCCAGCCAGATACTGAAAGCGGTCGGCGACGAAAGCATATTGCATATAACCGTAATCAACGAAGCCCAAAATCGGCGACAGCGTAACGGCAAAAAACAACGCCCCAGCTAACGGCCCACGCCCAAGCTGCCGCCGGAAGTAACACAGGGCCACCACCAGCGCGACAGCGGCAATGAGATACCCCCAAGCCAGCGGGTCGGCAACGCGGATGTCCCAACGCGGGTAGATGACGGCTAAATTGGTCGGCCACAGCAGTTTACCTGCGTAAAACCACAGGGCGCGGGCGGCGATAAGCGTCCGCTCGGTCAAGGAGTAGTCGAAAGACGCGGCGCCCGTGGACCAGTAAAACGACAAGTCGCCGACCGTAATGACTAGCCCAACCACAAAAAACGGCACCAGGCGCAACAGGTCGGTCGAGGTCACCCGGCCTTGTTGCCACCAATGCCAGAGCAAAAGCGCCACCGGCAGCGTAATCACGATGGACTTGCTCAAAAGACCCGCCGCATACAACCCCAGCGATCCTACGTAGTACCGCGGACGTGGCTGCTCCACAAAGCGCATCCACGCCAGGGCCGCTGAAAGGTAAAACAGACCTGAAAGCACATCCTTGCGCTCAATGACCCAAGCCACCGACTCCACGTGTAGGGGATGCACGGCAAACACTGCGGCTACCACCCACGCCCCGGGCACCGCCAACCGCCGCACCAGATGCCACAAAAGCAGTGTATTCGTCAAGTGCAGCAGCACATTGACGATATGATAGCCCGTCGGGTCAAACCCCCACAGCTTGTGCTCTAGCCAGAACGTCGTATAGACCAGCGGCCAGTAATGCCCCTCCCCTTCAATAGCGCTAGGGGAGAACCAGATTTGCCACAGACCCGATACGTCCCGCACTGGCTCACTCTTGACAAAATCAATGTCGTCCCAAACGAAGCCGCTCCACAGCATCGCCGGCAGGTAGCTGACGACCACCAGCACGCCAAGCGCGAGGATGGGCAAGAGGTCCTGCCGCGTGAACCTACGTACCGATGGAGGGACGAGCTTCTCCCGATGCTTGGAGGCGTCCCGCTGCGCCTGCCTTCGTTCTTGCCGCGAGGCCCTTCCACTGGGCGTCCTTGTCGTCTGCTTTCTTTTTGCCATTTGGATTAGAAAATTAACGCACCAAAACGCGGCGGCCAATTTGTCCATAACTAAGGCTTGTGCTATTTTCCGCGCTCCAACTCAAACAGAAAGCAAAGCTGTGATCGAAATAGGAGCATACAAAGTCGCCGAGCCGGACGGCATTGAGACGCCAGCCATGCTGGTCTTTGCCGACCAACTCGACCACAACATAAAAGCAGTCGGCGAACTAGCCGGCGGCAGCGAGCACCTGTTCGTCCACGTCAAAACCCACAAGTCCATCGACGTAACGCGCAAACAGCTCGCATCCGGCGTCGCCGGGTTCAAATGCGCCACGCTCAAGGAACTGGAAATGGTCCTCGACGCCGGCGCACAGGAAGCCATTTTGTCCTATCCGCTGGTGCAAAAAAGCAAAGTGCTGCGCTTCGCCGCGTTGGCTCAACGGGATGCAACTATCAGCGCGATTGCCAGCGCCCCCGCGCACGTGCAAGTCTTGGGCGACGTCGCGCAAGAGCGGCAGCAAACGCTGCGGGTGATGATCGACCTCAACGTAGGTATGTTCCGCACCGGCGTCCCCTTGGACGGGGCCATTGACCTCTACCGCCAAGTCGCGCAACACCCCCACCTGTCGCCGGGCGGGCTGCACTTGTACGACGGGCACGATAACCTCTCCGAGCCTCAGGCGCGCCAAGCAGCGGCCGAGCGGCACATCCGCGATATCCAACGCCTAAAAGCAGCCCTCGAAGGCGAGGGCTTGGCCGTGCCTTGGGTCGGCGGCGGCGGCTCCTTTTCCTCTTTGTACTACGCCCGCACTGAGGGGATGTACGGCTCCCCAGGCACCTGCGTGTACTGGGATGCTGGGTACGGCAGCAAAATGGCCGAGCTGCCCTTCAAATGGGCGGCCCTCGTCCTGACGCAAGTGATCGATCGCTATCCCGAGCACCAGACGCTCACCACGGACTTGGGCACCAAGGCCATCAGTGACGATGGCCCTCTGGCGACCCGGGCCAAGCTCTTGCAGAATCCAGCGGCCGAGCTGACTAGGCAAAACGAAGAACACGGCGTCTTCGCCTGGTCTGGTCCTCAGCCCGAAGTCGGCGACTACCTACTCGCCGTGCCTTGGCACGTGTGTCCGACGACGATTCGCTATCCGGGCGCACACGTCATCGACTGTCAGGGACAGGTCGCCGACTACTACCTGCACTCGGCCCGCGACCGGGACTGATAAGCTGACGTTACGCAGCACGATGTGGGTCGGCCATTTCGACAGGCTCAATGACCAGCGACTGAGCTTATTGAAGTCGGCCACTGAGCTTGTCGAAGTGGCCCTGTAAAGCAGAGAATGCGTAACGTCAGTGATAAGGTAATCCGCAAATGGATGCAGATGGATGCAGAATTTTAGGGCTGCTATAGGATGAACAACGCGACTATTGGCCGAGCTTGGGTTCGCCGCTATGCGTCGGCTAGCTGAACTGGCCGCCAAAGAGCGGCGGCGGGTCGTAGGGCTAATGTCCGGCACCTCGGCCGACGGGATTGACGCCGTGCTAGTCGATCTGTGGGGCTGTGGCGAATCCACGCGCTACGAGGTTTTGTCCTTTATCACCACGCCGCTGCCCAGCGATTTGCGGCGCGAGGTGTTCGCCCTCTTTGCCGAGGATGCGTCGCTCGACGCCCTGTGCCGGGTCAACTTCGCCCTCGGCGAGGCGTTTGCCACCGCAGCCCTAGCCGCAGCCGAGCAGGCCAACCTCAACCCCGAAACCATCGACCTGATCGGTTCGCACGGGCAAACCGTGCGTCATTTGCCAGCCAGCGGAGCCACCTTGCAGATTGGCGAGCCAGCCGTCATTGCCGTGCGCACGGGCGCGGCTACCATTGCGGATTTTCGTACAGCCGACATGGCCGTTTGCGGCGAGGGCGCACCGCTGGTACCCCTAGTAGATCACCTGCTCTTTGCTGGGCACGAGGGGCGTCTGCTGCTCAATATCGGCGGGATCGCCAACATCACGGCCCTGCCGCCCAACGCCGATGCCAGCGCAATACGGGCCTTTGACCTAGGACCGGGCAACATGCTCATCGACGCGGCCGTGGCACACTGCACCGACGGCCGCGAGCACTTCGATCGCGGGGGTATGCGGGCGTCGTGGGGGCGCGTCGATGAAGCCCTGCTAGCCGAACTGATGCGCCACAGCTTCTTACAGCGCGAGCCACCCAAATCCACCGGGCGCGAGGAATTTGGCGAGCCGTTCCTCGCGGAAATTCTCCAGCGCGGCACGTGGCGCGACGACGATTTGATCGCTACGCTGACCGCGTTTACCGTGCAATCCATTGCCGAGGGCATTCGCCGCTTCTGTCTTTCGGCTGAGCTCAAGTCGAAGCCCGGCGAGTTCGCCAAGCTCTGGGTCGGCGGCGGCGGCGTCCACAATCCGCGCATTATGGCCGGGCTGCGCCACGAGTTGCCAGATATAGCGGTAAAGTCGCTAGCCGACCTAGGCGTCGATCCAGACGCGCGCGAAGCGCTCTCCTTCGCGGTCCTCGCCAACGAGACGCTGATGGGCCGCACCGGCAATATCCCAGCCGTCACCCGCGCCCAGCGCCCAGTTATCCTCGGCAAAATCGCCCTGCCGTGAACCGCGTAGGGGCGACCGATCGGTCGCCCCTACATTTGATAAAAATCCGCGTCGCCAATATGTTTGCCCCTAGCTTTTTCGACATATACCACAAAGGAGACCCAATGAATCGCCGCGATTTTGAACTGCTGCGCGACGAAGAAATTCCCGAACTCAACACCCGCGCCTTGCTCTACCGGCACCGCACCGGCTGCGAGATCGTCTCGCTGATCAACGACGACGAAAACAAGGTCTTTGGCATCAACTTCCGCACTCCCCCGACCGATTCGACCGGCATTGCCCACATCCTCGAACACTCGGTGCTATGCGGCTCGCGCAAGTACCCGGTCAAGGAGCCGTTTGTCGAGCTAATCAAAGGCTCGCTCAACACCTTCCTCAACGCCTTCACCTATCCAGACAAAACCTGCTACCCGGTCGCCAGCACCAACGTGCAGGATTTCTACAACCTGATCGACGTGTACCTCGACGCCGTATTCTACCCGAGGCTGACGCCGGAAGTCCTGCAACAGGAAGGCTGGCACTACGAGCTAGAAGCCCCCGGCGACCCGCTGCGCTACAAAGGCGTGGTATTTAACGAAATGAAGGGCGCGTATTCCGATCCCGAGCGGATTCTAGGCGAGCGCATCCAGCAATCCATCTTTCCCGACACCACCTACGGCGTGGATTCCGGCGGCGACCCGCGCCACATCCCGGCCCTCACCTTCGACCAGTTCAAGCGCTTCCACGACGACTTTTATCACCCGTCCAACGCTCGCATCTACTTCTACGGCGACGACGACCCCGAGCAGCGCCTCGCGCTGTTGCACGACTATCTAAGCTCCTACGAGGAACATTCCGTTGACTCTACCATCGGCACTCAGCCGCGCTTTGCCGCACCCAAGCGGCAGCAATTTCCCTATGCGGTCAATCCAGACGCGGTCGAAGAGCCAAAGTACTTTGTCGCGCTCACTTGGCTGTTGCAAGACGCGATTGACGCCGACGAGCGCCGCGCCCTCCAAGTGCTCGAACACGCGCTGCTCGGCACTCCGGGGTCTCCGCTGCGCAAGGCCCTGATCGACTCCGGGCTGGGCGAGGATTTGACCGGCAGCGGGCTAGAGGTCGAGTTGGCGGAGATGTTCTTCAGCGTGGGTCTGAAGGGCGTACAACAGGCCGATGTCGATGCAGTCGAGGCGCTGATCTTGCAGCACCTCGGCGACTTGGCGGACGGCGGGATTGACCAAGGGATGGTCGCGGCCGCGTTACACACGGCGGAGTTCCGGTTCCGGGAAAACAACACCGGGTCCTTTCCGCGCGGCTTGGGGCTGATGCTGCGGCTGTTGACCAACTGGCTCTACGACCGCGACCCCTTCACGCCCTTGCGCTTTGCCGACTCCTTCGCCGCGCTCAAGGCCAAGCTAACGGCGGACGACCGCTATCTAGAGGGCCTGATCCAACGCCACCTCTTAGACAACTCACATCGCACGACCGTGGTCCTGCAGCCCGACGCCGAGTTGGGGACACGGCTAGAAGAGGAAGAGACCACGCGCCTAGCAGCGGCTCGGGCGGACATGAGCCACGCGGATTTAGAAGAACTGGTCGCATCTACCGCAAAGCTCAAGCATCTACAAGAAAAACCCGACGCACCCGAGGACTTGGCCAAATTGCCCCGCCTGCAATTGAGCGACCTCGACAAAGCGATCAAGACCGTGCCTCGGCAAGAGGACCAAATCGCTGGAGTGCCGGTACTCCACCACGACCTTTTCACCAATGGCATCGCCTATCTCGACATAGGCTGCGATCTGCGGGTGTTGCCCGAGGAGCTTGTGCCCTATATCCCGCTCTTTGGCCGCGCCCTGCTGGAGATGGGCACCAAGCGCATGAGCTTCGTCGAACTGCAACAGCGGATCGGCAGCCAAACCGGCGGCCTGACCGCCCACTCGATGGTGGGGGTGCGCCCCGATGGCGGGCCGGCCGCGGCGTACCTCTTTTTGCGCGGCAAGGCCATGGCCGACCGGGTCTCCGACCTGACGGCGATTGTGCGCGACGTGCTGCTAGAGGGCCGCCTCGACGATCAGGAGCGCTTCTTGCAGATGGCCTTAGAAGAGCGGGCCAGCGCCGAGGCCGGGCTGGTGCCGGGCGGGCATCGGGTGGTATTGACGCGGCTGCGCGCGCAATTCGACGAGACCGGCTGGCTCGCCGAGCAGATGCGCGGCTTGAGCTATCTGTTCTTCTTGCGGCAGCTCATCAACGACATCCGTAGCGACTGGCCGGCCGTGCAGGCGCGGCTGGAGCAAATCCGCGCCCTGCTGGTCAACCGGCCGGGCATGCTGTGCAACGCGACCGTGGCCGGCGGCGACCGCGCTGCGTGCGACCAGAGCCTAGCAGCACTGCTGCGCGAGTTGCCGCAAGAGGCGCACTCGCCCGCGACTTGGACGCCGAGCCTGACCGCGGCCGATGAGGGCCTGACCGCTCCCGCCCAAGTCAACTACGTGGGCAAAGCGGCGAACCTCTTCGCACTTGGCTACGAATTGGACGGATCCTCGGCCGTCATCACGCGCTACTTGGCCACCACTTGGCTCTGGGATCGGGTGCGAGTGCAAGGCGGAGCCTACGGGGCCTTTTGCTCCCTCGATCCGTTTACCGGCGTGTTCGCGTACGGGTCGTACCGCGACCCCAACCTGCTGGAGACGCTACAGGTGTACGACCAAAGTGGAGCCTTCCTGCGCGACCATCCGATCAGCCGCGACGAGCTGACCAAGGCCATCATCGGCACCATCGGCGACATCGACTCTTACCAGCTCCCCGACGCCAAGGGCTACGCCTCGCTGACGCGCTACTTGACCGGCATCGACGACGACTATCGCCAGCAAATGCGCGACCAAGTCTTGGGCACCAAGGCCGAGCACTTTGCGGAGTTTGCTGCCGTGCTGGACCAAGTCGGCGCAGCGGGTCGGGTTGCGGTGCTGGGATCGGCGGATGCGATTGAACGCGCAAATTGGCTGACGCCGGTCAAGGTGCTGTGAATTTCGACTAGCGGAAAAATTATTTGCGCGAGCAATTCGGGGTGAAGATGGAGCGCGTATCCGCGCCGATCACCTACGAGGTGTTGGTGCTGAAAGGCGCAAAATAAGCGTTCACGCGCCCTCGCCTGCCAGGCGTTTGGCGTACTCGCCGCGCGGGATGCGGAAGTAGCCCTGAAAGTAGAGTACGCCCGCGGCCGTAATCACGGCACTGCACAAAAACAACGCCCGATACCCCAGCGCGTCGATCATCCAGCCGCCGCCGAGCGAAACGCTAGCAATGCTGATGCCGTAGGCCATAGTCAGCGCCGAACTCATTGTCACCCGCCAGTGCTCGGGGACCAGTTCCTGCTGAAAGACGATATAGACCGAGCGGCGGACCGAACTGAGAGCGACCAAGGCCATACAGGCGGCTCCGGCCACCGCCCAATGGGCGATCAAGGCCATCGGTATGAGGCACAGCACCATCGCCCCAGCCCCCACGGTTATCACCGGCACTCTCCCAAAACGCCGACTGAGCGCAGGAGCGGCCAGCGCAGTACAGGCGGCTAGGAGCTGACCCCCGGCAGTCAAGCTGCCGATCAGCGCCGTGGAGACCCCGAGGCCGTCGTCCATATAGACATTGAAGAAGACGCGGAGACTGTTTTCCGCAGCCATCTGCAGGAAGGTGACCAAGCTCAAGGCGAGGACGATAGCCAAGGGAAAGGGCGTCGCCTCGCCGCGTTCCCTAGCGGGCGGTTTGGGCGGACGGGAGCGGGTTGCAGCAATAGCACCGGCGCTGATGAATAACACGCCAGCGGCCAGCAGCAGCGGATAGCGATAGGGGGCCGGGTGGTCTTCGGGCAGGCTGAGGAGCGCAGAGAACAGGCCGGGCAGCAGGCCTCCGCACAGACTACCGGCAAAACCCGCCAGCGGCCACAGCGCCACCTGAGTCGAGAACACGTGATTGCGCAGGCGCGGCGGGCAGATCAGCGTCAGGAAGGGAATCGAGCAAACGAGGAAGAGCGTATTGCCGAGGACGCCGAGGGCATACGCCCCCATGATCCAAGCGAGCTGCGCGGCGGTAGGAGCAAACTCGCTGAGGGGCAACAAGCCAAAACCGAGGGCGGCGACCACCATGCCGACGATCATGCTCCGACGCGCCCCCCAGCGGTTGGCCAACAGGCCCGCGGGCATGCTCAAGAGGGCAAACGACAGCGCGCCAACGGCATTGACTTGGCCGATCAATTGGGGGCCATAGCCTAGGCGCAAAAGATAGAGATTGAGCAGGACGGTATAGACGCCGCCGAAAATCGTAAAGCCGATCAAGGCTTGGCTGAACAGCACCAAGCGCACGTCGCGGTTGAAAAGCGCCAGCGCCTCGCGGTGAGTGGAGACCAATTTCTTTTTTGACGAAATGAGGGAGGGCAGTTATGTATAGGGCGGTAAATCAACGGCTCGCGGCGAATAAAGGCAATGCAGCAGAGGCGATATGGCACGCAGCAGAATTCTTTGGTGCTTGTTGACATGGGCACCAAGCGTCTTAGCCCAAGAGATAGTCCAAGTGCAGACGTCGGCTGGCACCATGCACGAGTTGGCCCGCGTCGCCGCCGGTTATTTTGCAATGGGATCGGCCGCGGGACGGGCGGACGAGCAGCCGGTTCACCAAATCTACCTCGACGATTTCTACATCGACCGCTTTGAGGTCAACAACGACCAGTACGCGGCCTTTTTGAACGACATTGACCGCAACGCAGACGAGGAAGGACACCTGCTGCTCGATGTGCGCGACTCCGACGTGCAGATCCTCTACAACGACGCGGGATACACAGCCGTTCCCGGCACCGCACAGCGGCCGGTCGCCGAAGTCTCGTGGTACGGTGCCCGCGCCTATTGCACTTGGGCCGGCATGCAGTTGCCGACCGAGGCCATGTGGGAAAAGGCCGCCCGCGGCATTGACGGCCGCATCTACCCCTGGGGCGATTCCATCGACCGCAGCCGGGCCAACTACGGCAAAAAAGGCTGCTGCCGCGGCGATGCCAGCGACGGGTTTTTCGACTCGGCCCCGGTCGGCTCTTATCAGCGCGGGGTTTCTCCCTATGGGGCCTACGATATGGGCGGCAATGTCTGGGAGTGGGTGGTGGATTGGTACGGCGAGGATTACTACGCGCAAAGTCCCGAGCGCGATCCGCAGGGGCCGGATGCAGGCATTAGCCGAGTGCTGCGGGGCGGGTCGCTGAGCAGCGACCCGTATCGCTTGCGCGCCACCGACCGCAGCGGGCTGCCGCCTTCGGCGAGCTACGTCATCGTCGGATTCCGCTGCGCTGCGCGCGAACTCCCCGCTACGGCAGTGCAGTCCGCAAGTTGGGGACAAATAAAGCGCATGGCAGAGGACGACAATGCCCGATGAACCCGCACAAATGCAACAGCCCCTCAGCTTGTGCAAGCTGAGGGGCTGGTTATAATAGTGGTGGCGCCTCGCGGAATCGAACCGCGGACACAGAGATTTTCAGTCTCCTGCTCTACCTACTGAGCTAAAGCGCCACCAAAAGGAAGAT
>JAJDVZ010000058.1:0-6389 GCA_022825835.1 Candidatus Latescibacterota bacterium
TTTCTTTTTACCTCGAACAGTTGCCTGGGGTTCGACCCCGTATCGGCAAGGTAGAGTACCGAGGAGTAAGAAAATGACTGACTCAGCCCCTTTCGTTGGTATCGACGTAGCCAAAGCCCACTTAGACGTGGCCAGCCCGCAGACGAATCAAAGCTGGCAGGTGCCCAACACCGCGCCCGGCCACCAAACCCTCGTAGCGACCCTGACGGCGTTAGCCCCGGCGTTGGTGGTGCTGGAAGCCAGCGGCGGCTATGAGGCGGCGGTGGCCAGTGGGTTGTATGAAGCCGGGCTGCCGGTGGTGGTCGTCAACCCCCGCCGCGTGCGAGCGTTTGCCCACGCCCAAGGCCACCAGGCCAAAACCGACCCCCTCGACGCGACGGTCTTAGCCGACTTTGGCCGCGCCCTGCGTCCTCCGGTGCGTCCCCTGCCGTCTCAGCAAGCGGTGCAGTTGACCGAACTGACCCGAAGACGGCGGCAACTGATCCAGATGATTACCGCCGAGCAGCACCGGCTCGATCAGGCTTCTGCGCCGCTAGCCAAGACCATCGGCCGGCATATTACTTGGCTGCAAAAGCAACTCAAGACCCTCGACGCGGACTTGGCCGAGTTGATTCGCAAAAGTCCGCTGTGGTGCGACCAAGCCGCCTTGATCGAGTCGGTGCCGGGCGTCGGACCGACCACGACGGCGATGCTGCTTTCGGCGTTACCCGAATTAGGGCAGCTATCGGCCAAACAGATCGCCGCCTTGGTCGGGGTCGCCCCTTTCAATCGAGATAGTGGCCAAACGCAGGGGCCACGCGCCATCTATGGCGGCCGGGGGGCCGTGCGCACGACCCTGTACATGGCCACGTTAGCCGCCACCCGCTACAATCCGGTGATTCAAGCCTTTTACACCCGCCTGCTGGCGGCCGGTAAACCCAAAAAAGTCGCCCTGACCGCCTGCATGCGGAAACTGATTATCATACTCAATGCCATCCTACGAGACCAACAACCGTGGAATCCGACCCTACAAACCCCTTGACAACCAAGACAGTTGCTTGTGGTCGCCCTTTTCGGATTCCGCTAGCTGAATGCACGGTGCAGCTTGGGCGCCCACAAGGGACGCCCCTACATTATCGCTTCGGCGCAGATGCGTAACGTCAGTCTGTAATATAGGCAGTACAACGCAAATCTTCAGTACACGCGAAACGAGGCGTCACTTCATGGCAATGCCGTCCCACATCCTCCGCGAGAACATCCCCCTCGCCCCCCTCACCACAATGGGCCTCGGCGGCCCGGCGCGCTATTTGGCCGAGTGCGTCTCCCTAGACGAGATGCGCGCCTGCTTGACGTGGGCGGCGGCCGAGGGCCTACCCGTGCAAGTGCTCGGCGGCGGCAGCAACGTGCTGTTTGCCGACGCGGGGTATAGCGGCGTGGTGCTCAAAGTGGGACTTAGCGGCGTGGTGTTCAATGGCGCGACTGTCGAGGTAGCGGCTGGGGAGGACTGGGATGGCTTTGTGCAGTGCTGCGTGGAGCGCGGCTTGGCCGGTGTGGAGTGTCTGTCGGGGATCCCTGGGTCGGTGGGTGCGACGCCCATTCAGAACGTGGGCGCGTATGGCCAAGAAGTAAAAGACACTATTGTGGAAGTGCGGGCGCTCGACCGGCAGACTTTGGAGGAAATCGCGTTTGCCCCCGATGAATGCGGCTTTGCCTACCGCCAGAGCCGCTTTAAGGGAGCCGACCGCGACCGCTTTATTGTGACCTCGGTGACGTATCGCTTGGATGTTAGCGGCCAGCCGCAAATCCGCTATCCAGAGCTGCGCCGGCAGGTGGATGATGATCGACCGACCTTGGCTACGGTGCGAGACGCTGTGCTGGCGCTCCGCCGCGGCAAGTCCATGGTCATCGACCCGCAAGACCCCAACTCCCGCTCCGTCGGTTCCTTCTTCTTGAATCCGGTCGTTGACGAGGAAGCCTTTGCTGCACTAAAGGACCGCTATCCCGATGTCCCGAGCTTTCCCGATTCGGCTGGCGTCAAGGTTCCGGCTGCTTGGCTCGTTGAGCAGGCGGGATTTCACAAGGGGCTGCGAAGGGGTGGCGCTGGCATTTCAGAGCGACACGCGCTGGCTTTGGTCAATCGCGGTGGGACGACTCGCGAAGTGCTTGCCTTGGCCGGTGAAATTCGGGATGCAGTGGAGCAAGCCTTTGGGATTCGGCTGGAGCGGGAGCCGGTGTTGGTGGAGGAGGGGGGATGAGCGAGGCTGCTGCTCGGCATAAAATCGACCAGTTGCTCGAAAACGCTGGTTGGCGATTCTTCGACGACGACAATGGACCGGCCAATATCCGCTTGGAGGCGCACGTCGTTCTCAAGCGCGACGATCTCGACAGCTTAGGAGACGATTTTGAGCGTTCCGGTCGAGGTTTTGTCGATTTATTGCTCCTCGACGACCGGGGTTTCCCACTGATCGTGTTGGAAGCTAAGTCCGAGGACAAAAACCCACTGGTCGGCAAGGAGCAGGCCCGCCGCTATGCCCGCTCGCTAAACTGCCGCTTCGTCATCCTCTCCAACGGCAATCTGCACTACTTCTGGGACCTAGAGCGCGGCAATCCGCATATCATCACGGCGTTCCCGTCGCCGGATTCGGTGGAAGGGTACAAACAGGTTGAGCCTAATTCGCAGCGCCTGATTGATGAGCGGGTTGGCGACGACTACATCGTCCTCACGCAGCGGCCCAACTATGCGGCAGAGGCTGGGTGGCGCAACGAGGATGAGCGTTCCGGCTATATCCAGACGCACGGGCTGCGCTTTTTGCGCGATTACCAGCTACGAGCGATCCGCGGTTTGCAACGGGCAGTCCAAGACGGACGCGACCGATTTCTGTTTGAGATGGCTACTGGTACCGGCAAGACGCTAGTGGCCGCCGCTGTTATTAAGCTGTTTCTCCGCACCGGCAACGCCCGCCGCGTCCTCTTCTTGGTAGATCGGCTGGAGTTGGAAGACCAAGCGGCGAACAAGTCGTTTGTCCCGTACTTGGCGAACGACTTTGACACGGTCATCTACAAGGAGAAACGTGACGACTGGCGTCGGGCGCACATTGTGGTTACGACTGTTCAGTCGCTGTTGTTCAACAACAAATACCAGTCGCTGTTTTCGCCCACGGACTTCGACTTGGTGATTTCGGATGAGGCGCATCGGTCTATCAGCGGCAACGCTCGCGCCGTATTCGATTACTTCGTCGGGTACAAGCTGGGGCTGACCGCGACGCCCCGAGACTACCTCAGAGGCACCCATGCGAGCGGCCCGCATGTGCGCGACCCGCGCGAGGTGGAGCGCCGGTTGTTGCTCGACACCTACCGCACCTTCGGCTGCGAGAGTGGCGAGCCGACGTTTCGCTACTCGTTGCTCGACGGGGTGCGCGATGGGTATCTGGTCAACCCTCGGGTCGTTGACGCACGAACGGAGGTGACCACCCAGCTTCTCGCTGACGAGGGCTTTGTGGTGTCTTTCACTGATGATGAAGGAGAACAACAAGAAGAGGCGTTCAAGAAGCGCGATTTTGAGCGGGAGTTTTTCTCGGAGGCTACCAACGCGGTCTTCTGCCGGACCTTCTTGGAGAATGCGCTCCGCGACCCGATTAGCGGGGAAATAGGGAAGTCTATCGTCTTCGCGGTGAGCCAAGAACATGCGGCCAAGCTAACGCAGTTCTTCAATGAGATCGCCGACCGCATGTTTCCGGGCAAGTACCAGTCGGACTTTGCGGTTCAGGTTACGTCGCATGTGATGGATGCCCAGCAATTCACGGTCAACTTTGCCAACAATAACCTCCGGGGGTCCGGCAACTTCATGCGCGAGTACCGGACGAGCAAGGCACGAGTATGCGTGACCGTCGGCATGATGACCACTGGCTACGACTGCACCGACATTCTCAACTTGGGTCTGTTCAGGCCGATATTCTCGCCGACGGATTTCGTCCAGATCAAGGGGCGCGGCACCAGAAAGCACAACTTCCTCGATCAGATGATAAGGAGCCGCCCCGCAGACGTTGTTGCTGACCCTGAGAAGACCACCTTCAAGCTGTTCGACTTCTTTGGCAACTGCCAATACTTCGAGAATGAGTTCAACTACGACGAGGTATTGGAACTGCCTCGGCTGCGAGATAAAAGTGATAGGGAAGGGGACGACCCGAGGCCGGTTGTATATGCCGACACGTACGAGCACTTGGGAAGCGACTTCCTCTCGACGATTGAGCAAGAGCAGGTCGGCTCCGAGGGAATGAGGATTGACCGGATGTTCTTCGACCGTTTTGCCGACGAGGTGCGCGAAAACGATGTCATTGCCCAAGCCATCGAGGCGGGCCAATGGGATCGCGCCATCGCCTATGTGAATCGGGAAGTTTTCGACAAGCCCGAGGAGTACTACTCCCTCGCCAAGCTGCGCCAAGCCGCTGCGGTGGATCGTCGCGTAACCTTGCGCGAGATATTGGAGAAGGTTTTTGATCTCATCCCGCGTTTTAAGTCTAGGGACGAGTTGCTCGAAGAGGAGTTTGCCAAATTCGTCGCCGATCACAAGCCCGACGAGGCTGAGTCCATCGCGGCGATCAGGGCGTACTTTAAGGCGTACCTGACCAGCGGGCAGACCCGAGACATTATTGAGAATCGGCGCTTTGCTGCATTGGCGACCAATCCGGCTTTTTCCTCCCGCGACTTTCGCGCGGTGCCGGAGCCGTACCGCAGGCTCGTTCCCGAGTATGTCAAGGATTACGTGTCTTTGAATCAATTCGTCGCTTAGGAAGGGTACGCGACGTTCGAGCCGTGGAGCTTGACGGGTCTCAGGGGATACGATACGTTGGACCGAACATGCTTCTTGGACGAGGAGAATTCTATTTTTTTTAAGTGGAAATTTACTAAATGAGTAGGATTTTCTATCCGAGAATGCAGCTACCGAGTCTTTTTGATATGGGAGTGACGCTTTGAGCACGGAATCCCTACAGCCTCAGCCAGATGTTTTGCCGGAACAATTCCACCGTCTCGCAGAAATTGTACGTGAGGAATGCGCTCATCTTTCCTCAATACGAGAGGTCGTTCTACATCCTGCGTACCAGCAGATCATAGGCATGGGGCCGCAAGCGCTGCCGTTAATTCTTAGAGAACTCGAACACAAGCCGGAACACTGGTTTTGGGCACTTAGGTCGATTGCACGAGAAGATCCCGTGCTTCCCAAGCATCGGGGCGTTGTCGCAGAGATGACCCAAGATTGGCTGAAGTGGGGGCGGAGGAAAGGGTTGCGTTGGTGAATCTGGAACGCTTGTTCCCAAGGCTCCGTAGCGCCACATACAAGACCACCAGCCCGGCCTTTTCATCCGCGATTAACGTATTTATCCGAAAAAACAGTGAATGGCACCCATTTTTATCGGTTCATTCACGGATATTTGGCAATATAGCGTGAATGGCACCCATTTTTATCGGTTCATTCACGGGAATTTGACAATATAGCGTGAATGGATTAATCAGATTATCCAAAATTCCGTAACTCACAGTCTGGACAATATGCTCGATACCGCTACCAAACGCCGCATTGACACGGCCCGCGACATCCTCGTCGGCAAGGTGCCCGATCCGAAGAGCCAAGTAGAGCAGATTACTATCGCGCTCATCTACAAGTTTATGGACGACATTGACGCCGAGAGCGAGGAGTTGGGCGGGCAGCGCACGTTTTTTGCCGATGACTTTGCCCGCTATGGCTGGCCTCAACTGGTGCGCGCTGGCTTGGGCGGCCACGAGACCTTGAATCTGTACGCCGAGGCGATCACCCGGATGCCGGAAAATCCGGGCATTCCGCCGCTGTTCCGCGACATCTTTAACAACGCCTATTTGCCCTACCGCGACCCGGAGACTTTGCGCGCCTTTCTCAAGGTCATTGACGAATTTACGTACGATCACAGCGAGCGGCTCGGCGATGCTTTTGAATATCTACTCTCGGTTCTTGGCTCGCAGGGAGACGCCGGGCAGTTCCGCACTCCGCGCCATATCATCGACTTCATTGTCTCCGTCGTTGATCCGAAGAAAGACGAGCGTGTGCTCGACCCGGCCTGCGGCACGGCCGGGTTCCTGATTTCGTCGTACAAGCACATTCTCAAGGCTAATACCGACGATGAGGGCAACAGTGCGCTGACGCCGGACGAGAAAGGGACACTCGCGGCCAATTTCAGAGGCTATGACATTTCGCCCGATATGGTGCGTTTGTCGCTGGTGAATTTGTATCTGCACGGCTTTGTCGAACCGCATATTGCCGAATACGATACCCTGACCAGCGAGGAGCGCTGGAATGAGTATGCCGCCGTGATTTTGGCCAATCCGCCGTTTATGTCGCCCTTGATTCTACCGTATTTTGTGGGTTGTCTGTTGTCCTC
>JAJDVZ010000101.1:0-108808 GCA_022825835.1 Candidatus Latescibacterota bacterium
GACGACCGCACCGAGCCACACAAAGTTGATGAGCGGGTTGATATAGATTTGGAATTTGGCGCTCTGGTCTTCGGCGGAGCCCACCAAAATTACATAGAAGTCCTCGCGCCAAGTCGAGTAAATGGAGACTTCCGTAGTACCTTGATCAAAAGCCGGATAGTAGCGGCGCTCTGGCAGCAGCGTGCCGAGGAATTGATCGCCGCGATGCAGGGCCAAGGCCGCGGCGGTAGTACTGTGATTGGCGTTTTCGGCAAAGGCCAGCGACGCTAAGGTAAGCCGGTATTCGCCGACTTGACTCGAAGCTCCTTGGTCGAGGACGATTTCGGCTTCTTGGGTAAAGGCTTTGCCAGTAAAACCAGCAAAGAGCAATACCAGCCCTAGGTGGGTCAAGTACCCGCCATAACGCCGTCGGTTTTTGGCGCAGAGGCGATACAATGCCACCGGATAGGACTCGCCCGTACTGTGCCTCCGCGCCCGCGCCCCGACGTGGAACTCGGAACCAAGCGCGACGAGTACGAAGACGCATAGCCCGAATGACAGCAACACATAGGGATCGCGTATGCCCGTAAGAAAAAAGACCCCGCAAGAAAGTGCGCCTGCCGTCACCGGGCGAATGAAGTTTTTGCGCAGGCTTTCGCTGGAAGTGCGACGCCAAGCAAAGAGCGGACCAGCACCCGTCAACAACAGAAGCACTAGGCCGATGGGAATCGTGACTTGGTTGAAAAAAGGAGGCCCGACCGTGATTTGCTCGTCGGTCAGCGCCTCGGAAACCAGCGGGAAGACCGTGCCCCAGAACACGGCGAAGAGCATCCCCAAGAGAACCCAGTTGTTGAGCAAGAAAGCCGTCTCGCGCGAGGCAAAAGATTCCAAGCGGTTTTCGGCTTTGAGCAAGGGCAGCCGCAGCCACAAAAGCCCAAAAGAAAAAACCAGCGTCAGGACGAGAAACGTGCCAAAAAAAGGGCCGATGTTGGATTGGGCAAAGGCATGAACCGAGGAGATAATGCCACTGCGGGTCATAAAGGTGCCGAACAGGCACAGCGCGTACGTGAGAATCGCCAGGGCCACATTCCACACCTTGAGCATGCCCTTGCGCTCTTGAATCATAATCGAGTGCAGAAAAGCGGTGGCGATCAGCCAGGGCATCAGCGAGGAGTTCTCCACCGGATCCCAGGCCCAATAACCACCCCATCCCAGTTCGACATAAGCCCACTTGCCGCCTAGCAGGAGGCCGAAGCCGAGAAAGGTCCAAGGAATGAGCATCCAGCGCCGCGCCGCGCGGAGCCAAGTAGCGTCCAACTTGCCGGTCAAGAGCGCGGCTATGGCAAAGGCAAAGGGCACGACCATGCCCACCATGCCCAAGTAAAGCATCGGCGGATGGATGGCCATGACGGGGTGTTGTAGAATCGGGTTGAGCCCGCGCCCGTCCTCTGGCGTGAAGGGCAGGCGCTGGAACGGGTCTGCGGCAAAAAGATGCACAATGCAAAAGAAGAAGCTGGTAAGGGATAAGGTCGCTATCGCGTAGGGCATCAACTCTCGGTAGCGCTGGCGGTAGAGTGCCGCCAAGCCCGCCGAGTAGATGGATAAGATCCAGCCCCAAAACAACAGCGATCCGTTCTGCCCGCCCCACAGCGCCGTTATCAAATAGAACAGAGACATGGCGCGGTTGCTGTTTTCGGCCACGTACTCGACTTGGAAGTCGTGGGAGAGGAGCGCGTGCCACAGCGCGAGAATTGCCAGCGTCAGCAGGCCACAGGTCGCCAAGACCCCGTTTTCGCCCGAGCGCACTAGCCCCAAGTGGCCACGCCTCGCCCCGAGGGCCGACGCCAGAGCACCATAGCCGGAGGCTAGGAGTGCCAAGCTCAAGGCAAAGTAGCCGATATCAACCATAAAGAGTCGGGAAAAGCCAAAAGGTGTGCGGGCTAGCCGTTCGGGCTATTCATCGCCTGCACGTGGCCTTCATAGCTTTGTCCCTCGTATTTGGAGGGGCATTTGGCAAAGACGATCTCAGCGGCAAAGACTTGGTCGGCTGCATCGTATTCGCCTTCGAGAACTACCAGTGCTTCGTCTTTGAAGGTATCGGGCAGCACGGCGTGGCCGATGTAGCGCACCCGCAGTGTGTGTTCTCCGTCGGTAATCACAAATTCGGGGCGCGAGCGATACCGGTCCCATTCAATCGAACCAGACACCACGGTGCTGCCGCCTAGTTGGATGCGCTGGCCGTCGTCTGTAGCTCCCTCCATCAGAGTTTGCAGGGTCATGTGAGTCGCCGTTGACTGCTGAACGCCAGCGACAAAAAGGTAAATTAGACCCGCAGCGATGACTAGGGAGCCGAGGGTGAATTTGTGCCGTCTCATAGAAATAAATCTGCTCAATTTCCCCTTTTTGTCAACGAGTACACCCGTTGGCGCAAAGGGCCGCATTCACACTTCGAGCACCTTGGGCAGGCTGCATAAGTTCTCGTAGCCGCCTGCACAAACGACGACTGTATCTTCGATCCGCACGCCCCCCAAGCCTCGGTAGTAGAGCCCTGGCTCCATCGTCACGACATGGTCGGACTCAAGCACGTCGCCGCGCGGACCGATCCTCGGCCCCTCGTGGATCTCCAGCCCTAGCCCGTGTCCCGTGCCGTGGAAGTAGCCCTGCATATAGCCGTCCTTCTCTCCCGTCTCGTAGTCGGCGTCGCTGAAAAATCGTTGGATTGACTCGTGAATAAGGTGGCCTTCGGCACCCGGACGGATGTGGTCTAAGCCCAATTGTTGAGCCGCCAGCACGGTTTCGTATAGGTGCTGCAGCGGCTTGGAGGCCGGTCCCTTACAGACGGTCCGCGTCATATCTCCGTAGTAGCCGCTCGCCTCATCGCGCGGAAAGATGTCGATGATGATGGTCTCGCCGGCGCACAAAGGCCCAAAGCCCACTTGGTGTGGGTCGCAGCCTTGGTCGCCGCCGGCGATGATGGTATGTTCGCCAATGCTGTCGCAATCCATGAGCGTCTGATGCACCATGCGCCGCAATCGATCGGAAGTGAGTACATCGCCGTTGAGGAAGAGTACGCCGTCGCGCACATCGGCTGCGCGCAGCCCTTCAATCGCCGTTTCCATGCCCGCCTCGGTGGCCCGCATTGCCCGGCGCACATTCTCGATCTCTGTGGCGTCTTTGATGTTGCGCTGGGGAAAAAGCGGCTCGGTCGCAATGGCTAGTTCGATGCCTTCCCCCCGCAGAAAATCGGCTGTACCAAGGGGAAAATCAGCGGGCACTTGTAGCTTCGCCAAGCCGAGGTCGCGCAAAAGTTCCAACAACACGGCTTTGCTGTTGGGCCGCTCCTGGCCTCTTTCCTTGGCCTGCTGCTCGTACTGGGCATAAGACAATACCCGATCGACGCTAGCTTGGTCTCGCGCGCGGTTGATCTCGAGGTTGTTGGCGAGCATGATTTTTTCGCTGGGAGTCCACAGAAAGACGAAGGAGCCGGGAGCGCGAAAGCGGGTGGCGTAGAACAGATTGGCACAGCGTTCGCTGCTGCCGATCATCAGCAGGGCGTCGGCACCGTTTAGGTCGGGCGTCATGGTTTACTCCGGAATCCTCAGTGCCCGAACCTCAATTCCGGTATCGGGCCGCCAAAACCAGAAGAACGCAGACTGCCCCTCCTCCAGTTCGGAAACAAAGCGCACAAATTGCTCCAACGAAGTAACGCGTTCTTGATCCACCTCGGTAATCACATCGCGCGCTTGAATCCCTTTATCCGCAGCCAGCCCCTCCGGATCTACTTCAACTACCACCACCGGCTCCTCGCCTTGTGCAAAACCCAGTTCAGCCGCCAACTCGCCGATAAAGCCCAACTCGGCGGCCAACTCGGCGGCCAAGGTTTCAACTGAAATCCCCAGCTTTGCTAGCCGCTGATGGCCTTGGGAAAGGAGCCGGTCCTCTTCGCGCTCGCCGAGTACCACGGCGACGTGGTGGATTTGATTCTGGCGCATGATTTGCAGGCTGACCGTTTCGCCTGGGTCGCGGCCGTAGATCAGCGTTTGCAGGTGATTGAAGTGATTGACCTCGATGCCGTCGAGCGACAGGACGACGTCCCCGTCGATCAAACCACCGCGCGAAGCCGGGCTGTTGGGCTGCACATCTCTGAGGTAAACGCCCTGTGGCCGTTCCATGTCGAGGCCGCGCTCGCGGATTAGCTCTTGAGTGATCTCAGATTCCATGGCCACGCCCAAGTAGCCGCGCACGATCCGTCCGTGGACCAGCAGATCATCTACCACCTCGCGGGCCAAGTTGATCGGCACGGCCAGCCCATAGCCGATGTAGTAACCCGTGCGCGTTGAAATAGCCGTATTGATCCCTACGACTCGGCCCTGTAGATCGAGCAGAGGACCGCCGGAGTTGCCGGGGTTAATCACGGCATTGGTCTGGATGAAACTCTCGATGGCGTAGCGATTTTCTTCGTCGCTTCTGGGGTTGAAAATGCCTGCTTGGCGCCCTAGGGCACTGACGATGCCGTGCGTCAGCGTGGAACCCATGCCCAAGGGATGGCCAATGGCCAGCACCCAATCGCCGATTTGCAAGCGGTCTGAGTCGGCCAACTGCACCGTAGGCAGCCCCTGCGCCTCAACCTTGAGCAGGGCGATGTCAATCAACGAATCAAAGCCGATGACCTTAGCCCGATAGGTGCGGCGGTCCGAGAGGGTGACTTGGATGGAGTCGGCCTCGGCGACGACGTGGTAATTGCTCAGAATGTAGCCATCGGCGCTGACAATAGTGCCGGAGCCTATGCCGCGAAAGTCTTCGGGAATTTCCGGGTGGAAGGGGGGCAATGTGCGCTTTTGCCGCGACCGGGCCGTCGCCGAGATTAAAACCACGGCTGGCTTCGCTTGTTCGTAGGCGTGGCGGAAAGCCCTGCTGAGATCCGCTAGTGGTTGAGTGCTCCCTTCCGGCATTTGCGCCCCAGCCGGGTGTGCGCCCGCGAGCAATGCGGCAATAAGGGTGCTGCCCACCCACGGGCGACATATACTTAATAGGGTGGAGGGGTTGTCGCGCCTGACGGAGCGGAGAAGGTGTTTCATTGAAGGTCGTATTCGTTCAGCTTGCGGTAGAGCGTGCGAGTGCTGATGCCGAGGATAGCGGCGGCCTTCCGGCGATTGCCGCCGACGCGGTCGAGAGCCTGTTCGATGGCTTCCCGCTCGCGGTCTTTGAGCGAGGGCAAAGGCTCAATAGCTGCGTTTTCGGGGACGCGTATTGCCGGGGATTGCTGGGAGCCTGCGGGATGGTAAGGGGTGTCCTCAACCGGATAGATCGGTTCCTCGGGCCCAACCGGTTGAACGGCCCTTGGTGCTACGGGAGGCGTAGAGGACGGCATCGCGGAGGCATTGCGCTCGACCGCGGCTCTTAGTTCGGCGACCTCGCGCTTGAGATCCAAGAGCGCAAAGTAGATCAACTCGCGCTCGGATTGGTCCGGCGTCTTGTTGGTTGGCACGGGCAAATGGCGCGTGGGCTGGATCCCGAGATGGGGCACTAGGTCTTCGGGTTCGACGAGGGCACGCGGGGCGAGGAATACCAAGTGCTCGATTAGGTTGCGCAACTCGCGCACATTGCCAGGCCAAGCATAGTTTTGCAAAAGATCCAGCGCCGCCGCCGAGAACCCTTCTAGACGGCTCTTGTTGTCTTGGGTCAACTCGCTGATGAAGTGCTCGATCAAGAGGGGAATGTCCTCGGCTCGGCGGCGCAGCGGCGGAATGTCGAGCTCGACGACCTTGAGCCGGTGGTATAGGTCGAGGCGAAACTCGCGCTGGTCCACCGCCTGTTGTAGATCGCGGTTGGTCGCGGCGATCACGCGCAGGTCCACCGCGACTGATGCGCTGCCGCCGATGCGGACTACCTCGCGCTGCTCAAGGACCCGCAAGAGGCGCACTTGCGCCGCCAGCGACATCTCGCCGATTTCGTCTAGAAAGACCGTTCCGTTGTCCGCTTGTTCAAAGATACCTCGGTACTGAGCACGGGCGTCGGTGAAGGCCCCCTTCTCGTGCCCGAAGAGTTCGTTCTCCAGCAGATTCTCCGGAATGGCACCGCAGTTGAGCGGGCGGAAAGGACGTTCGCGTCGGCTGCTGTAGCGATGTAGGGCTTCGGCAACTAAGTCCTTGCCCGCGCCGCTTTCGCCCGTCAGGAGGATAGAGGAAACTGGCGTTGGTGCCACGATTAAGATGCGTTCGCGCAGTTGGCGCATTAAGGGCGACTGACCTACTAGTTCGGCCCCGTGCAAAAAGTCCCCGCGCTCTAGTAGCTGATCCAGATGTTGACGCAGGACTGCGGCCTCAAAGGGCACGGCAATTTGGTCTTTGAGCGGCGAACCCCACAAAAGTCGGTCCCAATTTTCATCGGCGTTGCCCAAGCCTAGCATGGGAACATCGCGGTACTGGTCGAGCGCGGCGACGCCCTCTGCGAGGACGGCGGGCGGAAGTTCCAGATCAAAGGCGACCATATCCACTCCGCGCCGCAGTAGCCGCCCAAGCGCATCGCTGTTAGCCGCGCTGAGTACGCGCAGCCGCACGTCGTGGACTGCGGACTTGAACTCTGCTTCCAACTCTGCTCGCTGGGTCAGGAGCAGAATGTGACGTTGAGTCGGGGGCATGATATGCTCTGCTGGCGTCGCTTCAGTTGAGGGTTTCTAGCTGGCGGCGCAGGGCATCGATCCGCTCGCGGGCTATCTGTCCCTGCGGACTCTGGCCCCCTTCGCGCCGTGTGATGCGCTCGTAGATGGTCATGGCCGTGGCGTGTTCGCCCAGCGATTCGTGGCAGCGGGCGCGCTGGAAATCCGCCGAGGTGATCCACATGCTGAGTCCTTGGCTACCGTGGTAACTGACCTTGTAATAGGCTTGGATAGCCTTGCGGTACTCGCCCATGTTCTGATAGGATTCGCCGATGTAAAACCGGGCTTCTGAAGCACTGTTGCCATCGAGTAACTGTTGGGACAGTAGTTCGTCTAGCTGTTCAATGGCTTGAGCGTATTGGCCCTTATTCTTGAGTATGATACCCAGTTCGAGCTGGATCTCGATGGCTTTGGGGTGCTCGGGGTACTGGCTCAGTAGCTGATCGGCCACTTGGTGCGCGGCCTCGTACTCGTGGGCACTCTGGTAGCTTTTGATCAGTTTCCACATGGCATCTTGGGCCTGCTCACTACTGACTTCTGGCGCGTCCAAGGTGTGTTTGTAGGCTCCTGCCGCTTGCAGGAAGTTGCGCAGCGAAAAGTGGTAATCCCCGAGGCGCAAGTAGGCATCGGCCACCTGAGGACTCATCGGATACTCTCGTACAAAGCGCGATATGGCCTCCAATGCGAACGCCGCCCCCTCCTCGCTGGGCGTCGCCTTGTTTCGCTTCCACAGCGTTATAGCCATCCAATAGGCCCCGTCGTCGGCCCACATGCCTCCTTGCTTTTCCACCTCTTGAAACAGTTCGTACGCCTTTTTGTAGTTGCCAGCCTGCAAATAGTAATTCCCTTCTTCAACCCGGAAGTGTTGACGCCACTCTGTTTCTTCCTTGAACCGCTTGGCAAACTGCTTGGCGGCCTTGCGCCCTTCCTCTATGCGCTTGAGTCGGAACAAAGAGAGGACGGCTTGTCCGTAGATTAGGGCGTCCTCGCTTTGCTTCAGCAAGGGCTGATAGAGTCGGTAGGCTTGTTTGTATTGCTGGCGGGCAAAGGCGATGTGGCCGGCCCGCGTCGAGGCTTCGGTTGCCAATCTACTGGAGGCAAATTCTTGGCTGACCTTGCGGAAGAGCCGAAAGGCGTCGTCTTCCTGACCTAACCTCAGTTGCAGTACCGCTTGGGCGAAGTAGATGCTGTCTAATCCCGCCGGATTAGGCTCTTCGGCGAGTATTTGCCGATAGGTCTCCATGGCCTCGCCATAGCGGTTGAGATGGTGGTAAGCCCGGCCAATTCGTCGAAGAATCGGCCCCCTGTCGTCGGAGATGGTCGAGTTGGAGACTAGCGGTTGATACAGCTCAATGGCGGCGGCGTACTGGCCGAGCTGAAAATAGGTGTCGCCCAACAGTTTCTGGGCGGTGCGGCGCTCGGGAAAGGCCGGGTAGCCCCAGCGCAACTCTTGCAGTCGGGCAATGGCTTCTTGGGTCCGCTCCTGCGCTAGGCGGATATGGCCTAGTTCAAAGAGCACCGGTGCCGTCAGTGGACTATTGGGATAGTCTCGCAGAACGCGCTCGAGCAAATCGGCCGCTGCTTTGTGTTGGCCCTTTTGCACTAGGCAAAGACTCTTGCCGTATAGAGCGTGGGGGACGAGTGGACTGTCAGAAGAGAGCCGGCGAAGCTGATCGTAGGCCGCAATGGCCCCGTCGAACCAAGTGCTATCGGTCGCCCCAAGTTGGCGGCGAGCATCGCCTAGCTGCAAAAGGGCTTGGTCTAGATGGTCCCCTTGCCCCTCGGAAAACTCGGCGACGAAAGAGGCAAACCCCTCTTCAAGCGTTAGTAACCGCAGTGAGTCGGGGCGGTCCTCGGCTTCGAGTTTAATGAGGCTAAGTCGTGCGCGCCGGGTCCATGTGTTGTCGGTGGGGATTTGCTCGACGAGAGTAGTACTATCGCCGGGGACTTGCTCGGTGAGAATGCTGTCGCCGGGGACTTGCTCGACGAGAACGCGGTATTCCTGTAGGGCTAGAGCCCGCAGTGAATCCGCGCTGGCAGGCTGCGCCTCTAGCTGGCGTTGGCGGGCGAGTCGGAGCAGACTTTCGGCCAGAAAGTACTGCGTCTCGTCGTTGTAGGGGTCGTCTGGATAGGCCGTGGCATAGTGTTTGAAAAGTTGGGCAGCAGTTACAAAATCGTGATGCGAGAACAGCACTCGGGCGACCGCTAGCTGCACTAGCTGACGCGACTTGCCGCTCAACTCATCGAGCCCAGCTTTTTGCAAGGCCCAGTTGAGGCCGGCCGGGTCCAAGACGGTAAATTCGCGCAGATATTCGATTCGCTGGCGAACCTCCTCGCTCTGGCGGTCAGCGGGGAAGAGTTCGAGGAAGGCCACGTACTCGCGCAGCGCCGCACGCGGTTGTCCACTTTGCTCAAAGGTTTGGGCGAGGGCCAATTGCGCTTTGGTTGCTACCTCGTCTTGGCCCGAAGCTAGCTGTCGATAGAGGGAGATGGCTTCTTGGTAGTAGTCGGTTGAGGCGTAGAGTGCGGCGAGTTCAAAGCGCACGGCGTTGGCATCGGCGGCCCAATCGGCTTCCCGTAGGTAGCGGCGGTACCAAGTTATCGCACGGCTGTGGAAAGCGGCGGCCCCTTCTCCGAAAGTCAATAACCGTAGCGAATCGGGGCGGTCCTCGGCTCCGCGGTCGCCGCGCCGCTTGTAGAGGGCACCTAGTTCCCTTAGCGCACTAATGGCTTCGGGGCTGTCGCCGGTCTGGATCAATCCTTGAAAAAGGCCTACTGCGCGGGCGAATTGTCCGGCTTGGCCCAGAACGATGGCTCGGCCTAGCTGGGCCTTGAGGTACGCGGGGTGGCCGGGTTGGAGCATGGCGCTCAGCTTGTCGTAACGGGCGATGGCTTCTCGCGTCTGATGACTCTGGCGGCGAGCGTCGGCCAGCCCGAGGAGTGCGCTTTCTTTGAGAGCGCGGTCACCGACTTTGTTAAAGGCTCGCTGATAGGCGTCTCCAGCTTGGCTAAAAAGGCCCGAGTTATAGAGATAGTCTGCGCGATCTAGATGGGCGCTGTCGGCCTGTGCCGCCCGGGGAAAGCGCCGCTCCAGCGACTTGAATTGCTTCTCCGCGGTTTCCTTATTGTCCATAAAGAGAGCGATGCGCCCTCCAAGGAGCAGGGCGCTAGGAGCGAGAGAAGGCGATGGTTTAGTGGCGGCGATTTGCCCGAGGAGTTGCTGGGCTTCTGCGGCTCGACCAGCGGCAAAGCGCAACTGAGCCAGCCGATAGCGCGCCAAATGCGCTTGATCGGACCTCGCGTAATCGGCTAGCAGACGTCCATAAGCAGCTTCGGCTTGCCGCAAATTTTCGGCGCGGGTATAATTAGCCGCGGCCTCAATCAAGGCACTGGCGGCGAAGTCACTGGCGCTGAAACGACGCTGAAACTCTTCGTATGATCGGGCCGCCAGCAGGTATTGACCTTGCTCGGCCAAACAAGCCGCTCGCTCGCGCCGTGCGTTGGCGGCGTTCAACAAGTGATCGGGATGTTCGAGATAGAACGTCTCGTAGGCTGGCACCGCTAGGTCGCAACGGCCGCTTTGGCGGTACGCCCGCGCCAGCATCAGTCGGGCCTCGGCTAGCTGCGGGCTATCGGGATAATTGCGAACAAACTCGGCAAATAACCCGGCGGCCGTGGCATAGTCGCCGGCATCTCGGAAGAGGTTGCGGGCCAGTTTGAAGTCGTCCTCTGCGCTCGTTTGCGCCCAACTCTGAGTGTTTAGGCCGAGGAAAAGCACTAATATCAATTTTGGAAACATATCAACTCTCAAGAGTATGCCAATCTGACACGTAAGTAACAGGCTAGAGTGTAGAATATAGTAAAATGCAGTCAAGGTGTGCAGCGATGGAGAGTCTGCTAGTCGAAAAAGCGTACGCAAAAATAAACTTGGGGATTAAAATTGTCGGTCGCCGCCCCGATGGCTACCACGATATCCTCAGCGTGGCTCAATGCGTGGATTTAGCGGACGTCTTGTACTTTGAATTAGCTTCCTCCGATCAATTGACCTGTAGCCTCGATAGCCTATCGACGGGGCCAGACAACTTGGTGTGCCGCGCAGTTGATGCCTTTCATGCTCAGCTCGACCGCCCGGCCCAGCCATTCCGCATCCACCTAAAAAAGAACATACCCATAGGCGCGGGCCTAGGCGGGGGCAGTGCCGACGCGGCCGCAGTCCTGCGAGCACTCAATCGCTTCTATGATCAGCCATGCTCGGATGCAGACCTCCGCCAGATCGCCGCCACCCTTGGCTCGGACATTCCCTTTCTGGTGGAAGGCGGCACCGCTCTATTGAGAGGCCGCGGCGAGATACTCGAAGCGCTGAGCTGGGAGGGCAAGGTCTTTTACGTGCTGGCGTACCCCGAGGTCGAGATCAGTACGGCGTGGGCTTATGGCCAACTCGGCCCCATCTTGACAGAAAATTCTCCCTATTTTAATTTTATTGTTTCCCTGAGCGGCGGGTGCGTTGACCACGACAGGTTATTCGAAGTGCTGGAGAACGACTTCACGCCCGCGGTAGAGCGCACCTATCCCATCGTCGCAGAACTTCGTTCTCAACTGGACCGAGTTGGTGCCCGTGCCACGTTGATGTCGGGTAGCGGCTCCACTGTTTACGGTGTCTTCGACGACCGGAAGACCGCCTCTCAGGCGCAGAGCGCACTGCAAAGGCAAGGTTGCCGGTCTTTTTTATGTCAGCCGGTCTAGCTCGGGGAAGTGCGAGGCATAGAAATAGGTAGCCCGGTCGTTCAATTGGTAGGACAACGGATTTTGGTTCCGTTTATCGAGGTTCGAGTCCTCGCCGGGCTGCCATTATGCCATTGATATTTGATTGAGTCTTTTGAGGAGACGTTCCGATGCCGCAAGTTCCACTACAGATCCAAGCGCGCGAGCAGGTCGCGCTCAAAGTCCGGTCCCGCCAAGAGCAGGGCAAGGGTCCCGTGGGCCAGATGCGTCGCCTACAGGGCCAGTTGCCCGGAGTGATCTACGGTCACAATCAGCCCGCTGAATCTTTCAAGACAGATGCCCATAGCTTGGAGCTCATCCTGAGCAAGGGCGGGCAAAACGCCATCATCTTGATTGAGCACGAAGAGTCTGATAGAGCTCCTGAGCAGGCCCTGATTCGCGACATCCAATACCACAAGGTGCGCGGCCATGTGCTGCACTTAGACCTTTTGCGCATTGATCCGAGCGAGACGCTGCGCGCCAATGTTCCGATCCTGACTGAGGGGGAGCCCGAAGGGGTCCGCAACGAGGGCGGGGCTTTGCAGCAGGCGCTGACTGCAATCGAAATGGAATGCGTCGTCTCGGAAATGCCCTCCGCGATGGTGATTGACATCTCTGAGCTGGTCATCGGCGACAGCCTGCACGTGAGCGATCTCATTGACCAAGAGCCGCGCATTACCACCGACCCGGACCGCACGATTGTCAATATCTTGGCCCCGCGCTTGATCACTGAGGAGGAAGAAGCCGAGGAGATCGAAGGTGAGGAAGGCGAAGGCGAGGAAGGCGAAGGCGAGGAAGGCGGCGAGGGCGGTGAGGCCGGCGAAGGCGACGAGGGTGGCGAAGAGTAGGTTTGCAAGTAGCCTTGGGTTTGGGCAATCCCGGTGCGCGCTACGCGTCAACGCGGCACAACATAGGATTTATGGTGGTGGATCACCTAGCAGCGCGCTGTGGTGTTGACTGGCAGCATCAAGCAGACATACAGGGCCAAGTCGTCCGAGTAGTGCTGGGCGGTCGGGAAGTGCTCTTGGCCAAGCCCCAAGCCTATATGAACCGCAGCGGTTCGACCGCTGCGGCCCTTTGCGCCCAATGGGAGGTGCCTCCCGAAGACGTACTGGTCATCTTCGACGACTTCCTGCTCGACTTCGGGCGTTTGCGCTTTCGCCGTGGCGGCAGCGATGGCGGACACAACGGTTTGGCTTCGGTACTCGAAGCGCTCAACACGGAAGCCGTACCGCGCCTGCGCCTAGGAATCGGCATCCCACCTGCAGACGCGGACGTCGTTGACTACGTACTGGATCCGTTTTCCCCCGCAGACGAGGTAGAAGACTTGCTTGAGCGCGGGAATGCGGCGCTTGAAGTGTACTACGCCGAAGGCATTGAGGCGGCCATGAACAAGTTCAACGGTTAAAAAGCAACGTAGCCGAGGGAGGGTTACAAACGCATATGGAAATTTGGACAAGCGCAGCGCCATTCATCGGTCTGGGCGGTTTGCTTTGCTCGCTCCTGCTGTACTTTTACATCAAAAAGTCTCCGGCGGGCACTCCAGAGATGGTGGAAATCTCAGAGGCTATCCACGAGGGAGCGATGGCCTTTCTCAAACGCGAGTACACCATCCTCGCCGGATTTATCGTCATCGTCTTCGCTCTCCTTTTTGCCTTCGTCGGAGCCCATACCGCGTACGCTTTCTTGGCGGGAGCCGTTTGCTCTATTTTGGCCGGTTACACCGGCATGAAGGCGGCCTGCCACGCCAATGTGCGCACCGCCCAAGCGGCCAACCAGCACGGCCAAGGGCCGGCGCTGAACATCGCTTTTTCAGGGGGCGCCGTGATGGGACTTGCCGTGGCTGGCTTGGGACTCTTCGGCATTGGCGCACTGGCTAGCGCCATTGGTATCTGGGACGATATAAGCCAAGCCTCTACGATCAATGGCTTCGCTATGGGGGCCTCTTCGATTGCTCTTTTCGCGCGCGTTGGCGGCGGCATCTTCACCAAGACCGCGGATGTGGGTGCCGATTTGGTGGGCAAAGTGGAGGCGGGGATTCCCGAGGACGATCCCCGCAATCCGGCCGTCATCGCCGACAACGTCGGCGACAATGTCGGCGATGTCGCTGGCATGGGTGCCGATATCTTTGAATCGTACGTCGGATCGGTCATTGCTACCATTGCCATCGCCGCCACCGCGTCCGCGTCGCTGCTGGCCACTCTCGCTCCCAATATCTCCGATCCGACCGAGGCGAAACTTGCGGCGATGAGCTTCCCGCTGATCGTCATCACGATAGGTATAGTCGCGTCGCTTTTAGGCGTGTTGATGGTGCGGATACTGCAGAATTTCGACCCCGGTGCCGCATTGCGCTACTCGACTTGGGTTGCAGCCGCACTCATGATTTTGGGAGCTTGGTGGGTCGCCGGGACAATCGGCCTATCCAATCAGCCGGTGTGGGCACTGTGCGCGGGCTGCCTAACCGGGATCGCGATTGGCCTTTTTACCGAGTACTACACCGGCGGCAAACCCATCCGCACCATCGCTGAAACCTCCAAGACTGGCGTGGCGACCAATATTATTTCCGGTCTGGCCATAGGCATGGAAAGTGTCGTCTTGCCGACCTTGGGGATCGTCGTCGCCATTGGCTTGGCCTTCCACTTTGCCGGGCTTTTTGGGATTGGCATCGCCGCCGTGGGTATGCTGGCCACAGTGGGTATCACCATGTCGGTTGACGCCTATGGTCCCATCGCCGACAACGCCGGCGGCATTACCGAAATGGCGGGTTTGGGCGAAGACACGCGCAAGATCACCGATGGTCTCGACTCACTCGGCAACACGACCGCAGCTATGGGCAAAGGATTTGCCATTGGTTCGGCAGCGTTGACGGCATTGGCGCTTTTTTCGGCCTATTCCTCCGCTATTGAGACCGCAACCGGTGAGCCGATCGTCATTGACGTGACTACGCCGATTGTCGTCGGCGGGCTTTTTATCGGCGCGATGATTCCCTACCTAGCGGCCTCCATTACCATGACCTCGGTCGGCAAGGCCGCCTTCAAGATGGTCGAGGAAGTCCGGCGTCAGTTCCGCGAGATCGAGGGCCTGATGGAAGGCAAAGCCAAACCGGATACCCGGCGCTGCGTAGAGATCAGCACGGCCGCGGCCCTGCGCGAAATGATTCTACCGGGTCTGCTGGCGGTGTTGGCTCCGGTCGCGGTTGGGTTCGGTCTCGGCCCCGTCGCCTTGGGCGGAATGCTCGCCGGGGCGACGGTCAGCGGCGTCTTGTTGGCGCTGATGATGGCCAACAGCGGCGGGGCTTGGGACAACGCCAAAAAGTGGATCGAAGAGGGCCATTTGGGTGGCAAAGGATCTGACCCCCACAAAGCCGCGGTCGTCGGCGATACAGTCGGCGACCCATTCAAGGACACTTCGGGGCCATCGCTAAACATACTCATCAAGCTGATGTCGGTGATATCTCTCGTCCTGGCACCGCTGTTCGTCTGAGGGATGTGCCCCAGACCAGAACCAAGAAAGCGCAATAAAATGAGAAACTACGAACTCGTATGTATCTTGGACCCCCAAGCCGGCGAGGGCCAATACGATCAACTCGTCGAAAAATACGAGGCTTTGCTCGAGGAAAATGGCGGACAAGTCGCCCGAATCGACAATTGGGGCCTGCGGCGTCTGGCCTATACCTCGTCTAGCCTGAAGAATCGGCATCAAGGCTACTACGTGCTCTATCAGTTTTCCGCCGAGCCGACGGCGATCGAAGGGCTAGAACAGACGCTCAAGCTCGACGAAGTGGTGCTGCGCTACCTCGTCACCGCGGTCGAAGGCGGGTTTATCCATGTGCCCGAGCTAGCCGCCGACAATTTCCTCGAAGAAGCCTTTGCCCGATCGCCCCGTGGGCCGAGGGACCGAGGTGGCCCGCATCGCGACTCCCGCGGCCCACGATCCTACGGCGGGCCCCGCGATGCGGCCTCTGAAGACAAAGCCCCTGATGCGGCGGTAAAAGAGGTCGAGGAGACAGAAGGGGAAGAGGATTCGCCAAAAGCAGAAGAGACCGTCGTCCAAGAGTCCGACGACTCTTAGAGTCGGCGTGCGCCGATGTTGATTCTGCTGGGTATAGCGCTGGCGGTCGCTTCGCTTTTGGCTAGTCTGCGCTATGGCTCGCGTGGCTCCCTGCCCTTGATCGGCCTGCTTTGCTTGGGCACCGTCATGCTGCTAGGTGCCATGTTGGGGCTAGTGCCCATTATGGGATTGCTCGCCGTTTTGCAAATAGAGCGTCAGCAGACCTATGGTCGCGTCATGGCCATGGCCTGCACGCCGCCGGCTGGCTTGTGTTTCTGGCAGTTGATCCAGGCGCGCGATGGCGCACATCGCCAAGAGCAAGCCGCTGCCATCTTGGAGCAGTTTCAAGCCTTGGGGATGGCTGTAGAGGGAAGCGGCCAGACGCTAAGCGCGATGATTGACGCGGTTTTGCGAGTGCAGCCAGCCATCGAGATGGCGACCCTGCTTTTGATTTTTATCGTGGCGTATCGGTTGAGCGAGGGCTTGGCCTTGCGGCTGGGGCTGTCGCTGCCTGCTCCCCTGCCGCTAACTTTGTGGCGGCCTTGGGAAGAGTTGATCTGGGTATTGATCGCGGCCTTGGGGCTAAGTCTTTTGAGCGATGGATTGCTGGCCGATTTAGGCCTCAATTTGATCGTGTTGATGGGAATTATCTACGCAGTGCAAGGATTGGCTGTCTTGCGCTTTTTCGCCCAGCGCCAACGGGTGCCGCCTTTGGTCGAGTTGTTGTTTTACGTAGGGCTTTTCTTTGTCGCGGGCTTGGCGGTTCTGCTCTTGGCTGGATTGGGGCTTTTGGATACGTGGTTCGATTGGCGGCGTTTGCGCCCAGCCCCCACAGAGGAAGAAGCGTAAGGCCCAAACAACATCGCCATTTTCTACGAAGTGGAGGACAAGTCGTGAAAGTAATTCTATTAAAGGACATTGAATCCTTGGGTTCGGCCGGCGAGGTCGTGGAGGTAAAGAACGGGTATGGTCGCAACTTCCTGATCCCTCGCAATGAGGCCCTGATCGCCAGCGCCGCCAACATGGCTCAATTTGAGTCCAGGCGCAAACAGCAAGAGACCTTGGCCGAGCGCGACCGCCGCGCCGCCGAGGCCCTCGCCAAGAAGCTGGAAGCGGAATCGATCACCGCGCAGGTCAAGGTCGGCGAGGAGGATCGCCTCTTCGGTTCGGTGACCGCCCAAAACGTCGCCGAATTGCTCGACGAAAAGGGCTACGAGGTAGATCGCCGCGCCATCCACCTCGAAGATCCCATCCGCGAATTGGGCGTTTACAATATCGAAGTGCGCCTCTACCCGGAGGTAACAGCAGCGGTCAAGCTCTGGGTCGTCAAGGAATAGCGCGACGCTAGACGCCCTCCGTCCTCAACGGAGGTAATTCATGCTAGGCAGGGTCTTATTCCTTTGCTGGATGTGTGCGGCGGCCCTCGGCTGCAGCCCGGAATATTCGGAAGGCCCTTTCGCGCGCGTCGGGCAGGAAGTATGGTGCTCGGTAAATAGAAGCCACCGGGGTGCCGACGGCGTCTTGGTGCAGGCGGCCCTGCACACCTTCGCCTACGAAATTGCCCACGCCTATGCGCGGGCTGAGCGCGAGGACTTGGGGCAGGAGCAGCTCGAATTTCGCATCAAGCAGCTACTCTACTCCTACGTCGATGGCACCTATCCGGCCGAAGACGGCACGGACATCAACAGCCTCTACTTGCAGTATCTCATCTACGTAAATCCGTCCTTCGATGCGCGCAATCCCCTGCAAAAACGCACCTTCGATATCTGGAGGGCCGAGTACATACGCCGGGTCGTCGATGCCATCTACGATCCCAAGTTTCCCATCCTGCGCGACCGGTATGACGACCGTTGGGGCTTGACGCTCTACAGTCGTTTGGTCTTTACCGTTTATCTGTCGAGCGGAGAGTCTCAGCTCAAGCCCTATATTGCCGATATTGGTGCGCGCACGTTCTTGGTCAATCAGCAAGGTGTGCGCTTCCAGCCCAGCGGGACGTTTGGTTCCTATCCGTACGAGAGCGACCGTCCCGAAGGGGAGGTGCTCGACGGCAAGACCTACTACCGAGTCTTTTTTCCCAATCGCAAAAGCGACGACAAGACGCCTATTGTCCGGCGCGACGACGCCTATATCGAGTTGCAGATTGAAAACTTGGGCGACGTCCCATTGCGAACCCTGCGCTGGGAACTACCGCTTGAGTATCCAGAAATGCCCGCGCGACGCTTGCCGACAGAAGCCGAGGTGGCCGAACGCAAAGCGGCCGAGCGGGCCGAGCGCAAGGCGCGGGCCGAAGCAGCGCGGACCAAGTAACATTGGGAAGTCATTCTATATTGAGGACTTTGCGGGAGCGGATGCGTGCCTGGTGGCTGCCCCGGACTTCAAATCCGTTGCGGCGTAGCGAGAGTTGCGCTGGGTGGGTTCGATTCCCACACGTTCCCGCCAAATTTTAATAGCCATTAAAGATAGCGAGTGCCACGGATGAAAAGGACTTTGGCAGCGGTAGCGTTGTTGATGGCGGCGTTGGCGTGGGCGCAGGACACAGCGGTGGCACCGAGTGTATCCGGGACAATTCCGACAGACCGTCCGAGCGAGAACATCGCCCTCGGAGTGAGCTACACGCTGGAGCCGGGGCCGAACTACGGGCTTTGCACGGACCCCGGGGACGCCGAGCAACTGACGGACGGGGTGTACACGGACGGTTATTTCTGGGCGCAGCTATCGACCGTGGGCTGGCAGGAAAAGACGCCTTCGATCCTGACGCTGGACCTGGGCGCGGTGCAGCCGATACGGGGGGTCTCGTTCAGTACGGCGGGGGGATTTGCGGACGTGAGGTGGCCCCTGACCATCCGCATCCTCACGGCGGGTGAAGACGGGAAATTCCATGAGATTGGGGACCTGGTAGAGTTGAGCGCGCAACAGCACGGCCCGCTCGTGCCGAAGAAGGCGAGCGATGCCATGTGGGCCCGGGAAGGCATGCGTTTCACGGATGCGGAGATATATGACCATTTCGACCGCCACCGGGACCGGTACCCGCAAAAAGAGGTCACGCCCGAACTGCGCCAGCAGATCCTCCAAGATCTCAACGAACTGCGCGCTGCCCAGTACGGGACGTATCGGTACTGGACGGACCAGCTAAGGACGCACGGCCGCTATGTCAGCCTAGTCGTGTGGAACGAGCCGTATACCTTCGTGGACGAGATCGAGGTTTGGGCGGGAGAGCCGGAGTGGGTGAATGAGCCGTTGCCGGAGCCGGCCATCCCGGACCTGAGGGCGTACGCGGGCCGGCTCGCAATCCAGAAAGGGATCCGGACGCGTCTGGTGCGGGACATTGAGGCCCTGAGAGAGGCGGCGGTGGAGAAGGGTGTTCCGCTGCAGACGCGGAGTGAGGTTCTCGGCGAACTGGCGGCGGTAGAAGAGGAGTTGGGGCCGGCCACGGCCTTCGGGGACGATTTCCAAGCGGTGCTACCGCTGAATCCATGGCACGAACGGGTGTTGCGCACGCAGGCGTGGCTCTGGCGCGCCAAAGGCTTGGAGCCGCTCACGTTCTGGTCTCCGAACCTGTGGGATCCGCTTCACCTCGTCGGCATGCCCGACACAGCGGCGGAACTGGCCGTCGAGGTGCACCTGATGCGCAAGGAGTACCGCGCCGCGGCGTTCAATGTGAGCAACAGCAGTGACGAGCCGCTGCAGGTAGCGTTCCGCTTGAGCGGGCTGCCCGGCGGCGACAATCCGGCGTATGTGACCGTTCACGAAGTAGCTTGGACGGATACGCGGACCGGGGTGCCGGTTGCCGCGGCCCTGCCGGAGGTTGCGGCCGAGAACGATCGGTATTCGGTCTCCGTGCCCTCGGGCATGACTCGGCAGGTGTGGCTGACCTTCCATCCGGTGGACGTGGAGCCGGGCACCTACGAGGGCGAGGTCGTCGTGGCGTCGGTATTCGGGGGCAAGCGGTTTCCGCTGCACATGCACCTGTATCCCTTGGACTTTCCGGAAGAGCAGTCGCTTCACTTGGGCGGCTGGGATTATACGGACCGGGTGGGTCACTTCCCCCTGCTGACGGAGCAGAACCGATCGGCGATTATCGAGCACTTGCGCGAACATCTCGTCGACTCGCCGTGGGCCCTCAAACCGGCGCTGCCGCGGGGCACGCACGATGCGCAGGGGGCGATGACGGTGCCGCCCTCCATCGACTATTTCGATGCGTGGATCGAGTTGTGGCCGGATGCGGCTCAGTACCTCGTCTTCGCAAAAGTGGGCGACCATTTCGAGTCGTGGCCCATGGGCACGCCAGAGTTCACGACCGCGGTGAAGGCGTGGGCGACGTTCTGGGCGGAGCATATCGTGGCGAAGGGATTGCAGCCGGAACAGTTCGCGCTGCTGCTGGTGGATGAGCCTGACGAGCCGTGGATGGACGAGCGCATTCTGGCGTGGGCGAAGGCCATCCGCGCAGCGGACACGGGCGTCCGCATCTGGGAGGATACGAACCACCGGGACATGGAGCGGGCGAACCAGGAGATGATCGATGCGTGCCACGTGTTGTGCCCCAACTACGCAGCCTTCCTGAGACAGGGCCAGGACTACCGCGACTACTACGTGCAGAAGCGCGATCAGGGGATTGGGTTGGAGTTCTACGCGGCGTGGACGGGTCGGGTCTTCGATCCGTACGCCGGCCGACTCATGGCGTGGACGAGCTGGCGCTATGGAGCGACGGCCATCTACATGTGGTCGCTGACCGATACGGGCGGAGCGTCATCGTGGAACGAGTATCTCACCTTCAAGACTCCGTACTCGCCACTGTTCATCGCCGAGGACTCGGTGACGGCCGGCAAACACCTCGAAGCGGCGCGGGAAGGGGTGCAGGACTACGAGTACTTCGCCATGTTGGACCGGGCGATCCAAAAGGCGTCCGCGCAGGGGAGGACGGACCCGGCGGTGGAGGAGGCCCGTCGGTTGTTGGAAAGCCTGCCGGCCCGTGTCTGTGATGCGGCGGGCCACGGAGACGCGACCGGTCCGAACCAGCCGCTGGGCGGCTTTCACTGGCTGAACGAGACAGTGGACCGCACGCTGGCGGACAAGGCGCGGATTCAGGTGTTGGAGACCTTGACGGCGCTGGTTGAGCACCGCTGACCATGCCTTGTCGCGCACAATCGCTGCCGCCGCCGTCGCTGCCCTGCGCAGACGCGGTCGCCTGAAGCGGATGGACCTATGAAGCGCGTTAAGGCTTGGGGCTTGACCGTTGCGGTTGCCGCAGCTCTCGGCAGCTTCGCCCTGCTCTACTTCAACTATTTCGCCAACGGGAGCGGTGCCCCGCCTCACGCTTTCCGGGGAGCGACGAGCACGAGTGAAGCCTGCCGGCCCTGTCATCAGTCGATCTACGACAGCTACGTCAAGACCGGGCACTACCTCACTTCCACTGTCGCCACCAAGGCGACCGTTATGGGCGACTTCAGCGCAGGCCGCAATGTCGCGCGTACGCCGCTACCAGACCTGCAATTCGCGATGGAGGAGCGGAGGGGCGGGTTTTTTCAGACTGCTGTGTACACCAAGGACACGACAGAGACATTCACCAAGCCCTTTCAGATCGTGGTGGGCTCTGGAGAGCGGGCGCAGACCTACCTGTTCTGGGAGGGGGACCGACTGTTCCAGTTGCCGGGGATGTACTTCACCCCGGAAGAGACCTGGACGCTCGCGCCCGGCTATGAAAACTGGATCGTTTGGTGGGAGGATCTGCCGAACAAAAGACTGGGAATGCTGTACCAACGACCGATCGGTGGACGCTGCATAGAGTGCCACGCCGCGACGGCCATGCCGGTAGGCTCGCCGGCAGGGTTTCGATTTCATCCCGACAGCTTTGAAGTAGGCATTAGCTGCGCCAAATGCCACGGTCCCGGCGCGCAACACATTGCTTTCCACGAGCAGAACCCGGCAGCAGAGGAGGGCCGGCACATCGTCAACCCGGCCAGCCTGAGTCGATCGCAACAGATCTCTTCCTGCGCCCTGTGCCATGCAGGGCAGGGCGTTCCTAAAACGCCGCCGCTGTCATTCCGTCCGGGAGACGAAATCTCAGAGCATCGCATATACACGAAAGCGGAGCAGAAGCAACTGTCGGTCCACGGGGGGCAGGTGCAGTTCCTCTGGGAAAGTCGCTGTTTTGCAGAGTCGGGCAGCATGACGTGCTCTACCTGCCACAATGTGCACGAAGACGAGACGGACCAGACCGCGATGTTTTCGCGGAAGTGCCTGACCTGTCACGAGCAGTCCCACGCTGAAGAGCCCGAATTAGCGCAGGGCGACCGCTGCACCGAATGCCACATGCCCGATCAGCAAGCGAGCAATCTACCGATGTACCACGAAGGAGAGGAATTGTTCCTGTCAATGGCCAATCACCGCATTGGGATCTTCAAGGATCAATAGCGCACCGTCTATCGCGTTAGAAAGGGGGAACACTTGATCAAGCAAGCATGTGGACTCGCAGCGGCCGTGCTGCTGAGTATCTCACCGTCTCAGGCCCTACAGCGAACCGACACGGAATTCAAAATCTTCCAGTTTCCCGCCAACATGATTCCCCGTATCGACGGCCAGACCGACGACTGGGCGATGGTACCCGACAGCTACGCATACGGAACCGACCAGCTTTCCGACACGGTCATGGGGAACTTCACCAACCACGACCGCGAAGACCTGGACGTCACCGTGCGCGTCGGTTGGGTCAAGGGCTTGAACCGACTCTATTTCCTCTACGAGGCGTACGACGACTACTGGAATATGTACTACAAGCGGGGCGATCTGTTCGAGATTGCCATTGACGCGGACCGGTCCGGCGGGCCGAACATTGCCAACCCCCAAATCGACGACGAATGGGAAAGCCACTTCTTGTTCAAGGGAGTACACGCCCAGAACTACCACATCTTCACACCTCCCGGGGAAGGACGAGATTGGGTGTTCGTCTGGGGGTGTCAGCCGTGGATCGGCAGGTTGCCGTACGCCAATCACGCGTACTCGTACGATTTCGCGGAAGGGGAGAGCGGCAAGCTCGTGCTGGAGTTCTGGATCACGCCCTTCGACTACGCTCCATACGATGGCCCGGAGCGGGCAGCCGTGTCGAAGCTGGAGGAGGACAGCCTGATCGCCCTGTCTTGGTCGGTCCTCGATTACGACGAAGACCGCACGAAATACGAGGGGTTCTGGAACCTTTCCCACGAGACGCGCATGGACAATGACGCCTCGAACCTGTGTGCATTCCGCTTGATGCCGCTGGAGCCGGAATACCTCAAGCCGCTCGAGGCGGAATACTCCTTTACGGTGATCGACATGGATCGCCGGATGGTCGCCTTCACGGATCGGTCTCGCGGAGAGATCACATCGTGGTCGTGGGACTTCGGCGATGGCACATCTTCGACCGAACAGCACCCGATTCACCAGTACGAGGAACCGGGCGATTTCGTGGTTACGCTGGACGTCGAGGGCCCCAAGGGAAAGGCCCGACGCGTCAAAGTGAACCAAGTGATGGTGAAGTGAAGATGACGACGGGCATGTTCCTGCTTGTCTCAATTGCTCTCGCCCTCAATGTGCGCGACGCTTCAGGCGTGATCATCTACCGCATCGGCACGCCCTTTTCCGAGGCGGAAAAGGATAGCCTAGAGGGAATCGGCATCGATTTCAGGGAGTTAGACTGGTCGGAAAACTCGCAGCTAGAGGACGCCCTCGACCCAGACTCGCTACAGGCGGGCGTACTGCAGCCCAATTTCTTCGCCGAAGACGAGGATATCGCCGCAACGCTGTTGAGCAGAGACGGCTGGGTGGCAGTGCAGCGGGAAGCTGGTAGGGGCAACTTCGACCAGACGGTCGGAAACCTGCTGGTCGATCAGGACCCGAGTACGGCGCACACATGGAAGGCCATAGACCAAGCGACCCTCGACTTTCGCGCCGCCTGTTGTAACGACCCCGGTGCATCGTTGAGAGTGCATTTCGACCTAGGCGGACGATTCCTCATCAGGGAGGTGAGACTGCGGACTCTGGCGGACAGGTCGGATCACTTCCTGGAGCAATTCGTCATCGGTGTCAGCGACGAGAGATACGGTATAATTGGAAACGTCCCGAATCTCCCAACTGTTGTGGAGGTAGAGGGCAATACTGAACCCGAAGTCAGCGTGATGCTCGATCGACCCGTGACGACCAACTTTGTGCAGTTGCGGATCCTGCGGCAAACGCCCAAGGAGATTGGGCTGGCCGCTTTCGAGTTGTACGGGGGGGGGTACGTGAGGAAGGCCTCCTATGAATCCGATGTCATCGAACTGGACGACATCGCCAGTCTAGGCGAGATCCGCTGGTCGGGACGGCAGGATCCCCACGCCCAGGTCGCGATTCGCACCCGGGCAGGAACCGATCCGCACCCGGTCATTTTCTGGGAGACCCGCCCCGAGCAGCAGGACGTCGTCAGGTTTCTCCAAGGGGGCGGCGAGCTGAGTCTGACGGAGTACAAGCGCCAGTATGACAAACTAGCTGATTTCCTCAAACCGGAAGACGAGCAAGACCGGGTGCGTCCCGACACGGAGCACTGGAGCTTCTATTCGAGTCCGTATGCGTTCGGGCATCCCGGGGTCCCCATTGCATCCCCCGGTCCGCGGAAGTTCGTCCAGATAAGAGTGGATTTTGCCTCTACCACCGTCGCAGAGGGGGGCAAGATCGACTACCTAGAGTTCAAGGCGTCGGTCCCGCCGTTGGTTCGCCGCTTGGTAGGGGAGATTCACCCGACCGAGACCGAGGTGGGCAAAGCGACGCAATTTACGTATTACATCAGTCCGACGATCCGGTCCATCGACAGCAGTTTTGACGCGGTGGAGATCGCGACGCCTTCAGGAGTGGTGTCGGTCGATTCGCTGCGCATAGCCGGCATCGATCAGCAGGATTTCTCGTGGACTATCCACGAAGACGGTCTGGGGTTTGAGGTTCTGCTCCCGCGCCGGCTGGAGCCGACAGACAGCGGTGCGCTGGTGGAGGTGGTGTTCACCGCTCCGATACTGAGAGAAGTGGGCACCCTGTTTGCAGGCAGGGTGTTCGACACGACCAAGCCGCACGAGGTGCGGCAGCGGGTCGTGCCGGGCAATGCTACCAATGAGATCGCAGGCGATCGCTTGTCGGTGAGAACGGCGCTGAGCGAATCGCTGGTGTTTTCGCTGCGGATCTCGCCGAATCCGTTCACGCCGAACGGCGATGGGGTGAATGAGGTGGTGAACATATCGTACAAGCTGCTGCGGTTGACCTCAGCGGTGCCGGTGTCGCTCGAGATCTACGATCTGTCGGGCCGGCTGGTGAGGCGAGTGTATGAGGGGGTGGATCCGGTGGGTGAGTACCGCCACGCATGGGATGGCCGTGACGACTCGAACGGGCTGGTGCCGCCGGGGCTGTATCTGTACCGGCTGGTGGTGGATGTGCAGTCAGCGAAGGAGATCAGCAGCGGCGTCGTTGCGGTGGCCTATTGATAATCCCTTCTTTCAGCATGACCAGCACTGAGTTGCGTCGCCCATGCTGGCGACGGAAAGCTCGCGGTGGCGGCTCCAATACTGGGGCCGGACTGCTCGTCGGCTGCGCGGCATTTGCCGTCTGCTTTTTGGTATGCCCCCAGAAGCTGCTCAGCCAAGAGTCCGGCGGACTCCTGGCCCGACAGAGTGAACACCACTACAGACTCGGTCTGCGCCATGTGCAGAGCGGTGACTTCCAGAGCGCCGAGCGGGAATACAGAAAAGCGATCGAGATGGACTCGACTGACGTTCGCTCACGCGACGGCCTCGGCTTCATCTATGCGCTGCAGAAAAGATTCCGTGAGGCCGAGGCAGAATTCGAGCGAGTACTGGCAATCGACCCCGACTATGCGCCGTCCCTCTACAAGCTGGGCAAGATCTTCCTGATCCGCCAAGATCGCGAAAAAGCGAAGGATGCCTACGAAAGAGCGAGCGCATCCGAGCCGACGTACTTCCCCGCTCATCACGGCCTCGGCATAATCTACTCGCAGGAGGGAAAACCGGCGGCGGCGGCGGAGTACTTCAAGACGGTGCTCCGGCTCAAGTCCGACTACGGCCCCGCTCGCTATCGACTTGGAGCCATCTATCTTCAGCAACAAGAATACGCCAAAGCGATAGCAGAACTGCAGCAGGCGGCAAAGTTGGTCGAGAATGAACCGTCGGTCCACTACGTCCTCGGAGATGCGTACATGGCCATCGGCAGACTGAGTGAAGCGGCAGACGCATTTGCCGCAACCCTGCGGCTCGACCCCCGTCGTGCAGATGCGCACGACAAGCTGGGACTCGTGTACACCGAACAGTCACACGTGCCCTTGGGAGCGGCCATGGTAGATCAGGACAAACTCGCTGCCGCGGTGGAGGAACACCGCAAGGCGGTTGCGCTGGCCCCCGACAACGGCTGGTTCCAGCACAATCTCGGCATGGCTTATGAGCGGCAGCGCAATTACGAGGAGGCGGTGGCGCAGTACAGAAAGACCCTGACGGTGGATCCCAACCTTGCGTACACGCGCTATCGCCTCGGTATGATTTACTCCAGAAACCGGCAATACGAGGAGGCTGTCGACCAGTACAGGCAGGCAATTGAGCGCGAGCCGAACAACGCCCTCTTCCACTACGCCCTCGGAGCTGTGTATGCCCGGACCGGAAGGACCGAAGAGGCGATCGCCGAGTATGAGAAGGCCATCGGACTCGACTACTTCAACACAGAAGCGCATTTCGGTCTCGCCAACGCCTATTTCAAGCAAGGGAATCGCCAAGAGGGCGAGAGGGCGATGCAGATATTCCGCAAGCAGCGCGAAGGCAACATCCCCGAACTCGAACGCAGCGTCGCCTTGGTCCCCGACAATCCGCAGTTCCACTTCGAGCTCGCTGTGCAGTATTCCAGACAGGGACGAGACATCAGCGCCATTAGCGAGTACAAGCTCGCCATCGCTCTCGACCCGGCCAATGCCGAATACCATCGCCGTCTCGGCGACGCCTACCTGAAAACGGGCCGGTACCACGAAGCGGATGAACAGTTCGAGATCGCTCGCCGACTGGAATCGGCAGACGAGAACGGACCATGAGCTGACATCGGATGGCTCGCCGTCTCTACACCTCCAAGCTCTATTTTCTCATTTCAATCTTCCTCTGTGGCCCCTTGCAGGCCGCCGACGGGCCCGTGCCGGGCTCCCGCGTGCAGTTTGTCGATGTCGCGGCAGAGGTCGGCGTCGCCTTGCTGAACGTCTCCGGTGATGGCCAACAGCAGTACGTGGTCGATGCCTTCATTGGGGGGTCGGCCTTCTTCGACTACGACCGGGACGGGGACTTGGATTTGTATGTGCTAAACGGGTCGAGGGTGGGAGGATTTCCCGGCCGGGATCGTCCGCGCAATGCCCTCTACCGCAACGAGGGCGCGACGTTTGCAAACGCCACCGAAGAATCGGGTCTCGGAGACACCGGTTGGGGAATGGGCTGCGCCGTCGCCGATTACGATAACGACGGAGATGCGGACCTCTACGTGACCAACTACGGCAGCAACGCGCTGTACGAAAATCGGGGAGACGGGGCCTTTGTTGATGTGGCGCAGCGCGCCGGAGTCTTCGGAGAGGAGGCCTTCAGCACCGGCTGTGCTTTCTTCGACTACGACCACGATGGCGATCTCGACCTGTATGTGGCGAACTACGTCGATTTTGATCATTTCATGGAAACCACTCCCGACAGGAGGCACGAGTGGCGGGGGTTGACCGTCCATTTCGGACCGCACGGGATGCGGGGAGAGGCAGACGTATTCTACCGCAACGAGGGCGAGGGCGTCTTTGCCGATGCGACTGCCGCAGCCGGTCTTGTGGATCGCGACATGCTGTACGGACTCGGTGTAGTTGCGGGAGACTACGACAATGACGGCGATTCGGATATTTACGTGGCCAACGATACGGGGCCCAACTATCTCTACGAGAACAGGGGCGACGGGACCTTTGCCGATGTGGCCTGGATGAAGGGTGCGGCATACGGCGAGGGCGGCCAGTCACAGGGCTGCATGGGCATCGCCTTCGGGGACTACGACAACGACGCGTATCCAGACATACTGGTCACCAACTTCTGGGAAGAGACGAACACCCTGTATCACAACGACGGAGGGCGATTTTTCTCAGATCTCACGTTCGATGCGGGAGTGGGGTTGGAGAGCTTCCAGTTCCTCGCTTGGGGCACCGAGTTTTTCGACTACGACAACGACGGCGATAAGGATCTTTTCGTCGCCAACGGCCATGTCTATCCGCAGGTCGACCGGGCGAACTTGGGAGTCAGTTATGCTCAGACAAACCAACTGTTCGAGAATAGGGGGGATGGCACCTTTGCCGAGGTGTCTCTTACCTCGGGCGCGGGACTGCAAATCGAGAAGGTAAGCAGGGGCGCTTCTTTCGGGGACTACGATGAGGACGGCGACCTCGACATATTCGTCTTGGAGCTCAACGCTCTCCCGACGCTGCTGCGCAACGACGGGGGTAATCGAAACAACTATCTGATAGTCCGGACGGAAGGCACCAAAAGCAACAGGGACGGCATCGGCGCGCGGATAAAACTCCGCTGCGGAGACGTGACGCAGGTCGGTGAGGTGCGGAGCGGTTCGAGCTATCTATCGCAGAACGACTTGAGGGTCCACTTCGGCCTGGGCGAGTACACTACTGTAGATCGGCTGGACGTATTCTGGCCGAGCGGCCTAGTCGAGCGCTTTGCAGATCTGTCTGCCAACAGGGTCCTGGTGATTCGCGAGGGAAGCGGAATCGTTCAGCCGAGCCAGTAACGGCGGCCTGACGTGTATGGAAACGAAACCGATCACTATACGGGACAGATTCCCAATGTCCCGCCGGAATTTCAATAGACGACCGACACCATTCGGTTGACGCTCTGGCTGTGGGCGTCGCTTTCCACTTTGAGCCGTAGAAAGTAGTGGCCGGGCGGCACCAGGTCGCCCGATTGGTCTCGCCCGTCCCAGACCAGTTCCTGGGCGCCGGCCAGCGCTTGTCCCGAGATCTGGCGCACCCGGCGGCCGGCTAGGTCGAAAAGCTCCAGTTTCAGCGGTCTGTGCTCCAGCACGTTGATCAGGTTCAGGCTGATGAAGAGGCGGTCCCCTATGCCGTCGCCATTGGGTGTGAGCACTCTGGGGTACATGGAGAGATGGGCGAAGAGGGCGCGGTCCAAGGGCAACTCGACGATATTGGTACTGCTTTCGACCTGTGGGTTGGCGTCACCTGGTTCGACCCGCTGGCGCACATCCGGGCCCAGCTCGCTGTCTTCGAGAAAGAGATCAAAACGCGTGGCCTGCAGGAAAGCGGCGGCCTCAAAGCGCATCTCCACCAGTTCGCCGCTCTGCACTCGGCGGGGAAACTGCAAACGGAAGCCGGTGCTGTCCTCTCGCGCCTGGACCTCGATGGGCGCGCCATCGAGGCGGGTGTCGACAAAGCGCAGGGGCGTGGAGGCCTCTATGGCCAGCCGATCAAAGCCGGCGCGAGTAGCAGGGGCGCGCAGCCAGTAGGAAAAGGTCACCACGGTGCCCGGCTCGACCTGGAAGGGGAAAACCTCGGCGCTGACGCGTTCGGCAATGGGATCGGCGAAGTCTAGGCTCACCCAGTCCAAGGAGGGCGCCCGCAGGGGAGAGTCGCTCACCAGACGCGCATCGAGCTGGACGAAGCGCCTGAGCGAGGGCGAGAGGAAGGTCTGGCCGGAGGTCGCGTAGATATTGCTCCAAGGACTCCAGTCGCCGCCGGGCGCAGTGGTAGTATCGATGGGGCCGCGGAAAGAGGGAATGAGCTTGTCCCACCTCCGTGCGGTGACTTCTTTGAGATTCTTGTCATAGTAGGTGAAATCCTGCTCCAGTTCGTTGCCCGAGCGGCTGCGCAGCTCGAGCCGGGTGCCGGAGGGTACATCGGCGGCCCAGCGGAGGGTATTGACATTCTTCCGGCCCTTGAGATCGAGGATGGGGGAATGGAAGCGCACCTCGCGCGGAAAACCCTCGCTGAAGACCATGATCTCCGCAGTATGGCCACTGGAGTAGCAACCGGGTGCGCTAGTGCTGGATGCGGTGGTACACTGGGCGTCCCAGGTCTTGAAGAGGACGCGCACGAAGCGCGTGGGGAGAGGGGCGAAGCGGTGCGCAACCATGCCTTGGCGGCGGGTGGTCCACGGCAGGACGCCGGAAAAGTGCTTGGTCCAGCGCAGCGAGCCGTCCGCGGCCAGCGAGCCGTCCGAGGTCATCATCTCGTGGAAGTTCATATTGAAATGCCGCCCGCGATCGATATGGCCGATGTGGTGAATCTGGTCGACCCAGTAGATGGCGCCTAGGTCTAGGACGATCCAAGCCCAGACATCATCGGCGGCGCGCGGGACTCGGCCGCTGCGCCAGTAGGTGTTGATTCGGCCATCGATCAGCCGCAGGGCATTGGTCAGCGTCGCGGCTTCGAAATCTGTGCGGTTGGTGCCGATGATGATTTCGACGTTCCCGCCCCGCTCGTACAAGCCCGAGACTAGATTGTCGCCCAGGGCTTCCACTTCGATTTCGACCAGTCGCGCATCGGGCGCGGCCTTGAGCGCTTCGAAGCGCACGAACTGGATCGGCGTCGGGGGTATGGCGGGAATGGCGAAGTCGACGTGGTGGGCGCTGTTTGCGCCGAAGCGCTCGGCGATGCGGTAGGTCAGGGTGCCGGGGACCGGGACCCTGGCATGGTCGACGAACTGTTCCCCGGTGGACAGCAGCAGGTTGAAAATCTCAAAAGGGGGTGCGGCACCGTCGAAGACTAGAGAGACGCGGCTGGCCGGGACGCCGCGGCCCAGATCCACCTCGATCCAGCCCGTCTTTTCCAAGTCGCCCGAGGCGGGCTGCCAGCCGGTCGCAGGGTCGCCGTCGAAGACCCGGGCCGCAGTGGCGCGGTTGGACCCAACGCCGCGGATGCCCCCGCCATGGTCTAGGGCATCGAGTGCGGCATTGATGTTTCTGCGAACCGGCAAAGGGCGGACGACCCCTTGGGGCGTCAGTTCGACGGTCCCTAGGGGCAGGGTCCACTGACGCCACTGGGCGGCGTTGTCGAAGCGCAATTCCTCGGCATTGAGCGGAGCCGCCGCAGCGAGCGCCAGCACGGCGCAGCGCAGATGTTTGGGTTTCATCAACTTGGGTGCCAAGAGCTCACAGTTTGCTCGAGGGCCATGCAAAAGGGCGTCGGCCGTCGTGCCCGTACGTGAAGAGCGCTGTCCGCCTCGGTGACTCAGCCTCCCAGCGGTACGCCCCGTGACAGACCGTCCCGCCCAAAAAGAACAGAACAGACCCGCGACGTATTGGAATGTGGCGGATCGGCGCGCGCTCGTTGCAGGTCCGCACCGAATGCGGCAAGGGGTAGCACGATTTGTGACTGCCCGGCACTACGACAAATCCGCCATCGTCAGGCCCGACGTCGTTGAGCTGCCAGGCGACGTTGATGCCCGACCTCGTGTGCACGCGCCCGTTTACTATCTCGTAGTGCTTGCCGACGCAGGTCGGGTTGGCGTTCCCCGAGTGCAGCATCTGCCCGCTCGAGCCTTTGACGTGGCACAGGGCCGTGTTCTGAGTTACCCTGTACCCTGGTCCAATCATCCAGTTCAGGCGCTGGATGACGGCCGGATGCGCCAGCATTTTGAGGAAAGGCGCGTTGTGTGGTGCCGGTAGCTGAAACAAGTCCTTCAGGTCTGGCCGGCCCGTGCCCGAGATCGTCGGCGCTCCAGGGATGTCGGCAAGCGTCACGTCCCCGTCGAGCTTGCCGCCTACGCCCCGGTACACTAGGCGGTCGAGGTTGGCGTCGATGCCCGCCACGGCCGCATCGATCCAATCATCGTCCATGACGCCCTCGACCAACAGGAAGCCCTGGGTGTCAAATGCCCAGCGCTCGGCATGATCATCTCGGCATTCGAACTCGAGGGCAGAGGAGGCCCTCTGCGCCGCGTCGGCATCGGCGGCGGAGGTGAGCCAGGTGGTAGTGCCGTCGGATCGGAGCAGGCGACGCGAGTCGCCGCCCGCCAGCACGGTTTGCTCGGCCTCGCCCAGCCCTTCCGCCCATGCGGGCAGGGGTTGCTCGTCCTGCTGGTCAGGTGGCCCCTGTGGCCGAGCCGTGCGCGAGATGAAATTTACCACGAGTAGCTCACCCTCATCACCCTGCGGGCAGACCCCGTGCAGCGTGCTAGCGGCGCACAGCAGCACGTCGCCCGCCGCCAGCGCCGGGCGCTCGGCGAAGCGGCTGGAGGATGGAAGCGGTGGGGCCGGCAGCCCGCTCTTGTGCGAGGAGGGCACGACCACCAGTGGGCACTTGCCTTCTGCGGAGTCCGTGAGGGCGATGACGACCACCAGCCCCTGGCACTGCCGGATGCGGACCTCTTCCCAGTCGCCGCCGGCCCGCGTGAGCTGAGTTCCGTCGGCGTTGCGGCCATTCCACCCCGCTAGGTTGATGTACGCCCGGTCCAGCGTGTGCGCCCCGCCTTCGAGTGGCAGCGAGGCTTCGTCGTATTCTCCTGCAGCGGCGGCAGGGACGTGCCTCGCAGGGCCGTCTTGGCGAAAGCCATCGCCGCACAGCTCGCGCACGTAGCGTCCGACGGCGCCGGCCTCGCTACAGAGGTCGCCCAGCCCATCGCCGCTGTCGCGGCACGCGGACAGCTCGGCTTGGCTGAGGAGTTGCGGCAGCACGACGAACCCGAGCGCGTCGAAGGTGAAGTTCTGCTCTATGGTAAGGATCGATGGCTCGTGTGCGTGCGTCGCCTCGTTCCAGTGGTTCACGGTGTAGGTGTCGATGCCCATAGTTAGACCTCGATGGATTCTGGAGGGTGGACGGTGTTTTCTGGCATCTCTCCATCCCACTCAACCCATTCACGCTACAGAGAACACCGCTACGGCGGCAAGCTAAACAAAGTTTTCGTATCTCACAACTACGGGTACTATTGAGCAAACCGCAGGAGAAAATCTGAAATGGGAGAAAAGAATTGCCCCTCGCTGGCTAGGCGGCCCCGTCGCTTTTGTCGGTGCAAAAACAGCGTACTCCGCTTCCGCAAAATCGCAATAGCGCTTATTCTGGGCTTTCCCCTACTGGGGGAGTCAACGACAAAGTTGAGCAAAGGAGAGATCATGTTCGAGCGGATCGGCAAAGGTATCAACGTGGATGTCTCCCATCTTGAAGGTGGTCCACCCGAAAAGGTGTTGTATGATCCCGCCCAGTATGATGCCGTCAAGGCCGCGGGATTCCAAAGCATCCGCTTCTTCGTTGTCGCTAGGGAAGATCCTGCTATCTACAAAAACAGGATACAGGACGCGCTTGACCGAGACCTTGCTGTCGTGATCTGCTTGTGGGGCAGCGGTCAATGGGCATCGGAACCGAAAGAGGGGATACAGGAGTTTGTCGCAATTTGGGATAGAATTGCGCAGTACTACAAGGACTACCCCGGCAGCCTTGTCTTTGAACTTTGGAACGAGCCGGCGGGGCTGATAGTGCAACCGGGAGGGATTCAGGGGATAAAGGACGGCAAAACCGTTATGGAATACCTCAACGCGGCGATCCCCATCATCAGGAAGACCAACCCAGACCGCATTCTCGGAATCGGCGGACCTGGCTTTAACGGGGGTCGTGAACTCGCGCAATTCGTCACACCGGAATATCTGACGTACAGGCTGGAAGACGGCTCAGGATTTGCGGACGACACCAATATCATCGGCATCTTCCACATGTATCAACCGCACAAATTCACGCATGGAACTTCGGGGCTAGACGAAGTTCTTGGGTGGCAGGATGAAGTGAGAGAGCAGATGTCACACCCGGTGGCATGGTCGAAGAAATGGAGCAAGCCTCTGCTGCTGAGCGAATGGGGCGCTTGGTTGCCGCCCTGCCATACGGTTGAAGACTTCAAGGCCTATATTGGATTTGTGGCCGACGAATGCAAGAAACACAACATCGGCTGGATGTATTATTGTGCAGGTTTCAACAACCAATGGGCCTTCAACATTCTCAATACCGAGGACGGTTGGAACCAGGACGCACTTGACATTCTCACGGAAGTCACGGCCCCCCCGCCCCCGCCCATGTCGCCACTCATCAATTCGGAGTTCAGCAGCGGAACCGAGCACTGGACCAGCGAAGGGTCCGTGCAGATGTCCGTGGCGAGGAGCGCAGGCCTGAGCGGCGTGGCTGCACTCAAAGTGGAAAGCAAAAAGTCGGACCGGGCCGCAATCTATCAGGAAACCCCCAAAAGAAAGTGGAGTCCTCCGGGTAGGTACCTGATCTCCCTGAGAAAGGGAAGGCTCTATAAAATATCCTTCTTGGCCAAGTCCGTGGGTGGGATGGGAACTCTCAAGGTGCGATTGGCCGACGTCTCCGGTTCAAGAGATGGGTTTTGGACCTCCACGCCGGTGACAATCTCGAACGCAAAAAGAGAATATGCGATTGAGTACAAGCATACCGGCAGAGATGTAAGAGACGTCCGGGTGGCGTTCCTGTTTGGCGACAGAGACCAGATTATCCTGCTGGATCGAATTGCACTGCACGGCTATCGGGAATAAGTCCCTATCAGATGACCCCTACTGCACGGTAAACGCCGCCTCGAGCCGGTCCTCGTGGATTGACACCGCTGACTCGTAGCGGCTGCGTAGTTCCGTCATGTACTCGTTGAACGCGTTCCGGTATCTGTGGCGTCTGAGCTGAGATCGGACCCTCATCTCAGCTTCGGCGAAGGTCTCGCGCTTGCGTTCCCGGGAGAGCACCTTGAAGATGGAGTAGCCCTCCTGCACCTTGACCGGTCCCGTGAGCTCGCCGATTGCGGCCTCAACCGCAGCTTCCACGAAACCGCCGAACTGGGGCGATTCGTAACGGTGTATGTGGAATCGACCCTCGTCATCACGCACCTCGAGCGATCGAACCGAATATCTCCTCGCTAGGTCGCCAAAAGCGGCACCGTCCTCGATCATCCCTTTCAACCGCAGTGCTTCTATTTCCGTTCTTACGAGAATTTCCTGCACCTCGGTCTGTTCGGGATGCAGGAATCTCTCCGCGTTGGCCTCGTAGTACTGGCGCAGGTCGTCTTTTGTGATAGTCACTTTCTCCTTTAACACCTTGGACCTGAGGACCCGGACCAACAACTGCTTTCCCTGCTCTTCGAGCCATCGGGCCACCTCCTCTTCGCGATCGATCCCTTGGCGCACAGCCGCCTCCTGAATCATCACGTCCGGGACGATGTACTGCTCGGCGAAGGAAACCACCTGCTCGGCGTCGCCGAGTGTCTCCAAGACATTGCCCTTGCGGCCTTTGGCCGCGCCGATGAGGTCGGCCGCGGTGATCTGTCCGCCATCGTACTGGTAGAGTGCGATCGCAGATGGGTCGGGGCCGACGTCCACCGCACCGGGGCGCAGTGCCTCGACGGCAGCGGCTATGCCGTCTCGGACCGGCTCGAGGCGGTATTCATCCCTCAATTCCGCTACTAGCTCGGCCTTCGCGATTCCATGTTTCTTTTGTTTGAATTCTTCCGCGATTTTCATCCGCTGCCGCGGATGGAGCTGAGCGGTCATCTCATCGAGGATCTTGAAGACGACGTATCGGTCGCCGATTCGAACCGGATCCGACACCGAGCCTACCGCGAGCCCGAACAACTTCTCGGCGATGACGGGAATGATGGCGTCCTTGGTGGCGAACCGGCCTGTGTCCCCGCCCCGGGCAGCGGTCTCTTCGTTCATCGACAGCTTGCTCGCGACGTCCGCGAAGCTCACCCCTGCCTCGATCTGCCTAGCGGCCTCCTCCGCCGTCTCAAGGTCGGCGACCACGATTTCGCCCAGTCTGACGGCGCGGGCGAGCCCCTCCCGGTCTATGTACTCTGCTACTTCACCGTCTGCTACCGTTGCGTCGATCGTTCTGCGCTCGTACTCACTGACGAGCTTCGCCTTCCTGATTCGGTTCATCCTAGTCAGGTAGGAGGAGCTCTTCTCGATGCCTTGGCTGCGGGCTTCCAACAGCAGCAGTTCTGTGTCGATCATGGCCTGCAGATGGACTCTCAACGGCTCCTTCCCGGCCTCTTCGCCCTTGGCGTACTCGGGCAGTTTGGCGAGGAAGTCCCGCACGTCCTGTACCGTGAGCGTCCGCTCTCCAACCTCCGCGACCGTGGGGTTTTCATCCTGCGGTCCGCAGCCTGTGCAAATTAACAGGAGCGCTAGGCTGCCTAGCGCTCCGTAGGAAAAACAAAAAGCGCGCATCATGCACCTCCACTCAAGCTCGCGTATATGCCCTAATCTAGACCGGCGTACATCGTGGCAAAGGACACGCTGCCCGTTTCGGTCTCGCCATCTATCGATCTTCTGGTCAATCTCATACCCATGTTCGTCAACAGCCGATAACCGAGGTAGTTGGTGACGTTCGAGAACTGCACTGCTCCGACGATCTCGGTGAAATCGTCGAGGAGTCCCTCCTTGACCGCGGTCTCCGATTTGCGCAGCTGGTTGAAGATCGTGTACTCCACACCGGCCTGCATGGTGGAAGAAGAAAACAGCGGCCATCGCGCCAGCAAGGAAAGCTGCAGTGTGTCTTCCCTGCGCTCGGGATCAGACCTGAACGCAGGAGCCTCCAGCCTGAGTTCGTTCTTTATTCTCGGCATGAGATCGACATAGGCGACCTTGCGCTCGAGATCCACCTTGTTGATGAGACCGAAGAAGGTGTAGTCCTCGCGCAGGTCGGGCTGTCGTTCGTTCTGGTGCCAGCGATCGTATTTGAACTTACTCACGAAATTCACATCCTCGATCTTGGTGTACTTGAAGCTCATGAACGTGGAGTTTATCCACGTGTCCTGAGCCGCCAGGGGATCGACGGTTGGAACGTTCCGCCGCTCGAACTCGTTCCACTGGCGAAGATGGTTCTCGATGTTGTCCTTGGCGATTTTGAAGTTCTCGTAGATCGTCAACTTGCCCAGACCCGGATAGTCCCGTTCGAGGGCGAAGAGCACGTAGTTTGTCGTGTTCTCCCGGTCACCTGCAATCAGCCTCTCGTCCGTTCGTCCGACGGTCAGCCTGATGCCCGGCAGCAGGTCCACGCCGCCGTAGATGTTGTATCCTTTATGGTCCCGCGGGTAGGGAAAATCCGGCTCGTCGTCGTTTTCGAACCGATCTACCCAGAGGTTGTTGTTCATGTCTAATCCGAACAGGTACTCCGGCCGGTCTGTTCCGTATCGCAAGAACGGCTCGTCGTAGTCCGGGACGAGATTGGGAAGATCTTCGCTGTCGTTCTGGTTGAAATCGGATATGAAGTCGAGGTTTTCGTCGTACCCGGGAAACACCTCGACGTCTATGTTTTGGAATATCCTCTGCCAGTCGGGGAATCGGTCCTGATCGTCGTTGTCGTCGACGAGCTCGTAGAAGAACCTCCCCTCGTCCGAGTAATCTATGTTGGTTTCGCCTCTGGCCAAGATGGCGCTGGTGTTGTAGTTGTGGGCCATGCTGTAGGCTTCGCTGAAAAAGAAGAACGGATGGGCGATCTTCGCTAGATTCAACATCCAGCCATCGCCTTGGTCAGAGGCCCCGAGGTGCTTGGTGTGCGCCCTGTTGGGGTACTTCCTGTAACTCACGCTGCGGTCCCATTCTCCGTACAAGTCGAATCCCCACAGGCGGGTCGCCTCCAGCGTAAATCCGAATATCTCGGTGGCCGTCGGCAGACCATAGGGGATCTTCAGGACGGTCAGGTTGGAGCCGTCCTTGACGTTATCAGCGGCTCTGGCAGCCAGCAGGTAGACGTTGGCCAACTGCCTGTCGAACTGGCGGTCTGAGGTCGTCTCGATTCTGTAGTCGTTGGCGACTACCAGCTCGAGTGTCACCATTCTTATCTCTGACGGATCCGGGCCGGTGTACGTCGCCACCGAGAAGTCATAGACCAGTTCAATCTGCTCGGAGCCGTTCGCCTCCCAGAACCCCAGCCGCTGAAAGCCGCCTTGGGGCTCGGGAATCAGCCCGACTTCGCTGGCCCGGACGGTCTTCCTTGCGAAACTCACATCCCCCGCTTCGTCGATCGTTTCGACGTCGGCCTCTATGATCAGGTCCCACGCAAACAGCGTGGCCCCGCCTTCGTGGTCCTCTGGCGAGTCGTCTGAGAGTCGCACGAAGACCCGGGTGACGTTCTCCGCGTTCTGACTGGAGGCGATCGAACCGCTGCGCGGGCTGCCCTCGAAGGCGTCGAGGAGCTGAGAGGAGTTGTGGGCGCTCACGTGGTTGGCACCGAGTTTGAGATAATCTCCAATCTGGGTCGTTGCGCGTCGGCCGGTCAGGGTCGTCGAGTTCGTCTGCTGGTTATTGGGGCTTCGCGAGCCGGCGGCACCCGGCGAGCTGATCCGCGAGAGGAGCGCTGTTACTTCGTACTTGTCGGACTGATAGTCGATCTGAATGCCGTCGAACGCCGGCTTGGAGAAGGTCATCGGGGTCAGGGTCGACCGGATCTCGTCGCCGATGGTGATGGCCAGATTGTGCTGTCCCTTCTGATCGGAGGCTATGACCAGATTGCTGAAGAAACTCTGGAACCGTGCGGTCTTGAACAGGTTGCTTCCCCCCTGCTGGGGCTGGGTCTGGCTCCAGTCGTAGATCAGCCACCCTCTGGTGATGTACGAACCGTAGATGTCGTAAAAGTAGTCCCCTTCGAGATTGATCGATACATAGCGCTGGTAGTGATCTCTCGCGTAGTTGCTGTACTCCCACTGCTTCCACTGATATTCGCGCAACAGCTCCTGTGGGACGTACCACTTTTTGACCGCGGGGTCTAGAGCGCCGAACAGGACGCCGGGCCCCGTCGGTTCAAACGTGAGCTCGCCGCCGCGGCGAACCCCCTTTAGCCGATCTCGATCGAGCCCTTGGGCTTCCAAGCGAGTACTGTGCAGCAGAATTGCCGAGACGATGGTGCACCAGATGGCCAGCGCACCGACCAGGCGCATCGCGGCTCTGACTGTATGACCGGTTACCATGTGACTCCCCCTATCCTTGGCGAAAAATCAATAGACCAAAGGCGCGATCGCAGTCTTGCTCTCCTTACCTGTATCTGCAGCGACTTCCACGCGCACGAGGTAGATTCCCGGCGCTAGCATTTGTCCGTTGTCGTCGGTGCCGTCCCAGACTCTCTGATACCTTCCACCGATGTCGAGGTCGGAGTAGATCACCCTTCTGAGTCGGCCGGCGAGGTCGTAAACTTGTACCGACACCGGAGAGCCACCCGTCAGGTTGACGATATCGTAGGTGACGATGGTCTGGTCGTTAACGCCATCGCCATTGGGCGTAAACGGAGCCGGGGTAGCCTCGAGAAAGTGGATGCGGTTGTCGGCGACCCGGGTGGTGACCGACAGGTCGTCGCCTGCGGCGACGGGGTCCGCGTCCACGTTTCCCTCGACGAGCGTCTGCGGCAGGTTGTGCGGTCGCTGGGTGTCGAAGATCCTGCCGATGAAGACGGTGTTGTAGTGCAGCGCGATGCTCTCGAACACGACGCGCAGCAGCCGGTCGTCGCCGGTGATCCTCGGGAAGCTGATTCGGACGCCGACGATGTTGCCGTCGTCGTCTTCGGTGTGCTCCTGGTCCCACGCCACGTCGGTCCCGTCGATCTGGACCGAGCGGATGACCTCCACCGGTGCCTGCGTCTTGATGTCGAGCTGGTCGAATCCGCTGCTGTTGTAGCTGCGCACCCAGTAGGTCAGCTCGGTCGCCTGCCCGATCACGGCGTCTTGGGGCCACACTTCCCCCACCACGGAATCGGCCAGCGCTGGCGAGACCTCCACGGCGATCGAATCGACCGTCGCGGCCGAAAGGATGTCGCTGCTCTGGAACAGAACGCGAAACTGCCAGTACTGGCGGGGTGCAGGCGATGCGATCGGTGTCTGGACTCCGGCCGGATAGGGAAGAGACCATCCGCTCCACGCTAGGCTATCGCTTGGGTCCGGCGTGTGGCCACTCCGGGTGGATACGGTAGCAGATACCTTGTCAGGCTCTCCTATCGTCTCCTTTGCCCACGTTATACCGCCGAAGACGGCGGGCCGATCCTCATCGAACACATTCGAAATGTACGCAGCAGCAGATGTGAAACCTTCGCCGAAGATCTCAAACTCGTCGATCTCCCATTCCCCGCGAACGAGCTGTTTCACTTCTATGAAACGCACGAACTGCAGCGGCACAGCTAGGTCGACGACCGGGTCGAGATTGCGCTCGACTGTCTTGAAGAGTCTGAGATCGGGATTTCCCGAAACGGTCTGCTGCTCCTCGCTGCCGTCGTTCAGCCTCACCAGGTAACCCTTCAGGAAGAACTCCTCGAACCCTTCGCGGGGGAAGAATCTGATCCTGTTGACTCCGAAACGCTCGCCCAGATCAAATCTCAGTATGATCCCTGTGGCTGACGGGATCTTGATTTCGAAGGCCGTGTTCCTGCCGTCCACCATGTTGTCCAACAAGTTCTCGAATTCACTCTGGGTGACTTCGAGGACCGTGCGCGCATTTGGCGACGTTATTTGCCCCCCCCTTTCGATCAACTTCAGGGAAATATTGTCTTCAGGATCGTTCTGTAAAGGTTGAATGGAACCGGGATTGGCTTCGAAATCGATGACCGCTATCTCGGAATACTCCTGATTCCAGGCGCGGGAACCCGGGCCACCTCCGAAGACGATCGTCTCTCCATTGCCTGCCGCCGCAAGTCCGAAGAGAGCTACGGACAGAATGGGCAGGGCCACTGCTCTATGAGGTGATGTTCCAGTTATCACTTGCTGAACACCCTGGCGCGGAGACTAGTAGGCGACGCTCACCAATCGATGGACCGAGGTTTTCTGCTCGGATGTCGAATCCACTTTTAGGTCGATGCGCATCAGATAGATCCCCGGTGGCACGAGCGCTCCCGACTGGTCGACGCCCGTCCACGTCACCGTATGACGGCCTGCCGTTATGGTCGTCTCGGCTATACGCGCCACCGGCCGGCCGCCCAGATCGTACACATCTACTTGGACCGGTGCCGAACGGAGCACCCGCAGCAGCGAAAAACGGACCTCCAACTCGTCGTTGACGCCGTCGCCATTGGGCGTGAAAACGCGATCGACCTGTAGATCCCCCAGCAACTCGCCGCGCCCCAGCGCCAGCACCACCGTCGTCTCGCTGTCCACAACCCCGTTGGCATCGCCGTCATCCACCCGCTGCCACGAGTTTTCGAACGCCGAGTGCCCCATGGAGCCGATGAAAAACGTGTTGTACCCAAATATGGTCGCCTCAAACTGAAGCTCCACCAGCGCGGATCCACTCGTCGTCTTGATCGCAGCCGGCAGACGCACCCACAGCGAATCCGTCTCCATCACCACCTCGAACCCCTCGCTCTCCGCCGTATACGTCACGGCGTCCTGCCCCGTCACGTCTATACTCACCTGTTTCAGCTTCATGTCGACGCCGTCGGGTGCCTCGATAAGGATCTCGTCGAACCCCCTACTGCCCGCCTTGAAGGTCGAACGGATGAAATACGACATTTGCTGCTTCGCGCCGATCTCTTCCAGACGCGAGGGCAGTATCTCGCCCACGATCGCGCCGGCCACCGGCGTCACGAAGTTCAGCGCCACCGAACGCAGCGTGGCCGCCGCCTTGGGGTCTTCTGTCAGGAAGATCGCCCTGATGGCGACGAACCGTCTGGGACTGGGTGAGGTAATTTTTGTGCCTGAATCGAAGTAGGGCTGACTCCAGCCGCTCCAATCATTGCCCGGGCGCGTCTCGGTTAAGATCGGCCCTACCGAAGTGTCCCCGAAGAACTTCTTGTCTGTCTCCCAGGCCTTGGCTGCTTCCTCTTCGGTGCCCGGGTATTGATCTCCGTTCTTCTTGTAGTAGCGGGTTATGCTCTCGACCGTATCGCCGGTTCGGGTTTGCAAAATTAGATTCGCACCCGGCGGCACGTCGGCCTCCCACTCGATGGAAGCGAGGTTCCGAGGGGTCCGCGCCACCTCTATGAACGGGGCCTCCCCGCCGAACTCAGACGAGATCTGCGACTCCGGCAGGAACCCTTCCCCGAAAAACTGGACCTCCGACACCCCGTGGCTCCCTTGCCCGGGCTCGTACGTGGAGCGGTCGTGGAGCCTATAGGTAAAGGCAAAATGCTCGACCTTCGCGAGCGGGAACTTGAAGTCGTGGAAATTCTGCCCCCGCACGATGTCGCTGAGCGACCCCACCGTCTTCCAGGCCAGTTCGCCGCCGGCATTGGTGGAGCCGTCCGAGAGCTGAATGCGGTAGGCTCTGAACGGAGGTGGGTTGGGGAGGGCGTGGAGTATTCTGATATTGTCGACAAAGTAGGAGCCTCCGAGATCTATGAACATCGAGCGCTCTGCATCCCGCGGATCCGCAATCGGCAGCTTGTTGGGATCGTAACTCCCGTTGGCAGACCAGAACACGACCTCGCCGAAGAGGTCTCCATCTACCACGGCCGCCCCCTTGTTGACATTCTCCCGGGCGGTCACCCTGCCGCCCCGCTCCAGTACGCCCGTGCCGATGTTGTCGCCGATGGTCCAGACCTCGATCTCGGCCAGCCTCGGTATTTCGCGGCGGTAGTAAACTACCGGCCCCTGCCGCTCCGTGCCCGCCAGAGCTTCCCAATCCTCTTTCCCATCCAGCAACCTCTCCTCCCCCGATGCCTCTCGGCGGAAGTAGTCTATCTCTCCCTGTTGGTCGGCTGGCAGACTATCGTATTCGGACTGGGAAACCTGCCTCGCCCGGCCGAAGTCGCTGTCCGTGATCCCCACCCCGACGTATTGGATGACGTCGCCGGTGAAGTCGCCCCGTGCATCGGGCCACTTCGTCGGTAGCTGTTTGGTCAGATCGATCGCGAAAACCCGCTCGTTCTTGATCGGTTTGTCCGTGGCGAAGCGCGTCCGGAAAAGGAGCTTACCGAGCGTTTTCTGCCCCTGTGAGGTGGTCACCTTGAACTGTAGAAAAGGGTCTCCCAGATCTTCGCCGACAAACTTGAGGACGATCCTAGTGGCCGATACCGTCCGCCCCAGATCGATCTGCACCCACCAGTCCTGCAACAGGTCGGAGGGGTCCGGTTCCCAGAAGGTTTCCATCCTGCCATCCATGAGGCCGATGCCGCTCGAGCGATTGGATCCGGCATTCAACACACCGCCGCCGAAATCGACGGCATTGAGGACGGCGTTGATGCCGGGAACCACGACTTCCTCGCCATCTATTTCCAGTCTCGTGTGCTTGCGGATGAAGGCGGGCTTCACTCCCTCATCGCTGATCTGGACCGTGTTGGCAGCGGAGTGCCAGTGTTGCCAATGCGCCCTCGAATCGACGACCACCCTGCCTGAATTCAGCGAATACCCTTCCTGTCCCCAGCACAGACATACCGCCGACCACGTCAACGCGGAACAGACGAGTGCCGCGCGGAGGGGGTCCGTTAGCCGTTGGGCGCCGACCCGTCCCCGCTCGCGACGCTCCCTACCTACACCGACTCGGGTTTTTGTCGAGTTCAGCAATAGCGCCGATGAGCGCACTTCTTTCTCCTTAAAAAAAGGGGGGGCGAGGATCAACGATCTCGCCCCCCCTGCAACAACAGCCGTCCTAGGTCCTTACAGCCGACCTTTCCTCTATTTGGAGAAGCCCGCCTTAATGCGGGCCCAGCTGTCTTCCTCGACCGCTGTGGCGTCGGAGTCGGACACCCAGTTGTTTGCGTCAAAACCAAGTAGCACGTAGTCCACCAGGGAGTCGGCGTGGAAGTACATGTTGATGTCGCCAGTGGAGACCCAGTAGCCGTTATACGAATTGCCCGGGCCGTTGTCATCGTCCTGAATGGCCATGCCGACGCCCATGACTTGGCCTTCCTCCAGGTCGTGAATTTTCAGGTCGGGATCGTCGGGACCGGTCGAACTGGCAGGCAGATCGTCGAAGGTGGTGAACCAACTCTCCTGAAAGAGGGTGGCGGGTCCACCGGCCTCGCCCTCGACGTTCCATCTGATGCCGGCGTAAGGCTCCACGGAAGCCCATACTCCGCCGCCCCACAACCACAACTGAGCCTCCTGATGGAGCGACTGCTGCCAGTCCTGCGCGGTGGCCCCGGCCCATCGCTCTGGATCTAGGCCTTCAATGTCTCCTTGGAACTGCCCGCCGCTGTGGTCGGCATCGAGCACGAGCTCAAGTTTGTCATTGGTGTCGTCGAGGGTGCCGTACCAGAGGTCGTCGAACCTTTCCTCCATGACGTACACAAGGTTGGTCTCTGGGTTCCAGCCGACGATGATGCGCTCGGCGAGATTGCCCGGGTCCGGGTCACCCTGGGTGCCCGTGACGACCTCGACTAGGTCATCCTGGGTGACCCAGAAGATAGACGGTACGTTGTCCCAATCGCCGAGATCACCGTCCATCACGACGTCCCTGATTCCATCGACGTCGATGGGCACCTGTACCGCCGCCCAGTTCCGGTCTGTCCGCTGGTGGGCCGAACTCGGAGTAAAGGAGGCGAGAACGAGGCCCAAAACGGTAGCTATGATGATAATTTTCTTCACTGTTGTTTCTCCTTTCATCTGTAGAAAGATGACTGTTGCTACTGCGTTGATTTGTGAAATGCGGGCTTTTCCCTTGAACACCTCCTTTCAGCGCACCATTTGCTCAGCGAGCGCGAGCAAATGGGAACTGGTAATTTTGCGTGCAACAATTAGGCTTAATATGAGGAAAATTGCCCGGAAATCCAAGGAAAACTTCCAGCATGTTGATGCCCAACCTCGAGACCGACCTGACGGGTGATGTCCTTAAAGCGTCCCCGTCCCTCGTCGTTGTAGAGCGTGTTGTTAGAGGCATTATCGGGGGTATCCATTTAACCGGACCTGGGGTATCTTAATCAGGAGCGCAGAACATGAGACGGCGAATGCTCCATCTGGCATTGCTGGTTGGAGGACGAAGCCCAGTCGCTGCTGCCTCCTCACTGGGGTAATTCTTTCACAAGGCGTAGATGATGCAGACACAAACGGGGAAGACTATTAAATGGTCTAGGAAAACCGTCATATTCATTGAAATCCTTTTGGTTCTTATCCCCTTTCTACTGCTTATAGGACTAGAGATCTATTTGCGGCATACTAATTACGGCCTTGATGACAGGCTATTTATCCCTCGAAGCTCTTCTTCTACGTACCAACTTAATCAGGAGTTGTACCGAAAATATTATTCAATTGATAATCCAATGCTTAAACAGCTAATTCCCGAGATAAGCATGAAACAGCAAAAATCCGCAAAGGATTTCCGCATCTTTTGTCTTGGAGGCTCAACGACAAGAGGGCCGTTTCCCATGCTACTTCAGGAATTATTAAAACGTTCCAACGTGGATAAAACGGTAGAAGTGGTTAACTTGGGAATAGATACCTTTAATAGTTATCAGGTTCTCGATATCGCGAAAAAACTTCCTCAGTATGATCCCGACCTTTTGATCATTTATATGGGACACAACGAAATTTATGGACCAGTTGGCGTGGCATCGAATGTGGCATTGGGCACGTCTCGCGAAGTAATCAATCTGATTTTGCGATTGCGCGAAATAAAGATATTTCAGCTAGCAAACAACTTTTACGCAAAGTTAAGAGCGCGTTCTAATCGAGTTGAAACGGAACAATCGCCCTATAAAATGATGGTAAGCAGTTCTCTTGCCCCTCATCATCCTCTACGGGAGCAAGCCATTGAGAATTTCAGAGGAAATCTCCACGAGGTTATCTCTATTGCAAAGCGCCATAAAATCCCGGTGATTTTAGGGACGATCGTTTCCAATCTTCGAGATTGGCGTCCATTTGATTCAGAACCACCGCCATCTTCCCTCGATATTACTCAATGGCAACAGTTATTAAAGAATGGCAAGGCTGCATTTGAACAAAATCATCTGGAAGAGGCGGTGCGTATCTACCAGACAGCAATTGAACTTTTCCCAGCTCATGCCCAAACTCATTTTGATCTGGGTCATGTTTACCTTGCCGAGGGACATCAAGATAAAGCTAAACGATCCTTCACCAGAGCAAGAGACTTGGATATTTTGCCGATCAGAGCCCCATCAAAGGTAAACGAAACCATAAAAAGTGTTGCCAAGGAAACAGGTGTCATATTAGCAGATTTTGAAACCGCATTCGAGGATTGCGACCCCAAGAGTGTGATTGGCAAACCAATGATTGTTGAACACCTGCATCCTTCAAATGAGGGATATTATTTAATTGCAAGCCACCTGACCCACATCATTCTTAAAGAAGGGTTTTTGACAGCGAGTAAAAAATTGGATTTTGATGATCCATCGTTAAAAAGGGAACTGGATATAGGAGAGCTGGAGAAAGGTGATCTTATTCGACTCAGACTTATGTTGAATATATGGCCATTTAACATCAACAATGCAGGTTATCATTATCCTTGAATTCAAAAGAAAATTTCCGCTAGATTGCCCCTTTCTCAGACAAGCAGCGGCGTGAACTGCAGGCTGTACAGATCGGCGTCGCTGAGGGCGAAGCGCAGGCGCACTGGCTTGCCGGCCAGGCTGCGGACGTCGGCCAAGCCCTTCCAGGTGACCATGCGGTCCAAGTAATCGCCGTAGATCTCGTCGCAGTCGCGCAGGGCGTACCCCTTCAGCGCCTTGCCATCGCCGTCCTGGATCTCGACGCGCACTGAACCGGCGGCGGAAGTACTCGTGTTCAGGCTCAGGGCACCGCCCTCGAAGGTGAAAGGCCGCGTGATCAGCTCGCCTCCCTTCAGCGGCGCGTTGGCGGACATGAAGCCGTCCACGCGCACCGTGAAGCGCCGCAGCCGGCAGGTGTCGCCGCGGTAGTAGCCCTCGGTGGTAAAGATCGACAGCTCCTGCGGCGCGGTCGGCAGGTCGTTGGCCGTCTCCAGAATGCCCCAAGCCGTCATGTTGTTGCGGTTCTCCCAGCGCTCCGGCTGCAGCCCGGGCCGCACGAAGGCCTCGCTCCAGCGCTTGAAGTGCAGGCCGTCGCGGCTGGTCATGTACACCGCGTCCGAGACGCCGTGGGCCGTGTTGCCGGGGATGCCGCGGTCCGGAACAAAGCGCTTGGGGAAGCCCATGTAGATGTGCGGGGCCCGGTGGTAAGGGGTCACCGCGTTCGTGTAGAGGTGTTCGACTGGGGCGTCGCCGAAGTCGAGCCACTGCGGCTTCGTCCACCGGCGGAAGTCCTTCGAGGTGCAGGTCATGATGTTGCGCACGCGCACGCCGTCGGGATAGATGGAGTCGCGGTGGTAGTCGACGTAGCAGCCGCGTAGCGGGTCGTAGAAAGCGAGGTTCAGCGAGTCGAAGGCGCCCTCGGTGATCACCGGCTTCTCCGACAGCAGGCTCCAATGCACGCCGTCGGCCGATTTAAAGGCGTAGAGGGCCTGCTCTTTGGCGGTGTGCGCCAGCGCGCTCCCCAAGGCTTTGTACTCTTCCCCCTCCCGGCAGTCCGGGTTGCGGTCGCGGAAGGGCGCGAAGTTGTGCGCGCCGATGCCGTCCCAGACGATGTTGTTGCGCGTTGATCCCTGATAATTGACCAAGCCCAGCTCCGGCCGGTACCACTCGATGCCGTCGCGGCTTTCGGCGTAGCATACGACCGGCCGGTGGTAGTTGCCTGGCGGGTCGTAGTGCGAGCCGCGATAGTAGGCGCGGAACAGCTTGCCGTCTTGGAATACCGTGTGGTAGGCGCTGGTGTTGCCCTCCCACGGCACGTCGTGGTCGATTGCCACGTTCCGCGGCACCGGCTTCTGTAGGCGCAGCTCGACGTTGGACAGCCGCTCGATCAGGTAGTCGTCGACGAACAGCTCGCGCCGGTCGCCCAGCTCGATGACGCCCGCCGGAGTGCTGCTGGCGGTCTTTTTCTTCGTCGGTTTCGCGCTCTTGCTCTTGGCCATCTCTGGTTTCCTTTCTGTATTGCGGGCTACCCTGCCGACGATCGGCCTTTAGATCTGGGTCAGGAAGCTGCCCGTGGTGCCGGTGGCGTAGTCGATCACTAGGAATACCCCGGCCCCGACGATTTCGCCTAGGATCAGGCCCAAGAAGAAGGGCCGCAGGTTGCGGTAGAGGCGCACACCGCCGTAGCGCAGGATCACCAGCTTCAGGAACCAAGCCAGCAGGGCGCTACAGAAGATGTGGCCCGTCTTCCAATTGGCGGCGATCGTGAACCCGAGCGGGTTGAGGGGCCACCATAGGAAGTGGTGGCGCGCCCACATGAGCGCCGCCATCACGCCCGCCCCGATGCCCATGAACTGCAAGGCGTCCCAGCGCGGGCCTTCGGGTGCGGCGGCGATGCGCGGGGCCATGTCCATGGGGCCGAAGTGGGTGGACTGCCAGGAGAAGAACAGGGGGTTGAGGTTGATGCCGCCGTACTCGTACGCCATGACTAGGGTGACGTAGGAGGAGCCCGCTAGGCTGACTAGGATGGCCATAACAATGGCCCAGAACAGCCGGCGCTTCTGGCCGCGGATCATTTCGCTCATCTTCAGCCCGTTGGCGACCGAGGCCATCACAAAGGAGCGGACCTCGGCGTGCCAGCCGTAGGAGAAGCCGAGCGCCACCAGACCCTGGGTGCCGATGGAGGAGGTGCCAACCGCGGAAATCGCGAAGGTCGAGGTCATCAGGGGCGGACGCATGGCCGGGATGCCGCCCTCGGCGACCACCCGCGTCAGCGCCATGAACAGGATCATGGCGCCGAAGACGAACAGCACCGCTACCGGGAAGGGCAGGCCGATCGCCGACAGCCAGACGGCGACGGTCAGCAGGCCGGCGAGCAGCCCGAAAAACGCCTGTCGGTAGGAGAGGATCTCGCCGCTGTCATCGACCTCCCGTAGCCCGCCGACGGCCTTCGCCACTACATCGCGCAGGTGCCGGCGCGCCACCCACAGCCCGACGACGACGAAGGCGATCATCGCCCCGAGACCTTGGTGGGCGAGGAAGGGATCTTCGGAGTAGAAGTCGATCCGCTGCGTGCTCTGCACGCCGAGCGTGTTGAAGATGCCCCGCTGCAGCCTGACGAGGACGTAGAAGACCCAGATTGAGGCCGAGATGTCGAGGTTGACGAAATAGAAGAATCCGGTCCAGGGCGGGCTGAACCAGAAGCTGAGCCAAGTGTTGCCGAACAGGGGCACGCCCACGGCGCGCTCGAAGCGGGGAAACTCCGGAAAATAGGAGTGCATGCCGTTGACACTCAACAGCAGGAAGGAGACGGCGAAGCCCAGCCACATGGTCTTGTTGGTGAAGAACGAGCGGCCCACGGCACCGCTGTCCTCCTGCCGCATCATTTCCATCGGCACCTGCACCAGCGCGTAGCTGAGCTTCTCGTTATCGACCCACTGCTTACGCAGAATGACCATCGCGCAGATCATCGCAAAGGCGAGGGCGAGAAAGAAGCCGAACCACAGGCTCAGCGGCACGACCCAAGCATCCCAGGGGATCGAGGCTCCCTCGGGCAGCCCCTCAAAAAAGTAGCGGGCCACGTTCTCGCCGCGCGGGATCATCCACTGGGGGATGTACTGATTGTAGAGGGAATCCCAGTTGTTCTCGGGCGTGGCGTAGTAGGTTGACCCAAGGAGGCAGGGGATCATGAACTGGGTGAAGCCCATGCCGGGGATGCAGCAGGCCACCACCAGCATGATGTAGATGGTGATCAGTTCCGCCCGGGTCAGCACCAGCCATCGGTGGAGGAAGCCGACCGCGGCGCTGGCTAGGACGAGGAAAAAAAATAAGAAGAGAGCGGCCGGGGTGCTGAAGTTGAGGGTCAGATAGGAGCCTTGGATCGCATTCGTCGCATAGGTATCGCAGATATTGAGTGTTAGGGCCAGCACCGCCCCGATCAGGATGCCCCGCAGCGGGATCCCCTGCAGGTCCCGCGCCTGCTGTCGGTCCCCCTGCGGCGGTGCCCTCATCATTGTGGCCAAGCCTGAGGATCTAGCCCAAGGCTCCGTGCGGCCTCAGCGATGTAACCCCAAGTCGTGTCGTCGATGGGAATACCCTCTTCACGGCGCTGGCGTCCCGTGCGGTATTCAGGGTCGCCGGGTAGCTGTATCTCGCCGATGTGCGGATCGACGCGGCTGGTGGATACGTGGCGGATTAGGCTTTCGAGTTCGTCGAAGTAGGAGTCCTTTTCGACGAAGTGCTCGATGTTGTACACCGTCAGGTGCAGCCCGTTGCTCTGCATGACGGTCTCGCCGTTGGCACAGCCCTGACCGCTGAGGGCCCCGCCTAGAATCTCAACTATCATACTCAGGCAGTACCCCTTATAGGCTACCGGCCCGCCGAAAGGCAGGATCGCGCCGGGCGGATCGCCGACAAATGCCTCTGGATCGGTAGAGGGGTTGCCATCGTGGTCGATAATCCGCCCCTCGGGTAGCTGTTCTCCTCGGTTGTAGGCGACGCGGACCTTGCCCTCGGCGCAGACCGAGGTGGTCATATCAACCAAGAGTGGATCGGCGTTGCGCCGGGGCGCGGCGCAGGATATGGGGTTGGTGCTGAGCTTGCCGTCGATCCCACCATAGGGAGCGATCTGCCGCCCGAGGTGACCGGCGTTGCAAAAGGCTAACCCAATCATGCCTTGGCGAGCGACCTGCAGCGGATAGGCCCCCACCCGGCCAACGTGCCCACAGTTGCGCAGCGTGGTGGTAGCAACCCCGTACTGGGCGGCCTTGTCGATGGCTAGCTGGGTGGCAAACGTCCCGCCGATCTGGCCCATGGTTCCGCCGCCATCGACGACCACGGTGCAGGGTTTTTCGCTGACGATAGAAGGCTGGCCTTGGGGATCAAAGGTGCCGTCTTGGATTTGTTCGATGTATTCGTAGAGGCGTAGGCTGCCGTGCGAGTCGTGCCCGTAGAGAGATGACTCGACTAAGTGGTCGGTCACGGCGCGGGCGCTGGCAGGAGGGCAGCCGGCGGTCTCGAAAAGCTGGTAGCCGATCTGGCGGAGGTCATCGGGTTTGATGTGCGGCATTAGTTGGTTGCTCCCTTGAGGACGCGCTCGATTTCTCGTTCCCAAGTCCCAGCGACGCACTCACCGTATTCGGCTTGGCCACCCGTGGCTTCCGGCCCCACCAAGATGGGCTGGTCGCGTCGTTCGCCGATGAGTCTGGCGCGATCGACGCAGGCGGTGTGCAGGAAGTGGAAGGCAAGTCCGGCGCGCTCGCGGTTGGTGGTATTTTCCTTGGTAGAGTGGGCGGTGCCGTAGCAGAAGAAGGCGACGCCACCGGCCTTTAGCTCAATGGGCACGGCGCGCTCCTCGGGTACTTGGCAGTGGATGTGGTGATCGGAGTAGGGGTCGCGGTCGTGTGGGTATTCCTCCTTGAAGGAGTCGTGCACGACGTGGATGGTGCCATTTTCAATGGTTGCGTCGTGAACGGCAACCCACATGGCAGTGCCTTTTAAAGGATCATCTATTTTGAAATAAGCGTTGTCTTGGTGCCAGTCCGTGCCGATGCCGTGCCCGGCCGGTTTGAGAAACATCTGATCGAGGTGCAGGATGAAAGGCGTGCCAATGAGCTGTGAGACGGCGACGGTGATTTTTTCGTCAAAGGGCAGAGCGCGGATGAGATCGCTTTTGTCGTACAGGGGAATCAGTTGCAGATTGACCTTGGTAGTGGAAGGGGTCTCGCCGTCGCCCTCGGTGGCGACATTGCGGACCAGGCCCTCGCGCTTGAAGCGCTCGACTTCGGCTTGGATGGCTTGGACTTCGCGGGGGTCAAAAAAGTCGGGAACAGCAGTGTAGCCGTGATTTTTGAAATGGGTTACTTGATCGTGGGAGAGAGACACGGGTAGTTCCTCGTCTTGTGCAGAATGGTGGGGCTAGGTTGTGCGCTGAGATGCTCGCGCCAACTCGCATAAGAGCGCGGCCGCAGTGCGGATGCCGCGGTGAAAATCGCGCATAGAAAAGCGCTCGTTGGGGCCGTGCCAATTGTCGGTGATTTGCCCTAGGCCGATGAGCAGGACTGGTGCCCCTGTCGCAGCGGCAAAATCGACGACGATGGGGATGGAGCCGCCCTCGCGGGTAAACACCGGCTCAATTCCGAATCCCTTGCGCATCGCCTCAAGTGCTGGTTCGACTAGTGGGTGGTCTAGGTCCAAGTAGTAAGCCGGTGAGCAATGCTGGTTTTTGAACTCGACGCGGGTGTCTGCGGGCAGCCGAGCGCGGATGTGCCCTTCGAGGGCAGCTTGGATGCGCTCGGGATCTTGGTCGGGCACTAATCGGCAAGAGATGGCCGCTCGGGCTACAGCCGGTATGACCGTGCGCGGACTGCCGCCGCTGAGGAGGTTGATGTCGAGCGTGGGACGAGTCCAACGCCTTTCGAGGATGGAGTACTCCTGCTCTCCCACCAGCGAGGGCACGCCCAAGGTGCGGCAATAGGCATCTTCGTCCACCGCGAGGGCGGCGTAGAGGCTTTTTTCGCGGGCCGAAAGCGGCTGCACTTCGTCGTAGAAACCGGGCACAGTGATATGCCCGTCGGCGTCGATGAGGCCGGCCAAGGCGTTGACGAGCAGTTGGTTGGGGTTGTGGACAATGCCGCCGAAAAGGCCGGAATGCACGTCCTGCACCGGTCCAAAAACCTCGACCTCGGTATAGACAATGCCGCGCAGACCCACAGTCAGCGAGGGCTGGTCCGGTCCGTACATGCTGGTGTCGGAAATCACCGTACAAAGCACCGGGGCAAATTCATCAAGCCCGCCCTCGGCCACAAACTGGCTCAATGCCGCGCTACCGCATTCCTCCTCGCCTTCGATCAGGAAGACCAGATTGAACGGAAGCTGATTCCCATTGGCGAAGACGACTTCGGCCGCCTTCAGATGCGCGAAGCTGGGCCCCTTATTGTCGCTGGCCCCCCGGGCGATGAGGAAGCCGTCGCGCTCCTCGGCGGCAAAGGGATCCACCTCCCAAGCCGAGCGCGGATTGTCCACGCCTTGGACATCGTAATGACCATAGATCAAGACAGTGGGTCGATCCGACGAGAACGCGGGACTACGGGCGACGACTAGGGGATTGGTAGCGGCCCTTACTTGGATCTTCTCGACCTCAAACCCCATTTGGTCGAATTGGCCGACGAGGAAGTCGGCCGCCTGAGCGAGGCCGTCGCCTGTGCTAGCATCGGCCCCAGCACTGGCGCTGGGGATGCGGATAAAGGATTTCAGTTGTTCGATATAGGCCCGCTGCTGCTCGTCGATGCACAGCAGCGCGTTCTCCAAGGCTATGCCTTCCTCTCGCATCGCTTCTCTGTTCTTTGATCGTCCGTCCCGCCCTTCAGTCTAGCCCACCATTGCCCATCTCGGCCAGTGGTAGTGCTCTTGCTGAGGTCGGGTTTATTCATTAGCTTTTTGCAACGCAAAAAACACAAAAGTTGAGAATCAAGTCCGATTTGCCCGCCTTGCCCGCTTCCCGCAACTGTGCAATATAAGTTTTTACATCGGGCTGTAAAGTTCCGTTCATCCGTTTGCTACCATATTCTTTTGGATCGTCGCATGGCCCGCAGGGATGAGCGGCTGACTTTTCTCAGACCCCCAAATCTACTGCTATTTACAGGAAGGAATACACTGGAAAATGGGAGAGCTACCTGTTGCTATTAATGGCTTTGGTCGAATTGGTCGCTTGGTGTTCAGGGCGGCTGTCGAGCAAGGTGGCATCGAGATCAAAGCCATCAACGATCTAACCGACGCCCAAACACTTGCCCACCTACTCAAATACGACTCCACCCACGGCCGCTTCGCCGGCGAGATAGAGGTTGCTGGCGACGACTTGGTCGTCAATGGCCAAGCGATTCGCATCTTGGCCGAACGCGACCCGGCCAACCTGCCCTGGGGTGATTTAGGGGTCGAAGTGGTGCTGGAGTCAACGGGATTTTTCACCGAGGCCAGCAAGGCTCGTGCTCACATCGACGCTGGGGCCAAAAAGGTCGTCATTTCTGCTCCGGCCAAAGGCGAAGACGTAACCGTGGTAATGGGCGTCAACGACGACGTGATCCAAGCCGACCACGCGATCATTTCCAATGCTTCGTGTACGACCAACTGTTTAGCCCCCATGGTCAAAGTCCTACACGAAAAATTTGGCATCGTCAAAGGCATGATGAATACGATTCACTCGTACACCGGCGACCAACGCCTGCTCGATGCCCCGCACAGCGACATGCGGCGGGCGCGCTCGGCCGCGGCCTCGATGGTGCCCACAACTACGGGGGCGGCGGCCGCGGTCGGTAAGGTGCTACCCGAGCTCGACGGCAAGCTCGATGGTTTGGCCATCCGCGTGCCAACCCCCGACGGTTCGTTGACTGACCTTACCGCTGAACTCAAAAGCGCAGCGGATGCCGAAGCAATCAACGCGGCGTTCAAAGCCGTTGCGGCCAACTCGCTGGCTGGCATCCTCGAGTACTCTGAGGAGCCGCTGGTCTTGGCCGACATCGTAGGCAACCCGCACTCGTGTGTCTTCGACGCGCTATCGACGAATGTTCTCGAAGGAAATATGGTCAAGATTCTCGGATGGTACGACAATGAATGGGGCTACTCCAATCGCTGCGTAGATTTGCTGCGCAAGCTCGGCCAATGACTCAGTACAAGACCTTGCGACTTAGATGGAGGCAGAAAGGCGAAACGCATGTTTGAGGAAGTCTGGAGAGCGTACGAAGAAAACGAACTAAGCCACAGCGCGGCACATCACCTGATGGCGATCCACGAGTTGCGCGAGATGCACGGCTACGCCCGCGTCTCGGATATCGCCAAGCACCTAAGCATCACCAAAGGCAGCGTCTCGACGGCCATGAAGCACCTCAAGGAACGCGGCTACGTGCAAGAGGATCTCAACCGCTTCCTCGAACTTACCGACCAGGGCTTGAAAGTGGTGCAGGAGGTCGAGGAAACGCGCTTGGTCGTGCAGCGGTTCCTCAGAGACGCCCTCGGCATGGACGAGGACGACGCAATGATCGACGCCTGTAAGGTCGAGCACCTAATCAGCACGGAAGCGCGGATGCGGTTGGTCCATTTTCTGCGCGTGTTGTTTTCGGAAGAACCGGCGGCCAACGGGTTTCTCCAGATGTTCCGCGAAGATGCCCTAGAGCTCCGCAATGGCGACGTGAAAGCGTGAAACTTCTGCGATCTGTTATGGCTATCCCATGGTTGCCCTAGCAGAGAGCGAGCAGATTCTGAGAGGACATAGCTTCTATCTATCAGGCCGGACACCGTCCGGCCTTTTTTTGAGCAAACAATGCTAGGTTTCCTTCTACGACAATTTCTGCCCGTCGGTTTGTTGGTCGTGGCCGTGGTGGGTTTCTTCTTCCCCCGTCCAGGCCTCTACATGGCCGAATTGCCCACGCAGTACGTCGCGGTTGGCCTCATCTTTTTCTTGTCGGGGTTGATGCTGAAGACCGACGAAGTCCACGCCGCTCTCGCCGCATGGAAGGCCACGTCTTGGGGTTGTGTTTCGATTCTCTTCGCCACGCCCTTTCTCGGTGCGGCGATCGCGTTCCAGCTTCCGATGGAGCCTGCCTTCCAATTCGGTCTGGCCCTATTCTGCTGCATGCCGACGACCCTGACTTCGGGCGTGGCGCTGACGGCGCAGGCCCGAGGCAACGTAGCGCTCGCCCTGCTTTTGACAGTACTGACCAATATCGCCGGCATCTTCACGGTGCCTTTCGTGTTGGCGCATCTGCTGAGTGCGCTAGGCCAAGTCGAGCTTTCGGCTAGCGATCTCTTCGCCAAACTTTGTCTTTCGATCTTGCTGCCCTTGGGCGTCGGCAAGTACCTGCGGCGCTTCGCCGTCAATTGGATCGATGCCCGGCGCTCGCGGTTGACTTTGGCCAGCAACGCGGCGCTGATCTCGATTCCGTGGATGAAATTCAGCGAGTCTTCTGGACGACTAGCCCAGATAGAACCTGCGAGCTTGTTGATTCTGGTAGTGTCTGGCTTGGCAATCCACGCGCTATACTTGCTGCTCAACGGCGGCGCTTGCGTGCTTTTGCAACTCGAAGCGGCGGCGCGCAAGACCGTTGTGCTGATGGCGAGCCAGAAGACCTTGCCGGTGGCGATGACAGTGCTGGCATTTTTGCCGGATTCGGCGGTGTCGCCCGAGCAGAAGGGGTTGCTAGCAATACCTTGTATTGTGTTTCACCTAGGGCAGATTTTCATGGATGCAGTTATCGCGACGCGGTGGGGGAACCGTGCAGCAGGTTAGGTATTCTCACAGTGCAGACTATGGTTCTCTTTTAACGGAAAGGAAGACCATGCGATACTTGGTTGCAGCGGCATGGATCGCCGTTTCCCTCGTTGCTTGCGGCGACTCGGATCCCGTTGGAGACAACAATGGCGATCAGCGCACCGAGGAAGGCGACCGTGCACAGCTAGCAGAGATGCGACGGGAAATCGACGCGCTTGTCGGCGACGCTGCGGGTGCGTCGATTGAAAATTGTCGCTACTCGGGCTTGGGCTCCAAGCCCTGCGGCGGGCCTTGGGAGTTTATAATTTACTCTACCTCGTCCACTGATTCGACGGCACTAGCCGAGCGGCTGACAGCCTATAACGACTTTGAAGCTGAGATGAACGAACTCTATGGGTATGCTTCGGACTGCTCAGTACCCAACGCGCCGGTGTTGGCGTATAGGGATGGGCGGTGCGTCGCCGAGTGACGCCTTGCCTGCAAGAGCGTCGATCAACTCGGACCTCGCTGCTCAAATCTGCGAACGGTAGATCGCATCGACCAATTCCATGGTCTTGACCGCGTCGTCGAAATTCGTTTCGGGATCTTTTCCTTTTAACATGCAATCCACGAAGTGGCGGTTGATATCGTAGGGGCCGAATGCTCGATAGTCCTCTGCGCTGTCGGCCAAGACGGTAGAGTCTAACTCGTCGATAGGCTCGGTCTTGTTATCGGCGTAGAGCTGACCGCCCTCTTCGGGGTCGCCGAAGAAGGAGATGCCGGGGGCGTGGATCTCGACGCTGAATATCCGCCGGCCAGCCATGAAGTTGTTGAGCAAGAGTCCGGTGGCCCCGCTGCTGAAACGGACTAGGGCTAAGTGGACATTCCAGTGGTCGGCGTCGAGGCGGCGCGAGTCGCTGGCAACGGATTCGACTTCGCCGCCGCATAGATAGCGCAAGGTATCGACGGCGTGGATGCCGTCGCAGGTAAGCATGTCCAACGCTCCGCGATAGTAGGGAGCGCCGCCGACCCAGTTTTTGTAGAAGCTGGCGTGGGCGGTATGCACAGTGCCGCGTTTTTCGCACAGGGTTTTGCCACGGCGAATGACGGGGGCAAAACGCCGTTGGAAGGCGACGCCGGTCAGCACTTTGTGGCGACGGGCCAAAACGGCGAGTTGGCGGATTTGCTCAGTGGTAACAGCCGGGGGTTTTTCGATGATGAGATGGCAGCCGTGTTCGATTACGGTGGCGCAGATTTCGAAAAGGTGGTGCGGCGGCATGATGGCGTAAACCGCGTCGGGCTTTTCGCGTTCGAGCATTTGGCGATAGGCGCTGTAACGACCTTCGATGTCGTAGAGGTCACAGGTTTTGTGCAAGCGCTGTTCGTCGAGTTCGGCGACAGCGACTAGTTCGGCCTCGGGGATGTCGCGCAGGGCAGGGTAGTGAGCCATTAGGGCGCGGCCACCGGCACCGATGAAGGCGACGCGGAGTTTCTTGCGGGTGCGACTTTTGTATTTGGCTCGCGTTTTGGCTTTGGCCATGTCTATTCTCCGAGCGAAGCTATGTGTGAAAATCCGCAGATGGACGCAGATAAACGCAGAATAGTAGAAACAAGACGATCCACCGCTCGAATCGTTCAAGTCATGGAAGATTCGCGGTGGTGTTGCCTGCCTGAATGGCTGCGGAGGTTACGCTTCCCGCTCCTTAAAATTTCCTGCCCGCCGCAGCGCCTCGACGCCGGATTTAGCGAGTGAAACGGGAAAGTGAACGGGACGGTTGCCCTCTAGCTGCGACTGGTAGATGGCCATGACCATTTCCAACGAGCGGCGACCCACGGCTCCGTCGCTGCGCAAGGTGCCGCGTCCTTCCAAAGCGTCAATCAACTCAGACAGTGCTGCGACGTACGTAGAGACTGGGGCCGGCCGTTCGACTTCGACTTCTTCGAGGCTGCTCCACTCAAAGCCACTGTCAGGCTCGGACAGCGCGACCTTGGACTGAAAGAGGCGGACCTGCTCGGCATCCATGCGGATCAAGCCAGTTGAGCCGCGCAACTCGAAGGCGTTGTCGTTGTACTGCGTCAGCTCGGCACCGCAGATCAGCCCGGTGGCTCCCCCTTTGAACTTGAGCATAGCAGCCGAAAAATCCTCCACAGCCCAGGGGCGCATGCGCTGCTCAGCCATGCCGCACAGCCAATCCACTTCGCCGGCGTAGAGATCCATCAGGTCGAAATAGTGGGTGAAGTCGTGCAGTAAGGGGCCTTCATTCTCGCTGCGCCACCAAGGGGCCGGCTTGCCCCCATCCATGTAGCAGTAGATGTGGTTGAACTCGCCGATAGCCCCCGCGTCGAGGAGCGTTTTGGCGAGAACCCACTCGGAGTGCCAGCGGCGGTTGTGATTGACCTGCAAGAGTACGTCCTGCGCTTGGCAGGCCGCGATCATCAGGTCGCATTCCTCCAGCGAAAGGGCCATTGGCTTTTCACAGATGATAGCTCGGGTCGAGGCGGCTTGGGCGCAACTGGTGACCATTTCGGCGTGGAGTTCGGGGTGGGTGGCGACGATGCAGATGTCGGGCTGGACTTCGGTGAGCATTTGCCGATAGTCGTGGTAGAGCGCCTCGACGCCGAAGCGCTCACCGAAAGCGTCGAGCTTTTCGCGTCCCCGGTTGACGCCGGCGACTAACTCGCAGGAAGGATGTTGAGTGACAGCGGCGGCGTGGTTGTCGGGTAGGTCGGAGAAACTGAACTGATAGCCGACGCGACCCGTGCCGATGATAGCAATGCGATACGTGGACATGAAACCTCCAGCCTTAAAAGAGATCGAGTTGAGGAGAGCTTCCCGTCGCCAGCATTGGCGACGCAAGCGCTCCTTCGAGGGTGAGCAACGCTCTCTTGATCGGCAATCCGCTAGCGTAGCCGACTAACGAGCCGTTGCTGCCAATGACGCGGTGACAAGGCACGACAATCGGCAGGGGGTTCCTGCCGTTGGCCAAGCCGACGGCGCGGACCGAGTTTGGGTTGCCGATGCGGCGAGCTAGCTCCAAGTAAGAGATCGTCTCGCCGTAGGGAATCTCCGCGAGTGCGGCCCAGACTTTGCGCTGAAACGCCGTTCCTTGGGGATGGAGCGGCAGATCGAAGCTGCGTAGATGACCGGCGAAGTAGGAATCGAGTTGGTCGGCGACCGGGTAGGGTAGAGCAGCCACGGCCTGCCAATCCGGCGGCGGGGTAAAGTCGCCACTCTCAAAATAGATGTGTCGCAAGCCCGTGGAGTCGCCGGCTAGGAGCAGTTCGCCGATGGAGCTGGAAACGGTGGTGTAGAGTAGGTTTTCAGTGGGCATAGCGATATCTTTAATTTATGACGGCAACATAGCAGTAGGGGACGGTTTTAAACCGTCCCCTACTGCTATTCCCCCAGCGCCTGAAAATCCGTCCCCGTCGGCTCCTGAAAAACTCGCAGATCAAAGGCGGGCACAATGGCGAAAATGTGGTCGAAGATGTCGGCCTGAATCGCCTCGTAGTTGGCCCAGACTATATCCTTGCAAAAGATGTAGATTTCGAGGGGTAGTCCCTTGGAGGTCGGCGCTAGCTGACGCACGAGAAAGGTCATCTCTTGGTTGATCTGCGGATGGTTTTTCAGATACGCCTGCACGTAGGCGCGGAAGGTGCCGATATTGGTCATGCGACGGCCATTTACCAGATGCGAGAGATCCACTTGGTTGAGTTTGTTGTATTCGGCTAGCTCTTGCTTCTTGCGCTCAATGTGGGCGGTGATGTACTGGATTTTGGCGAAACGGGCGAGCATTTCCTCGTCGCAAAACACGATGGTGCTGACGTCGAGGTGGATCGCCCGCTTGATCCGCCGCCCGCCCGACTCCTGCATCCCGCGCCAGTTTTTGAACGACTCGCCGATTAGTGCGTACGTGGGGATGGTGGTGATGGTCTTGTCCCAGTTTTGCACCTTGACCGTCGTCAGCGTGATGTCGATCACGTCGCCGTCGGCTCCGTACTGGGGCATTTCAATCCAGTCGCCGTAAGTGACCATGCGGTTTACCGAAATCTGGATGCCGGCGACCAACCCGAGGATCGAGTCGCGGAAGACCAAAAGCAAAACCGCGGTCATCGCCGTCAGACCGCCGAGCAAGTAGAGCGGCGATTGGCCGATCAGGATTGAGACGACGAGGACACTGCCGAGCAAAAAGAGGATGATCTTGAGGAACTGGACCGGCCCCCTGATGGAGACTTCGTGCGAGGTCCTAGTGCTGTTGTAGATGCTGACGCCTGCGTTTATCAATGCCTCAACGGCTAGTAAGCCGGCGAGCACCAGATAAATATGCGCTGCGGTCTGAATGATGTTGACGGAAACGGGATGACCTTCTAAGGCCATTGGCCCTAGGTGATAGAAGATGAGGCCGGGAACTAAATGGGCCAGCCGGTGCAGGACCCGGCACTTGATTAGGGCGTCGTCATAGGGAAAATCGGTGCGGTGAATGATCGCGGCGGAGCCTCGGAGTAGCGGTCCTCTGGCTAGACGATGGGCGAGCAAGGCGACGAAGGCCACCACAGCCAAGGCGACCAGTGCGGCGAGATCTTCGCTGAGGTCTTGGCCGAGGCCCCATTCGAGAAATTGGCTACGCAGTAAGTTGAGCATCTGTTGTCTGTCTATCCAAGGGTGGACATCATCGACCGTTACCAGATTTCGCTGAGATTCAATACAAATCCCGGCAAGGTAGGAGCGGCAGACAGGGCATTGAGGTTTTCCTGTACTTCAACAGATCGTTGCGGACGGTAGATTGCTACAGTCTTTTGCTCTGGCGCAATCAACCAGCCGAGGTGCGTACCGTTTTTAATGTACGCTTCCATTTTTTGCTGTAACAAGGGCAGGTAGTCCGAGGGAGACTTAAGTTCGATAACGAATTCTGGACAAAGCGGCAAAAAGCGGTCCTTTTGCGCCTCCGTCAGGGCATCGTACCGCCAACGCGCAACCCACGCACCATCTGGCGAGCGGACGGAGCGGTCCGGTAGCACAAATCCGGTCGAGGAATCAAAAGTCACGCCGGTGCCATCTTGTTTTGTCCATAAGCCCAACTGCATGGTAATTTCTGCATTCTGAGCACCCGTTACTCCTCCCGTCGGTGGCATGACTAGGATTTCGCCTTTTGCATTGCGCTCGATGCGCACATCGCGATTGAGTTGACAAAATTCAAAAAATTGATCTTCGGTCAGATCAATAACGGGCTGGAAATTCAGTACGGCTTCCATTGTTATACCCCTCTGGTTATAAGAGGCCCTAACCAACCCCCTGCTAGCGTCGTTTTGCTGATGAGCAGCCCTTATTGAGCTAGTTGACCAGTCAAGTTGATTATAGAGGGAAGATAGCCTGCCTCCGAAGCTAACTCAACTCTCTGTTCTATGAGGCAGCCTCATGCGGTCGCATCAAGTGTGGCCGGACTACTCAGGGCAAGTAGCGATGCCGTATAGGGCGTCGCCAATAAAATCGCGTCGCCACCCGCACAGGAGGCGATGCTCCTCGGGCGTAGCCGCGACCGCGGCGATGACTAGGTTGTGAACTTCGGCGCGGGTCGCGACAAAGGGCGCATCAATTTGCGCCGCGTCGCTTTGGCGGCGCAAGTGATCCATGGACTGGGAGAGCTTGCGTTCGACGACCTCCTTGTCGAGCAGCGGTCGGCGCGGCCGAGGTGGGCACTCCTCATCGGGGATGGCCAAGCCACGGCGAATCTGTTCGAGAAGATAGCGGTCGTAGCGGCGATTGCCGAGTGCGCGGAGTCGGCCTAGTTCCTCCCGCGATTGGGGCTTGCGCCGGGCTAGTAACACGAGGATTTCGTCCGTCAATACGTGATTGCGCGGTCGGTCGCAGCGCTGGGCTTCCTCTTCGCGCCAAGCGGCCAACTCGCGGAGGATGGCCAACTCGCGCGGGGCAGCTCGGCCCGTGCCCTTGATCCGCGTGAATTGCTCGCGTGGGTCTCGCTCCTCGTATAGACTGGGGTCGTCGTACGCAGCCATCTCCTCCGCCAGCCAAGTGCTGCGACCAATTTCTTCGACGCGCGCCTGCAACACATCGCGCACCTCGTGCAGATAGCGCACGTCTTCAATGGCGTACGCTAGCTGGTCCTCGGAGAGCGGGCGGCGGACCCAGTTGGTGAGTGTCTCGGTTTTGTCGAGGACCACGCCGAGGGTCTGCTCCAAAAGCTCGGCCAGCGAAGTGGTGGAACTCATATTGGCAAACCCGGCCGCGCAACGGGTGTCGAAGACGTTGCGCGGAAAGGCACCCGTGACCCGGCGCAGAATGGCCAAGTCCTGTTGGGCGTCGTGGAGAATCAGTTCGATCTCTGGGTGCTTCAATAGGGCACCAAGGGGCGAGAGATCCGCAATCGACACCGAGTCGATCAGGTGGCAGTCGCCGCCGGCGAGAGCCAATTGGATCACGCCTAGCTTGGGATAGTAGGTGCGGTTCCAAACGAATTCAGTGTCTAGGGCAACGCGCTCACAGTCTAGAGCGCGTTCGACAAGTTTGGCAAGGGCCTTTGCAGTGTGAATCATGCGTCCATGGGCATCTTGAAGTGAAGATTAAGCATACGACGGAGGCTCTAAGATGACAAGCGCCAGAAGCGGCGCACAGGGGTTTGCTCGCGGTAGCCGGCCAGCCGAGTGCTTAGCAGCCAAGCTGCAGCAAATGCGAGTTGAACCGCGCATAGATAAAAGAGCGGCCCCCGCGAACCAACCAGCGCAGCCGACCATTGGAAACAAGCCCCACCCGCGATGCCGCCGACAATGCCGCCTAGTGCCGAAGCGTACATCGCAAGGGAGAATCCCTCGGCTTGATACTCTTTGGAAACGGCGTCGATCATCGCCCGCGATTGTCCCATCTGATGGCCGCCGTCCAGTGCGCCCCAGAGCAAATAGACGATCCCCGCCCACAGTGCGATCCACGGGAGTCCTGTAGGCAGAAAGAGCCAAGCGGGTGCCATGCCCGCTTGTAGCAACAGAGTGATGGTCAGCGGTCCTCGGCTGCCGTGCCGGTCCACCATCCGCCCCCAGCCATGCAGCCCAGCCACATAGCCGAGGGCTTGTACTGGCGTCATCCAGACGAAATAGCTAACGGGCAGCCCCCAATCCGTGAGTGCCACGACCCACAGTGGAAAGGTCGCCGCTAGCACGGCTGTGCGGGCCATGACAAAGAGCGCGTATGCGCGCATCTGGGGCGTAGCTAAGGTTTGGCGCAAGCGGCGAATGAGGCCCTCGCCGGGCGGGGACAGAGGTCGCTCCGCTACGGCGCGCACCAAGAAGGCACCACCGCAGGTGGAGAAAACCGCTAGGGCAAAGAGCGGCCCAAAGTCGTCAGCCATGGGCTGAGAGCCGAGGTACCAGCCGATCAGGATGGGCAAGGCGAGTTCGAGCAGGCGCTGCTGAAGGCGCATGCGCGTGAGAAAGGCTCCAAGCCCACTGCTAGCGGTGTTGTCTTGGACTAGGGGCCACCAAGCGGTGTTGCCCGCTTGGTATGCGAGACCGCGCGCGCTAAACAGGGCTAGGCCGATCCAAGCGGCCCAAACCCCGTTTGCGCCATAGAACGCCAGCAGCGCCAGTGCTAGCCCCGCCGGAAGCGAGCAGAGTCGGCCCCAAAAGAAGATTCCGGCCTTCCCGGTGCGGTGCATTAGCTGCAACCCGACGACGCGCCCCATCCTCTGTACATACTCGCTGGTGGCGACTAAGCCGATGAGAAAAGGCGAAGCATTGAGCGAGAGGAGAAAGAGGGGGACGAGGGAAGTGAGAAGGGCGCTACTGATCGAGCCGCTAACGGCGACGCCGATCAGCCGCGATTGGCTGCGGCGACGAGCTGTGGGGGAAAGTCTGTGACTGGGGTTTGCCGGGTTGCTTGGGGTGTCGGGCATAAAAAAAGAAAAGACCGACAGCACGTCTGGGCAAATTGGCCTGTGGTAGGGGCGACCGATCGGTCGCCCCTACGTGTGCGGCCTGAACGCGGCCTTTTCTCCGGGCGTCGGCGAGTGATCGAAGGCACCGCGTTGAATCACCGCAGCAGTCCCGCCCGCCGCTTCGATGGTTGCCCGCTGGCTGGCATGAGCCTGTTCGCCAACCGCTTCTGGGTCGAGCAAGGCGCGCAACTCTCTTTCGCAATCTCGCAATAGGTTTTGGTACTCTGGGATGCCGGACAGATCGTTCAGCTCGTCGGGATCCTCTGACAGGTCGAAAAGCTGCTGCGGTGCGCCGACGTAGTAATTGTACTTGTAGCGCTTGCGGCGCAGCATATAGGTGCCGTGCTCAGTGCCGAGTGCGTGATACTCGCTAAAGACGGTGCGCTCTCGATCGTCCTCTTGTGCGATCTGCCACAGCGACCGACCGGGTAGATCTTTGTCGCTCAACGCAGCCCCGACGCATTCGAGCGCGGTTGGAAAACAATCCACCAGAGAAACCGGCGTCTGCACCACCTTTCCCTCCGGCACGTCAGCTCCAGCTATAATCATCGGCACAGCCGCCGCTTCGTCGTAGAGCGTGAATTTGCCGAAGATGCCTCGGGCTCCAAGGCATTCGCCGTGGTCGGAGGTATAGAGCACGCGGGTAGAGTCCGTCAGGCCGAACTTGTCGAGCGCGCCGAGTACGCGACCGATCTGCTGGTCGAGATAAGTCGTAGTCCCGTAGTACGCGGCTGTAACTCGCCGCACCGTCTCTTCGCTGTGTCCTTGGTCAAAGCGGAAGAAGCGGCGGAAGTAGTCTAGCGCCGGATGATCGGGCCACGTATCGGGCGTCCACTGCGGTGGCAGCGGCACGTCTGCGAGCGGGTATTGGGCGTAGATTTCCGGCGGGGCGATATAGGGTGGATGCGGGCAGACGAAATTGAGGAAGACCACCCAAGGCTTGGCATCGTCGCGGTGCTCGGCGAGCCAGCGCAAGGCGTGTTCGGTACAGCGGGCGTCGTACTGCAAATAAGTAGAATCGCCCGCGCCCGCCCGCCCAAGCTCGCCGTGCTTGTCGCGCAAGGGCGGTTGATCGCGGATGCAGCCGAGGACATCGCCGACGCCCTCGACTACGTGCAACGGCTCGATTTCCTCGCTAAACCCGTGGTCTGCGCCTTGTCCCTTGAAATGCAACTTGCCGATCGAGTCGCAGCAGAAGCCTTGGTCGCGCAGGCGCTGATGCCAGGAGACAGGTGTTCCGTCATAAGGATGCCCGTTGTCCCAGTAGCCGATCTGATGCACGTAACGGCCGGTGGCCAGCGAGGCGCGGGCCGGAACGCAGATCGGGCAATTGGTATAGGCGTTCTGGAAGCGGGTGCCGCGTGCAGCTAAGGCGTCCAGATGGGGCGTCTGCACCAGCGGATGGCCGTAGCTGCCGTTGGCGAGCCGGTGGTGTTGGTCGGACAAGATGAAGAGGAAATTGCGCGGTTTCACGGCGCTCCAACGACTTTGTCGGCACCGATCTGGGGCGGTACGGGATAGTGCTGGCCGCGTTGACCAGAGAGGCTGCGGTTGGGACCGGGTGCCCATTGCTGGTCGGGCAAGCCGACGAGTTGCTCGTCTTGGACCCAGGCTTCGTCGCTGCCGTAGAGTTCGCCGACGAGTCGCTCGCTGAGCTGGGCTTGGATTGCGGCGTGGTCGGGTGATCCAGCTAGGTCGTTCAGCTCGTTGGGATCGCTTGCGAGGTCAAAGAGTTGGACGCGGTTGCCGACGGGATAGTAGATCAGCTTGTGTCGCCCCGCGTGGATCATGCGGGTGGCGTTCGTCCCTTCGCCGCATTCGCCGTAGAGATAACTGCGCCGTTCCTCGCCGACCATCGATAGACCTTCGACTGTGTCGGGGATGTCGATGCCCGCTAGGTCGAGCAAGGTCGGCATGACGTCCTGCCAGCCGACGAGGCGGTCATCGACCGTATGGTGCGGCACTCGTCCGTCCCGGCCTCCGAGCAAAATCATCGGCACGTTGGCCGACTGCTCGTAGTAGAGCCGTTTGGCCCAGAGGCCGTGGTTGCCGAGCATGTCGCCGTGGTCGGCCGTGAAGCAAATAATGGTATTGTCGAGCAGTCCCTCCTCGCGCAGGGTGCCGATGACCACGCGGAGTTGGTGGTCAATCTGAGTGCAGAGGGCGTAGAAGGCGCGGCGGATGCGCAGGACTTCCGGCCCCTTGAGGTGGGTTTTGGCACCCTGATTGCCTTTGAGCGAATAAGGCAGACTGTCGAAGTCGCGTGCCCAAGTGCCGTGGTGCGGCGCGTCGATGTCGATGTCGCGGTAGAGGTCGAGATAGCTCTGCAAGGGCACTAGCGGCGGATGCGGGTGGCGGAAGGACAGGTACCAGAAGCCGGGCTTGGCCGGGTTGCGCCGCTTAATCATCCGGCTCATCTGGTGCGCCGCCCAAGTGGTGGGGTGGCAGTCCTCGGGCAAGTGCCAGGGGCGGAAGGAGTATTCGTTGTTGCTCATGCCGTGGGCGAACCCCATGCCCGCATGGCCTTGGTCTGCGAGGAAGAGATCGTAGTCGTCAACCGCTCCCAAGTGCGGTCGGCCTTCTTCGTCGAGGAGCACGTCGTCGAAACCGATGCGGTCGCGCTGGGGATAGACGTGGAGCTTGCCAACGGCATACGCTTGGTAGCCGGCGTTGCGGAAGGTCTGCGCCACGGTCGGCAGCTTGGGCATGGGGGCGGTTGTTTTGAAGACCCGGTCGCCGTGGGTGCGCGGCGAAGTGCCCGTCATCAGGGTGCGACGAGCGGGGATGCAGACTGGGCATTCGCTGTAGGCGTTGGAGAAGCGGGTGCCGCTGCGGGCTAAGGAGTCGAGGGTGGGGGTGAGAATGGCAGGATGGTTGGCTTCGCCCAAGAGGGAAGCGGACCAATGGTCGGTGGAAATCAAGAGGACGTGCGGTTTGTCGTTTGCCATGGGCTCAGGCCACCTCGTAGTCGCGCTCGGGCCGGGTCGGGTTGCCCCAGTGGCCAGCCGGGTCGGCGGCGTTGATCAGCACGCCTTCCTTTTCCCAAGAGTAGCCGGGAATCGCGCGCACGTCAGGGGTGCAGTAGCGCAGCGTTAGCCCGCAGCGACGGCGATCCGATTCGTTGTAGTGCGAGCTGTGCAAAAGCAGGTCGGAGTGGATCGAGACTTCGCCGGCCTTGAGCTCGACATCGACGATCTCGCCGTAGTGCTCGACATCGTCCACTGTCTGATCGAGGACGTTGTTTTCCGAGGCGTCGCTCGGGCGGAATTCGAGTTGGCCGTGGAGATGCGAGCCGGCGACGAAGCGCATACAACCATTGTCGACGTCAGCGTCGTCAATCGCTAGCCAGACGGTCGCCGTCTTTGAAGGAGTCAGCGGCCAGTAGCTGGCGTCTTGGTGCCAAGAGATGGTGGTGCCGTCCTTGGGCATCTTGCAGAAGTAGTGCGAGGCTAGGCCGATCAATTCGGGACCGAGGAGATCGTGGACGCAGGCGAGGATTTTGGGGTGGTGCATGAGGTCATAGACCTTGGCGAATTTGAGATGCGCCGAACTGAGGGTGAAGCTGCCATAGCCGGCGGCCATGACCTTTCTCAGTTGCTCGTCGAAGAAAGCCCGATGCTCGGCAATCTCGGCGTCGTCGAAAATGCGGAAGCCCTTGAGGTAGCCGTCGTGGTTGAAGGCGGCGACCTGTTCGGTAGTGAGGGTGGTAGGGTCGTCGACGGTGCTGGGGTAGAAGCGCAGGTCGCGGTCCATCTCGCGCAGTTCGTCGTGGGTCGGCACGGCCTTGAAGGTGTGATCAATTTGATTTGTCATAGTGTCATTCTCCTAACAGACAGGTTCGGAAATAAAACGCAATTTGCTCTTTGTCTCAAGGGCGGTGGGCTAGTCGGTGTAGAAGAACTTGCTGGTGGTCTCGACGAGGTCTGTCGCTTTTATTGGCCCATCAGTTCCTCATAGACCCCACCCGTCTTGGCTTGGATATTTTCGCCGCCAAAAGGATAGAGAAACCCCCAGAACAGAGCGCCGACTAGCATCAGGCCCAAGTAGAACAGCAAGATGCGGCGGCCCCAGACCGCCCCAAGCATGGTCAGAGTGGAGAATTTGGTGGCCGGCCCGGCAATGAAAAAGCCCAAGGCCGCCCCCGGACTCATCCCCATCTGCATCATGCTCTCGACAATGGGAATACTGCCGCCGCCGCAGGCGTAGAGCGGCACCCCTAGGGCCACAGCCACGGGTACGGCCCAAACGCTACCGGGGCCGACTAGCGCCAGCACTAGCTCTTGGGACAGGAAGGTCTTTACCAAGGCGGCGATGAAGATCCCCAGGCTGAAAAATTTGGCGATGAAGAGCAGATCGGTGTGGAAGCGCTGTGCCAGTATCCCGACTTCAGACTGACCGTCTGCTGTGGCCGGAGTGTGCTCCGCAGGGACTGCTGTGCGGACGGCGAACGTTAGACGACGTAGAGCGGACTGGGCTGCGAAACCGGCTAGCAGTCCCACGCTGGCCGCCGTGACCAGCCGGGCTACGGCCATTTCCATACTTATGGTCCCGGCGGTGTACACAAACAAGGAGGGGTTCATCAGCGGCGAGGCCACGACAAAGGCCACCAAGGGTGCGGCTGGTACGCCCATGTTTATCAGGCGGCCGGCCACGGGAATGGCGGCAAAGGTACACAGGGGCGAGATCAGGGCCAGCAGGGTGGATGCCACGATGGAGCCGTTGGCTCGTTGCTGGAGCGCACGGCGGATCCGAGTCTTTGGCAAGTAGCGCCAAGCTAGGGTGCTGAATAGGGCACCTAGGACTACAAAGTACCAGAGTTGAGCCGCTAAATCCCAGAAACTTACCAAGACGCGCAGCGTGTAGGTATCCCGCAGGTAGTGCTCTGCAATGCTGGCGGCCTGCCAGAGCGGATGCGTCAGGTATTGGTAAAGGGTTTGAATCATTTTCACGCCTGAAGGCGCGGTGAAGCCTACGCTCAACGGACCAAGGTCATGGGTCGGGTCTTGCGCAGATCGCGGGCCTTGAGAACGGCGAAGTAGGTTCCGCTAGCCACGTTGAAGCCCGAGGCATTGCGTGCGTCCCACATTACCTCGTGATAGCCCGAGGCGACGTCGCCTTCCACTAGGGTGCAGATCCACTGGCCCGCCGCATTGTAGATATCCAGCTTAGCAGGTCCTGCTTGGGGCAGGGCAAAGCGGATGCGGGTGACGGGATTGAATGGATTCGGGTAGTTCTCCAGCAGCGTCGGTGCTTCTGGTAGGGGCTGGCTGGCCGTTGACTCTTCCACGGCCGTGGGAATTTCACCCGGCAGCAGGAATTCGATACCGGGCAGGCGGTCTCCGTCTTGGTCCACCACGTGTGCGGCCAACGTGGTGTTCCCGGCCGAGTTGCCGATCTTGAAGAGTAGTCTGTTTTCTCCCTGTACTATACGGATCGGAACCTTCTGGTCGGCCAGTTGAAAATTGCGCCGGGCGACATTCTCATAGACTACATTGCCATTCAGCCAGACTTTGGCGTAGTCGCCGTAGCCGAGCCATAGAAAACCTTCCTGCGCCTGCGGTGCTTGCACCAAGGTGAAGGCGTAGTTGGCGATGTCCTGATCCTTTCCATTGAGGTCGCCCAGCGGCAAGACTTCAGCGGTGTACCCGAGGTGTTCGACTTGTGTCCACACTACATCGCCGGCCGGCTCGCCCTCTCGGGGATATAGCTGGGCTTCGTTGGGCAGAGGCTCGGAGCCGATATCGCCGCTGTTGGGAAACGGACCGGCGACGAGCCAGCGCCGGATGCCGCGTCCGTAGAACGCGCCACTGCGACCGCCACCACGGGATTTGACGAAGTTGCGCTGCACGCTGTCGGGCGCGCGTCCCTCCACTTGGATTCGGTTTAGATCGAAAGTGCCAAAGCCCTTAGTCGCTGCTAGGTAGAGATGCTCTAAATCGAGTGGATTGAAGCCCATGACCACGTTGGCCACGGCTTCGGTGGCGAGGGGATCGCCGCCGGCTACCACTACGTTGTGCTGGACGTTCTGCCCCCACTGCGGCCCGTCGCCTTCGGTGCCCCAGAATCCCTCGATGACGGTATAGGCCGCCGGGTTGTAGGAGAACAGGTCCACGTAGCCGTGCTCGGGGTTGTTTTGGTAGTGCTGGCGCTTGGAGGTGCCATCGCCGTAGGCTCCCGAGGCTAGAGTGCCGACGTAATTCTTGATGCCTAGGGTGGTGCCGTAGATGGTGGTCTTCATGGCGGCGATGGAAATTACTTTATCGGCGTCTAAGATCGGTTCGGGCATGAAGTAGCCGTCCTTGCGGAAGTTACCAGTGCCCTCTACGTGGAAGCCAAACTGGGCACCTTGATACCGCAGGCGCGTCACCCCCAAGCGCTGAATGGCTCCGCCCGGAACCGGCTCACGGCGGAAGGGGGCGTAGTTGAGGTCAGAGGTGTCCACCACGGTGGAGGCCCCCAAGGCGGCGAATTCTTCTAGCATCTTGATGTACGAGAGATCGCCGAATTCGGGATAGGTTGCGGACCAGCCGTCTTCTTCTGCATTGGTGGGAAAGCCAGGCTCGCCTTTGCGGGGAGATTCGGCCCCGCCCTCGGCAATGGTAATGCGCCGCGGCCCCACCTGCTCAATGAGGTAGCTAATCACGCTCTTCACCACTCGCAAATCCGTGATCTGGCCTGGGTGTTCAATGCCATTGTGGTAGTATGCCGAGGAGGGATTTCCTCTGTTGGTCACGATGTTGACTTTGACGACGACCCAGTCGCTTGATTCGACGACGGCGCGAATGGAGCGCTCCGATTGGTCTAGGTCTAGGGCGCGGCGGACGATGGCGTCCACTTGCGCGAAGCTCAAGGAGGCGTTTAGGGCTGCCGACGAGGCCAACTCCGGGTCGCTCGAAGTGGCGACCGCTGCGGTCGGATGGCCCTCGCCCAAGGTGAGAGTGCCGGGGCGCAGGAGGGGCAAGCCTTCTACCTGCAGGGGCTCTTGGGCTTGCTGCGCCGAGCCCGCCGTCCCAACGAAAAAGGTCTGCGCTTGGTGGGCGTAGATGTCCCAGCCGATCAGAGTGGCGATCAGCAGGAGTAGGGCTAAATTTGCAAATTTGCGTTTTGTTATTTGGGGCATGACAACTCTCCCGTATTAATCCGCAGATGGACGCAGATGGACGCAGATGGACGCAGAATAGTAGAAACGAGACGATCTGTATCTCGAATCGTTCAAGTTCTATATAGTTACGGTATTTGGCGCAGTATTGAAAGTGATCCTTGGCCTGTCTTGATTTTTCCCCAGCTCAACTTCTCGATTGCGGTAGCGTCTGGACTATGTACGTAGATTTCCACCTCGTAGAAGATGGTAGGGCCCAGCGTCCATAGTTCGAGGTTGTCGGCCATAGTGTCGGAGGGGAAATAAATCTCGATCCACTGGTCCACTGCCCGCGCATTCTCTTCGATCAGGGCGGTTTGCACTCCTTCGGGTTCGCGCAGGGTGCCGGTCTCGTCTAAGCGTCCGCCTAGATAGGCGCGGACTTGGTAGTCATTGCCGATGGTGCCTACGTAGATCCGCAACTTTTCCAGTTGCAGCGGTTCCTCCCAGGCAAATACCAAAATCCCCTTGGTCTTCCAGGTGAAGGGTTGGGCATCGGCATCTTGAGGGACCTTGCCGTCTCCCAAAACATCGGGGTCGCCCTCGTGGGAATTCCAGATCGTGGCTCGGGTCATCGCATCAGGTGTGATGTTGCGGCTGGCGGCACCTAAAAAAAAGAAGAGCGCAACGATTGCTGGTATGATTATTCTCATGCGGATAGCCTATTTCAAGGCGACCATTAGGATTCGACGCTCTCCGATTCTGCGCCTCTGATGAAGATGGTGTGGGACGGCATGTAGTGAAAGCCCTCTTCTTTGTAGTGGCGACCGCAGCAAGCGCAGGTGGGGTTGTGAGCGGGTAACTCTAAATATATCTTGGGCGCAAAAGGAGAAGGATTATGGAAGCAAACAAAACCATTTCGCCAGAGGTGGGAACGCAGTTGCTCTTTGAGAATGATCGGGTGCGGGTTTGGGATCTGCGGTTGGCACCAGGCGAGAGCACGGGCCTGCATCGGCACGAGCACGACTACCTATACGTAGTTATTGGCGACGGTCGGCTGCAGGCGGCTGATGCAGAGGGAAACCGCGGGGAGGCTAGCGATATGAAGGATGGAGAGGTGCGGTTCAGCGAGATTGAAGGGGAGGCGGTGCACGAGGCGTTTAACGTTGGCGACGGGTCGTGGCGGAATATTATCGTCGAATTGAAAGACTGAAGCCTGACTGACCCAAGGAGAGAATATGATCCTAAGAAGACTGTTGTTCGGCCCGGCCCCCTCGGCCGGCATTGGTTATTCACTGGGGCTACTGCTGTTGAGGGTATCCGTCGGCGGCATGATGTTGCTCGCCCACGGTTGGGGGAAATTGACCAGTTTTGCGGAGCGTTCCTCGTCGTTTCCCGACCCCTTGGGCGTCGGCTCGTCGCTGAGCATGGCCTTGGCCACCGGTGCCGAAGCGTTTTGCGCCCTAGCGGTAATTTTGGGATTCGCCACCCGCTGGGCTGCCGTGCCGCTGATGGTCACCATGGCAGTGGCCGCGCTTATCATACACGGGGACGACCCGTGGGCGGAAAAGGAACTTGCTGTATTGTACTTTTTTCCCTTTGCGACGCTGTTTCTAACGGGCGGGGGACGCTATTCTCTCGACGCCTTCTTCCGGCGCGGCGCACACTAAGTCCTACAGAATGTCGGGCGACTGCGGATCGATGCTGGCACCGCTGGGCCGCGTCCCCTGTGGCCGCTGCGGCATCTGGTCGTAGGACTGGTACGAGATGTCTAAGTAAGGCGTATCGACGCGGCGGTGCCCTTCGTGGCGCGAATTCATCGCCGCGTCAATAACCCCGGTCGTCAGCAAGGTGCGTTCGGGCGGGTACGGGGCCTGACCCGTTTTGAAAAACTGCTGAATGTTGCGGCACAGATAGCCGAAATGGGCAAACGGCCCCTCGTTCTGCAAGTAGAACTCCGTGGCCTGCACCTGCCCTCCTATCCGTGCGGCATAGGCGAAGTCGCTGACATAGCCGTTGAGCATCAACGTCGCCGTGCGCAAGCCGTCGCCGTGTTCCATGAGGAAAACAGCAGGCTCTTTGGCATGTTCCTCCATCGGCCCATCCGGCTTTTTGGCAATCGCCGCGCAAGCGGCTTCGGCCAGTTCCCCAGACCACAGCCCCTCGTCGCGGGCGCGCCACACGTCGCCCCCTTCGAGGCACTGCACCCACACCACACCCCGTTCGCCGCCGCTGCGCCGTTCAACCATGCACTGCAAAGTCTCTAAAGCATGGTACCCGTATGCTTCGATGCCACCGTAGCCGATGGACAGGGCTTCTTCAATGGGCGTCTCCTTGGAATGCTCCAGCCAAGGAGAGCGCCAAGATAAGGGTAGTGACGACCCGGCCATCAGCGGGATGTCCAGTTCTTCTGCCCGATCCCACATCCACTGAGCGTCCCTAAAGTCATACGCCAAATGCTTGTCTGAAAATACGGGCACCGAGCGGCCGCTCTCGGCAAAGACGCCGGCGATTTGCTCAAAGAAATAGCGGCGCGGGTACATGTGGCGGCCCCGCTCGTTCCAGGGGTAGTCGCCGTGTTCGCCGATGAGCAGCACTGCATCTACATTGAGCTTGGCGGCACCGGCGTGCAGGGCGCGGCGGATGCTGGGATAGATGGGTACCCCGTACTCTTGGGCCAAGCCCACGCCGATATCGTTTTCCAGCACGTGGTCGATATACAGGGATACTAGGTCCACTTCCGGGGGCATCAGTCCCTCGTCTGTGGACATGCCCTTCATAAATTTGGTGGCAATGACGTCGGCATGGGACTTGGGATGGTAGATGGTGGCGATGGCGGCTACTCTCATGGTAAAGCTCCTAAGCGAAGACGGCACTTGCTTTTGTGCGTCGAAGACAGTGGACGGTGGTATTGTAATGTCTTGAGTCGAGTGCTGCTATAGCAATCCTACATCGTTTACAAGGTGATCCGCAGATGGACGCAGATAAACGCAGAATAGGATACACAAGAAGATCCACCGCTCGAATCGTTTAAATTTTTCTGCATTGCTATATGACCAGCCGAAAGACGCTCAGGCCACCCAACATCCTTCTGTATAAGGCTCGCGGAGAAAGAGTTTTTTGCGCGTGGGGCTGGCGTGTGCAATCCACTCGGGCGGGATCTCCTGCGTATAGCGATGCGGCGGCCCGGCTTCTTTGAAGATGTCGATGTTGAAGATGCGATAGGGTTGGGGGGAATCCGCGGGTTTGGCTTCGACGGCGTGGAAAATCCGCGCGTTGATATAGACCATGCTGCCCGGAGGCACTGCGAGCCGCTCCTCTTTTAGCTCGCGTCCAGCCTCTGCATCGTATGCCCCGGCTAGCATGCGCTCAGGCGTGGCCTCGGCGGTTGGGGCGACGAGGTGGCTGCCGGGAATGACCTTGAGGTTGCGGTCGCCGAGTGCGAAGCCGTTGGGATAGTAGAGAATTTGGATGTAGTAGTTGTCGCGCTCGGCGAGGTTGACGGGGTTTTCGTGCTTCCAGTGGTGGTGGTCTTGGTGAAAGGGAATGGGGCCTATGCCGCGTGGGGCGAGGTTGAGGGCGGAGTGGCAGAAGTGGTAGTTGGGGCCGATGGTGGCTTGCAGCAGCGCGGAGACAAAGGGATCGTCGATGAGGCGGTCGCCGCACGGGCCGCGGTCGTTCCAAGGGCGGACGAAATAGGACTGGGGAGCGGCGGATTTCTCGTCCAAGGCGTCGAGGTAGCCGCGCACCGAGTCGAGGCCGAGGATTTCGTTGGTTAGGCTGTGTCGTGCCTCGTCTTTGAGCACGTCTGGGTAGAAGATGTAGCCGTCTTGGTGGAAGGAGTCCAAGTCGGCTGCGGAGGGCGCTTGGCCGCGAAATAGTGAGTTCATGGCGATTCCTTTGAGGGTGTCGTCGGCTTTTGCTCTTGCCCAAAAGAGGACAGCGCGAAGACGGCCCGCCAGTCCAGTCGGTTTAGACGCAAGTAATAAGAGGCCGTCAGCACTCCCCACAACGCATACGCGAGCGAAGTAGATAAGGCGGCACCGCGCAGCCCGAGCTTGGGGATCAACCATAGATTCAGGGCCACATTGACCGCCAAAGCGATACTGGGTGCCCAGAGGGTCATGGAGGGGTAGCCCTCGCCCATTAGCTTGGCGTTGAATACGGCCCCGAAGCCCAAAAACAACATGCCGGGCAACAGCCAAACAAGAGGCTCGTACGCATCTGGATATAAGGGAAAGAAAATGCTCAGCAGTAGGCGTCCGCCGAAGATCAAGACAACCGCCGAAAGCAGGGAGAAGACGAAAATGCCTTGGCCCACGCCCAAGGAGAGCCGCGTGTCGTCTTGTCCGCGCACTATTTTGGCGAGCAGGATGACCGAGGCGATGTTGGCGACGCGCTGCACCATGTCCGTAAAGTTCGTCGCCACTCCATACACGCCCACCTCCTTCTCGCCCAAAAAGCGCTCGATGAAAAAGAGGTCGCTCTTGAGCAGCAAAAACATGAGCACCAAGCAGATCTCGCCACGCGAACCAATGCGCAGCATTTGCTTGAGCGCGCGTCGCCCTCCCCACCGAAAGCGGAATCCCCGGTACAAGAACAGGGCAAAAATAGCCAAGCCCGTTATCCCCACTGCTCCTACCCACACCCCCATCACCCGTTCCAATTCGAGATACCCTAGCTGGGAAAGGACTAGATTACCGCCGAGATAGATGGCGATAAATACTACGGGCAGCAGTGCGTAGGGCTTGAGCCGATCTTCGCCTAAAAAGACGGACAAACCCGCCCTTTGTAGCACGGTGAACGCAATCACGCAAACGCCCAGAACCCACTGGACCAGAGTAATACTGGGTACGAAGACCTTTGCGAGTGCCAAGCTAAAAGGGGCCGTCAGCAACAGGAGGGCACCCAAGACGAGGCAATATAACAAGGTGTGATTAATCGCGGCCTCCCGCTCTCGCTCGCGTCCCACGACATAAATGTTCCCCTTGCTGAGCCACTCTCCTAAGAACAGAACGCCCAGCATGACGAGCGCAGTCCATAGCCTTAAGGTGCCATAGTGCTCCGGCCCTAGCTGATCGGCCAGCAGGACCGAGTTCACAAAGCCCAAAGAAAAGACCAGAAAGGAGCAGGTTGTGTTGAGCGAAAAGCCGCGGAAAAAGTTCATTGAGATGGCCGGTGGGAACTAAAGCGGCGACGGAGATGGCCAGTGGTTACCAAGTGAATACCCGGGGCATGGTGAAATATCCGTCTTGGTGGAAGGGTCTTAGGTCGGTCGGAGAGAAGCGTCGAAACGGAAGAAAAATTGGTAGTGGCTCAGGTTGAAATTTCGTATCTGGTTAAGATCTCCCTTCCGCCCTGCGATCAGTTACCGGCCGGTTATCTCAATACTAGTCACCTGTTCTGACGGCATGCTAACGTACTTAATTAGGGTTCAAAACTCTACTTCTTCTACTTTCTGGTAAAAATTCTCTAAGTCTCCTTCATTCATACGGAAACCCGTCCCATGATTTCTGGCTTTGGTTCCTGCATCATGCAGTCTTAGATCTAGTAGCAACTGTTCATTTTCGAATTGATTTTTTAGGATAGATTGAGTTACTCCTCCAGACAAGAGCCTTGCTCTGTTGAAATAAAAATATTCTACTCCATCCCTTTCTTCTACGCTCGCTTTAACTAGCAAAACGTTTTCTACCTTATCTTCGAAGCGTTTCTCGATCTCTTCCAATTCCCATACGGCAATTACACTTCCATCTGTGTGCCTTACTGAAACAGAAGTATCTTCAACTGATAAAAAGAGTCCAGCGCTATTGGGTCTAAGTTCCATTGTGTAATACAAGCCAAGTCTACCGTTGCGATCTCTGCTACCGTATTTTCTTATAGCATCTAATTGTTTCATCTTCCAGACATTTTTATTGAATGTAAACAGGGTTATCAGTCCTGTATGATTTTCTCTGTGCGCCTTGAGTTCGATTCTGCCTAAATCTGGAGCGCTTATATTGTTCTCTTCAATCCCAAGTAGCGTCTCTAGAGTTTTTCCGATCCTAGTTGGCCCTTGCCGAAGGGTTTTTACATATCCTTTCTTTTTAATGTCAGAGAGTTTTGTTCTAACATCTTCTAGGTCCATCTCCATTGCCATTTCTATCTTCATTTTCATTGCTCTTTATCCTTTGCTGAAAACTACTACATATTCATGAGTCATGGTTCTTGACTTCTCTCCAGCTTTATTAGAAGGAGAGTTTTTCGAGGGCATCACTTTGTTGAGTATGTCCCTGATGAATATTCCCTCAAAGTTCAATCCCATATTGTCAATAAAAGACGCGGTGATTTGATCCATAGGTATTTGAAAGCCTTTTACCGTTCTGTTTCCAACTATAAAACAAACCTTTCCCTTCTTGTTCAGATTTCTTATTATGTTTCTTATAGCTTTATAATATCCATTAAAGAAAAACAGTACTTCATTAGCCCGTTTAGGATCCACACTTTTTATTTTTTCAACTACCTCTGTCAGGAGTTTATAGTTGTCTAGATCGCCACTTAGTTGGCTTTCTTTACCCAAACACTCCCTATCGATACTGTAACCGCTGTTACCCGCATGACCATTTAAGTTGTTTATCCATTCAGAACCAAAACTTGAGTATTGTCCATAAGCGACTGTCGTCCTACTATCGCCATAAGGTGGTGAAGTGATAACCAGGTCATATTTTATTTTTGCAGAAATTTTGTTTTCTGAATTAGCGAGTATTGGCTTGCTTTTTTTTCTCGGTATATCCGTATTCAGAAACACTTTTATCATTTTTTGAGTATGCGAGAAAAATCTCGTAAACACTTCGTTTTTCGCTTTCGCTATTTTTTCTTTATTCAGTCTGTATCTTTTAAATTCTCCTTTTCTTGTTAAAGATTGGTCCCGACAAATGAAAGCAAAGTTTGCCATAAAGAAATCTTTATATTTATAAGGGTTATTTTTTAAAACAAATCTTATTCTTCCAAGGTCGTCTATCACGCTTTTAGAATACCAATAATCCCTGTTTTTTATTTCAGGGATGTCTATTTTATCATCGTCGTTAAAGAGAGGACTTGCGTTTTGATAGACCGTTTTCTTCAGATTCTCAAACTCCCGAAGTAACTTCTCTTCCTGATATATTTGAGTTTTCGCTCTGGCAATCAATAGGGCTAGTGGATTTATGTCAAAACCAATCGATTCGTGTCCATTGATTCCAGATTGGAGCAGCGTTACTCCGCTACCACAAAATGGGTCAAAAATCACATCCTCCTTCTCTGCATACGTATCGATAAGAAAGTCCACCAGCAATGGGTGCAACATAGCAGGATAAGGATGTACCCGATGCCTTCCTCTTAGAAGCTGTTCCCCATAAAAAGAAAGCTCCTTTTGCTCAGTCTTCGTATATGCTGTGTACATATCTAAGGCTCCAAGCCTACTGTTAGTCGCTTTTGGCTCATTTTCTGACTCTTGACCTCCTTAGGAGGAAATTTATCTAACCGATAGAACAAGGGCAAGATTCTCCTTGTTCAGTGTAGGAATCGGAAGCTCTCCGGCTGAGAATCTTCCATGCTAAGCACTTCCATCAGGTCGTCGAGAATCACCCAACAGCAGCTTGTTCTTTAGACTGGACTTAGGATTGAGTTAGACGTATATTTCAATAGTGCTACCCTCCAAATAGCACTTATTTATATAATAAGAGGGCCGCGAATTAACCGCTCTTCGCGGCCCTCTTATTTGCGTATCCCTTAAGAATTAAGCCCTGAACTCATAATTCCGTGTTTGAAACTATAGTGAAAACCATCGGTGTTGAGATTGCCGATACTGGTTTCATCTCGGTATCTCTACGTCGTATTCTGGTGCTGGACAACTTAGGATTCAAACTCGCTCCTTCCGTTATCAAGGCAGGCTCAGCGCCACCAATTCGGCCGGCTGGTCGGCTCCGCCGGTGGGGATGGCAATGTATTGCTTGCCGCCAGCCATATAGGTGATGGGCTGGCCCGAGGCGTTGCGCGGCAGCTCGACTTTGCCCCTCAGCGCACCGTCGTCTGGGTCAAAGGCCCAGAGATAGGGCGCATTGGGATTGGTTTTGACCTCGACGGCGTTACCTCGGGGCGAGTTGTTGACCACGTCCCACTGCGCCTGCGTCGCGGCGAAGAGCAAACTCTCGGTGATGATGGGGAAGTTGCGCTGTGCCCAGCCCAAGGGCGGCAAGTCGAGATGAGCAAGGCTGGGGTGATCGCGCGGCCCGTCGCCCACGGGGACTTGCCAGCGGTGTTCGCCGGTATTGAGGTCAATGGCGGTGATCCGACCGTAGGGCGGTTTGAGCAAGGGCAGGCCGCGCGGCCCGTCGGGACCGAATTCTACCCCGCCGGTATAGCGGAAGGAAGCGTTGGGGTCGGTGGCTTTGGTCAGGGTCAGCACGGCTGGGAACGTATAGGAAGGAATGTAGATTATACCTTGGTGGGGATCGACGGCAGCACCGGCCCAACTCGCTCCGCCGATAATGCCGGGAACGAGGATCGTCCCCTTCTTATCCATGCTCTCCACGGTCTGCGCCATGTAGAGCGGGCCGTAGCTATAGTCGTCGGCGATGGTCTTGGCCATCTGGTGTAGGGTCGGCGTAAAGTTGATCAGATCGTCCTCAGTCAGGCCCTGGCGCTCAAAGGCGGCCGGCTTGCTGGGAATGGGTTGGGTGGGCGAGGACTTTTCGCCGGGAATGTCGGATTGCGGTACGGGTTTTTCCTCGATAGGCCAGATCGGCTCACCCGTTTGGCGGTCGAAGACGAAGCAAAAGCCTTGTTTGGTGACTTGGGCCACGGCCTTGATTGCCTGGCCTCCGACGTTGATATCGACGAGGTTGGGCGCCGCCGGCAGATCGTAGTCCCACATCCCGTGGTGGGCGATCTGAAAGTGCCAGACGCGCTCGCCCGTAGCGGCATTCAGGCAGACGAGGCTCTCGGCGAAGAGGTTGTCGCCGGGACGGTGCCCGCCATAATAATCGTTAGTCGGCGTGCTCACCGGCAAATAGACGTAGCCCAATTCGGGATCGGCACTCATCAGGGTCCAGACGTTGGTGTTGCCGGTGTTTTTCCACGAACCATCTTCCCAAGTCTCGTTGCCGAAGGCCCCTTCTTGGGGGATGGTTTCAAAAACCCACTTTTGGGCACCGGTGCGCACGTCGAAGCCGCGCACATCGCCTGGGGGCATGGTTTCGTCGGGAGGGCGACCAACGGCAAAGGCGTCGAGGACCACCGCGCCGACGATGGCGATGTCGCCGCAGATGACCGGCGGAGAGGTGACCGCGTAAAGTTCGCGTTCGATTGGCCGGCGCAGGCCCTTGGTCAAATCGACGCGGCCACCGGTTCCAAAGCTCTGGATGGGTTGGCCGGTATCGGCGTTGAGGGCGATGAGATAGGCGTCGCCGGTGCCAAAGATGATGCGACGGTCGTCGCCGTCCTCCCAATAGGAGACGCCTCGGTGGACTAGGCCGACGTTAGCTGGTGTGCCTGACCTCCAGGTGCCTGGGTCGTAGGTCCAGATTGTTTTACCGCTCGTAGCGTCGAGGGAGACGACTAGGTTGAGCGAGGTGCTAACGTAGAGTCTGTCGCCGACTTGGAGCGGCGTGCCCTCAAAGACCATGGTCCAGATTTCTGGATGGGCGTCGAGAATGGGCTGGTCGGCCGAGGCCCAAGTCCAAGCGATTTCTAGCTGGGCGAAATTGGTGGCGTCGATTTGGTCAAGCGGGGCGTATTTGGTGCTGGCCGCAGTCGCGCCGTACGAGCGCCACTCGCCGGTGGAATCGGCCAGCAACGGCGAAGCGAACAGCGCGAGGGCAAGGAGCAGAGTCATGGCGTATCTCCTCGTGGATGCGATATAGCGATAGTATAGAACTTTATAGGCGAGGGCCGCCAGAGGTTTGTCTCGCCTAAAGGCGCGGTGAAGCAGACCGTTTCTTAGCATTGAGGGTAGAGGTCGTCCTCTAAGCCAAAGAATAGTCCCCCTCGAATATCCGGCGCATTGCAGGGGTAAGTCGGCCTGTCGTCTCCACGCGCTCGGCCCAGTGGATGGGCGTCCCTTCGTTCCACTTGGCCGGGCTAGCTTTGGGGTCGGGCGTCCGGTAGGCCATCAGCAATCCCCAGCGCGTGGGCGCATCCAAGTCGCGGTGGCCGACGTGATGCGGCATGTGGTGGACGAAGGAGACCATGCTGCCCGGCGGCAGCGACAAGCGCTCAATTCGCAATGGTTCGCCGGTAAAGGCGTGGATTTTGCCTGCTATCCAGTTGGTCTGCATTTCGTCGTCGTATTCGGTCCGCGTAGAATTCCACCGATAGGGAATGCGATAGAGGTGAGAACCGGGGATAACAGCCAACTCACCACCCCCATCGCCAATCCCCATTCCTTCGGGATAGCACAGGGTGCGGACGCATTGCTGCGCTAGGAATTGAGTAGTTAGTGCGTGGCCGTCGCCGATTTCGCTTTCGACCTCGTACTGGCCTTGGCGATACGGATGCGCGTGCCAGCGCCGCCCTCTCGATCCCGCCGGCCGATTGAGCATCAAGCAGTGGTCGAGCAGGAAGCGCTCGCCGAGGAGCGAACCGAAGAGTTCCATCATCTGCGGATGACTGGTGGTGACGTCGAGGATAAAATCGTCGTACGCGAGCGGGAAGTATTCGGGCATCATCCCCTGCCACTCGAATTCCGCAGCAACCGACGCGAGACCAGCTCCGAAAAGCCCGTGTTCGTACATATAGGCGCGGAGTTCCGGCGACATAAAGCGCATCTGTTCCGATCCGCCGCAACAGGCGGCTAGGAACTCAGGAGTCGTCTGCTCTGGTGTCGGTTCGGGCAACCCACGGCTCGCGTAGTCAACGGTGGCCCAGTCGGTACCTACTACAATGGCGTCGTTCATCCGTTGTAGCTTTTGCAGGCTGGCCGTCCAGCGCTGTTGCCCGGCTTCGGTCAGGATGCCCTCCCAGACCCAATAGCCTTCCCGTTCAAAAAAGGCGCGGTCGAACGCGGCTAGGACTTCGGGGCGCAAGAGGTTGTGCAGGCGACCGGCTGGAGTGGAGTCTTTCGATGCGTTCATAGGGGGTTTTGGGCAGTTGAAAACCCCGCGCCGTTTCGACGCGGGGTTCTCCATTTCCAGTTCAGCGGATGGCGAGTGGCCGCCCCGGCGATCCCGTGCCGCCTTTGAAGCGGGTCGGCGTGAATATAAAGAGAAACTCGTACACCTCGTCGGCCAACACTGCTTCAAAGACCATGTTCTCCAAGTTGAAGATGCCGTTCTTGGTGATGAGTTCTTGGTGGACCGGGAAGACCAATTTAGGGTCGGGACCGGGCACGACTTCAGTGGTCCACTGGTCCGAGCCGATCATCGAGGGTTTCATGGAGATGATCCACTCGCTTGCCTCCATGCCGATGCCGGGCGGGTTGGTGTTGTAGGTTTCCGGGTCCTTCCACAGCTTGGACCAGCCGTAGTTGAAGAGCAGGGCGTCGCCCTCTTCGATGCTGCTTTCGGCAATCCCCTGCCTTGCGAGCGCACCGCGGATATCGGCGACGGTGACCTCGTAGCTGTGGTCGAGGTGCTCGACGCCCTTGTAGCCGGCAATGTCGATGAGCACGCCGCGGGTGATGAAGGGGCGCACGTGTTCGATGCCCAGTTTGGTCACCCCATAAGGAGTGGCCATCTCGTCGGCGGTAAAGCCATTGTAGAACACGTCTTGGATCGAGCCGTCGGCCATCTCCAGGCGCGTGCCAATGTGGGCCAGCCCGTCGAACTGGGTGCCGACTTGGCCGATCTCGGCGCAGAGGAACTCGTCGAAATACATGAGCATGTTGTTCTCGCCGAAGGGCCCACCGGTGGGCGAGCCGGGGATGAACATCGCATATGTGCGCTCGCCAAACAGCGGCATGTCGCGCTCGTATATCTGGCCCAGCTCGTACATCTTGCCGGTCTTGACTAGCTGGACGGCCTTGAGAATGATTTCAGCGGTAATGCGGTTGGACGCGCCGGCTTGGTCGTCGGCTCCCCACGGCGAGGGCCACCAAGGCCCTTGTTCGCGGGTCTGGGAAAAGCACGGCAGGGACAAGGCGAGCACGAGGATCGCCGAGGTGAGCGATTTCATGAGTTTCTCCTTGGTAAATGGGTCGCGGAAATGCACCGCGATGGTATAAGGAAATTGCGGCCCTGAATCAAGCTCAGAAGCTGTCTCAAAACCTCTATCGGCTGTCGCCCAACGGTAAGGTATCCGCAGATGAACGCAGATGAACGCGGATGTGAAATGATGTAAGCGGAGCGCATGTAGAATTTTGAGACGGCTTCTCAGACGAACTTGACTACCACCAACAGCACGATGACGATCACCAGCACGGTGGGGACTTCGTTGAGAATGCGGAAAAACCGCTCGCTCTTTTGATTTTCGCCGCGTTCAAAAGCCTTGCGGTAGGCGGAGAGCATACCGTGGAGGGCCGCCATGGCGATCACTAGCACCAATTTGATGTGCATCCAATAGCCGGTGCCGGGCGCGCCGGCACCCGTGGCGAGGATGAGCAGGATGCCGGTGATAAAAGAAACTATCATCGCCGGATTCATAATGATCCGCAGCAACTTGTGCTCCATGACTTTGAACGTCTCGTCGGCTTCGGACCCTGGGGTAACTTGGCAATGATAGACATAGAGGCGCGGCAGGTAGAACATGCCGACCATCCAAGCGATGACGAAGATGACGTGGATGGCTTTGAGCCACAGGTAGTACTCGCTTGCAAATGCACTCATAGGGAGGAACTCCTCTACGCGGAGACGGGCTAGGTGCGCGTCGCTGCCAACGCCGCTTGGTGGAGGGCGTTGATCGTTTCGGCGTCTAGGTCAATGTCGATGTTGGGAATGGACTTGGACCGACCGATAAAGAGCGTCGCGTAAAACGCGCAAGCCGCTAGGTAGGACCCTGCGAGGTTGGGATGGCTTTGGTCCTTGTCGTGTAGGGTGATGTCGGGATGGGACTCTAAGCAATCGCGCCAAGCTAGACCCACGGGCACGACGGTCGCGCCGATTTCGCGCCCCACTTCGGTGTAGGTCTCGCTCAAAGCGGCTTGGGTCTCGGGAGCATTTTTCCGCGCCCAGGTCATATAGAGCACCGTCTGCGCCTGTGCCGCTTTAATTACGGCGTCGAACTCGCGGATGTTTTCTCCGGTGCGCTTGGGGTTTTTGACCGGCAAGGTGCTTTGCTCCTGCAATACGACGTAATCCCAGCCGGACGCCTGCAAGCGCTCGTGCGCCTCGCCTTTGTTCAAGTGCATCCTGAGCGAGGCTCCACCGGCGCTGATGAGTTCGCATTCCAACTCGCCCTTGCCGCCGGCGTGGACGAGTTGGGCGAGGAGGCCGGGCAGATCGTTGCGCGCAGTGAAGCTGTTGCCTATGAAAAGGACGCGGGTGATATTGGCCATAGTCAGTCTTCTGTTTGGGTTGAGGTGCGTCCTGCTCAACATAAACACCGCTTCGCCTCGCGCCAAGTTGCTAGCCCAATGGTCTGGTATTCGACGCGCGCGACTCCGATGGCGGCGATTTTATGCAATTTAACGTTGGAGAACTTCTGATGGGACAAACTCAGTACGAGCGAGATGGGTATTGCATCGCGGATGAGCAGATCGCGCCGGACTATGTGTTGGCAAAGGCATTGCAGGGAATGGTAGCCGTGCGCGATGGGAAGTTTGATATGGAACTGCCGCCGACTGAGCATCCCGGGTACGATCCAGCCGTGTTGTGCAAGATCAACAATCCGCATCGGTCGGATACCGGACTCTACGGACTGGTGACCTGTCCACAAGTGGGGCGCAAGGTCGCCGAGATCACGGGTGCCCAGCGGGTGCAGGTGTGGGCGAGTCAGTTGCTGATCAAGCCGCCGGGGTCCGCGGCCGCAGGGCACGTCGGCTGGCACCAAGACCGGCAATACTGGCGCATGTGGCAGCAGGACGAAGGGCTTTTTACGGCGTGGATCGCGCTGTGCGATGTGGAGGAGGAGTTAGGACCAATGCGCTTTGTGCGCGGGTCGCACCGTTGGGGCTTTTTAGACCAAGGCAATTTCTTCGACAAGGATCAGCACAAGCTGCGAGAGGACATCGCAGTGCCGACGGACGAGACGTGGGAGGAAGTGTCGGCGCTGATGCCCTTAGGCGGGCTTAGCGTCCACCACTGCCTGACCTACCACGGCTCCAACGCCAATGTCTCGGATGCGGCGCGCTGGAGCTTGGCCGTGCATTTGCGCGACGAACGAGCCGTGCCAGTGCCCGGTGACCAAGGCTACTACACCGCGCATTTGGACGATCCCCAGATTTGCCCGGTGATGTACGAATCCTAGCGCCGTTACTCAGGTGCAGATGCACCGAACGACGCGGCAAAAGCCCGCGACTTGGGATTGAGCACTGAGTAGAAGGCACGGACCTCCGGGTCGGGATGGTCGCGCCAGAGCCAACCGGCGGATCAGCGCACGAACCAGCGAATTGGATGTCGTCGGTTCCCATCGGCAAAGGCGAGCGAATAGGGATCGCACTGCCGATAGACGACCGCCCCGTCGGTGCGCAGCACCAGCCAGCCAAAGTCCCAGCCCTTGCTTTGATAGCGCATGGGGATACTAGATCGGATGCGAATGACTGGATGCGACCCGGCAATGAAGAGTTCCTGCTCGACATAGTAATAGCCCGAGCCGGTTTCGACGAATACCTCGTGGATTAGATCATCCGCTTCTCCGGGTAGGTCCGCGCACAAACCGCCAATGCCGACCTTGATGGCCGCGCCGTCGCCAAAGGCGGTAGCGAGGGTGTCGATGGAGCCGGAAAGGACGCGACCGTGGGCGTCGTGGTGCAAGACTTCCTCCCAAGTGTCGGCGACGTAAAACTTATAAATGTCAAAGTCGTAAATGAAGTTGTGGCTCGGGGCGTTGGTCGCTGGGTCGTGGCTGTCGAGCAAGTGGTACTTCGGCATGGGGTGCGATCCCCCCTCGGGGGCGGGCACGGTCTTTTGCCCGTCGAGGTGGGGACGGCCAATAGCTTGATGGCCATCCTGATTGTAGAGGAAAAACGACATCGAGGGCCGCGGCCCAAATCCGTCGGGCAAGGACACGGGCTGGCGCAGGCTCATCAGGCCGGCGGCCCAACGGTCGTCGACGAGATACGTCACGGCAAACTCGGCCACCTCGCGCACCTTCTCGTCGCTGGGGGAGCGCACGTCGATGTGCTCGTTGTGGCGAAATTCAGTGTAGATGCGCAGATCTGCACCACGTCGTATGGCGCGGACTAAGGCGTCTTGGCTGCCAGCGACGACCTGGCGCGACGAATCTAGCACTAAGGGACAGGTCCAGGAGTGCATAGCGCTATCCCGTGCCGTCGGTGATGAAATTGTTGCCAATGAAAGGAGCGCGGGTGATATTGGCCATAGTCAGTCCTCAATGGGGTTGCGGTGCATCTTGCTCAACATATACACCGCTTCTCCCCGCGCCAAGTTGGAAATTGGCCTTGCATACCGTACCCGCTCAGGGCATTTTGTCGATAAAGGCTTCCTGTAACCAATCTTCCAACCATCCATCCCAGGGAGAACAGCCATGATCGAACACGCCAACACCTCGCGCTCAATCACCGCAGAAACGGTGGAAATGTCCGCCGATGAGAAGTACCTCTTCGACCTGCTCGGATTTTTGATCGTGCGGGACGTGCTCAGCGAGGAACACCTGAAGCTGGCTAACGACGCCATCGACTCAATGGAACTCACACCAAGCCCAGAGTATTTTGGCAATTCCGTTGCTTTGAAAGGTGAAAACACCTCGACGCGCCTCGGCAACAGCGAGGGCCTATTGGAATTGCCGCGGCCGTTGTGCGAGCCTTTCAGAGAAATGCTGGCGCATCCCAAAACCATCCCGCACCTCAACACAATCCTCGGGGAAGGCTGGCGACTCGACCACGGTCCGGGTCTGATCGCAATGGACAAGGGATGTTCCGGCGGCATGCTGCACGGCAACTTCGACAACGCACCCTATTTCTACCGCGAGGGTAAAATTTTCACCGGCCTCTGCGTCATCGAATACCTGCTCGCCGATGAAGGGCCGGGCGACGGCGGCATCAGCGTCATTGCCGGCAGCCACAAGGCTAACGTGACCTGCCCGGCCAAGATGCTCCGATGGGAACAGTACCAGGAATACGTGACCGAGATAAACGCCAAAGCGGGCGACGCCGTCATCTTCAGCGAGGCATGCACCCACGGCACTCTCCCGTGGAATGCCGACCACCAGCGCCGCGCCATTCTCTACAAGTACAACACCGGTCACATGGCATGGGGCGGCGGCGGCGTGCGCGGCCGGCGTCCGTCTTACTGGGACGAGCTCACCGCTCCCCAGCAGGCAGCCTTGCTCTTGCCCTCACACCATTCTCGCAGACCCAAGCCGAGCAACGGCTACGCAGGACTCGCCGAGGTGGCCGATTCGGTGTGAGGAGACGAAGAAGCGGTCTCAAAACGTCGCCCGACGACCAGGTATCCGCAGATGAACGCAGATGTAAAATGACGTTGGGCGGAGCGTACTGAATTTTGAGACGGCTGCTAAGGCAGGGCCTCAAAGAGGCGATCTATATCCTCGTGGTTGTTGTACACCGAGGGTGAGAGGCGCATCTTGTTGCCGAAACGCATCGCTATATGAACATTGGCACTCCTGCAACTAGCCAAGGCGGCTTCGGGGTGTGGCGCTACGAAGGCGAGTATGGGGCTTTCGTTTCTCTGCGGCGTGATCGATTTGTACCCCCGCTTTGGCAGCTCTTCCTGCAGGCGATCGGTCAGGTCTCTCGCGTGGTTGCGGATTCTGTCGACTTCGAGGCGCAGGATGTACTGCAGGCTCTCTTGGGCGCACACGACTCCTTCGTACGAGGGGTAACTGACCTCGTAAGCGCCGACTCCGGTCGGGGATGAAAACGAGATCTCCTCACTAGCCGGATCGGACTCTTCCACCCAAGGAGGATAGTTTAGTCTCACACCACCCGTGGGTTGAGATGGTTTGAGCACGTCGAGCTGCAAATCAGAGCGAACGTACAGAAACCCGAACCCCTTGACGCCCATCAGCCACTTGAACGTCGAACAAGCTGCAAAGTCGATGCCCATCGCCTTGACGTCGATCGGAACGCCGCCCGCGGCCTGCATGATGTCGACATACAGATACGCGCCGTTGTCGTGCGCCAGCTTGCTTAGCGCCGCGACATCTGCGACATATCCGTTGACGTTTGACACCAAGGCCACCGAGATCAGCCGGGTATTGCCGTCGACAGCATCTTCCATGGCGGCCATGTCGATTTGCCAGTTGCGGTTTTTGACAACTCGCACGTCGAGACCTTGCTGCTCGCGAAACTTGTAGTTGGATATGCAGGGGCTGAAGTTCAGGTCCGACATCACCACATTGCCGCCCGTTAGGTGATCCCGCAAGCCGTTGAGGATATTGCTCTCCGATTCCACCGTGCTGCGCGCAAAGGCGATTTCGCCGGGGTCGGCGTTGATAAGCTGGGCAAATAGGGCCTTGGCTTGGTCGCGCGGCGGTGCCCAGGCCGGCCACCATGGCTCCCCCACCTCGTTGGCGACCCAATCGACGTACCGGTGCAGGGCCGCGGCCGAGTGCACACTGATCGGATGCGACGAGGCGTTGTCGAAGTACGCCATGGTCCGCGCGCGCGGGAAGTCTTCGCGCACTCTCTCGAAAAGATCTGTCATACCCGGCTCTCCTCGTATAAAACCTGCATTATACTCAAATGTTGTTTTTGACCACCAGCGTCTGCGGCGGCTACAGATCCTTGTACCAAGTCAGTTGCACCTCGTCTAGGCCCTCGGTACGGTAGGCGTAGAGATGGACATGACCGAGTTTGGCACCCATGCGGGCGTAGAAGCGGCAGGCGGGAACGTTGATGTTTTGGGTCTCGATCTTGAGCTGGGTGCAGCCCTGCTGCTTAGCGTAGGTCTCGGCGCGTTGGAAGAGCGCTCTGCCCACTCCTCGTCCTTGATATTCGGGCCGCACGCGGATATCCCAGAGACCGGCTAGGTCTTCGCGCCCTTCGCAGTAGTCTAAGCCCTCGCCGTGAAAGGCGACAATAGCTCCGCCGATGCGCTCTTGTTCCTTATATGCGGAGAGGACGATCCACCGCGAGAGGTCCCACGTTCTCCGGATCCAGCGCTCGGGGCCGCCGGAGTGGTCGTAGTTTTTGATGTAGGGCGGATCGACGGGTTCTTCGACCAGCCGAATTCCCTCTAAGCCATTATCGACGAGTTCGACTCGAAAACGGCTTTTTACTTCAAGGGCGATGGGCACTTGGCCGTATTTGGATAGGACATCGGGTTTTGTTCTTGAATGCGAAAGTTCATTGGTGTTGCAATCTCCTTTTTCAAACTGTGGACAGCACCCAACCGATGCCGTACCGCATCGCCGGCTATATCGACCGCAGCGTCCAGCGGCACGGCTTATGCGTGTTAATGCAATGCCGCGTGATTCGGCTGATGGTGTAGCACTGGCGAAGCGAGATCTTTGACGGTGGCTAGATGCCGACGTAGTATGCTTGGGAGCGGAAGCATTAAGGATGCCGCTTCTCGTCCCAGCGGGATGCCGCTACGCACCATTCTCCACAGCCATGCATCACGCGCTCCAGTGAGTTCTCGTCTATACCCAAGTCGGACAATACTGGATTACTGGGGAAAGGCGGCTTACAGGCTGCCTGCCAAATCATCGATACGCCCCCAGTGCCCATCTGCCATGTGGTGCGCCGGGGGCAACGCCGGATTTTCCGCACCGAGTCCGTCGGCGCGTTCCCTAGGCCGACGCTGGGCTATTGTGCGGCCAAAGACGAACACTATTTTGGCTTTAAAGGCGGGCTGCGCATCACCGACTATGGCCTGATTGTCCACGCGCCGCTGCTTAAAGCCTCGGGCCATGACAGCACCTGTTGCGAACCGCTCTAGCTGGAGTTCAAGCCTACACAAAGGTCTTCGGCGATGCGGCCTTTATCGTACTAGACTGACAACGGCAGTTCCAACAAAACCACCATATCCACCTGCGTATCCCTCTCAAACTTCGGCTTTAATGCCATTGGCGTGCAGGCACTCCTCGATTGGGACCTTGGAATCCTTTATATAGTCCTCACGCTTTTGGCGCGTCATGGCCACACTTTCGCGCAACTCTTGGTAGATTTTGGGTTCGAGGGACTTGAGGCTTTGGTCCTCCAACTGCCAGCGGATCCGTGCCAGCTCAAAGTGTAACAATCCGAAGATCGCCTGACAAAGATTACGTCGGTATTTCAGGTCGTTGTTTGGCCTCACTTCAAGGTCCATGAGCTTGGCCTTTAAGTTTTTCATGTAAGACTTCAAAAGGCGTTTTTCCCCCGTGGGCGGTGTGAGGCCGGTGTAGGTTGTAATACTGCTGCCACTCGGAAAGACGCTCCTCGAGGTCGACATCGCCCTTATATTCTAGCAGTTGATAGAATTCAGCCTCGTCGGTACGATGGGAACGTTCCACCTTGCCGTTGAGCCGCGGTGAGTGCGGCTTGATATATACGTGGTCGATGCCCAGATCCTTCAGGTGCCAATGGAACTGGGCCTGAAACTCGTGGCCGTTGTCGGTGCGGATCATGCGAATCCGGAACGGGAACTGGGACTGGATGTAATCGACGAACTTGATCGCGTTCGCTTGGGTGTGACGCCGGTAGACCTTTAAGGCTCGAACGCGCGTAGCGTCATCGACGGCGGTGTATTGGTATCGCTTAATTGAGCTAGGGAAGGAGAGAAACTTAACGTCGATCTGCACGTGGTGCCCCGGTACTTGCTTTTGATACCGCTTCACGACCTGTTTGGCCATGATCGTGCGTTTGTTGACGGTACTCGGCAGCCTTTGGAGTCCATGCCGGGTGAGGGTGCCGCGCACACCGCCCTCAGAGATCTCCACCCCGTGATACCGTTGTAGGAACCAAGCAATGCGCTGAGCTCCGAAGTGATAAGTACGTCGCAGGTGAAGAACTTTTTTCTCGATCTCCGGGGCCGTACGCCAAGGCGGGTTCCGAGGGCCTGGCCGCCGATTGGCTAGGCCCTTTTCTCCGTACTGTTGGTAGCGCCTTCGCCAGCAGTAGTAGGTCTCTCTGGAGATCCCGAAGTAACGACAGGTCTTGGACACATTGCCACTTGAGCAGGCATGCTCTAAGACCTTGATTTTACGGCGTATATCTCGCTCTTCCTGGGTCATGCTCAACTCCTTCCTGATGAAAAAATGAAAATATCAAAACTGTCAGACGAAATCGAGCTTATTTTATATTTTATTTCAGACGGCTTCTCAGCCAGTTTAGTATCCAACGTCGGATTCGCTCGATTCTCCCGAGTAGACACTCCTTTATCACCTCATCCATGTATCTTAATATCATCGGCTTTAAGGCACTATCTAAGTCTAATTTCTTAACTTCTTCGTATGTGAACCAATTTGCCTTGGTCAGTCCAGGTTTTTTCTCGAGACAAAGTTCCCAGTTGTTCGTAGTTCCAAGAAAATAAACGGCTTCCTTTTTAATCGGCCCGTCAGTGAAAGAATCACTATGTATCTTCTTTATTACTTCCACTTCAATTCCGATTTCCTTTTTGAGAGCTCGTTTAAATCCCTCCTTTAAGTCCTCTCCTTCACGAAGTTTTCCCTTTGGGAGTGACCATTTTTTGTAGGCAGTCTTCACCAAAGAAAATTTTAGGGTTCCGCTGTTTCTAATAAAAATAATGCCACCAACTTGTTTCACAGGTAACTGCCTAGGCTCATCTGGAACAAGACCACCGAGTACTCCATTTATAAACTTACCTGCGGACTCACCCACTAAATTCTTCGCGAGTTCAATCACCTGATTAATCACATACAAGGGCACCATAGGTGTATCCCAAGTTCTACCGAATTTTAGTCCAAACACTCCAAATCGAAGAATATTTCTTTCAATTAAGCCAATGCTACCTAGCGGCCTCGTTGACATATCGTCGATAATTTTGTCAATTTCATTATATTTATTTACTATATCTCGTATTGAATTTTCCGCAAACCCTTTATTAATATCCGATAATTTATTCTTCTCAATAATGTCTTCCAAGCAGTTCATAAGTACACCTTCATCTAGCACATCACCATCATTTTCAAAAAGGACCCAGACAATTGTTATAATTGTTTTTCGATTTGTAGTCTCAGCACCACAAATCGCCTCAATGAAGGCCTTTATTACGCGGTCCTTATTGACAACAGGATTGGTTAAAATAGCGTTTATAAACCTACTCGCACCCTCATCCAATAAATTTTTTGCAATTTCAATCGCCTCGTCCTTAACCGCAGACTCCCCTATAAGTAAGCCATAATCTTTGCCAAATTTTAGTCCAAACACTCCAAATCGAAGAATATTTCTTTCAATTGGTGCAGTTACTCGCGATTTAGACACCTCACCGATAATTTTGTCAATTTTGTTATATCTATCTACTATACCTCCTATTGCATTTTTTGCAAGTTCTCTATTAATCGTATCCGACAAGCTACTCTTATTCTTCTTAATAATATCATCTAAACGCTTCAGGAGTGACGATTTATCAGGCTCGTCGCCATTGATTTCGTTTTCAAAAAGGACCCAGATAATTGTTATAATTGTTTTTCGATTTGTAGTCTCAGCACCACAAATCGCCTCAATGAAGGCCTTGTTAATAAAGCATGTGTTTCGTGTTGCTGGTGTCTTATTCATGTGCGAACAACTCCTTTTGAGACAGTAGGAAGGGGCATATAGGGTGGATAGGATACTTGCTCGGGAAATAGTTCATCCACTTTGTAACCAATCCTATCGTCACTTGACGCAGACCCAGGCACCTTGGAGGCTGTCTGAAAATTCCGGTTTCTATCCCTAGTGCGAAGAGAAAAGTCTAGGCTCAAGCACGTCTCGCCCTATGAAAAACGCTCGATGCACAGATCGCTTGAACGACCCTTGAGGTGGCCCTCAGGGGTTTTTAGACAGCCTCTAAGGTGCTTGGTTTCCTCCTTGAAGTTCATGGGAAAAAATTCAATCTTCTTCGCCGTTCTCGCGCTCGATAAATCCGAACCTTGGCGAGAGAGCAAGGGATTGCCACCATGCTCAGTCGAGCACCAGCCCAAAGGAGGTAGAACAAACAGGATGGGAGAGAGGCGTGTCGTGCGGCCGGAAGCGCACCTGAACTGCAATCCTATTCTGTCTCACAGCTAGCCTCTAATGGCGTTCTAATCGATAAAGGTTCTTCGTAAAGCATTTCTTAAACTCACCTCGGGATGCTAGATATGTAACAGAATTACCATCGCCACATGTGATAACCATTTCAAATTGATCGTCAGGATCTGGGTCTTCTACACGTATCGAAACCGGTTTAAATTCTGGATCTTCCACACGTTTCAATTCCAGACGAAGAATAATATTTACTTTTGACATGATCTCCCCTCTTAATTTTTAGTTAGGACCAAGTGCGGGGTTGATTAGGACTTCCAAGGACCGGATAAGAACTGGACAAGCAATCTGTTCATCTCGTCCATCGGTTCGGTTGGACTGCAGAGAACCAAGACTAGACCCCGCCAGCGATCCTCACTCTGCTGGAGATCATTGATCTTCCGACGTAGATCATAGTTTTCGCGCATCAGATACTCAATTATCTGGCGCACTATTGGGTTGATTGTGTCTTTGTTAGGAATAGACTCGATAAGACCAAAATCAGTACCAGTACAGACTGGACACAGTCCATCACCCTCTTTCCACTTACCATTGCACGCAGAACATTCTTTCCTCATAATACTCGCCTTTCACCCCTCTCACTACTGGGGCATCCACATTCCACTCCCTTCGCAAGAAAAACAGAGAACTTCTCCGCTTCCGCCACAATAGTAGCAGCCGACGTGGTCACAGTTGCGCTCACTAGCAAAGCCGCGGATAAAAACTCCGTCGGTGAAATCAGCAAGACGATTACAGACTCGACACCCTGCATGATGCCCCTGCCCTGTGCCCTTGCACTCCGGGCAACGAGCTTTTCCGTGATTGCATAGGAGACATGGTTGTGCCACAATAAATTGGGTCGTGGTTGCGTTTGAAATTTAGAAGCTGTTGAGTTGTTCGGCATACCCTACGGAAATGAGCTGGTCTGTCGGGTGCTGAGATCGCTGTAAAATCGCCTTATTCCTACGGATACTCGCTTTAGATCAATAGCTTCTAACTCGCTGTGCCGTAGTTTGTTACGGAAAATATCTGTACTCACTTCCGATCTGCTATCTCTGTCTGTAAGTGTCTTATGGTTATTTAAAGTGTCTAAAAGTGTCTAAAAGTGAATATAAGGGCAATTTTTTTTAAAATCAAGCCTTTTTTAACTTTTCAGCTAACTGATGTTACGCAGTGGCTCGCTATAAGCACTATAATGTAGCGGTTTTACTCTACCATCTGGTGTTTCCCGCCCAGCATAGGCGAGCGGCGTTCGATCTGGGGGATGACTGTTCAACGAAATGGGTGGACAGCAAGCCTCAAATGCTGCGCTACTTATTGTAACGGAAAATCTTATGCCAGCCCCTCCCTAGGCTTGTTAAGGATAGTATCTGTGTGCGTTTTCGACCGACCGACCCTGCTTCCTGAAGTAACTTGTAGTGAAAAATGAAACATACAGACACTCAAGGCAAGTCTTAAATTCTAGCTCTCTTGACTTTCTAAGGGAAAAAACACTATAATTATTACAGTGTCACTAAGTCACTGATCGTGCCTAAGCAGTCTCCCCTTAACTTGAAAGAGAGGATAAACTTACCCAAATGTCTCGCACTCCCACACTTCCAGCTCCAAAGCCTCAGCTATCATTGGATCAGATCAGCAATATTTTCAGATCGCAACTGGTAAAGAACGCTACTGAGGAGATGTCCCTACTTCATAAACCCGGATCTACAGCTAAATCCATTGACTGGTCGAAAATCGCAGTTCGGGAAGCAACTACAGAAGAAGCAAGCACGATTGCCGAGTGGGCGAAGAATCCCAATGAGGCTCTTTGGCTTGGTGCTGACGAGGATCGCCTAGAGGAAATCACAGTCAGAATGTGGATCGAGAAATCTTGGGGGGCGTTTGTCCTACACGAGACTGCCGAAAAAGGTACGCCTGTTCAGCTAGTTGCCTTTGCTAACGTTGCACCTTTAGATGCTGATTCTACTGAGTTCAGGATTGAAATAGGCCGACTGCTTGTCACCCCTACGCATAGGCGACAAGGGCTTGGATCAACCCTTGTTCGGCACCTCACTGTTGCGATAAGCAAGACTATTGAGGAAGTATTTTTGAACACGGCTGGGAGAGTGCCCACACTGATCTCAACTCCCCCTGAAATTAATGTTCGCGTTATGCAGGGAAATGATATTGCATTGAGGCTAATTGAAAGACTACCATTTTCAAACACGACCTCTCCACTGGCTTCATTAGATCCGCGCTATCATTGGTTTAAGTACCTGACTGGTATTCGGGTGGGAGTTACCCTCGGCGATGCGATCAGTCAAATCCGCTTGCAGAAGAAGTTTTCGCAAGCTGAATTAGCGTTTAGATGTGGTGTTCAGCGTACCACAATCAACATGATTGAACAAGGCAAGCGGAATCCAAGCATGGAACTGCTACGCGGTCTTGTCGCGAATCTTGCGAGTACCCCTGATGAGATACGTCAGATAATTTATGCATCAATTGGAGAGGATCCTGAACAAGCACCTCCAAAGTACCTCCCACTCACTCGGCATGCCCCCCCTAGCAATGTTGATTTGTGGATATTCTCGGATGCCCTTGCAGAGAACATTTTGGATTCTCAATGGCTAAAAGCAACAATTGATGATATTAAAAAAAAGAAAATTAGATATTACTTTTTGCCCGAAGGCAAGTGTCAGTCCGAAAAAGATCAATTCCGTCAAGCCCTAAAAGATGGAGGGATAGACAAAGGTACTTACGGGTCAAGAGTAAGATTTTTTGCCCTACAGGAACCTTCTCCTGCATTAATCTGTCTTCTTAGGCTTGCAGTGATCAATCCTCATATGGGCGACTCTGTCGATTTTATTGAAATAGAGGCTGACAAAAGATCCCGGGTGCCCCTCTCCCAGGACCGGGCGTCACAAGTCATGTTAGCATTAAACAAGGTTCTAAAGGCTGTTGAACGGGGTAATCTTGGAGACGGGTATCATGGAATCCGTGAAGTCAAACTAGATGATGAGGTCAAACAGGATTCAACTTGAGGAAGGAAAAATTTTATGGCTACCAATAAAGCATCTAATTCCTATCGATATTTTGACTTGGTTGGAATGGGCTTCGTGGCAATTCTTCTAATATCAAACATCGCTGCACAGAAGCTATTTGCCTTTGGTCCTTTCACCTTTACCGCTGGAATAGTGGTATTCCCTGTGGCCTATATCTTCGGTGATATCCTGACTGAAGTGTATGGCTACGCTCTATCACGTCGTGTCATATGGACAGGATTTTTTTGCAATCTATTCCTGGTTATTGTCATCTGGATCGCTATTGAACTGCCTCCCGCTCCCGGGTGGCCATTTCAAGAACAATTTGAAACAGTGTTAGGACTGATACCCCGCGTCGTCGCAGCCTCCATAATAGCCTACTGGGCAGGAGAATTCTCCAATTCGTACGTGTTGGCCAAGATGAAAGTTTGGACGGCAGGGCGCCATCTCTGGATGAGGACAATAGGTTCCACAATTGTCGGGCAAGCGGTGGACACAGTCCTTTTTATCACAGTCGCATTTGGAGGTATATTGCCTGTAGATGTTCTCGTCAAGGCGGCAGTTTCCGGCCACCTGTTTAAAGTTCTTTACGAGGCGGCTATAACTCCTGTCACTTACATTGTTGTTCGGTTTCTCAAGCAGGCTGAAAATACTGACTTCTATGATAGAACGACAAATTTCAATCCTTTCCATTTTAGAGCGTGAACTTCCCCAAAGTCGGCGAAATTCATCAACCATGCCAAGGCTTCGACGAAGGGGTTTCAGATAGATCTTGAAGATGCCATCCCAACCCTACGCTAGAATCGTTACGCTGCTTAAGCGGCTTCAGTTCTGCGGGTTCTAGCCTGCCGAGACCTAGACGATCAAAGACGCGCTGTATTTCGTCGATACTTACCATTCCGGGTGAGACGACTTCAATCCCAAAAGGCGTGCCATCTTGAGCATAGTCAATGAGAAGATCTTCTGTTACAGCTTCAGTGGTACGCTTCTCTGGCTGTGTTGATGAGATAGGTAAATATAGGCGGCAAACGGCTTGCCTTTTCGATAGGTGATTTGCAAAGAAACGGTTTTCATCAGCGCACCTCTCTCCAAGCTAACCTTGCCTCAGCCTTTCGACCACCTCTTCATCCACCTCAATTCCCAATCCCGGCCCGGTCGGCACGCGCACAAAGCTGTCTTCTTGGTCAAACGGCACTGCGCACAACTCTTGGCGAATGGCACTCGGCGTGCGGTCGAATTCCATCACCGGTTCCTGCATATAGGGCTGGGCGTTGCGCGCTGGCGGGCAGGGCGGCAACGTGGCGGCAAGGTGCAATGTGGCGGCGATCATAACGGGCGAACCCCAGACGTGGGGGTTGACCTGAATGCCGCAGGCGTTGGCCATGGCGCAGATGCGCTGCATTTCGGTGATGCCGCCGCAGTGCATGATGTCGGGTTGGACAATGTCGTAGGCGCGGCGCGTCAGGTAGGGCTTGAATTCGTAGCGGGTGCGCAGGTTTTCGCCGCCGGCAATGGCCATGGGCAGCGCGGCTTTGACTTCCAAATAGGCGTTCAAGTCCTGGGCGTTGACCGGCTCTTCAAACCACACCAAGTCCAGATCGGCCAGCTTCTGGCCAATGCGAATTGCCGTGGTGGCGTTGTAGGCTTCGTTGGCATCGACCATGAGGTGAATGTCCGGGCCGATGGCATCGCGCAGAGCGCGGACGCGCGCGACATCCTCGGCGATGGACAGCCCTCCGACCTTGGTCTTCATCCCCCTGAAGCCTGCGGCCACATAGCCCCGTGCCTCGTCGAGCAGGCGGTCGGGGAACTCGCCCTCGGTGTAGTAGAGGCCGGTGGCATAGACGGCGACTTTGTCGCGGACCTTGCCGCCGAGGAGGGCGCAGACCGGGAGGCCGGTGGCTTTGCCCGCGAGATCCCAGAGGGCGATGTCGAGCGCGGAAAGGGCGCTACCGGCTAGGCCGACCGCGTTGTTGCCGTTGTAGAGCGCGTGGAACATGCGCTCCCATAGCCCTGCGCGGTCCATGGGGTCTTGGCCGATGAGCAGCGGGGCGAGCAAGCCGTCGATGAGACTGGCGGCCGCGCCTTCGCCCCAGCCGACGAGGCCGTCGTCCGTGGTGACTTTGACGAGCGTGGTGCTGCGCTGGTCGAGCCAGCCTTGGGACCAGCCAAAGGGCTGTTCAAGGGGGCAGGTGAGGTCGAAGGTTTCGATGGCGACGATTTTCATAATATAGCAGTCCTATATGATCCGCAGATGGCGCAGATAGACGCAGAATCGGATGCACAAGACGATCTACTGCTCGAATCGTGCAGATCATTCCGCATTGCTGTAGGTCTCTGAGGTTGACAGTTGTGGGGGGTGAATATAGGGTATGCAAGTTTGCCGATAAAGGAGGCGCACATGAAAATCACCGCAGTGAAATTGCTGGTGTTGGAAGACCCAAGCCGCAAGGGGCGCGGCGGCCATAGTATCGCGCAGGTAGAGGGGCTGAGGAGAATACAATACACGCATAAGGGCAGGCCAAACCAGGAATTGCGCCCGGCGCGGCAGAGTTTTTTAGAGGTGCATACGGACGAGGGGATTGTGGGGCGTAGCGACACGTCGATGACTCCCTATCAGGCCGACATCGTGCGGTATCACGCGGTGGGGCGGAGCCCGTGGGAGCGCGAGGGGCTGTTTCAGCAGTTTTGGAAGGGAACCCGGTGGGTGTACCAGCCTCCGGGGTGGTTTGGGGCGTTTGACAACTGTCTGTGGGACATTTTGGGAAAGGCTGCGGGGTTGCCGGTCTATGCGTTAGTGGGGCGCGTGCGGCCGCGACTGCCCGCGTATTTGACCGGCGGCGATACGGATATCGAGGGGTACCTCAAGGCCATAGAACTCGGCAAGGAAATGGGCATTGGGGCGTACAAGTTCCACACGTATAAAGGAGGAAAGGCCGATATTCCTATTTACAGAGCCGTGCGCGACGCCGTGGGGCCGGATTACGAGTTGATCACCGATCCCGTGTGTTCCTATGACTTGCGCGAGGCCATTGAAGTGGGGCGCGTGCTGGAAGAGCTGGATTTTGTGTGGTTGGAAGAGCCGATGCACGAGCAGAAGATGAACCAATATCAGGAGCTGTGCCGTGTGTTGACCATTCCGGTGATGGGGACCGAAATGCTGATGCACGACATCGACTTGACGGCGCAGTGGCTGATCCAAGGAGCGACCGATCGCCTGCGAGGCAATGCCCGGCACGGGGCGACGCAGGTGCTAAAACTGGCGCATCTGGCCGAGCTGCACGGCGCGAATATCGAACTGAATGGCAGCGGGGCATTGGACGGGCTGGTCCACGCGCACTTGGGCTGCTGTATCGACAACACGGATTTCTACGAGTTTTTCGGGGCGACGGCCGACAGCTTGCGGCAGACCGGGGCGCAGTGGGGTTTGCTCAACGCGCCCTTGATTGAAGAAGGGCACATCGCGCCCCCGGATGGGCCGGGTTGGGGCGCGGAGTGGGACGAGGAGAAATTTGGATCGCTGGTAGTTGAAGAGCACTGATATAGCAATCCTACATCATTTACAAGGTAATCCGCAGATGGGCGCAGATAGACGCAGAATAGGATACACAAGACGACCCACCGCTCGAATCGTTCAAATCATTCTGAATTGCTATATGGAGGGGGCATGAAAAGCTGGCAACCCACCCAAGACCAAGTCCGCTCCTGGGAGGAAAAGGGCTATTTCACAGTACCTGGGGTCGCGACAGCCGACCAAGCGGCAGAGATGCGTGGAGTGATCAAGAACGTCCTGTACACGCCCGAGCCCGAGAACGTGCGCACGGAAACCGACCCCATGGACCCAATGGGCGATACGCCCGAGGCGCGGGCGCAGCGCTTTCGCAAGTTCAACCGCTGGTGCCACACTGCACCGCTAGTCTGGCACACGGTACACGCTGGGGCGATGGCACCGCTAGCACAGTATTACTTGGGCGATGACATCCTGCTCAAGTTCAGCAGCGTCTTCGTCAAGCCGGCCAAGACCGGCGCGGCCACGCCTTGGCACCAAGACAATGGGCTGTGGCGCGATGGCGAGACCGAGCCGTTCAACTTCTGGATGGCCCTCGACCCGGCCAAACGAGAAAACGGCTGCTTGCAATTCATTCCGGGAAGCCACAAGACCGAAATCGTAGAGCACGTGCTCTACGCCGACAGCATCCACGGCGAACTGCCGAGGGAGCGGGTCGCGGCCCTAAAGGCCGAGCGCGGCGTCGAACACATTGAACTGGCACCAGGCGATGTCGTCTGTTGGCACAGCAGTATGTGGCACTATAGCCCGATCAACGAGAGTCCGCAGAGCCGGATCGGCATCGCTGGCGTCTATACTACGCCGACGCTGGCCGACCGCTCGCCGCGCACTTGGGGCAATCTTCATTGGGTGATGCGAAAGGGCGCATTGTGCCGGAATTTCCCGCCGGACGAATACGAAGTAGATGGAGAAGACAAGTCGCCGCTCGAACCGTTTCCGCGAGCCGACTAACAAGATAATCCGCAGATGGACGCAGATGGACGCAGACGATCCGCAGCTTGAAGCGTTCAAGTCCTATAAAATTCAAAAGAGGATGCAGAAGATGAGCGAAGCATACGTAGTCGATAAGAATCTGGGGCAGCCGTTGCTGTTGGAGGAAGGCGACCTGCCGCAAAAAAACGCCGATGGCGAGCCGGTCGTCGAGCTGACCGACGAGCAGAAATATCTTTTCGATGTTCGCGGGTGGCTGTTGGTGCCCGGGCTCTTGGCCGACGACGAGATTGCGGCCATGCGCGAGTATGCCTTGCGCGTGCAGAACCACCCGGAGTCGCTGCCGGAACACGAGCGTTCCTTTGTCGCCGGGCCGCTGGAGAAGCTGACCGATCATCCGGTGGTAGTGGGTTTCCTCAACGAGTTCTTGGCGTTCCCAGGGCTGTCGAGCGCCGAGTGCTACGGGTTTAGAATGGAGGGCAGCGGCTTGCGCAACCCAGCGGCGACCCCCGAGCGGGAGGGCGTTTTCAACCCGCACAACGGCAGCGGCTTCTTTCGCTTTGCCGTGGATTCGCACCACTATCAGAGCATTCCCGGCAAGTCCTTTAGCGGATTGACGCGGGTGGTGTGGGAACTGGCTCCGGTCAAAATGCGGCAGGGCGGCACGCTCCTAGCTACGGGTAGCCACAAGGCCGCATACCCCTCGCCCGCCACCATTCAGGACCCGCATTCGGCGGTGTGGGAAACATACGAGTGCCCGGCTGGGTCGGTGTTGTTTTTTACCGAGGCCCTAGCGCACAGTACCTCGCCGTGGACCAATGCCGACAACGAGCGAGTGGGCATCTTCAACCTCTACAATAGCGTTGGCTCGCGCTGGAGTTCGTGGTCGCCGCCGACCGAACTCGTCGAGCAGATGCCTCCGATGCGGCAGACCCTCTTTCGCGGCACGTACTGCGCCGACAACGTGCCGGGCTTCCGCTACGGCGGCCAGAATCAGCGGGATCGGCCGGTCGCCGGATGATAAACTCGCGCTGGGCGAGGTTTTGACGCAAAGGGTTGCGATTTAAAAGGAAAGCGACGGATGTATATCCAAGACCAAATTTCCATCGGCGAACTCGACGACAAGCATCTGAGCTTCTTTCGCGCGATTGGGGTGGACTCGATCCATCTGGAGCTGCGCGGGGGTGCACCCGCCGCTGGGCGTCGAGGCGGTACCGGCTCGGCAAATACGTCGCTGGCGCAGGATTTAAAAGCCGGCAAGAACTGCACTGACGCGTTGGCGCAGGCGCGGGAAAAGGTCGAGGCGCACGGCATGAAGCTGAACAACATCTTCATGCCCGCTTGGGAGGAGATCACCTTGGCCGAGGAGGACATGGACGAGAAGATCGGCCTCTGGTGCAAGATGCTGGAGAGCGTGGGCCAAGCCGGCATTCCCTGCGTGGGCTGGAACTTCAAACCCATGGGCAACTTTCGCACCCCTGCGGATACGGGCAGAGGCGGCGTGCAATACAGTACGTTCGACTACGCAGTTTTTGCTAAAAATCGGCCCGAACCGCACGAGCCCCCGGTAGATGAGGCGCAGATGTGGGCGCGGATGGAGCGATTTTTAGCAGCGGCGATCCCCGCAGCCGAAAAGGCGGGCGTGCGGATGGCCCTGCACCCGGACGACCCGCCAATTCCCGAGCCGCTAGCGGGCGTGGCGCAGATTTGTTCGACCTTGGAACAGTTCCGCAAGATCTTCTTCGAGCTCGCGCCGAGCGACAGCAATTGCATGCTCTTTTGCCAGGGGTGCATGACCGAGTTGCTGGGGCCAGAGAAGATCTACGACGCAATCGCCGAGATGGCTGCAAAGGACAAGATTGCGTGGGTGCATTTCCGCAATGTACGCGGGCAGTTGCCGCGATTTACCGAGGTGTTTTTGGACGAGGGAGAGGTGGATATGCGGCGAGCGATGGAGGTATATCGAGATAATGGGTTTAATGGGCCGTATATGATGGACCACACGCCGTCTTTTCCACATGGGTATGGGCCATTGTACGGAAAGGCGTATGCGATTGGGTATATTCGGGCGTTGATCCAGACGGTGTACGGGTAAACCGGACGTGAATGCAGGACGACTTGGAGGAGAGACTATGCCAGTATTGAGCAAAGAAGATCGAGCTTTCTGGGAAGAGAACGGCTATGTGATCGTCCACAACGCCGTGCCTCAGAAAAATTTGGACGCGATGGTGGCGACGATCTGGGAATTCTTGGAAATGGACCCAGAATGCGAAGAGGATTGGTACAAGTACCAGCCCTATACTCGCGACAATCTGTGCTCGCCGATATCAGCGGCGGGCATGGTCGAAATCTACCAGCACCAAGCCTTGTGGGACAATCGGCAGTACCCCAAGGTGCATCAGGCTTTTGCCGAGATCTGGGGCGACGAGAAGTTGTGGGTCTCGCTGGACCGGGCCAATATGAAACCACCGGCGCGCGAGGATCGGCCCGAGTGGTGCAACAAGGGGATGATTCACTGGGATGTCGATACGACACAGCAGCCGGTGGCCTTTGGGGTGCAAGGGGTTCTGTATTTGACGGATACGGCAGAAGACCAAGGCGGCTTCCAGTGCGTACCCGGCTTTCACCGGATGTTTGACGAATGGGTCAAGACCCAGCCAGCGGATCGCAATACGCGCAAACCCAATCTGACAGGGCTGACGGTCAAGTCGATTGCGGGCCAAGCAGGAGACTTACTGATCTGGCATCGATTGTTGGCCCACGGCAACGGCCACAATCGGGCCGCTCGGCCGCGCTTGGCGCAGTATATCACCATGTCGCCAGCACCCGCGAACGGAGAAGCCGCGCGCCAGGAGCGGATCACGGCTTGGCAGGAGCGGAGACCAACGCCGCGCTGGCCCGGCGATGCGCGAGATTGGGAACACCAGCATCAGCAGCCAGCCGAGTTGACCGCTCTAGGGCGGAAACTCTTGGGAGCGGATTCGTGGAATTAAAACAGACCTTTTAAGGAGAGAATCAATGAGTAAAAAAATCAACCGCGCCGTCGAACTCCTCGCCGAGGATCAGCCCATCTACTACACAGGTGCCCACGCCGGACACGTGCTGACCTACGAGCAGGGCAAACAGGACGCTGGAACTTGGGCCGACTACATCAACGTCGGCATGGAACACGGTTCGTTCGACATGGCCGGGCTGGACGAGTACTTGCGCGGCTTGATCGCCGGCGGACCGACCCGCAGCGGGCACCGGACTCCGGCGATCATCGTCGAGGCCCCGGTCGAGGGCCGGTCCGAGGAGATCGTGCGCTACAACGCTTGGCAGTTTCGGCAGATCTTGGGCCGGGGTGCACACGGGATTCTGCTTTGTCAGGCCGAATCGGCCGGGGCCGTCCGGGCCTTTGTCGAATCGTGCCGCTATCCGATCAACACCATCGGCGTCGGTTCCGACTTGGGCCGGGGCACGCGCGGCGTCGGCTCAGAGGGCGTATGTGCAGGTGTGTGGGGCGCGAGTCGCGACGAATATCTAACCAAAGCCGATCCTTGGCCGCTCAACCCGGAGGGTGAGTTGCTGTTGGGGCTGAAGATCGAGTCGGTGGCCGCCCTGCCCCACATCGAGGAGATCCTGTCCGTACCGGGGATCGGCTTTGCCGAAATGGGCCCGGGCGACTTGAGCATTTCGCTGGGGTATCGGACGATGCCGCAGCCGTGGCCCGCAGAGATGCAGGAGACGCACGAGCGGGTCAAAGCGGCGTGCCAGCAAAACGGCGTGGCCTTTTTGGACGGGTCCACGCCCGAAACGGTTGCGGAGAAAATTGACGCCGGGGGGCGGGTGTTCTCTGGGGGAAATGAGGAAACAGCCCGAGTGGGGCGAGCGCACACGCGGCGAGAGATGCCGGTGTAGCGCAGCCATCCAATCCAACCTGCCGACAAGGGGTGAACGGTTGCGTTCGCCCCTTGTCAATTTTGCGAGACAGATTCCAAGGATATGCAAATGTACATTGGAATATTACCATGAGCGGGGACAAAAAAATGTTGCGCAGTGCGGGGTGGTTTGGCGACGAATGGCATCAGGGTTTCGTGTCCCGAGGCTGGACTAAAAACCAGGGCCATCCCGAGCAGATGTTCGACGGCCGACCAGTGATCGGGATCTGCAACACGTGGTCGGATTTGAATCCCTGCAATGCCCATCTGCGGATCTTGGCCGAGCAGGTCAAGCGCGGGGTGTACGAGGCCGGGGGCTTTCCGCTCGAATTTCCGGTTACTTCGCTCGGCGAGACAATGATGAAGCCAACTACTATGCTCTACCGCAACTTGGCGAGCATGGACGTGGAAGAAAGCATCCGCGCCAATCCGCTCGACGGGGTAGTGCTGCTGACCGGCTGCGACAAAACGACGCCAGCCTGTCTGATGGGAGCGGCGAGCGTCGATTTGCCGACCATTGCGGTGACGGGCGGGCCGATGCTCAACGGCAAGTTCCGCAATGAGAATATCGGCTCCGGCACGGATGTCTATCGCTTTACCACCGAGCTGCGGGCCGGGAGCATCTCGCGCTTGGATTACTTGGAGGCCGAGGCCGGGATTTCGCGCTCAGACGGCCACTGCATGACCATGGGTACGGCCTCGACAATGGCCTGCATGGTCGAGACTATCGGGCTGACGCTGCCGAGCGGCGCGGCGATTCCAGGGCCGGATGCGCGGCGCAAGCGCTTGGGCCATCTGGCGGGCAATCGCATCGTCGAGATGGTCCTCGAAGACTTGCGCATGTCGCACATTTTGACGCGGCCAGCCGTAGAAAACGCCATCAAGGTCAACGCAGCACTGGGCGGCTCGACCAACCTCGTGGTACATCTGTTGGCTATTGCCGGGCGGCTCGGCGTCGAGTTGGAACTGGACGACTTCGACCGCTTGGGCAGCCGCATGCCGCACTTGGTCAACCTAATGCCTTCGGGCGAATACCTGATGGAGGACTTCTTCTACGCCGGGGGTTTGCCCGCCGTAATCCAGGAACTGAAGGAACATCTGCACATGGATACCCTGACGGTGACGGGCAAGACGCTCGGCGAAAATACCTCGGGTGCCCAATGCTACGACCGAGCGGTCATCGCCGCGATCGACCAGCCGCTCAAGGAAGCGGCCGGGATCGCCGTGCTTCGGGGCAATCTCTGCCCGGATGGGGCGATTATCAAGCCGTCAGCCGCCTCGCCCGAGCTGATGCAGCACTGCGGACGAGCCGTGGTGTTCGAAAGCATAGAAGACTATAGGGCGCGGATTGACGATCCCAATCTCGACGTGGACAAAGACTGCGTGCTGGTCTTGAAAGGAATCGGCCCCAAAGGTTTCCCCGGTATGCCCGAAGCCGGGAAGTTCGGATTGCCCAAGAAGCTGTTGCAGCAGGGCGTGCGCGACATGGTTTGCATCTCGGATGGGCGGATGAGCGGCACGGCCTACGGCACGGTGATTTTGCACGTCGCGCCCGAAGCCGCGGTGGGCGGCCCGCTGGCCTTGGTGCAGGACGGCGACCTGATTGAGTTGGATGTGGAGAAACGGTCGTTGAACATGGCCGTGTCCGACGAGGAACTACAAAGCAGGCGGCAAACGTGGACGCCGCCCGCGCCGGTCGTCACGCGGGGTTATGCCGGCCTGTATGTCAAGCACGTGCTCCAAGCCGACAAGGGCGCTGACTTGGACATCTTGGTCGGCGGCTCTGGGTCGGATGTCTATCGGGAGCCGAGGTAGTTAGCTATCGCTGCCGAGTACGGCTATAGCCTCGACTTCGACGAGCATTCCGGGCAGGACCAGATCGGCGACCGTCACGGTAGAGCTGGCAGGGGCGTGGTTGGGAAAGGCTTCGGCGCGGGCGGCCGCGTACTCGGCGTAGCGGCCCGTGTCGGTGATAAACGAGGTGATCTTGACCACGTCGTCCATGGTCGCACCAGCCTCGGCGAGCACGGCGCGGATATTGGCAAAGACTTGGCGTGACTGCGCAGCCATGTCGCCTTCGCCGACGAGACGCCCCTCCGAATCGAGCGGCCCTTGGCCGGAGACATAGATCGTATCGCCGACCTGCATGGCCTGTGAGATGCGAAAGTCCTTGGTCCAGGGCCAGGCGGGGTTGTGTGCTTTGCGTTGGGGCATGATGGGTTCCTGTTTTAAGTGGCCCTGTGTCCAACAAGACGCCACGTCTCACTGGCCATATCCTCTCAGGTATTTCTCGTTATGCGAAAGATCTTCGGCTCCCTCAATGCATCCACTTAAATCTCTAGCTAGGTCCAAGCACGAGTTGGGCATGGGTGTTTCATCAGCCCCTAGGAGATGCTCAATGGCCGCACGGATCAGAGCTGATTTACTCTTATTCCGTTGCGCTGCAACGACCTCTAATTTGACATCTATCTCTTCTGGAACTTTAACGGTCAGGGTTTTCATTTTTCTCCTCCTGCCGCAGCGGCTCCCCGTCTTCCAACATACTCCGTGAGACGCTGGAGTTGTTGTGCGGGGCAAACGGGATGTAGTAGGCCTCGGCCATGTTGGCGGGGTTGTGTGCTTTGCGTTGGGGCATGGAGAATAATATAGGTGCGTTTGGAGTTTGACCAAGCGACGGAGGCAATCTAGTGCTTATAGCCGTAGCGAAAAATTGCCCTTGACGTTTTTTTGATGTGGTGTATTTTTGCTCACCGCCGTAAAGCGCGGAGCGTTTGGTTCCGCCGTCAGAGGACGAACTGGATAAATGGGAAATTCAATCTCAGAAAAGATGCTGTCGCCGGAAGCGCAGCTTTTGGCGATGGCAGGATTTCGTTATCCTCGTAGAGACCTAGTTGATTTATTTGTTCATAAGTCGTTAAAAAACAACACTTTACCCCCCCCCCCCCCTCAAAATTCATCTAGAGCGTTAAGCTCTAAATCCCGTACTTCTTCTCACCAAGAGCCGGATGATCGCCGGAATGACGTTCCGCGATTTATTCGGCGTTGGGCTGGTCGCAGTCTGTGCGGCTCTGCCCTAATCTCGCGTAATCTACGCACCCTTGTCTTTATCCCTTTCATCCCAAATAAAGGAGTCTGACCCATGAGAACACTCGTTCTCCATTGCGCCTTTTTCGCGTTAATCGGCCTCGTACTCTCGCCGTTGGCGGCTCGTGCATCATCCTCGTCAACCGGCCAGTCTAACGAACCGATCTCCACGTTTTACCTTGATTATCCTAATAATTTTATTTCGGTGGCTTTTTCGCCTGACGGCCGGCTGTTGGCTTTAACAATCTCATCTGAGTCATTTGAGTCTGATCCCAAGTTTGAGTTGTGGGACGTGTCGGCGGGCAGAGCCATCGCCAACTTTTCTACACGAGGTGTTTATCCGTGGGAAATGATATTTTCTCCCGACGGTCAGTGGTTGGCTGGCGAGACAGGCGATGGCACGATTGAGTTGTGGGACGTGTCAGGCGGGGTGCAGCATGTCGCCACGATTTCCGCGTATGACGCCGCGTATGAGTATGTGGAAGGATATGGGATCTACACAACCATGTCCTTTTCCCCCGACGGTCAGCGATTGGCTTCAATCGGTGTGGATTATAGGCCACCATCATGGTTAGGGCGGGTAGAGTTTAAATTGTGGGATTTGTCGCATGGGGTGCAGCGTGTCGCCACGATTAATGATTCTATTACATCCTCAGTAGCATCGATGGTTTTTTCTCCTAACGGGCGGCTGTTGGCTTCCAATAAATGGGAGTTGATTGAGTTGTGGGATTTGTCGCGCGGGTTGCCGCCTGTCGCCACGATTCCCGCGCATGAGAAAATTAACAGTTTGTCCTTTTCCGCCGATGGCCGGCTGCTAGCTTCGGCGGGGTCAAGGTGGGCGGATTTAAGGCATCCTGAGAATGATGGTGATGAAACAGAAGAGATCGAGGACGAGATTAAGGTGTGGGACGTATCGACGGGCCAATCCATCGTCACCCTTGCAGGGAGTAGCCCTATGTCCTTTTCCTCTAAGGGCCGGGTGCTGGCTTCGGCTTCGGCGAGAAAAACTAAAACCGTTTGGAAGAAGCACGAGGATGAGTACGGGGAAGGCTTCGGTGGCCCCAGTTCGACGGCTGGGGGTCAAAATATTGAGCTATGGGACGTATCGACGGGCCAATCCATCGCCACCCTTCCCTTGTGGGGTCGCCCTAAAGCAAGAAATTCTCAGCCTGAGGAGCTGGTTTTTTCCCCTGACGGCCGACTGTTAGCTTTGCTCTTCTCTGTAGGAGTTCAGCTATGGGATGTGTCTGAGTGGATACCCCACGCACGGCTGACGCCCGATCCGTCTGAGGTCGCATTCTCGGCCGACGATCCGGCGTGGAAGACATTTACCGTCCACACCAGCCTCGACAGCGTGCTGGTGAGAGCCAACCCGTCCGGCTCCGATCTAGCCCTAGAGGTCTCCGGCGGCCAACAGGTACCCACCAGAGACTTCTGTCCAGCCGAAGGCAACGATAGGCCCTCAAGTGGC
>JAJDVZ010000069.1:0-29126 GCA_022825835.1 Candidatus Latescibacterota bacterium
TGGTGGTGGTTCAGGGCCGCGCAGGCCGAATGGCTGGCGACGATTGGCTTTTGCGACGCCTCGGCCGCGTCTAGGCAGGTCTGCCAGCCGGAGTGGGCCACGTCGGCAATCACGCCGACCTCGTTCATTTCGGCGATCACGGCACGGCCAAAGTCGCTTAGACCGGCGTTGGCTGGCTCGGCACAGCCGTCGCCGATTGGATTGCGGCGGTTGTAGGTCAGGTGCATCATGCGGCAGCCAAGCTCGAAGAACTGGCTGATGAAACGCAGCTCCTGCTCGACCGTGGCCTGCTCTCCGGGGAGGGGCACGCCGTTACACGTCTGGTAGATGCAGTGCCGTCCAGCGGCTTTTGCAGCGACGATGTCGGAGGGGAAGGCGGCGCGCGCCACGTGGTCGCGCATGCGATCCGTCAGATGCGTATAGTGCGCCAGCCGCCCCAACATGCGCATGGGGTTGTTGCCCTCTTCGCCAGCGTTTTGAAAGGCGCAGGTCACCCCGGACGCCTCCCAGGCCCCCAGATACTCGGCCTTTAGCTCGTCGTCGTAGGCCCAGCGCGTCATTCGCATCTGCTCCGACAGGTACTGTAGCTCGACTTCCGAGGCCCGCGCCTCCACGGCCTGTGCCATGGCCTCGCCGTCGATCGGCGCTATCAGCCCGAGGCTGTACGACTCGCACACGATGGCGTCGCGGTGCAAGGCCAACCCGTGCTCCAATTGCGATGCGGACGGTTGCAGGATCTCGAGCGCCACGGCTCTCGCTTGTTGGATGTTTTCTTCCCAGGTGGTCACTGATTCTTCCCTTTCTTTGGGTTGGGGGATGGATGGGGATGGCCGGTGTAGGCTCGCTCGCCGCGCACGACGACTGTGTCATTAGGTAGCCAACAATCTCGACCGCCCGTGCTTCTGTCAAGCGTTTTTCCGATTACCGGCAGACTCTCGCCGAGGGTCGGTTGCATAGCCCGCAATAACCGCTTTTATCCATATAACCGAACTGTACGGCAGATTGCGGATTTTATTTTTTTGTTAAGCTGTAACTATTTTTCTTGCTGCGGCCCACATGGTAACAATAATTCTCATCGAATAATCGTTTTGGGAGAATTCCACTTTACTTTTTTCTTGATCGGAGGAACAAGACATGACAGGAAAACTATACGAAGCCGCTTTTCCGTTTGCCGAGGACGTCCTCGCCTTGCCAGTGGAAGACCTCGACCAAGCCGCAACGTGGTACGGCGCGGCCTTTGGACTCGTGGAGGTCGAAAGGCGCAACGATCCCGTGCCGACGATTATTCTCGAACGCGACGGTGTGCAGATTGGGTTTGCGGTCAATGGCGGCGACGCCAGCCAAGAGGGCGCGGCTATTTTGGTGAACGACATCCACAAGGCCCGCGATGAGATAGAGGCGAACGGGGTCGAGACGGGCAATTGGCGCGTAGATGAACTCGATGGAAAGAAATATCAGGTTTTCTTCGTAGTCGCTCCCGACGGGCTTTGTTACTACTTCCACCAGCCGATTGAAAACGCTGGATAGCGATTGTTGCGATTAGTCTGGTCGCGTTTTACAAAGGATCGACCTTGAGGAATCCCCCCCTAGCCCTGCTGATCCTGTTCTTTTTCTCCGGAGCCTGCTCCCTCGTCTATCAAGTCGTCTGGGTGCGCATGTTGATGCCGGTGTTCGGGGTCAGCACCTTTGCCGTCAGTATTGTCTTGGCCGCCTTCATGGCCGGTCTTGCCTTGGGCAGCTATTGGTGCGGTCGGGTGGCCGATCGTCGGGGCAACGGTTTGCGGCTCTACGCGCTGTTGGAACTGGGCATAGGCGTCTTCGCTTTGATATTTCCGCTTTTGCTTGCGGGCTTAGACGAGGTGTACACGGCGCTATACGGCTCTTTGCAGGGGATAGATGGGGCCTTTGTGCTCATCCGCTTGGTGTTCGCGTTCGCGCTGCTGCTGGTGCCGACTACCCTTATGGGTGCCACCCTGCCGACGCTGAGCAAGGCCGTGGCGCATCGTTTGGAGCGAGTCGGCGGGGACATGGGACGCTTGTATGCGGCCAATACCCTAGGCGCGGCCGCAGGATGCGCGGTGGCGGCCTTTTTCGCGCTCGAACATCTGGGCGTCAGCGGCACCACGTACGCGGCGGCGGCGGGCAACCTGATTATCGCTTTGGTCGCCTATCGCTGGAGCCGCGATGGCCAGCAGGAGCAGCCGGGCGTAGGACGGGATGCAGCACCCACGACCTTAGAGGGTTGGTTGGTCTTGGGGGGATTTGCGCTTTCCGGGTTTGTGGCCCTCGGATACGAGGTGCTGTGGACGCGGCTTTTGGCGATGCTCCTGCAGAGTGCTACTGCCCAAACCCTGAGTACGATCCTCGTCGCCTTCCTGCTGGGGTTGGCTGGTGGGGCTGCGCTCGGGGTGCGCTTGATCGATCGCTGGCGCACGCCGCTGGCTGCCTTTGGCGCGGTGGAGTTGCTCATCGGGCTGTGCGGCCTAAGCTCGATTGCCGCCTTTGGCAGCATACCTTATATCGTCGAGGCGTGGGGCGGTGCGCTCTCGTGGGAAGGCCATCTGTCCAAGCTGTTCGTCGCCGCCTTCGTCGTAATGCTCCCGGCGACGCTGCTGATGGGACTGCTCTTTCCCATTGCGGCCAAGGTGTGCATCCCGCGCATTGAGCAGCTAGGGCGCGGCGTCGGCACGGTGTACGCTGCCAATACGCTGGGAGCCATTGCTGGCGCACTGGTCGCTGGATTTGTGTTGTTGCCTCTGCTAGGCACCTATCGGAGCATCGAGGTGTTGGCGTGGGTTAATATCGCCGTCGGCGCGGTGATTTTGGCGCTGGATCCGTCGGCGCAGTTGCGCAGAAAGGCCGTGCGCACGGTCGGCGGCTTGGCGCTGGGGCTGGTCTTGATGCTGCTCTTGCCGGCCGGCCTCTTCGTCGAGTTGTTCCACTGGTCCGAGCCAAAGAGCCGCTTGCTCTACTGGGATGAGGGCGCTGGTGCCACGGTCTCGGTCCACCAGAAACAGGACGGCGTGCGAATCCTCAAGGTCAACGGCGGCGGCGAGGTCCCCACTGACTACGCCTCGTTGCAGACCTTCCGCTTGCTGGGGCACTTGCCGCTGGTTTTGCATCCCGATCCAGACGAAGTGCTGGTCATTGCTTTTGGCGGCGGCATCACCCTGTCCGCAGCCGAATTGCACCAGCCGACGCGCCTCGATTGCGCTGAGTTGGTGCCGGGCGTCCCGCGAGCTGCGCCCTATTTTGCCCGCTACAACCGCCAGATCGCCACGCGCCTCGACCAAGCGCCCATCGAATTGGTCGCCGAAGACGGCCGCAACCACGTGCTGCGCACGCAGCGGCAATACGACGCCATCATCTGTGACGCCACGCATCCGGGCACGGCTGATAGCTGGGTGCTCTATACGGAGGAGTTCTACTGGCTCTGCCGCGGCCGCGTCGGCCCGGACGGGCTGGTCGCGCAGTGGCTGCCGCTGCACGGGCTGTCGGTGGAGGACTACAAGATGATTCTGCGGACCTTTCGGGCCGTGTATCCGCACGCTTCGCTGTGGTTGACTCATCAGTACTCGATCTTGCTGGGTACGCCGGGCGCGCTGCGCATAGACTACGATGCACTTGAGCGCAAGCTAGGACAGCCGGCGGTGCGGGCGAATTTGCGCTCGGTGGATTTGGGCGATTCGCCTTCTTTTTTGAGCGCCTTAGTGTTGGGCGAAAATGAGCTAACGGCCTACGCAGGCAGTGGGCCGATCAATACGGACGACCGCCCGTACATCAGCTTTACCGACCGCCGTCGCCGTGGCACTAGCGGAGGCTTACCCGTGCTCAAGAGCTTGGTCGAGCACCTAGTCGTCAATCCGCGACCGTACCTCTCGGCAGACATTCCCACGGAAGTTGTCGAAGCGCTTGAACGGCGCTTGGCCGCTCGGCGGCACACTGTGCTCGGGACGATTGCCTTGCTCGAAAAGGATGGGGAGCGAGCGGCAGCGGACTTTGCGCGGGCGCGGGAAATAGACCCCGGAGAACGCGGTGCACTGCGCGGACTCAAACAACTGCGCGGACGCGCTACGGCTCCCTGATTTCGACGAGTTGGTTGCTCTCGATGGGACCGGCGACGGTCTGCGCAGTACCAGAGGGCCACTGCACTTTGATGTGCTCGACGGTGCTGGCCGACCCGAGTCCGAAATAGAGCGGTAAGAGGCTCTGCGAGAGATAGCCGGACTTGCCGTCGTGTACTCGGGTGTAGGTTTGGGAACGGGTGTGGACGTTGACTACTGCGCCGAGGCCATCGCGGTTGGAGCGGGTGCCGATCAGGCGGAGCTTGAGAAAGTTGAGGTCCGCTTTTTGGTCGCTCAGATCGCTGATTAACAGCAGCGGCGGCGCATTGAATTCATTGGTGAAGATGTCTAGGTCGCCGTCGTCGTCCAAGTCTGCCAGTGCCGACGCGCGCGATCCCAGCGCACCCCAGAAGACGTGAGGGCCGCTGCGCCCCTCGCAGTCGGGATGGGTTGCATATTCCCCAGCGCAATCTAAGGCAAACCACGGCATGGCCGTGCGTCCCTCGCGTCGCGGCTCGACTCCGAGAGCAAATTCAGCGTCGAGAAAGCCCTTGCCGCGGTCGTTGAGCAACAGGGAGTTGACGGCGTAGCGGAAGGCGTAGTTCATGCTGGCGGTGATAAAGACATCTTCGTACCCGTCGGCGTTGAGGTCGCCCGCGCTCAGTCCCCAAGGCCAGTAGTTTTCCGCGCCGATAGAGTCGGAGATCTCGGCGTAGGTGCCGTCGGTTTGGCGGTGGTAGAAGGCGTTGCCGTAGATGCTGCGCCCGCCCGAGCGGAGGAAGCTCTCGGTCCACTGCATGCGCGACTTGAGCTTTTCGCGCTCCGGCCCAATGTCCTCGCTCATGTCCGAGTGCATGTCGGTGATGTAGAGGTCTTGGTGGCCGTCGTTGTCAAAGTCGAGGATCTGAGCCGACATGGCCCCCCACGGCGTGCGCGGAAAGACCGCTAGGCTCTTGTCGATAAAGCGCTGGCCTCGGTCGTTTTCGTAGTATTGGTCGTGCCCCTGCATGTTGAGCACGTACAGGTCTGGCCAGCCGTCTTCGTTGGCGTCTAGCGGCATGGCGTCGCCGGACCAACCATCGGCCTTGATCCCAACCTCTTCGGTCACATCGACAAAGCGGTTTTCCCCGGCATTGCGGAAGAGCAGGCTCGGCTCGGTGCGCTCGGGCTTGAGGTGGCCGGCAAAGGCGTCCTTGAAGCCGACGTAGTAGTGGTACTGATCCGGTTGCTCCTCGGGCGCAAAGCCAATAACTGCGATTGAATCGCCGCGCTCGGTGTACTGTCCAACATTGGTCAAAAAGAGGTCGAGCTGTCCGTCGCGATCGTAGTCGAAGAAGAGGGCCGCCGAAGAGTGCCCTTGGTGATTGAGGCCAGACGCTTGCGAAATATCCGCAAAGCGCCCGTCGCCTTGGTTGCGAAAGAGAACATTGCCCACGCGCACGTTGGTGACGTACAGGTCAGGTGCTCCGTCGTTGTCTAGGTCGGCGAAGGAAGCGGTCACACCGATGCGGTCTGCGAGCGCCACGCCACCCTGCTCGGTGATGTCGGTGAATTGGCCGTCGCCCGCGTTGCGCCACAGCCCGTTTGGTCCGGTTTGGTTGACGAAGTAGAGATCCGTGCGCCCGTCGCCATCGACATCTGCCAAGGCAATCCCATTGCCATGGTCGTAGTGATTGGGCCGGTAGTGCCGTCCCGAGTCATCAACGATGCGGTGGTGGAAGGCGATGCCGCTGGTGGGTTGGCGGTCGGTGAAGCTGAAATCGCAGAAGACCGCGTAGTCTGCGGCCTCGGCTACTTGGGCTTGGCGACGGGTCGCCAGCCAAGGGGGATCCAGTACTTCTGGGGGGACGCCGACAGCAGTGGGTGGATTGGCTGCGTTTATTTGGATCGCCGCCGACAAAAATAAGAGAATTAGAATTAGAGACATGCACACTACCTGTGTAGTTCGAGATGCTGCCGATTTCTACTGCGAGGGTTTTAGAATAACCGCATGATCGTCTAGCGACAATTTGAGGACAGCGCAGCGATGGACAAGGGGATGCCGTTGAAGCGGGTGGCGTAACGCATGCTTTCAGGGCGTCAGTTCGTGGTAGCGGTTTAGCTGTGGATCGGATAGGGTAGAGACCTTGCCGCTGGGCCACTGGACTTCGACGGCTTCGACCTGCTCGTCGCGGCCCAAGCCGAAAAGGCGGGTGGGTGAGCGCTGGGCGTCGAAGGATTCGCCGGTATAGACCCACTGCGTCTTGGTGCCTTGGGACGAGCGCAGGGTGATGCGTGCGCCGATGGGAGAGACGCCGGCCACGCCTTGGAGGCGCACGCCGAGCCAGTTGTTGTCGCCGGGCCAGACGTTGCGCAAGACGTGGACTCGCTCGCGGCGCGGAGTGCCGGACCACTCGCTGACCAATAGGTCCATGCGGCCATCGGCGTCGATGTCCATGTCGAGTACGGTGCGCGCATCGAACTCAAAAGCCACGTCCATCAGATAGCCGATCTCGACGAAGGAGCGGCCCTCTCCGCTCAGGTAGAGCTTGTTGTGCTCAAAGCCGTTCCACGAGATGCCCGCGTTGTGCCAGTCCGCAATCGCCTCGTCGAAAAATGCGGCTATTTGCGGGTCGGGTTCCGAGCCGCCGGTGTAGATGTCGTGCGTCCAGAAGGTGGTGCAGTAGTCTTGGGCGGTTTCGCCGCTGAGGTGGCCGTTGGCCACGTAGATTTCGTCGTCGCCGTCGTTGTCGAAGTCCGCGGAGGCCACGCCCCAAGACCACCCGGTGCGCGCTACCTGCTCCGTGCTTGGGGCGATGCTGAACTGGGCGTCCTCGCGCCCGAGGTAGAGCCGATTGCCAAAGCCCATGGCTTGGCGCTGCTGGTGGTGCTCGGGGTACTCTTCGCGCCCGAGATTGAGGTAGTCGAGGCGGCGCGCCGTAGTCGAGCTCATGCCCACTACGTACATGTCGAGGCGGCTGTCGGCGTTGTAGTCGCCAAAGACGTGGGACATGCCAAAGGTCGATGCCTCGCTGACGGTGCGGGCGGTGACGTCGGCAAAGGTGCCGGTGCCGTCGTTGTAGTACAGGTCGATGCCAGCGAAATCGCTGACGACCAGCAGGTCGAGGTCGTCGTCGCCGTCGAGATCGGCCAAGGAGCCGCTGTAGGTGCGCCGCTTGCGCTTGGCTTCGAGTCCCGCGCGAGCCGTGATGTCGGCGAAGCGTCCGCGCCCGTCGTTGCTCAGCAGGTACGCGGGGTAGCCGTCGTTGGCGTCGTAGTACGGCGTGGGCATCTGGCCTTCGCGGTAGGGCAGTCGGTACTGGCCAACCCACAGGTCGAGGTCGCCGTCGCCGTCGATGTCGCCGGCGCTCATGGCTTCGGGGTATTGCAGGGGACGAGTCGCAATGGCCAAGCCGGGCTTCGACCAGAGCTCAGCCGAAGGTTGGTCGAAGTCCTTGCCGCCCTCGTAGAGACCCAGCAGTTGTCCGGGGCCGCCGACGATTAGGTCGGGCGCACCGTCGCCGGTAAAATCGGCCAAGAGCGCTACTTCGATGCGACCGATCGGAGGTGGATACGCCAAAAGCGGCTCGGGTACAAAGCGTCCACCTTGGTTGCGGTAGAGCAGGTTGGCACCGAGTGCGAGCAAGTCGTCGAGACCGTCGCCGTCGAGGTCGGCGGCGATGAGGGGCGAGAGTGCGGTGTCGTCTGACAAGACGGCTGAAGTGGCAAAAGCGGGTGTGCCTCGCCGTTCGGTCAGAGTCAGATTCGAGGCGTCGATGGTGGCGGGGATATAGTGTCCGGTCTCGTCTTGCCGCTCGCTCCAGGTGACGGACAGGTCGCCGCTGACGATTAGACGTTTATTGTGGTTTTTGACGTGCAGTTTTAGGTCTATCAAAGAGCGGACCGGGCCGTCCTCGACCGGGACGAATTGCTTGTGATGCCATTCGGATTGTTCGAGAACGAAGCCCTCATCTTCCCATTGTTCGAGCAGGGCCGACCACTGCCCGTGATCGAGCGTGCGCGGCGGGCTGCCATAGTGGGTTTCGACGATGTCCCAGTCGTGCTTGACGCTATCTTGGGGAGAGCCGAGCAGCAGTTGATCAAAGGGGAAAGCGGCTAGAACTGACCGCGCCTCTTGGGCCGCGCGCAGTTGGTCCCATAAGGCGACAAAGACGGCTTCGTACTGCTGGGCGCGCCGCTCGTCGGACCAGACCGTGCGGTCCAGTTCGAGTCGCTGTTGGCGGATGGCAGCGGTGCCCTGTGCCTCGGTGCGGTGCGGTGCTGCTAGCGAGAGGACGGTGAGGGTCAAGAGCAGTTTCAGCATAGGTGGAATAACCATGGGAGCTGAGTTGAGCAAGGGCCGACACTGGATGAGCAGACAGTATAGGCAACGCTGATTTTTTTATCAAAAGTAGCTATGGCACTATTCCTCCGGCGGTCGGTAGCCTACTCCGGCATAAGTAGGGGCTTGGGGGCTGTAGTATTCGTCGAATTGCGGGTCTGGTGCTTGGAGTACATTGCGCTCTGGGTCCAAGGTGCCGCGCAGGTCGTCGATTTGGCCGCGGACGAAGCAGCCGCTGAAGCGGCGGCTGTCGAGCAGATCGACTTCGTAGCGGCTGCCGGGGGCGATGCCGCCGCCGCGCACGTTCATCCAGAAAATGGTGTTGCTGTACGCACTGCCGCGACCTTTGTCATCGACGCCGTTCCAGTTGTCCGTGAAGGTGCAGTTGCGCACTTCGACGCGCGCGCCGGGAAAGACCGTCAACGCACCCGAGCCGTGCGCTTTGTTGTATTCGACGCCGCCGCGGCGACCCACGTAGTCGGGGCCGAGATTGGCGACATTGCCGACGAAGAGACAGTTGTCGAGCACGGCCGCGCTGCCGGGCAGCACATCGACGGCCGCGCCGGTGATTTGGCAGCTATTGTTGCGGAAGACGGAGTTTTTGATCAGCACGGCCTCGGCGTCGAACCCCCGATGCTCGATGGAGATGCCGCCGCCGCAGGGGCTGGCGTAGTTGTCGTGGAGTTCTAACCCTTCGAGGGTTGGATAGGAACGGCCAAACACCTTGATGCCGCCGCCGTCGGCGTAAAAGAACAGCCCCTTTTCCCAGCGCACGCCGTTGGAGGAGTCCGGCTGAATTGGTTCGGGGCCTTCGCTGCGGCTGGCAAAGTTGTTGGCACCGGTGATGGTGAAACCGCGTAGGATGGTGCGCGGGGAGATGCCATCGCCGAAAAAGACCACGTGATTGACGATGGCTGGGTAACTTTCCGCGTCGGGGTCGGCTCGCTCGGCGTGGGCGGCCGTCAGCACCGCGCGACCCACTGCTTCGAGCGCGATGCCGTCGTGGCGGGCCGCGAAGAAGAGCATTGCTTGGCCGGCTTGCTGCGGCCGGTAGGTTCCCGCGTGGACCTTGACGGTCTTGTGGATTGAGTCGCGGGCTGCTGCTTCGAGGGCCGCTTGGATGCTGTCGCCCGGATAGACGTGGTACGCGGCGTCCGCTTGGGGTTGTGGGGGCGGAGGATCGCAGCCTACAGAGAGCAGGCAGAGCGCGAAAAGATGGGCCGCTGACCAGCCGAAAAACGCCAACCTGCAGAACACTTTCTTTCTTGACTTAGATTTTAGGGACATATTATGATATTCAAACAATCCAAATTTTAATCTATATTACTTTAACGACAAGCACTTGCAACGTTTTTAGTCGCCGTTCTGGTTCCGGAGAGAATCTACGACATGATCCGTTCGCCCGTGAATTGCATCGCCGTACTAGCCCTCCTCTCAATCGGAGGATGCGGCGAAGTGCGGCAAGAGCCGCCAGCGGACGATCCTCTGCTCGCAGTGGGAAGGGCCTATTTGGATCAGGGCGAGTACGACCAAGCTGCGGCCGTGTACCAAGAGGCCGTGAGCCGCGATTCGCTGTCCCGCGACGCACACTTTTACCTAGGCTTGGCGCATTTGCAGCGCAAGAGCACGGCTGCGGCTGAGCACTTTGCGCGGGCCATTGCGCTGGATTCGACGTATGTTCCCTCCTATCACAACTTGGCCATCGCCCACCTTGAAGCAGGCCGCTATCCGCAGGCCGTAGAGGCGGCGGAAACCGCGCTGCGCTTCGATCCTCAATCGCCTAGCTCGTATCGCTTGTTGGCCTTCTTGCACAAGGAACAGGGGCAATACGAGCGCGCCGAAGAGGCTCTGCTAAGGGCGCTTTACATCGCGCCAAAAGACGTGGAAGCGCGGCAGGCCCTAGCGTTGCTCTACAGCCAGCAGGGACGCAATGCGCGCGCGGAAGAGGTTTTGCTGGAAGCGGCCGAGTTGGCACCAAAGCGCAAAGAAATCTGGCGGGACATGGGACGGCTCTACTTGAACGAGAAGCGGTACGACGAAGCAGCGCAGGCGCTCAACCGAGCCGTGGCGCTCGACGCCAACTACGGCGAGGCGTACCACGATTTGGCGAATTTGTACTCGGCCCAGGGCCGCTACGACGAAGCCGAAGCCATGCTTGCGCGCCTAGAGGGTCTGCTCGACTTGTCAGAGCGGGAAGAGACTTTGGAAAAGGTGCTGGAGAGAGAGCCCGGCGATGTGGAGGCGCGGTTGGCGCTGGGCCGAGCGCAGATGCGCTTGGGACAATACGCCGACGCGCTGAGCACGTACCAGGAGGTGCTCAGTCGCGAGCCCGAGCACGTTGACGCGCTGGCCGCGGTGGTGCAAATCCACCTGCGGCAGGGCGATGTCGAGCGCGCCGCGCACTTGGCTGGCAAAATCGCGGCGCACGAGCCGCGGGGTCGGCGCGCGCCCGAAGCGCACTTTACCATGGGCTTTGCCCACGCGCAAAAGCAGCGTTGGGCTGAGGCCGAGGCCGCGTTTTCCCGCGCCTTGGACATCGACGCCTGCTACGCCAAGGCACACAATGCCTTGGGCAATGTGTATGCCCTGCAGGGAGACTTGGAAAAAGCCGTCAGTGCCTATCGGGCCGCTCTCGCCTGCGACGCCGAGTTGCGCGACGCGTACTACGGATTGGGCATGGTCTTGGCCCGGCGCGAGTCCCTGACGGAGGCCATTGCCCAGTTTGAGGAGGTCGTGCGGCGCGATTCCACTCATGCGCGCTCCCACTACGCGCTGGGCCAAGCCTACGAGCAACAGGGCGAGGCCGCGGCGGCGCGCCTCGCGTACGGGGCCTTCGTCCGGCACTGGCGCGGCGACGAGAAGGTACTAGCGGCGGCTCAGAGCCGCATTGCACACTTGCAAACACCGCAATAGATTACAACCGTACAGAGAAAGGAGGTCGTCATCAAAATAAGTGCAGTGCAACGAAAGCATTTTGATTATAATATCATGCCCCACCGTAGCGGGCGTTATACCTAAAACCAAGGAGGATGATTTTGAAAAAAATCACCGTTTTGCTCGCACTGGCCCTGTGCGTGGCCGTCGTCGCTCCGGCTACGGCGCACGTGCCCGAGGGCGCGGTGCGCACGGCTTTCCAGTGGCCGGCGGGCCTTGAGCCCACGCTGGACGGCGATCTGTCCGAATGGTCGATCGTGCCCGAGGACTACTTGATTACCTTTGCCGATCACACCGCGTTCAATGGCGAAAAGCCGGCCGAGTTCGGCGATTTGAACTTCCGCACTATCGTCGGCTGGAGCGAATCGACCAACAGCCTCTATTTTATGATGGAGCGCTTTGACGACTTCTACGATCGCGACGCCCAAGGCGGCGTGGCCGGCGGCGACGATAGCTGGGAAATGCACGTCGATGGCGACCACAGCGGCGATCAGATGCGCTTTGGCACTGCCGACATAGAGAACGAGGAAGAGCGCGCCTTGGCCCAAGGCCGCTGGTCGCAGTCCTACCACACCCGCTTCCCGAATCTCGGCCCCGATGGCCAGGAGAGCTGGTCGTGGTTTTGGATGACCCAAGCGCAGTGGCACGACGAGCTGCCCTACGCCGACCACGGCTTCCGCTTGGACGGCGAAATCGGCGGCGGCGAGGCCACGGCCTTTATCGAGGTGCGGCGCCAAGCTTGGGACGACTTTCTCTTCAACGACCCGGAAGGCAGCGTCATCCACGACTACAACGAGGGCGAGATCACCGGCTTGGGCTGGGCGGTCTTCGACAGCGATGTAGCCGGTGCTGACGGCGGCGTTGGCCAGGATGCCGAGCACTCTGGCCAGTGGTCTCTTTCGGGCGCTAGCGACGTGTGGAAAACTACGGCTTCGGCCACGGATTTCCTGCTGGCACCCGTTGATCCGCGCGTCGATTTCAGTGCGATCGAGAGCGCGGTCGAGGCGAATAGCTGGGGTCGCATCAAGTCCGCCTACGTCCAGTAAGCGGGCAGTGTTTAGGATGCAAGAACGAGGGGGGATGGGCTAGTCCCATCCCCTCTTCTTCTTGGAGGTGCCATTGTGAAAAAATTGCAGCGCACGACGTGGCTCATCGCGGCCCTGTTGGCTTTGCTCGGCGTCCAGCCAAGCGCGGCCTTGGTCGTCTATCGCATCGGCGGTGAGAGTCTGCCGCCTCCGGCCGAAGTGGAGGCCGGTGCCGAGTTTCGCCAGTTGAGCTGGGCCGATTTAGACAAGGATCTCGGCGGCGAGAGCTTTGGGCTGGCGCTCACTGAGCAGATCACGCCGTTTTTCTACAACGCAAGCGATAATATGGCGACGACCTTGAGTGGGGTCAGCGGCAATTTTCAGCACGGCGCGTACAATGGCTTTGAAGATGTCGGCGACGAGCTGAGCTTGGTGATCGACGGGGACCCAACGACGTTTTTCTTGGAGACCCGTCCGCGGGAACACGCCCATACCTTCCGCGGCACGGCTCTTTTCTTCGATCTCGGTGGCGATTTTGCAACGCGGTTGGTCCGCTTCGTCCCACAGGTGGGCAGCGAGCGCTCAGTCGCCCACGTCATCGTCGCCGCACAGACCGAGGCCGGGGGCGGCGTTGATCAGATTGAATTCGTTGGAGCGAGTGCGCTCAATCGGTCGATGAGGGAAGCCAAGCAAAAAAAGGGTATTGAGCTAAAGGTGGTCGCGGAAATCTTGGAAAACAAAAATCCGCAGCTCGACATCGAGCTAGACGGGACGCCGATCCGCTATTTGATGATCCACGTGATGCCCCAAGATAAGATATGGGACTTAGCTGAGTTGGAGGTGTACGGCGGCGGTTTCCAAGGCTCGGCCTCGTACCAGTCCAATGTTCTCGATATAGGCGAATTCGCCAATTTGGGCTGGGTGCGCTGGGGAGGGCGGCAGGACGAAGGGGCACAAGTGGAGATCCGCTCCCGCGCCGGCGGCGACGAGACGCCGCTGGTGTACTGGCGCAATACCTTCCGCGGCGACGAGCAGGTGCCCTTCGGCGAGGACGGCAAGCTGCTGACCCGCAAAACCTATGGCCGCTTGGGGCCGATCATGCGCGGGGCCATCACCGACGACACCGCCCAATGGGAGTTGTGGTCGTCGCCGTACGAATTCGCCGACAGCGCGGGCGTGGCGTTGCGGGCGACGCGCTCCCACCGCTACGTGCAGTTCAGGATAGCATTCAGCTCTTTCGGCCAAGCCGGCGGACAGCTCGGCTATCTTGAATTCGCCGTTTCCCCGCGCTTGGTGACCAGCTTAGTCGGCGAGATCGATCCTTGGCAAGCAGCCGTGGCTGAGGAACGCACGTTTACTTATGCAGTGCGCCCGACGATTGAACCCGGCGACCAAGGATTTGACGGTTTGGACCTGCGCTTGGTCGGCGGCCGGATCGTCGGCGTGGAGGCCGTGCGCCTCAGCGGTGAACCCGTGGCGGATTTCAGCGCCGTGGCCGAGGAGGTCGGCGTAGTCTTGGGTTTCCCACGGCTGGATGTCGAGCGCAGCGGCGAATTGCTCGAAGTGGATGTGCGCGCGGAAATTTTCCGCTTTGGTGCAATTTTTGAAGGCCGGGTGATCGACAGCACCGCGCCGGGGGAGATCGGGCAGATCGTGGCCGCTGGCGAGGCCAACGAATTGGTAGATGGCAACCAACTTTTGGTGCAGGCGAGGACCCTAGACGACAAGGTCTTAGGAGCTGTGTCGCTGAGCACCGAGGCGTTTACGCCCAACGGCGACCAGATCAACGACCAAGTGGAAATCGCCTACGATCTGCTCAAGGTGACTGAGTCGGTGCCGGTGGAGGTACTGGTGCGGGATTTGAGTGGCCGCTTGGTGCGGCGCGTGTACTCAGACGTCGATGGCGCGGGCCGACATCCGCATCAATGGGACGGGCGCGACGAGGCCGGCCAGCAGGTGGCCCCCGGTCTGTACATCTGCCAAGTCGAGGTCGAGAGCGGTGGGCAGCGCCAAGTGCAAATGCGGCCCGTTGCCGTCGCCTATTGAGGAGCAGGGGCCATGTTGAGTGCTGCGTTGCTGCTGAGCATTTTGGGCGTTGTCGCCGCCTGGGGACAGGGCCATACCATCGCCGGGAACAAGGTCGTCGTCGATCGGCAGGCGCACTGGCAGCAGTGGACTTTTCCCGACGGTACGCTCGACATAGACGAAACCGGGGTCGTGCGTCCTCACTTCGTGCCCAAGAACACACTGGCAACGTCAGACATCGCGGCGTTTATCAAGCGCGGCAAAGGCTCGGAGGACGCGACCCTGCGCGACGCCCTCAACGCGGGCACTCGGGCCGCGGATCTGGCTCACCTTTTAGACGGGGACTTGAGCACCTATTGGGAACCCGATCCGACAAGTCCATTGCGCCAATGGTGGTTTGAGGTCGATTTGGGGAGGCTGGTGGCGGCCACCCATATCCGGCTTACATTCGTCGGCGAGGAGCTAGGCGATCCCTTCCTGCAATTCGTGGTTTTGACCTCGGACGGAGCCGAGGTTACCAAAGGCCAGCGCAGATTCAACCAAGTTTTCCGCACCTTGAAATCGAACAAGGACCAGCGAGAATTTGAAATCGAGCTGAGTCCCACGCGCCTCGACAGAGAAGGGCGCATGGTGAGCGACTACATCCGCTTCGTGCGCGTGACGATCACCGACACGGATAGTACGCGAGCCGCCGAGGTATCGGCTGAACAATACGACCAGCTAGCGGCCGCGGATCAAGGGGCGGTGGATTTTTACAAAAAGGCCGGTGCGGGCCAAGTGCAGGTGAGCGAGGCCACGTACGAGGCGGTTGACTCTGCGTTGCGCGGTGAGATTCGCCGCTACCGCCGCGAACGGCCGCGGCTGGCCGAGCTGGAGGTCCAGACGCTCGGGGAAAACATCTCGCTGGGCTTGGTGGAGCGCAGAGGCGTCGCGCTGCTCACCTTCTTGGACAATGCGCCGGCGACGGCCTTCTTCGACGGCATCTTTGAGACCTCCTTGGCCTTTACCAGCACCGACGAGATACGGGAGTTATTCTTCGACTTAGGTTCATCCTTCTGGATTGACCGACACCAGATTTACTACGACCGCCAGCGCAGCCGCTTTCCCAATTACGACTTGCAGACTTCGGATGGCTCGCTGGCTGCGGACGGCTCGCTGGTGTGGACGACGCAGGCCTCGCATCGCAATCGCGCCACGTCTGGCCACTATACCGGAGACGTGTACGACGTGGATACGTTCGCGCCGACGCGGACGCGCTATGCGCGGATTTTGTTCTGGGGCGGCGGTCAGTTCAAGCCGCGCGAGGTGCAGTTCTACGGCGAGGGTTTCCAGCCGGAAGTCGAGTTGGTTTCGCCGCTCATCCGCTTGGGCGGCTCGAAAAACTTGGTCTCGATTGAGTGGGATGGCGACGCCGACGTGGGGACCTTTATCGAAATTCAGACGCGCACGGGCAGCGAGCTGGTCGAAGAGTACCGCTATTTCAACAGCGGCGGTGCCGAAGTGTCGGCCGAGGCATACGCCGGCTTGGGCTTTTTTAGCAAGGGGCCGATCGACACGACGGAAGTCCCCGGGGGCGACTGGAGCGCGTGGAGCTTGCCCTACGAGGCGTCGGGCGCGGCGATCACTTCTCCGAGCCCGCGCCAATTTCTGGAGCTCAAGGCCCGCTTGGTCTCGGACGACCCACACCGCGCGGCCGAGCTGCGCTCCATTCAGCTCAACTTCGTCGAGCCGCTGGCCAACCAGCTTTTGGGCGAGATCGAACCCGGTGTGGTGGGCGCGTTGGGCAAGGAGCAGGCGCTTTCGCTTTTCATCAAACCAAGGTTCGCTGCGCAGAGCGCGGGGTTTGACGAGGTGCAGATAAGGGCACCGGACAACATGGTACTGGAGTTCCGCGGACTGCGGCTGGGGCGCGAGGCCCAATGGGAGAGCGCGGAACTAGTGGCTTCAGCAGAAGTGATGGCGACCTCCCCGGACTCTCTGTGGGTGCGGTTAAGCGAAGTAGTAAGCCCGTCCGCAGCCGATCTGATTGAGGTGCAATTCGCCACCGCTCTTTACTTACCCGGTGCTGTATTCAAGGCGTCGTTGGGACATTCGGCCCTTGAGGATTCTTGGCAGCGGGTTGATCCAGCGGATGCAACGGAGTTGGCGACCGGGCAGGGGATGCTGTTGGTCGGCCCAGAAAGCGGTCGCCACGTGCTGGGCGACTTGAGTATTGGCAGTGGAGTCGCGACGCCGAATGGGGATGGGATCAACGACGAATTGGCGTTCTCCTTCGTGGTCACCAAGCTGACCGGCACCCAGCCGCTCCACGTGCGGATTTACGACCTAGCCGGTCGGCTGGTACGGCACTGGCAGGAGACGCGGCCCTTGATCAGCGGCGAGTACGCCCTGCGCTGGGCGTGCGAGGATCAATCCGGCGCGCTGGTCGCCCCCGGACTGTATCTGCTAGAGATAGAAGTGGTGCCCAATGACGACTCGCGCGTGGAGCGCACCGCGCGGCACCGCCTCGTTCACGTGGTGTATTGAGGGAGGCTGCGATGTACTGGTTGCCGATCGCGCTGCTGTTGCTAGCGGCATTGCAAGGCACCGCCGAGACGCGGAGCATTGCCATCGGCGGCGCGAGCGGATCGTCTTGGCAAGACGGCGGGGGCCAAATACAGGCGATTTTCCCGACTGGGGCCAGAGCGGTCGAGAGTGGCAACACCCCGGGCGGCGTGATCGATTTCGATCCCGAGGGTCGGACGGGTTGGATTTTTCCGCAGAACATCGTCGAAGGCACCAATCTAGCGCTTGGCATACTCGGGCGCGGCGGTTCGGTCACCTCGCCGACGGTCCTCGAAGCGGGCATTGAGTCGCAGCTAGAGACGATGATCGACGGCGACGGCGAAACGGCCTTGGAGCGCAAGAACGTGGCCGTCATTCGCGGCATGGCCATGGACTTCGACCTAGGCGCTCGCTTTGGCGTCAATCGCGTCCAGTTCTTCCCGCGCAATGGCCACCCGGATTTTCCCGCCGACCCGTTCCAAGAGGACTTCATCCGCGGCTACGAGTTGTTTTTCAACGACGGCAGCGAGGAGACCCAAGGCGCGGGCGGCCCGGAATGGCGCTCGTTTCGGTTGAATGCTGCCAACCAAGACGCGCTGGTCGATCTGAGCATTCCCCCGCAATTTGTGCGCTTCATCCGCTTGCAGTCGCGCACCAGCAACGGTTTTGAGATCGCCGAGTTCCGCGTCTTTGGCACGGGCTTCGTGCCCACGGCCGAATACATATCCAACATATTCGACCTCGGCCCAGATTTGGGCTTGTGGGGGACCATTCGCTGGGTGGAAGAAAGCGTCGGCCCGGCTGGTTTCGCCAACGCGCGCGTGCGCACCCGCACCGGCTTGGACGACACCCCTTTGATCTATACCCGGCGCTTCTTCTTTGAGGGAGTCCAAGTCGAGGTCCCGTGGGAAAAGAACGCTACGGTTGCGACCGAGGACGGCGAGGTCAATCTCGACCAAGCTGACCTAGAAAGGGCGCGTGCGCTCTTTGGTGCGCTGCCGCTGGAGGAGCGCAACGCCATCTCACTGTCGTCGGATGACTACAAGGGCTTGGGTGCCGAGCGGGGCAATGTGGTCGCCGACTTAGACGCTTGGAGCCCGTGGTCCTCGCCCTACGAATTGGGGACCCAGTTGACCGAGGCAGAGATCGAGGACAGCCAATTGGGCGTGCCGATTGTCTCGCCCGGGCCGAGGCGCTACATCCAGTTTCGCATCGACTTTCTCAGCGAGGACTTGGAGGCGGCCACAGGCATCGGTCCGCTGGCCTTCACGGTGGCCTCGCCGCCGCCGGCCGCGCAGATCCTCGGCGAGATCTTTCCGCGGCAGGTCGATTTGGGCGAGCCAGTGGATTTCGTCTATGCGGTGATGCCGACGTCCATTCGGCCAGGTGTGGATACGGGCTTTGACGGTTTTGAGATCGCCACGCCAGTGCGAGTAGAGGTCATTGAATCCATCGAAATCGTCGATGCCGATGGGCAGGTTGAGGCCGCGGACTTTTCAATGGCCGATCTTTCTGCGCTGCCGGCTACGGACGAGACTGGACGCTTTGCCATTGAGTCGGTCGATGCGCGCCGCTTTCGCGTGCGCTTTCCCCTCATTGCCGAAAGCGAGTTGGTGACCGGGCGGACGGCCCAGCTCAAAATTCGCTTTCGCAGCCGCGTGTTGCGCTACGGCACCAAGTTCGCCGGTTTTGCCTTCAACAGCGCCGAGGGAGATGTGGGGCAGGAGGTCGTCGCTGGCAACGTGGCCGCATTGGCTCCCGGCGACGACGATATCGTGGCTGTTGGCACGGAGACGAACCGGGGCCTTTCGGTCGATGTGCCGCTAGCTGGTGGCAGCGCCCTGTTGATCAACATGCGGGCCGACCCCCGGCCCTTCAGCCCCAACGGCGATGGAATCAACGATGCGACGCACGTGTACTACGATCTGAGCCGTTTGGTCAGCCCGTCCCCAGTCGATGTAGAAATCGTCGATTTGGCCGGACGCCGGGTGCGCCAGCTATTTTCCGGCCTTCAGGGCGGCGGCTCGTATGCCATGCCTTGGGACGGCGCGGATGCGAATGGGGACGCGCTGCCGCCGGGCATTTACTTAGTGCGCGTAACGCTAGCCAGCGATACAGGCGGCGAAAGCGCGGTTAGAGTTGTCGAATTGGTGTATTAATTAGGGAGGGTCTAATGCGAGACCTACGGTGGATACTCGCCGCCTTGCTCATCGCGGCGATAAGTGCCCATGCCCAAGGCCGGCGCTGGGGCGCGGACATCACCTATGAACCGCGAGGGCCGGGCGTGCTCTTCGACGCCTTGGATCCAACGATCAAGCGCTGGTACGTGCCGCAGGAGTTGTTTGCCGACTACGGTTGGCAGCAGTGGCAGTACACCAACTACGCGCGCGACGCGTACGAGCGCTACGTCAGCACCACGATTGAAGGCTCTCCGTTTTACGACTTGTACGGCAACTACTTGACGCGCGGTTGGCTCATCTACGACTGGACCCAGAACCAGCCCGTGCAATTTGGTTCGTCCATCTTCAAGGATCCGCGCTTTAACAACTGGTTCAACGCGGTGACCATTAGCTCGGACTCGCAGGGGCAGTTCTACTATGCAATCACGGTGGGCGATCGAATCCGCACGACTCTGACCCCGCTCACCTTCTCCAAGCCGGCCTTCAGCGGCGTGCAGATGGACTTTGCCGCGGACAAGTACGAGGGGACCCTGCTCTTTTCGCGGGTGAGCCGTCCGGTCATCGGCAGCACGCCCACCGCCCCCACTGGCATCACCAATGCCACCAACCTGATGGCTGGCCGCGCCGTGGTGCAGATCGGCGATTTCGTGGCCGTGGGAGCCAACTTAGTCAATGCGCGCAACTCCACCACGGTGGCCGATGCGTTTGAGCGCAACCCCTTCGTCGGCACCCTCGCGGCCAATCAGGGCAGCCTGCCGGTCTCGGGCCTTGCTCTGGTCCTCAGCGACGACTCGCCCGAGGATGGTCGGGGCGGAGCGACCCTGTTTTCGCACGACATTCTCTTGACGAGCGAGGATCCAGAGACGGGGGAGCGCGAACAATTTAGGCTCCGCGACGTGGTCTCCGATCCGGCGCGATGGCCCGTGGTGTCGGGCGGGGCACCCAAGGAAGGGGCTTTGGCGGCCGACGGCGACGAGAAGATTGTCATCAACTACGACTTCACGGATATCGCCTATACTGGCCCGCGTCCCTCGGAGCTCGTCGCCGTGCAGTTCGACTTAGTCTTGGCCAATGACTACAAGGTGCAGGTTTGGTCCGACCGGCAGACGGGCAGCCGCGCGCTGCCGGTCTTGCCGCTGACGGGCCAAGACATTGAGGATCAGTCCCCGGCGTTGTTCGATATCCTCAGTGCCGAGGGCAATGTGCAGGACAATTCCAACCAGCAGCGGGTCGTCTTCGACTATGGATTGCCGTCGTCCCGCTTGATCTACGGCTTCACTGTAGAAGCCACGGATATCAAGGGCGTGGACCTATACGCGGAATTCGACGTCAGCCGCGCGTACAGCCAGTACCCCAATCCGGCGCGCCAAGCAGCCGATCGCTCGCTGGCCACGCACGCCCGCGACGCCGAGGCTTGGATGGTCAACGCCTCAAAGATGGCCGCGCCGTTTTACTTTTTCGGCGAGGCGTACAGCATGGACCCGGATTACTCGACGAGCTCGTTTATCGTAGATGACGGCGGAGACATCACTTACGACAATCCGCGCACGTCCCTGTACGAGTTGGTTGACGACAACGACGACCAAGACCGCTCGGCCGATTGGTTCCGCTTTTCGCAGGGCGGCGGCGATGTGGCCGTCTTCCCGGGGTGGGATGAGAACAACGACTTTGTCTCCGATTTCAACCAGAACGACAATCGCATCCTCAACAACCGCATCCCGGATTACGAAGAACCTTTCTTCCGCTATGCGGCCGATCGCCCGGAGTTTTTGTTTGGCATTGACCTGAACAACAATGGTTGGATCGACCGCTTTGAAAACGACGACTTGCCCGACTACCCCTACAAGGTCGATCGCCGGGGCTACAACCTATACGGCGGCATTTTCCTCGACCCGCACACGCGGCTGACGTTGGGCAGGCTAAGCGAAGAGAGTATGGCTTCCGACGGGCGCAATCGCGCCGCGTATGGCCTGCTGACGTACGACCGCGACTTCACGTGGGGCCGGTTGCGGGCCTTTGAGATGCTGCGGCGCGTAGAAGACGATATCGCCGACGACCGGCGCGAAATGACGCCGCACCTCGAAGTCAACTCGCTCGCGCTGGTGCGCGACATTCTGCCGGCGCGGGACACGTGGATCAACACGACCTATTTGCAGCTCGATTACCAGCCGCTCGACAATCTAAACGCGATCAACAAGTTCAAGTACGAGCGCTTTTGGCAGCAGGGCAGCGCGTTCAAAAGTCGCGTCAAAGGCCCGGCGCTCAACCAAGGCAGCCACTTGATTGGGTTGATCAACAAAGCGGATTACACCTTCGGCTTGGCCGGCTTCAAGTTGCAGCCCAAGGTCAAGAGCGAGTACCTCAACCAGACTGCATTTGAAGCGCGCGCTGCGGACCGCGAGGAGTGGGTCGGCACGGGCATCGTGCTGCTGAGCCATCCGCTGTTGAGCCAGTCGCTGGTGGAAACGGGCGTTGAGTTTTCCCTGTTCCGGGACTTGATCCTCGACGAGGACGAGCAACTCGCCAACGGCCCGGCCGGGCCGACGGGCGATTCCCGCAATTTGGTGTTGGCCCTGCAATGGTCCAGCGCCGGTTCCTACTTGGGCTACCGGCTGACGACGCAGTTTGGCTTTAGTTATACGCGCCTGTGGGAGGAGCGGGTGATTATCGGCAGCGAAGACTTGGAGCGGACCAATGAAGTCAGCGCCTTTAGCACCAGCTTTATAACTGTGTACGCGGGGCTGGAGTAATCCTATATCACGTACAAGATGAATCCGCAGATGGACGCAGATAGACGCAGAATAGGATGCACGAGACGATCTAGAATCGTTCAAATCATTTTGGATTGTTATATGAACGCCAGTTTGCGCCGCGTCGGCGCTCTCTGCTGGGTCGCGCTGCTCGGGGCCGCGCCGCTCAGCGCCCAGCGCGAGGATTACGGCAGCCGTTTGGGCCGCATCGAAACGGGCCAGCCAATCTACTATTCGGCTGGTACGGGGCTGCGCATGGAGGCCGTCTATCCCTCGTTGCAGAAGTGGTATCTGCCGCAGGAAATCGCCGGCGAGTACCGCCGGCAGTGGGCCTACACCAACTACGCACGAGACCCATATCGGCGCTACCTCGATCCGGGGTTGGAGGGCGGGTACTTCTACGACCTCTACGGGCGCTTCTTGAACAAGGGCTGGTTGATCTACGACTGGCGTCAGATCCAGCCGACCGGCTCGGGCGGGTCGGGCATTTTGCAGGCCGGCCAATACGGCTCGTGGTTCCGCAACTTGGTCATTGCTGGCGACACCAAGGGCCAGCACTACTTCTCGGTGCTCATCGGCGACGAGATCTTCGCCATGCTGACGCCCATGACCTTTCGCAAGACCGCGTACAACGGGGTTATGTTCAACTACGCGGCCGACCGCCTGACGGCCACCGTGCTCATGTCGCGGATCAACCTGCCGCTTTTTCGCACGGACCCCTTTCCCGTGACAGAGGACAATTTCACCAACCTCATCGGCGGGCGCGTGGTCTTGGATTTGGGCGCTACGACGCGGCTCGGCGGCACCTTTCTCAACGCGCACAACGGCCGGACGGCCTCCGACCGCTTTGAGGGCCACCCGCTCAAGGGCAAGCTGACGAGCGGCCAGCTAGACAGCCGCATCGACCGCATCGTGGTGCGGCTGACCGACGATTCGCCCGAAGACGAGGGTGGCGGGGCCGTGCTTTTTGGCAGCGACATTGAGATTGAGACGCGGATCGGCGACCGCGATACCCTGCTGATTGGCAGCGAGATTGGCTTTGCGCCGCGCATCATCGGTGGAATCGAGCGGGGTGGTTTTCTGACGGCCGAGGGCCGGGGCGAGGCGAGCCAGATATTGCTCGAGTACGTGTTTTCCGACGAAGATCCGGCGGTCGTGGATCTAGAATCCGTGGTGCCGAGCGCGGACTTGGTCAACCAAATCAGCCGGGTGCGCTTCCGCTTGGTGTTGGGCAACGACTACAAGGTAGAGGTCACGTCCAACCGCCAGACCGACAACAGTCCCAGCGGCGAGCAGCCGCAGTTTCGCACGGTCGCCCGGGCCGAGGGCAACGTCTGGGACAACTCCAACCAGCGGACGGTGGTCTTCGACTACGGACTGCCGACAGCGACGCAGGTGGCCGGGCTGACGCTCCAGGCCGACGATTGGGCTGGCTTCCGCGTGTACGGCGAATTCAACGTCAACCACCAGTTCACCCAGTACCCGACGCGAACGCGGGATACGCACAAGGCGTCCTCGGGCATTGCTGGGGATCGTGCGGCCCTCGGCTGGATGGTCAATGTCTCGCGCCGCTTTGCGCCGTTTTTCTTTTTCAGCGAGGCATTTGGCCTAGACGCCGAGTACGACACGAGCCCGCGCTTTGTCGATAGTAGCGGTCGAGTGGATTGGTCCAACGACGACGAAGCGCGGGCGCGGCACGTGTACGACTTTGTCGATGACAACGACGACAACGACCGCATCAACGACCAAAAGCGCCGCTTTGACGACGGTCGCACCGGTGAGCAGCGCAGGGGCCTCGCGCGCACCTTTGAGGGCTTTGCCGACGACGCAGTCTTCCCCGGCCTCGACGAGAACAACGACTTCATTTCCGATTTCAATCAGAATGATCTGCGCGAGCGGCCCAATTTCTTGCCCGACTACGAAGAGCCTTTTCTCCGCTACAATGTCGATCGGCCCGAGTATCTCTTCGCCCTCGACTTGAACAACAATGGCTGGGGCGACCGCTTTGAAAACGACGAAGAGCCCGACTACCCCTACAAGCGCGACCGGCGCGGGTACAACGCCTATCTAAGCGCGGAACTCCGGCCTGAACTCAAGCTGACGACCGGGCAGGTGTGGGAGCGCAAGCCGACGACGGGTGCGCGCAACCGCACGTACTATGCCCTGCTGGCGTACGAACAGAGCTTTGCCGGATTGGGCACGCTGACGGCGTATAATTCGCTCAAGTGGGCCGCCGATGAGATCGCCGAAGACTTGGTGCAGTGGATTCAACTGCGCCCCGTGCTTGGCCGCCCGAGCAATTCCCCCGGCGGCATGACCGCGATCCGCGATCCGCTGGGCATGGGCGACGCCTTGGTCAACAAGCTGTGGATAGGCGCTGAACGCCGCGGTCGCACTGGCCTCCAGAGCGAGAGCAAGCTGCTGTATGAATTAATACGGCAACGGCGCGAGGATGCCGTTGACCGCGATGGCCGTTCCTTGCAACGCAATGCGCGGCGCTTGGGGCTGATCAACAAGGCCGAGTATCCGGTGCATCTGGGCCGCATAACCGCGCTGCCGCGCCTCAAGCACGAGTTGTTCATGGACGATACCCCGTTCAATATCGAGCGGCAGCTAGGCACCCCGATGGCCGAGCGGCGCGACTGGAGTGCGCTGGCCTCGATATTGGTAAAGGTACCCTTTATGAAACGCTCGGTCGTACAGTTCGGCACGGAGTACTTGCAATTCCGCGACATGGTTGTAGAAGAGGCCATCGTCAACGCAGGTGATCCCACCGGGGATTACAACGAGACGTCCTTTGCCGTGCAATTGTCCAATACGACATCGTACTTGGGCTATAAGCTCATGTCTCAAGTGGGGCTGCGCATCGACAAGCGGCGGATAGAGCTCGCGGAGGAGAAGGCCCGCACCGAAACCAGTGGATTGACTTTTGTCACAGTACAAGCAGGACTTAGTGAGTAGAGCGAAGCACGCGGTATATTGGCTGTGGCTCCTCGTTTGCTGGAGCTGCGGCACCCCCACCGAGGACTTGGTGGTGGCCCGAGTCGGCGAGGTGGAAATCGACGCCCCCCAATTGCTGGAATTTGAAGAAAGGCTGCACCCCGATCTGCGGAGCAAGAAGACGGGTGCGGACGCCTATTTCGATTACTTGCAGACCATAATTGACAAGGAGCTCATGGTCCTAGAGGCCAAAAAGCGGGGCCTTGACCAGCGCGCCGACTTCCGCCGCAAGATGGACAAACTGCATAGCGACCGCGTCTTGCGGCGCTTTTTGCAGCTAGAGGTGTACGACAAGATCGTCCACACGCAAGAGGAAATGTTGGCCCACCAGCGAGAGACGGGCCGCGACCGCGCCGTGCAGGTGCGGCGCATCGTAGTCGCCACAATAGAAGAGGCGCGAGCGATCAAGGCGGCCTTGGAGGGCGGCGATGACTTTGACGCATGGGCCAGCCACAACTTGCTCGATGAGACCCAGCTAGAGGGGGGTCGCTACCTGATCAAGGACGAGCTGTACCCACGCATCTTGCAGGAGAAGGTTTTTCCTTTGGCACCGGGCCAGTTCTCGGAGCCAGTGCTCTTCAACGACCAGTTCGGCGTGTACGAGGTGACAGCCGAAGTGCCGGTTAAGCTCTCGGTCGTGCAGTCGGTCATCGAGGCCGAACTGCTCAAGGAGAAGCTGCCGCCGGCCGTGCAGGCGCTGTCGGCTCGCTTGCGGCAGGAACTCGACTTTGTGGTTCACGACCAAGCCTTGGAGCGAGTGCGCGGCCGCATTGGGCAGGGTGCTAAGGCGTTTTCGGCAGAGGAGCGCGAGCAGCCGATCTATGAACACGAGAGCGGTACATTTACCATCGGCGCTCTGCTCGATTTCGCTCGCGAGCTAGGCGTCGGCTTCCCAGAGGACGCGCCCGAGCAGTTCGACTGGTTCGTCCGAGACATCGTCGAGCCGCGCGCGCTGCTGTTGGCCGGCGCGTACACCGCGGGCGTTGACCGCGAAGAAGCAGTGGTCGCTTGGTTCCAAGAGCGGCAGCTATCGAACTTGCTGGTGGCTATGCGCCGGGACGTGGTCGATGGCTTCTTCGCCAGCCGCGAAGAAGCCCGAGAGTTGTACGACCGCCACCCCAACCTTTTCCGCCCCCTCGAATCGATCGGCGTGCAGGAAATTTTGGTTCGCACCGAGGAGGAGGCACTGGCGCTGCGCGAGGAAGTAGAGCGCGGCGGCGACTTGGGCGCGCTGGCCGCCGAGCACACCCTGCGCCGGCGCGGCAAAGCCAACGAGGGCGAGTTCCACCTGCATCCTTGGGAGAAGCAACAGTTCATCCCACTCTTTGAGGCGGCACAAGGGCAAAGAATCGGCGCACTCATCGGTCCGATCGCCTTGGAGGTCGCGGCCGCTGAGGTGCTGAGTTCCGAACCGATCAGCGGCCCGTACTACGCCATTTTCCGCTTGCTCGATTCGACGATCAACGCCGCACCAAGGCCATTCGCGCAGGCCGAACGCCGCGCACGGGCGCTAGTCCGACGACAAAAGCAAGAGCGGCTCTTTGGGCAATTCATCATCCAATTGCGCCACGAATACGCGGCGCAAATAGAGGTCTTCCGCGCGCAGGTAGAGGCCCTTGTCCGCAACACATGAGGAGGTTAAAAGTGGTAAGAGTCGAAGGGAACATACCGTTTGTCGAGCCGCCCCAATGGGCCGTTCTCGAGCGCAGCCTAATCGACCTGATGGACGCGTCCGTCCATCCGCTCATGGAGCGCTACGTGCGTCCGGACGGCTCGGTGCTGTGGCCGCCCACAGAGAACTTCAGCAGCATCGATGGTTTGGACGATGCGTACGAGAGCTTCCACAACTGGCCGCTTTTCTATCTGATGGGCGGCGGCGATCACGTGCTCGAATATTCCCACCGCACTTGGGAAGGCATCACCCGACAGTTCACTCGCTACGACACCGGCCACGGCCATCCCATGGTTGTCAAAGAATACGAGCAAGGGTACGACTGGATGCACCAAGGCGAGGGGTACTTGTTTTTCTATTTGCTGTGCCTCGCCGATCCAACCGAAAAGAACGTCGAGCGCGCCAAGCGCTATGCGGGATTCTATCTCAACGAAGACCCAGAGGCCCCCAATTACGACGCGGAGCAAAAGCTCATCCGCTGCGCCCATAACGGCAGCATGGGACCAGCGCACCGCAATTTTGAAAAGCACTACACGGTCTATCGCTACGCCCAGTGGAAACCTTGGCCTTTGCCCTTCCACGACATTCCCGGCATTGAGACGGTCGAGGATTTGCAAAAGCCGGGCATGGAAGAGAAGATGGGCCAAACGCTCGTCGAGCGCATGAGCCGCGGCGATGTGGCCTGCAACCTCGCCGCTACCAGCATGGTGACCAACGCCTATCTGTGCAGCGGTGACGACAAGTACCGAGCTTGGGTCGAGGAATACACCAACGCTTGGATCGAGCGCACCCGGCAAAACAACGGCATCCTACCCGACAACGTCGGCCTGTCGGGACAGATCGGCGAATACATCGACGGCAAGTGGTACGGTGGGTACTATGGCTGGACGTGGCCGCACGGCTGGCATCACCTGAGCGACGCCTGCATTGCGGCCGCAGAAAACGCGGCTTTGCTCTCCGGCGATTTGCGCTACATGGACTTTCCGCGCTCGCAAATCGACGTGCTGATGCAGCAGGGGGAAATGCGGGGACAAACGCTGTACGCGCCGCACTTCTACCACGACAAAGGCTGGGACGGGTACAGCCCCATGCAGGCCCATCCCACGACCCACCTCTGGTGCATGAGCATGCGACAAGAGGACTTGGCGCGGCTCCAACAGCAGCGCAACCACGACAGCGACAACTGGCGGCAGGTAAGCTCGCACTCTTCCAAGCACGGCGGCGGCCACGAGGCGGCTTGGACTGCGTATCTCGAAGGCGAATACCCTGAGTACCCGGTGGACATCTTGCGATACAACCACGCTCAGGTATATCAGCGCTTGGCCTTTATGCGCGACGACCAGCAAGATCCTTCCACTTACGGCGACTGGTATCTGCAGGTGCGCAATCCCATCACCGTCGAGGGCTTGGTGCAATTGACGATGGGTGCCCCGCTCTTCATGTACAACGGCGGCCTGCTCATGGCCCGCCTGCGCTACTTCGATCCGCAACGCCGTCGGCCGGGCTTGCCGCTAGACGTGGCCGCCTTAGTGGAATCGCTGGCAGACGAGCGGGCCGTCCTGCACTTGGTCAACCTGCATCCTACAGAAGAGCGCGAGGTATTGCTCCAGGCCGGCGCTTTTGGCGAGCATAGCTTCACCCGCGTTGCCTATCAGCAGCGCCGGTCCATCTCGGCTGAGGAAGCCGGCGCTGGACACTCGCATGCCACCCAATATAAGCAGACCGTTCAGGAGCAGCTAGAGGACAAAACGGTAGAAGTGAAAGGCCGACACTTCACCGTTTGTCTTCAGCCTGGATCGGCGATTCGGCTCGACTTGGGGATGGAGCGCTTCGTCAATAAGCCCTCGTACGCCCTACCGTGGAATTAGGAATTAGGAATTAGGAATTAGGAATTAGAAATTAAGAATTCGTAATTCGTAATTCTCAATTCCTAATTGATATTAGGAGACTACATGCAAAACCGCATCAAAGACCAATTCGCCGCGGGCAAACCCGCTTTTGGTACCCAGCTCCGCTTTGGCTCTCCGGCCATTGCCGAACTCTGCGGCCACTCGGGTCTTGACTTTCTCATCATCGACTCGGAGCACGCGCCGCAAACTCCCACTGGCATCCAAGCGCAATTGCAGGCCATCGGCAATACCCCGGCCACGCCCATCGTCCGCCTGCCGCGCATCGACGAGGAGCAGATCCGCCTCTACCTCGACATGGGCGCACTGGGCATTCTCGCTCCGTTCGTCAACACCGCTGCTCAAGCAGCAGAAGGCGCTCGCGCCTGCCGCTATCCTCCGGTTGGCATTCGCGGTTTCGGACCGCATCGGGCGGCTCAGTACGGATTGCGCACTGATGAGTACTTCGCGGAGATAAACGACTTGGTGATATTCATCGCGCTGATTGAAACGGCCGAGGCGGTCGCCAATATCGACGAAATCCTCGCCGTCGAGGGCGTCGATACGTTCGTCATCGGCCCGGTCGATCTGTCGATCTCGCTGGGGGTGCCCTTTGACTACGAGGGGTCTGTTTTCCAAGACGCACAGGCCGAGCTAGCCGCGGCCGCTCGCCGCGCTGGTAAGCCCGCTGGTATTGGGGTCTATCGCCCGGCCAGCGACCCGCA
>JAJDVZ010000067.1:0-12530 GCA_022825835.1 Candidatus Latescibacterota bacterium
TCAAATACGGGGGGCTGGCTGACTACGTGAGACAGCAACTCAAAAATCCTGCTATTCCAATGGTGCTTGCGTAAGTCCTATATTTCTGCCCGTATTTCAGTGTATTCCCGAAAGTCGGTTGCCGTTTCAACAGCCCGATCCAACTCTAAAGCATCCTCTAAATCCTGAAGTCGTTGCATCAGAGAGCGATAATCTTCCATCGATAGAACGGTTGCTGTTTTCCGTCCCTTTTCATTGACAACATATTTCGGCTTGATATTGAGCATGATAGCTTTCCTGTTGCGAGCTTTTACAAGTAAGTATATGCAAGCTGGTCTCCCTTCTCAACGAAAGCCTGCGCCTCTATTCGGGCAGCGAGATTTGGGGATCGTCGGGGTCGGGGCGATAGAGGAGCAGGGTGTTGCCCAAGACTTGCACTAGGTGTGACTCGGTAGCGGCGGCAAGCTGTTCGCCGGCTTCGCGGCGGTCGAGTGGGCTGTTGCGCTCGCAGCGCACCTTGACCAACTCGCTGTTGGCATAAGCTTCGTTGAGCGAGCGAATAACGGCGGCAGAAAGGCCCTCTTTGCCTAAGTACATGGTCGGACGCAGTGCATTGCCTAGGCCACGCAAGTAGCGGCGGTCTTTGCCGCGGAGCTTAGGTAGGGAATCTGTCATAAAAGTCGCCTCAGCTTGGACGGTAGATTCTCGTCAAGCAGCACGCGCATCCGCTACTTCCAGCGTCATCTTTAGATAGGCGATGGCTTGCTCACGTGATACAGTGGGAAAGTCTGCAAGGAATTTGTCGAGCGAGTCCCCAGCGACAATATGTTGAATCAAAATTTCAACGGGAACGCGGGTTTCGGCAAAAACTAAGGCACCGTTCATAACCGCCGGATTACGCGAGACAATTGCCTTCTTCATAGGTTGAACCTCCGTTTCTAAGGCTGAAGTGCAGATTGCGATGCCTAGGTATTGAATATAGACGTGCCTGCCATCCTGTCGAGTTGGAACGCTTTTTGCCGTTGGACTTGGTATGTCTGCGAGCAAAAAGACGCTCCGGCGGCCCGCGCTGTGGACGGCCCTCGGATTCGGAACCGGCATTTTCTTGGGACGGGCCGTGGAGATAGGCTTAGTCCCAGCGGCGATCCTGAGCGGCTTGGCCTTTCTCTGCGCGGCCGCAGCCTTCTACCACAAGGTGCGTTGGGCAAGTTGGACGCTGTGGGTGTTGGTCATCCTGTTAGGCGCGTTGCGTTACCACATCGACACAGCCCTGTCCCCTTTACCACACATAGCCTCGCTCGAGGTCTTTGGCCAGCGCGGCGTAATCACCGGGCGCATCGTCCAAGAACCAGAGCGCGGCGACGAGCGAATATACTTTACCATCGAGCTGGAACAGGTGGTTGCCGACAGCGCCATCTACCACTTGAGTGGGCAGGTGCTGGTCACAGTAAAAGACGCGTACTTGCCAGCCGATTACGGCGACCGCGTATCCCTGCGCGGGAAGCTACAACGGCCTCGTGGGGTGCGTAATCCTGGTGCCTTCGACTACCGAGCCTTTTTGGCCCAACAGGACATCTACGGCACGCTCTTCATCGGCAAACCCGAGCAGATCGTGTCCGTAGAGCTCTTGCCCGGGCACTGGCTATACGAAGGCGTGGTGTTGCCCTTCAGGCGCGCCGTGCGCCAGAGCATTGAGCGCAACCTCTCAGGAGCGCCAGCCGGACTGCTGTTGGGCGTACTCTTGGGAGAGAAGCGGCGAATTCCCGAGGAGGTGCGCGCTGCGTTTCGCAGCACCGGGCTGGCGCACGCGCTCGTAGTCAGCGGACTCCACGTCGGCATGGTCGGCGGGTTCTTCTTTTTTGGTTTCCGACTCCTGCGGCTCGCTGATCGACCGAGTTCCGCGGCCACCATCGTCGCTCTGGCACTCTATGCCCTCGCAACCGGAGCGCAGGTGCCGGTGGTGCGAGCGGTGGTAATGGGAGCGGTAGTGCTGTTGGGGCGGGTGCTTAGGCGGCAGGGCGACATCTACAACACCCTTGGGCTGGCGGCGCTGGCGATCTTGGTGCTATGGCCGGAGAGTCCGTGGAGCCTGAGCTTCCAGCTTTCCTTTGGCGCGACGTGGGCCATCGTCGCCTTGCACGGGCCGCTCACCTCGCTGTTCCCCGCGGCTTTTCAACGCGCCGATAGCCGAATCGGCCGCTGGATCGTCACTCCACTGTGCGCCTCGCTAGCGGCCCAACTCGGCACCGGACCTTTGATCGCCTACGCCTTTCAGCAGCTAGCATTAGGGGCCGTGGTGGCCAATATAGTGGTCGTGCCGCTCTTGGCGCTCGCCGTGGGTTTGGGCCTATTGGCCGCGTTGACCGGGTGGATTTTGCCCTCGGTCGCCACCTTGTTCAACGCCGCCAATTATCTGGTCCTCGTGGGGCTGATCGAGCTGGTTTCGTGGTGGGCCGCGCTGCCCTTTGCGGCCGGGGCGGTGCCGCGGCCGGGGCTGCTCTTCGTAGCAGTAGTTGCCGCGCTCTGCCTGCTCGGCCCGCTTCTGCCCCATAGGGCGTGGGCGCGCAAAACCGCCATTTTCGCGTTGCTCGTCTGGCTCAACGTCGCGGTGTGGACCTACGCGCTCCGCGCCCGCGACTTGGAGATCGTCTTTTTGGACGTGGGCCAAGGCGACGCGGCCTTTGTGCGCTTCCCCAACGGCAAAACTATGGTCGTCGATGGCGGCGAGCGCAGCGCATACTTCGACAGCGGCGAACAAGTGCTGTTGCCCTTCTTGCGCTACATGGGCGTCCGGCGGATCGATGTCGTCGTAGCCTCGCATTCGGACAACGACCACATCGGCGGACTGGTAGCCCTGTTGGAGCAAATGGAAGTCGGCTACTTCCTCGACAGCGGGCAAATCTATGACTCGTGGACGGCGCAAAGGCTGAGAGAACTCATCGCCGAGCGGGGCGTACGCTACCACCGAGTCGCCGCGGGTGACAGCTTGGCAGGCTTAGGCGGAGTCGCGGGACTGGTCCTGCATCCAACTGCGGACTTTGTCGATGCAGACGGCAATGTCCCTTTTGGCCGCAACAATGGCTCGGTGGTCTTTAGCTTGCAACACGGAGCCGTGCGAGTGCTCTTTACCGGCGATGTAGAGCAAGAGACCGATCCGGTGATTCTTGCTTGGGGGCCGCGGCTACAGGCGCAATTGCTCAAGGTAGCTCACCACGGCTCGCGCACCTCGTCGCAGCCACTTTTTATCGAAGCAGTCGCTCCTGCAGTGGCGGTAATGTCGCTAGGGAAGGGCAACAAGTTCAGGCACCCCGCGCCAGAGGTCGTCGCGCGCTACGCAGCGCACGGAGCGCGGGTGCTGCGCACCGATCACACCGGCGCAGTACAAGTGCGGATTGACGGCACACGCATGGCCGTGCAGACGATGCTGGAGTGAGGGACGCGCCTAGTCTAGCAGCCCCAATTCGGGCCGCTCAATTAAGGACCGCAGGCGATCGAGAAAGCGGGCCGCTGCGCCGTTTTCAAGCAGCCCACTCTCAACCGTCAGGCTCAAAGCGATCAACGCTCGCGGCACCACGCGGCCCTCGCGCACGGCCGGACGCTCGGCAATGCGCCCCAGTCCCAAAGCAGCGCGGTAGGGAGGGCGGAGGATGGGAGTAAAGGCGTCGATCCCGTACATACCGAGGTTGGCGATGGCAAAGGTGCCGCCCTGCACGGCCTCCGGCTCCAAGACGCGCCGCCGTGCCTGAAACGCTAGGGAGCGGGCCTCGGCCGCGAGTTCGGCCCAGTTCTTAGTATGCGCGTCGCGGATAACCGGACTCGCCAAGCCTTCGCCTGTATCTATGGCGAAGCTGAGGTGGACGGCTTCAGTCCCCGCAACATTCAACTGGGGATAATCGGCCAAGGCAACGACCGCTAGCTTGGCAATCAGGTGGTAATACGCAGGTGCCGGCGCATCCTCCACCTTGAGCCGCGGGCGTAGCGTCACCAACTCGGTGGCGTCTGCTTCGGTCGTCAGGATCGCGGGGACCGCTTGGCCGCTGCGGGCGGCAGCCGCGCGAATGTCGCGCTCAATGATCCGGCCCGTGCGCCCACTGCCCGTAAGCGCGCGCCATTCCACCCCGAGCTCCGAGGCCACGCGCCGGGCGCGGGGGCTAATGGTCGGCCCTGCGGAGCGAGCTGGCGCAGGAGTTGGGGCCGGCTCTGGCTTTGCCACAAGCTCGGGTTCCGCCGGCGTTGGAACCGGCTCTGCGGTGGGAGTTGGAGGCGGCGCAGTCGGCATCTCCTCGCCGGGCTGCAACAGATAGCCCAACAGGGTACCCACCGGCACGGTATCGCCGGGTCGGGGCGCGTCCGGGGGAATGCGCAGAATGCCACCGGAAAAAGTCTCGATCTCGTTGAGGGCCTTATCGCTTTCCACCGTAAAGAGAATTTCGCCGGCCTCGACCGCGTCGCCATCGGCTTTGAGCCACTCGACGAGGGTGCCCTCCTCCATGGTCCACCCCAAGCGGGGCATTGCGATTGGCTCGGCCATGCGCTTGCTCCTACTCGGCCATCAAGTCGCGGATGGCCCGTTCTATATCCTCCCTGTTGGGCGCGACCGCGGCCTCTAAGGGCGCGCTGTACGGCGTGGGCACATGCGCACCGTTGAGGCGGCGCACCGGCGCATCGAGATCGTCAAAGGCCCGGTCAACCACGGCGGCGGCGATTTCCGCGCCCATGCCACAGGGAGCAAAGGTCTCATCGGCGATCAGCAGGCGGCCCGTCCGGTGGACGGATTCGAGCACCGTGTCGATGTCGAGTGGGGACGTAGTGCGGGGGTCGATGACTTCGACCGAGATGCCCTCGCCGGATAGGGCCTCGGCGACTTGCAGCGTCTCGGGCACCATAGTCGTCAGGGCCACGACCGTCAAGTGCTCACCGCGGCGACACACGGCCGCTTGGCCAAAGGGAATAGCGTATTCCCCTTCCGGCACTTCGCCGCGAGTATTGAGCAAGGACTTGTGTTCGAGGAAAAGCACTGGGTCGTCGCCGCGCAGGGCCGTCTTAAATAGACCCTTGGCGTCGTACGGGCTGGACGGCACTGCGACCTTGAAGCCGGGCAGATGCGTAAAGATTGGATAGTAGTTGCCCGAGTGATGCGTGGCGGCCGCGCCGCCGACGCCAATGCAGCCGCGCAGGACGATGGGCATTTTCAGACGACCGCTGCTCATGTACTGCATTTTGGCGATCTGATTGATTAGTTCGCCAAACGCATCGAGGATGAAGTCCAAGAACATGAAATCCACAACCGGCCGCGTACCGGTCATGGCCGCGCCAGCGCACAAACCGACAAAGCCGCGCTCGCATATCGGGGTGTCGCGCAGGCGCTCAGGGCCGTACAGGTCGAAGAGACCAGTAGTGGTGTTGAAATTGCCGCCGCGCGGCCCAATGCCCTCGCCGACGACGAAAATGGTCTCGTCGCGCACCATCTCCTCGGCCAGGGCTTGGTGCGCCGCTTCTATATAGGTGAGTTCGGGCATTACGCGCCGCCCCTTTGGCTAAAGACGTGATCGGCCACCGTAGCCGGGTCGGGCCACGGGCTGTCGTGGGCAAATTGCAGGGCCTCGGCGATCAGCGCGGTGACGTCCGCCGCGATCGCGTCGAGTTCTTCTTGGCGGGCGTGGCCTGCATCTAGCAGCCTGCGGGCGAAAGACGGGATGGGATCGCGCTTTTTCCACTCGTCGATTTCCTCGGTGGAGCGATAGCCCCCGTCGCGCATTCCTTCGGCGTGGGGCCGGGTGCGGTAGGTCTTGCACTCGATGAGGGTCGGGCCGCCGCCTTGGCGCGCGCGGGTTATCGCTTCGCCAGCGACCGCGTACACCTCAGCTACGTCGTTGCCATCGACGGCAATGCCGGGCAGTCCGTAGGCTGCGGCGCGGTTGGCCACCTGCGGATTGCGAGTGGTATCGACAAAGGCCACTTCCGTGGCGTAGAGGTTGTTTTCGCAGACGAAGAGCACCGGCAACTGCCAGTTGGTCGCCAAGTTGATGCCTTCGTGGAAGGCACCGTTGGCTACCGCTCCGTCGCCAAAGAACGCCACGCCGACCTTGGGGACGCCCAGGAGCTTAAAGGAGTAGCCAGCGCCGGCAGCTTGGAGGATGCAGGGACCGACGATGCCGCTTGTTCCCATCATCCCCACTTGCGGCGAGAAAAGGTGCATGGAGCCACCGCGCCCCTGCGAGCAGCCCGTGGCTTTGCCAAAAAGCTCGGCGATCAGCTCCTTGGGCGGGACGCCTTTGGCGAGAGCGTGGCCGTGGCCGCGATGCGTGCTAAAAACCGCGTCGTCGTCGTTGAGGTGGGCACAAACGCCGGTGGCAATGGCTTCCTCCCCGACGTACGTGTGGCAGGCACCGGGAATCAGACCGGCTTGATAGGACCGGGCGAGTTGCTCTTCGCAGCGGCGGATGACCAGCATCTGGCGATAGAGCGCCAGACAGGTATCCTTATCGGGCAGAACGGCTTCGGTTGAGGTAGGCATGGCGGCGAATATAGCGATTTTTTTGTCTTTGAAAAACTACCCGCGCGGTTCGCGGCCATTGTCAGCTTCTTCATCGATTCTGTCAAGGAGCGCTGGGGGTTCAACGACCTCAATCCCGCGTTCAAATAGGGCTTGTCTGAGGGAGTCATCTAAGAAGTAAAACGCGCCACCGACGTTCAGGCTCGCTCACGTCTCACCGCTGCAAGGGCCGCATCGAGGTCGCGCTCCGCCTCGTCTTCTTGTGCGTCGGCAAAGGCATGGTGGAAATGCGCGGCAACACCTTCCCATTCTTCCCGCCACGTCGTCGAATCCGTCTCAAGGGATTTACGCAGTTGTTCGCGCTCGACTTGGGGCAATTGCTCGATCAGCGGCAACAGTTTTTCGAGTGTTATCGGCTCGGAAATTTGGATCATCGCGGATGCAAAAATCGCGGTAGCGGTTGGTATCGAGGGCAAGCTTCACGGCCAGAGGTCGGGATCTACTTGGTCCATGGCTTCGATGGCCCGGTCAAAGGCCGGATCTTCCACCCAAGTGCCGGCCAAATCGTCTAGGTCGTGGTGGCGCACTTCTTGGTCCGACAAGCCCAAGCCGCGCTCGAGTGCCCACAGTGCTATTTCGTTGAGGCTCTTGTGCTCTTCACCGGCCCGTCTTCTGAGTTCCCGATCTAGTCGCGCCGGTACTCTCCTGATGGTGTATTGCGTCTGTTTTTCTGTCATGCCTACAATATAGACGGTACGTGCAGGCAGAACAATCGGCCAACTACTACGCTCCCTAGGCGGCAGGCACAACGGGCCGTTCTACATATTCGACGTAGATGCGCTCCAAGTCGGCTTCTTGGAATTCGTCGCGGGTGAGCGTCTTGACGAGGTGGCCCTCGACCATGATGCCGAGCCGGTCGGCGATTACGCGAGCGCGGAACACGTCGTGCGTGGTCATCCAGATGGCCTTGCCCTCGTTGCGTAGCTCGTCCAACAGCTCCAAAAACTCGGCCCCAGACTTGGGGTCGAGGCCCGACGTAGGCTCGTCGAGCAACACGATCTGGGCGTCTTTGGCGATGGCGATGGCAATGCCCAGCTTCTGGCGCATCCCCTTAGAGAACTCCTTGACCCGCCGGTCAAACGCCTCCGATTGTAAGCCCACCCGCGCCATGATCGCGTCGTAGTGCTCGGAGTCTTGGGGCGGTTGGCCGCTCAAGCGGGTAAAAAAGTCCAAGTTCTGCCGTGCGCTAAAGTTGCCGTAGAGCATGACGTTTTCCGAGACATAAGCCACGTGGTTTTTGGCCTCTAAGGGTTGCTCGGTGATGTCGATGCCGCACAGCTTGACCGTCCCTTTCGTCGGTTCGATAAAGCCCAACGCGACCATCAAGGTCGTGGTCTTGCCCGCGCCGCTGGCCCCGAGCATAAGGTAACAAGACTAATCAGCAATTGAACTGCGAAGCCAGACCAAATAAGCGGCTAGGTAGGTAAGCATCGCAAAGAAGCATAGTGTAACCAAATCGACCATTACTGGGCCCGCTAATGAGAACACGGAGAGATCCTCTTTAAACATCGGCACTTGATATAGTGTTACCTTTTTGGTGGATAGTCCTTTAGTGACCAATGGAATATGTAGACTGTACAAGTCAGTTTGATCCAATGTTAAAAGAGCCTCTTCAAAACGCTGTGCATAGCTCCGAGCTTGATCGATGAAATGTCGATACCGTGCCAATCCGGTACCTGCCATTGCTTCCATAGTGTATTGGTAGAGGACCATGGGTGAGAGTCGGGCGATATTCTGTGCTAAATAGACCTGTTGTAACCGTTGGTGCAACAGAGCGTTTTCTAGCTCTTGATGATGAGCTCGTTCTGATCTCAGTATGTCCGAAAATTTTTTAAGAAACAGACGATCTCGCCAACGACCTCTCGATTCCTCTGTCACTAAGTCAATAGCCTTCTCCCGAATAGGATGAAGTTGTCCGTACTCGTGCTTGGCGTGTTCTATCTTCTGTAGGTCTTTATAGGATAGCTCGGCTAGGGTCTTCCCCATCTGCGGCCATAACAGAACCATGCTTACCCAGACGAAGATCACTGTAGTTAGACTACCTTGTCTACTGGAACTACATACCGATATGAGCAATCCAAGAGAGGTACAGCCCGCTAGATAGACCACAGAGATTAAAACCATGGCGATTATACGAACCACGTGGGAAGAATTCAGCGACAGGTCACCGAGAACTAGGATGAGCAACAGATTCAGAGTAAGGCCGAGCAGTAGCACTTTGACCAAGACCATCATGGTACCAAAGAATTTGCCCCATAGCAACGTATGGCGTGTAAGGCTGTTGGCCATGACTAGCTTCAGGGTGCCACTCTCCTTTTCACCTATAATGGCGTCGTGTGTGAGTAAGAGAGCAGTCAGGCTCAACAAGACGCCGATGATGAATACCCAATCAATAGTAATAAAAGAGGATAGGAATGAAACATTCTCTAACTCGGTAGGAAAAGATAGAACCCAAGGCCAATAAAACTCAATCTTGGTAGGAATGTCGTTGAGCAGCGCCATACCTTGGTGAAGTTCTGCTGCAGCATGTATTTTATCTGGTAGTTTATTGTCGGTGAAACCGGCACAAAACGCCAAGGTACTGGGCTGCTTGTAGAGCACCATAGGTCCCTCAAGTAGTATCTTCCACAGGCCAATGGCTCCATTATCATGCAAATTTTGGTATTGTCTTGCGACATGTTATCTATATACGTCTCGATTGAATTGATAAGTACTATGGACGAGACCGAGCGCGTTAAGCACCATTAAGCTAACGCATAGCACTAGCGCAAGGCTGAATCGCAAGCTATGGATATGCGTGGTGAATTCCCGTTTTATGATAGTCGTCAACATAGTCCAGTTCATCGAGTGACATCATAGCGAGAGAAGAGCCCTACTACAGCAAGCCACATTAGACTAGCATAGAGAAGCAGGGACAGAAAGCCCGGCGCGATTCTATCTAGCCGACGAAAAAGGGATTCACGGCGTTCCTGAAAGGCTGGAAGATCACTGAGGTCAAGTACTGTTTTGTTAGATACATTATTGACTATCATCCATGAACCACCTAAAAATTCTTTGCTCCTGAAAGCGTCATATGCTCTTAGATACTCCAAGAGTTGCTCACGGTACTGACGACTCTGATCAATAAAATCGTAAAAAGCATCCTCATCTGTACTGGCCAAGCCGCTGGAAACCTCCATATAAGCCCCCGTCGGCGTTATCCTCTGTAACTGGTTATTCAGGCTAGTAAGCGACCGGGGAAGATCCTCCCACAGAGGCCTGCAAGCATTCCAAACTTTTTGGGCATACTGGAGGCGCAATTTTTCACCTGTCCCCAGGATATTCAGGAAGTCAGATATAGGAGCGTTCTCTCGAATCGGTCCGATTTGGTACATTGGCCTACTTTCTTCACTTCCATATCCATACATATCACTAAGTAAGTGTAGTGGAGGATAGGTGTCGCCCATTCCCGCTGTACGTACCAAGTTATTAACCTTTTGTCGGTACTCTCGCCATAACTCCTCTTCCACATCTTCGGCCATCCGAGTGATCTCTGACTGATTAATTTGCTGATTGACGAAAAATACAATACTGTTCGGTAAGACAACCACTAAAAGGACCCAGAGGAATAAGCCGTATATCAAGCTCGTCGCAGTGCTGTGTGTGCAGCACGAAATGGCCATGCCAATAAGGTAGAATATAGCTATATAAAATAGAGATACCGCCCAGAGTCCGATGAGACTCACCCAGTCCTCCTCCGTGACACTTATGTTATTAGAAACCACGAGACCTATAGAAAGACCGAGAAATCCTAGAAGAATAGGCACATTGAGGATCGTAATACCACTAATAAATTTGCCCATCGCTATCTTCATTCTGGATACATTCGTCGTCAGAATGATAGATAAGGTGCCTTTTTCTTTTTCTGCTGAAATGGACTTGCACGACAGGAGAATGGCTAACAAGGATAGAAATATCTGGATGACATGTACGACATCAAACGCACCTATGATGACGAGTAATGGGTTGCCAGTGTTTGATAGAGTGTGCTTTTCGGCGGTGTAGAGTAAGGGGATCTCGTATATCTCAATGGGTACCACAGAATTTCTAGATTCGGTGACACCCCGATTAAAGACTTCCAGCGAACTCGGAGTGCGGACGATCTTGGTCCGAAAGTTGGAGTATCCATCTATCTCACGAAGTTCGTCGGCAATTTCGGCGACCAGCCGATCCTTTTCTATCCGCATTCTTTCGTAACTGGTTATTCGCAGCAATCCTATGATCCATATCAGCGATACTATAATCAGAGTACAGTATATAGAGGAACGACTGCCCCAATAGCATAGTAGTTCTTTTTTCCAGATAGTTTTTATCAATTCTCTACTCTATGTAAACAAGGAATTGGGAAAGCTAGCAGCTTTCCCAATTCCTTTAGTTTGACGGCTACGGATTAAGTATAACTAGGTGCACCAAGCTTTTGCGTAGTCGTCCGTGGTTTCAACCTTACAGCTATCCGGGCACGTTATACAGCCAAAATCTATTCCATGCCAAACTAAGCAGCACGTAGCTTCTGCTGACGCTTTGACTGGAATAAACTGAGCGACAAGGCCAACAAGACCGATAGTCATTCCCAAGATCTTACGCTTCATGATGACAATCCTCCTTGAGGATAAAGGGTGGAAAATCACCAATACTACGGGATAGTGGTGATTGGTATACGAGCTTAAATAAGCTCGATAAAACGCTTTGCCTGTGCTTTCACAGACGGCGAAAAAAGTAACCTTCATTTACACCAGGACTATAGAATACCTCTAAATGACGCCATAACTTCCTATTTGAATCCCACATCAAGCGAAAAAACGATGGCGTACGTCCTGGCATTGTTGAGTCATACGCAGATTCTGGTGGTTCCTCTACAATAAACATTATATCCACGCAGATAATTCTCGTTCCCGTTTCTAAAAGGGCAGGAAGCTCTTGAGTCAATGCCGTATTGTGCGGGATGTAACCCCGAGGCAACATACCTCGATCCTTTGCCAAACTAAGGAATGTCGAATCTTCTTTTTTTAATTCAAATACCCTAAATTCACTGTCATAGAACGATACATTTTCTATGAAGTATTTTTTGTTGGTAGAATCAAGTATCCTTCTATGAGAAGAACGAAATATGGATATCGGGGCTTTCATCAACTCAACTTCAATTTTATCCCTAGCATCCTCAACTATATTCTCTATCTGTTCATCGGTCATAATGCTACCATCTTCATTTCGAACGGTGGTATTCCTGTTTTTGGCCCTTTGCTGCATTAACCCAGCTAGTGCTAGCTTGACCTTCTTATATTGTTCCTTATTGAATCCTGCCCTCAGATAGAAAATCGCTGCCAAACTGTCATTGCCCGATTCAGAAAACGCAACGAGATATTGGCGTAGCCAGTCTCGTAGGCCACGTTCTTGCTCTAAGTCTATTACCGTTTCTAGGTTAATGGGTATTTCGTCAATCGCTTGATCCAACATCTCATCCGCCTGAACCTTGAACATTTCTTGGCTCTGTACATAATCATCAAATTCTTGGATATTTTTGTATGTAAAACCGCCATATTCTCCTGCCCACGCTTGGATAGGCGCTAATATAGAACTTAAGAACATAGATGTAAGAGCACTCAACAGGACTTTCATATTAAACTCCACTTTATTCATTAAAAAGAAGGGGGCTTCATTTATTATAAAACGCATGTCGGCATAGAAAAGTTACAGGTAAGGCAAAATTTTTAAGAAAATTAGAGGAATAGATCAATTTATTCTAAAAAGGTGCGGATGTATCTCCGTCCGCGGAAGATATATACTTTGACCGTATTAAGGGGCATCTTTAGCTCCTGACCTAAGTACACGACAGTAACATGGGTTGATATTGTCGGGCGCGTTTAGGTTGGTCTCGTGTTTGGTGTATGATCTGTGTGAGTTGGTCTAATCCTCGTCGAAAGAGGCTTATGGCTTTTCGTCCATGTTTTTTTATGGG
>JAJDVZ010000026.1:0-95593 GCA_022825835.1 Candidatus Latescibacterota bacterium
ATACGCCAAAAAAAAAATACGCAACCTACATTTCAGCAGCCATCAAAAACTACAAGAGGCGTTCCGACGACAACTACGACGAATCTTTCATTATAAAATATGATAAAACATAATGATCTGTTTTGCGGAAGCTATAGTTACAGACTGGATGATGAGAGTAGTGTTTGCAAAACTCCATATGAGTTTAACGATCCAGTAGTAGCTGATGTGGCGAGGGAGTGCGTTCTAGGAAAAAGGCGCTTCCGACCTGTATTAATCTGCAATCGGGAAGCGGCTCACTACTGGCAGTTGCCTTCCTATTGGGATGGCCAGATTTCCGGCCATTGGACTATAGGTAAAACATGAATTTCCCAGTGTCGTCTATTCACCCTCTCCGAGACAACTTTAGGCGCAAACGGCCGCGTCCGCATTCCAGCGGTTGAAGGGCGTGTGCGCCTCTTGCGCCAGCCGGTCGCGGGTGTCGCGCCAGAGCTTTTCCCACGCCACTGGATCGCGCAAGACGCTTTCTGGATTAGCTCTGCTGCGGGCGACAAAGCCGGGGAAGAGGTCGCGGCCCGTGGGCTGGCCAATTGGATTGTAGCGCAAGTCGAAGCTCCAACGCACATCGTCACTGTTGTTGGCCAGCGAGCCGTGGATGGTGTGTTGAGTGAGGAAAAGCACGTCGCCGGGCTGCATGGGCACCGGCATCGCCTCGTACATGTCCATAAATAGCTCAGGTATCCAAAGCCCCCCCGGTCCTCCCGGACAGTGAGTTTGCAGCCCTCGGCGATGGCTGCGGGGCATAATACGCAGACAGCCATTTTCGAGCGTCGCCTCATTGAGCGGAAACCACACCGTCAGGACTTCCGAGTCGTCGGCTTCGGGCAGGACCACGCCGTTGTCTTGGTGCCAGTTGGTGGCGCTGACTAGCGCTTGACCATTGTGGTTTTTGGGCACTAGGCGCTCGGGCGGCTTGAGGCGCACGTGCTGGACGGGATTGGACCAAATCTCGGGGCCGACAATGGACTCGACCACGTCGAGGAGGTCGGGGTTGGTAATACAGCGAAAAACGGCTGGGCCAGCCCAGAAGGGGGTATCGGCATCAATGCCTGTCTGGGGCAGGGAAAAGTCGAAGTACTGGGCGTGGATCTGGCCGCTCTCGACGACAATTTGCGTCAGGCGCTTACCAAAGGGCAAGTCGTCGTACGTGGATGCGATCTGTCCAGCTTGGTAGAGTTCGCGGGCGAGCTTGTCGAGGACGCCGTGGTATTCGTCAATAATCGGCTGGATGACCTCGTCCACATCGAGCATCCCCCTCACTAGTAGGTAGCCTTCTTCGTCAAAGTGTGCGAGTTGTTCGTCCGTCAAGCATGGCATATGCTTTCCTCCGTGGGTTTGCGCTTGAATATAGCGCGATATGGTCCTTTTGCGAATACCTGAAAAGAGGAGCGCCGCAATGGCTATGGAATTTCCCAAACTCGACGAAGCCCTGCGCTTGGATCGCCTGACGCCGCCGACAGACAAGGTGCGGATAGTCCTCGACACCGATACGTACAACGAGATCGACGACCAGTTCGCAGTGGTCCAAGCGCTGCTCTCGCCCGACCAACTCGCGGTCGAGGCGATCTACGCGGCACCTTTCTACAACAGCCGTTCGTCCGGCCCGGGCGACGGAATGGAGAAAAGCTACGAGGAAATCCTGCGGCTATTGGAGCGGTTGGATATTGCGCCGGAGGGCTTGGTATTCCGGGGAGCGACGGATGTGCTGCGGGACGACACACCGCAGGAGTGCGCGGCGGTCGATGACCTAATCGCCAAGGCCAACGCCGCTGACCCGCTCTACGTGGTAGCTATCGGCGCACTCACCAACGTGGCTTCGGCTATCCTGAAAGATCCCTCCATCATTGAGCGAATCGTCGTGGTCTGGCTCGGCGGCCACGCGCTCTACTGGCCGACCGCTGACGAATTCAACCTTCAAGGCGATCTCGTAGCGGCTCAAGTAGTCTTCGACAGCGGCGTGCCCTTCGTCCAGATCCCATGCCACCCCGTGGCCTCGCACTTGCAGACGACGCTGACAGAGCTAGAGCACTACGTCAAGGGACGGGGAGCGATTGGCGACTATCTGGTCGAAATATTCGCCGCCTATGCCCAAAACCACTTCGCCGCTTCCAAGGTAATTTGGGACATGTCAGCGGTCGCTTGGCTACTCGACGCATCGTGGGTGCCGACCGACGTGGTACATAGCCCGGTGCTGACCGATCAGAAGACTTGGAGCCATGACTCATCGCGGCACTTTATGCGCGTGGCGCGGACGGTGCGACGCGATGCAATTTTTGGGGATTTATTCAAGAAGCTGGATCGGCTTCTTTCGCCTGCCGGCTGACGTTACGCAGCGTGAGGAAGGCGGGACGCCCGCCTTCCGAGCTGAGATGCACTATCATTCCGCTTCCAAAATTTCTCGATCCAGTTGATACCAGAATACCTCGCCGGATTCGATGAGATCCTCTATTCGGTGATCGTGGCGCAGGCTGGCGATAGCGGAATATGAACGCCTACCGGTGAACCGGGTCAAGAACGCGGCATTGCGCAGGGCGCGGGTCGTGTCCCGGCCATTGGCCGTGAAGGAAATTTCTACGGCGATGTAACAAGGCTCGCCGCTGTCCGGGTTCGTGGCCTCCACAATCAAGTCGGCCCGGCGGAAGCTGTTTAACTCGTTGGCGGGAATATCTGCTGGGGCGCGATCAGTCAGGGCCCAGAGGTCAGCCGGAGTGAGGTCTTTGACCCACCGAAGCCCCATGTCGCCAGCGATGAAAGGGACCTCTCGAAGAGCGGCGCTCCGGGCGTGAGCCCCTTTGAGTGTGCCTACATCATCTTGAATGGACTGTACTCTATTTTCGAGGCTATCAAAGCGATTTTCGAGGCTATCAAAGCGTCTATTCGTCTCCGCGACGAATTTGTTCATCTCCGCAGAAAACTTTTTCGTCTCCGCGACGAATTTGTTCATCTCCGCAGAAAACTGAGCAAATTTTTCGGGCAGATTGAGCAGTTCTGGCGTCAGCAGCCGAGCACGCAAAGCTTCAACCCATTCGGGCTTTTCGTCCAGTACGCTAAGTAGGTCTTCTATGGTATGAATAGTGGTCATATAGCAATCCTACATGAATTGAAAGCTGTGCGCTTGGCCCCAGTGAACGCGCTACTATGGCTATCCGTGTCATCTGCGGATAACTTGATGAATGCTTTCGGATTGCTCTAGTGTACACGTCTATAAATTACCTGTCAATCATTGCGCCGGAGCTAGTCGATTAGTAGCATACATCCATGGCCACCGTCGTCCTCACCGAAAAGCCCAGTGTGGCGCGCGACATTGCCCGAGTCCTAGGGGCCAACAAACGCGGCCAAGGCTACGTCGAAGGCAACGGCTATATCGTCACTTGGGCACTAGGGCACCTCGTGCAATTTGCCGAGCCAGACGATTACGGCCCGCCTTGGAACAGCCGCTGGTCCTTTGCCCAGCTACCGATGATCCCCGAACAGTGGAAGCTCAAGACGACGCGCTCGACCTCCGATCAGTACCAAGTCGTCAAAAAACTGCTCAACAGTCCCCAGACGGAGCGCGTCATCTGTGCCACAGACGCCGGCCGCGAGGGCGAACACATCTTTCGCCTGATCTACGAGCACGCCCGCTGCAAAAAGCCGTTTAGCAGGCTGTGGGTTTCGAGCCTGACTGACGAGGCCATTCGCGGCGGCTTCCGCGCCTTGCAGGAAGGGGCGGCCTTCGATCACCTCGCTGCGGCCGCGCGGGCGCGCGGCCAAGCCGACTGGCTGATGGGCATGAACCTGACCCGCGCCTACACCGTCCACAACAAGGCGCTCTGCACCATCGGCCGCGTGCAGACGCCGACCCTGTCCATGGTGGTCAAGCGCGATGCGGCAATTGCCAGCTTTGTCAAGGCGTACTTTTACGAATTGGTGGCGCAGCTAGAAGAGGGCTTTGCCGCTAAGTACTGCAAGGACGGCCAGACCCGCATCGACAAAAAGGAGGAGGCCGAGCGCCTGCATCGCCAACTCAGCCCCAACAAGGTCGGCACCGTCCGCAAAATCGAGCAGAAAGTCAAAAGAAACCGGCCTCCCCCGCTCTACGACCTCAACAACCTCCAACGCGACGCCAACCGCTGCTTTGGCTTCACTGCGGCGCAAACCCTCGAACGCGCCCAAGCCCTGTACGAAACCCACAAGCTCATCACGTACCCGCGCACCGAGAGCCGCCACATCTCCGAGGACATGGTGCCCAAGTTGCCCGGCATCTTGGAAAAGCTCGCACACCCGCAGGCAGCAGTGGCGCTAGAGCGCCTGCGCGGCGGACACCGGCTCAGCAGAGCGTATGTTGATCGCACTAAGCTCACCGATCACCACGCCATTATTCCCACCGGGCAACAGCCCGCCCCCAATCTCGCACCAGACTTACAGAAGGTGTACGACCTAGTGGTGGCGCGCTTTGTCGGCATCTTCCTGCCCGACCAACAGGTGGAAGAGACGACCGTCTTGCTCGACATCGGCGGTGCCGACTTTGTGGCCAAAGGATCTGTCGTCTTAGAGGCCGGCTGGACGGTCGTCACCATACGGCCTCCAAACGCTGCAAAGAATAAAGAGCAGGAAGAAGACCAGCGGGCGCTCCCGCCGCTGCAACAAGGTCAGCAAGTTCACGTAACGAGCATAGATGTGGTCGAAAAGGAGACCAAGCCGCCGCGGCCCTACACAGACGCCACGCTTCTAGCGGCGATGAAAAACGCCGGCCGCGAAATCGAGGACGACGAGTTAGCCGCGGCCATGAAGGAGTCGGGGCTAGGCACGCCGGCCACGCGGGCCGAGACCATCGAAAAACTGATTCGCACCGGCTATGTAGTCCGCGACCGCAAGTCGATCACCTCGACGGAGAAGGGCAAAGCACTCGTAGGCTTGGTAGCCGAATCGCTGCGCAGCCCAGAGTTGACGGGTGAGTGGGAGCAGCAACTCAAGGAAATCGAGGAAGGGCAGCGGCCGGTAGCGGGGTTCTACGAAGGAATCGCCGACTTGGTGAGGACGCTGGTGCCCAAGGTCCAGCAAGGTCCGGCGCTCTCGCCCGAGCAAGTGGCGCAGGCACAAGGCAAGAAGAGGGGTAAGGGTAAGAGTCGAGGCAAGGTTTTGGGGCCTTGTCCCAAGTGCAAAGAGGGCCAAGTAGTAGAAAACGCCAAGGCGTACGGATGCAGCCGCTACCGAGAGGGGTGCAACTTTACTATCTGGAAGACGGTGGCGCGCAAGAAGCTGACCGAAAAACAGGCGCAGTTGTTGATGGCTAACGGCCGCACCGAAAAGATGCAGGGCTTTATCTCCAAGGCCGGCAAGAAGTTTGCGGCGCGGCTCAAATTCGACGACGAGTTCAAGGTCGTCTTCGAGTTTGATGACGGGCCGCGGAATGGCTCCTCAAAGTCGGAAGGACGCCCCGCGCCCCAAGAGAAGCCGCCAGCGGAAGTCGTCCAATCCACCACCTCCCCTCTCACCTGCCCCAAGTGTCAACAGGGCCAAATCATCGAGGGCCAGCGCGGCTTTGGCTGCAATCGCTATCGCGAGGGGTGCGACTTTGTGGTGTGGAAGGAGATGGCGGGCAAGAAGATGACCGAAAAGCAAATCCACACCTTGATCGCCAAAGGCAAAACCGGCGTGATCAAGGGCTTTAAGAGCAAAAAAGGCAGCAAATTCGACGCGCGGTTGAAGCTCGGGCCGGAGTGCAAGGCCGCGTTTGATTTTCCCGCTGGTGCGCGCTGATATAGCAGTCCTAAATGATTTGAGAGCATACGTTCATCAGCCCGGTCTCTTTTACCCATGCGTCATTCCCGCGCAAGTGGGAATCCAGTCTTGAATGATGTAGGGTTGCTATATATTCGAACGATTCGAGCGGTGGATCGTCTTGTGCCATCTCATTCTGCGTCCATCTGCGTCCATCTGCGGATAATTCTATAAACGATTTAGGATTTCTATATGACCCTCCAACGCTGCCCGTGGCTCGACCTCGACAAACCCGATTACGTCGCCTACCACGACCGCGAGTGGGGCGTCCCAGTCCACGATGACCGCAAGCACTTTGAGTTTCTCACCCTCGAATCCGCCCAAGCCGGCCTCAGTTGGTACACCGTCCTTCGCAAGCGCGCCAACTACCGCCAAGCCTTCGCCGAATTCGACCCTGCCAAAGTCGCCCGCTTCAGCGCGACCAAAGTCGAACAGATGCTCCAAGACCCCGGGCTAATTCGCAATCGCCGCAAGATCAGTGCGGCCGTAGAAAACGCCCGGCACTTCCTCGCCGTGCAGGACGAATTCGGCAGCTTCAGCGCCTACATCTGGCGCTTTGTCGATGGCGAGCCTATCGTCAACGAATTCCGCACCCTCGCCGATTTACCCGCCACCAGCCGCGAATCCGACGCCTTGAGCAAAGACCTCAAAAGCCGTGGCTTCAAATTCATCGGCTCGATCGTCATCTACGCCCACATGCAGGCCACCGGCATGGTCAACGACCACGTCCTCGACTGCTTCCGCCGCAGTCAGATTCTCGACGAGGGATAGGCATCTACACCCCATAGGGAAATTGTCAAACTAGCGCGGCTTGCGTACTGTTTCCAACCCAACCTATCCACCCCACCAAGGAGCCTCTTATGCACGTCGGCACCCAGCAATTCACTACAACGGACGAAGACCTCGAATACCTAGCCCGCCACGGGGTCTTCAACAAAAACGAAAACTTCATCACATTCCACCGCGAATACGGTTGGGACGTCGACGAGTTGGTCGCCAAGAAGGAGAAGTGCGCTCGCTTCGGCGTCAATATGGAGATGGTCGCCCTGCCCATGGCCCAGTTCAACGTCAACGGCGAGGCTGTGCCCAACTTCATGATGGGCAACTACGAAGAGGGTGATAAGGAAATCGACCTGGTCATCAACATGGTGCGGCAGGCGGCCGAAGCCGGCATTCCAGCCATCAAATACTATCTCTGCGCCCTCGAAAACCAGCGCACTGAAAGCACGCCCCCCGGCCGCGGCGGCTCCATCTACAGCACTTGGGACCTCGAAAAGGCCGACGCCGATACGCCGCGCTACGACAAACCGGTCACCGCAGAGGAAAACTGGCGTCGCATCACCTACTTCTTGGAGCGAGTCATCCCGGTCGCCACCGAGTGCAAGGTCCGCATGGCCTGCCATCCCTGCGACCCCTGGTTGCCGCCCGGCTATAGGGGCGTCGATCGCGTGATGGGCGGCTTTGACGGCTTTAAGCAGTTTATCGAGATCTGCCCCAGTCCCTACCACGGCGTTAATCTCTGCTTGGGCTGCATGGCCGAAAGCGTCGAGGATCCGCTCAACGAAGTCCCCGAAATCATCCGCTACTTAGGCTCGCGCAACAAAATTTTCCTTTGCCACTTCCGCAACATCGTCGGCAAGCGCAACAAGTTCCAAGAGGTCTGGCCGGATGAAGGAGTGATGAACATGCACCGCAACATGCAGGCCCTCAAAGAAGTGGGCTATCAGCACATGTGCGTCCCAGATCACGCGCCCGGACACAAGGATCCCCACAGTATGCGCCAAGCTTGGGCGTACGAGTTCGGCTATATCCAAGCCATGATCCAAGCGGTGATGGATGAGAATGGAGCGAGCGCATGATCCCATTTCGCGGCGACGTTTTCGGTAGCCTCGCGGCAGTGAGATGGAGCTTATGAGCACCCCCCATCCACTGCGCGACATCGAGCGCATCGACGGGCCGCCCGGCCCGTATCTCGAAGCAATCGGCACCGTCTTCGCCACCTTCGGCGCGCCCACCCAAGACTCCGGCAATGTCTCCTATGGCGTGCAGGTTGGCGACGAGCGCTTCTTCGTCAAAACCACCGACCCCGAGGCCGAGGTATTCGGCGACCACGCCGCCCGCGTGGCGCTCCTGTACAATGCGGCTCGACTCAGGCGCAGTTGCAATCATCCGACCTTGCCAGCGCTGCACCACATCGTCGAAACTTCACACGGCCCGGCACTCGTGTACGACTGGGTTGACGGCGAGTGCTTGCACGGTGGACGCGACGATCCGCAATCGGCGCATCAGCGCTTTCGCCGCCTCCCCATCGACGCCATTCTCACCGTGCTCGACGCGATCTACGATTTGCACGTCCGGCTCGTCCAGCGCGGGTGGATTGCCGTGGACTTCTACGATGGCTGTCTGATGTACGACTTCGAGCGCCAAGTCGCGCACATCGTGGATCTCGATAACTATCACTTGGGGGTGTTCACCAACCAAATGGGGCGGATGTTTGGCTCGACGCGCTTTATGGCTCCAGAGGAATTCGAACGCGGCGCCCTCATCGACGAGCGCACGACCGTGTTTACCATGGGCCGCACCGCAATCGTATGCCTCGGCGACGACATCGGCGGGGCGATGGGGGAGGTCGTGCAGCGCGCCTGTCGCCAAGAGCGCGAGGCGCGCTACGGTTCGATGGAGGAATTTTACGCAGCTTGGCAGCAGGCGCGCTGGTTAGGGCACCGCTAAGTACACGACAGTAATCCACTGGACTTAGGCATGGACGGGCTGAGATGCTTCGACTCCGCTTCGCTCCGCTCAGCATGACAGGTGCTGACATCCATGTTGTCATGCTGAGCGAAGCGAAGCATCCCATACCACTCGGCGTGTACTTAGATGTACCCTTTAGGTACCAACGCCGTATCGCCTAGATCCCATTCTTCACTTCAACATCCCTACCCGCCTCAGAGCACATCCCCGTTGGCACGGTTCTTGTTTCCTCTTGCCTATCTCAACGGAAAGGAACCACATGCCCTCCACTGTCCTCTCGGCCGCCACGCTCGGAATTGACGCATATCCAGTCCACGTCGAAGTCGATACCGACCGCAGCTTGCCGACCTTCACAGTCGTCGGCCTGCCCGACTCCGCAGTCCGCGAAAGCAAGGAGCGCGTCTTGGCGGCCATCAAAAACGCCGGCTATCAGTGGCCGCGGCGCAAGGTCACCATCAATCTCGCACCGGCCGACCGCAAGAAGGAAGGCTCAGCCTTCGACCTGCCCATAGCCGTCGGCGTCTTGGCAGCTTCCGGGCAGATCAAGCCCTTGGGCCTCGCCGAGTTCGCGCTCTTGGGCGAGCTATCGCTCAACGGCAGCGTGCGCCCGGTACATGGGATGCTCCCCATGGCCTCATCCCTGCACCAGCAGGGCCTCTACGGCATGATCGTGCCGACGCAAAACGCCCGCGAAGCCGCCATTGCCAATGGGCCGCTCGTCTATGGCGTTAGTTCGCTGAGCGAAGCTATCGGCATCTTGACCGGCGACGCACGCCAACGGCCCTACGAATTGAACGTGGAGGAGGTATTTCGCAGCAACGCCAACTACGGAGTTGATTTTGCGGACGTGCGCGGCCAAGATCACGCCAAGCGCGCCCTCGAAGTCGCCGCCAGCGGAGGGCACAATTTGCTCATGGTCGGGCCGCCTGGGTCGGGCAAGACCATGCTCGCCCGCCGCCTGCCCACGATCCTCCCGGCACCAACCCTGCAAGAAGCACTCGCCACCACCAAGATTCATTCGGTCGCCGGCGTCCTGCCCCCAGGCCAAGCCCTAGTCGCCACTCGGCCCTTCCGCGCTCCGCATCACACCGTCTCGGACGCGGGCCTCATTGGCGGCGGTGCGTATCCCCGCCCGGGCGAGGTGTCGCTCTCCCACCACGGCGTACTCTTCTTAGACGAGCTGCCCGAGTTTCGCCGCAACGTCGTCGAGGCCCTGCGCCAGCCGCTCGAAGACCACGCCGTCACCATCACGCGGGCGCAGGTCGCGATCGCCTATCCAGCGGACTTTACCCTCGTCGCAGCAATGAATCCCTGCCCTTGCGGCTATCTTTCGGACGCCCGCCACACCTGCACCTGCTCTCCGGCCGCAATCCGCCGCTATCGCGCACGCGTTTCCGGGCCACTCCTCGACCGCATCGACATCCACATCGAAGTGCCAGCCCTCGCCTACGACGACTTGGCCAACAAGCAAGGCGGCGAAGGCTCAGCACAAATCCTCCAGCGCGTCAACGCCGCCCGCCAGCGACAACTCGACCGCTTTGCCGGTGAGCTATTCTGCAACGCCCAGATGAACACGCGGCACATCCGTCGCCACTGCTCGCTCGACGACGCCGGGCAAGCCCTGCTCGAAAAAGCTATGACCCGCCTCGGCCTGTCGGCCCGCGCCTACGACCGCATCCTCAAAGTCGCACGCACCATCGCCGACTTGGCCGACGCTCCAATTCAGTCGCAGCACCTAGCGGAGGCCATACAATATCGGGCACTCGATCGCAACGGCCTTCTGTAGCCCTAGTGGCGGCGGCTAACGGGGGCCGAGGTCTGAATAAAAAATCTTGACGAATGAACGGATTCTTAACTCTATCTTAATGACTGATGTTACGCAGTTTTCCAGCAAATCCGCAATTTCGCCCCAATATCTTGGGTCAACAGGCTTTGATAATCCGCAAGATATAGAGCGACTGCGTAACGTCAGTTAATGACAACAAATAGGAGGTAGCATCGTGAGTGAGCCACTGCCGCCCGAGCGGCCCTATCCATTAGACCACGAGGGACGCATCGCCCGGTTGGAAGGTATTATCGAGCAAATCGATGTCCGGCTGGGCCGCGTCGAAACCAAAATCGACACCAATCGCCAATCGCTTGAAACCAAAATCGACACCAATCGCCAATCGCTTGAAACCAAAATCGACACTAACCGCCAATCGCTTGAAACCAAAATCGACAGCCTTTTACGGTGGATTATTGCCCTGCAAGTGGCGACGTGGGGCCTCATCGGAGCCTTAAAGCTGTTCGGCTAGCGGGCGTGGAAAGCGGGAAAATCCACCACAGCTTCTAAGGAACCGACCATGGCCCCTAGTCCCGACCCGCGCATTCCTTGGTACACCCCCGTCGGCGAGATAACCGTCGAAAAGCACACCCCAGACAAACCCCACCAAGGCAAGGTGCTGGCCGCCGTCCAAGCCCACGCGGACGATATTCCCCTTTTCTGCGCCGGCCTCGTCGCCAAGCTCATCGCCGAAGGCTACACCGCCTATTTAATCCAGACCACCAACGACGAGAAGTGCGGGCCGGGCACGATGGGCGAGACCATCCTCCAAAACGAGCGCGAAGTCGATGTGCTGGCCGAAGAGTTGGGCTTCAAACAGGTCATCCACCTCGGCTACCGCAATCACTTCCTCGACGAAGCCGCCCCCACCGAGCTGAGAGCCCGGCTGGTCTTTCTGATCCGCGCCCTCAAAATCGACACCATCACCACGTTCAGTCCTTGGGGCCACTGGGAGGAAAACCCCGATCACTACGTCACCGGCCAAGCCGTCGAAGCGGCGCGCTGGATGGCTGGCATGAACAAGGATTATCCCGAACAACTAGCCTGCGGTATGCAGCCTCACTCGGTCAAAGACCTCTACTACTGGACCTGCCGCCCAAGACAGCCCTACAACACCATCGTCGATATAGCACCTCATCTCGACGCAAAGGTCGCCGCCATGAGCGCCAACAAGGCCCAAGGGCCAGCGGGTGCCCACGGCCGCCGCCTCAAGGAACGGCTAGCGCGTCAGGGCAAGTGCCTGCCCGCCTTGGGCAATGATGACGAGGAGGCCGACCGCCAGTACATCCGCCTCTTTGGCTTGCAAGAGTACCAACGCATCGGCACGCCCTATGGCTTGGACTACGCCGAGGCGTTCTACTATATGCCGCCCGGTGGAACCTTTACCGGCGCAATGAGCGCAGCGGAGATCGAGCGCTACATCGAAGAACACGCCGAGGACTTGGGCTGATAAGCGTCGGATCGCGTGTTGCAGCACGGAGACTGAAAGACGCCGAGCCGTTTACAATTTGATAGTGGTTTCCTAAGTACACGACAGTAGAATCTGTATGGCCTCTCGACTTTCTTTAGCTCGGTGTTGTGGATTGGCGATGAGTTGCTGTAATCGATCTAAGCCCAGCCGAAATAGGCTGATGGCTCGTCGGCCATGCTTTTTGTTGACAATGGGCTTGCGCCGATGCTCTTGCAGTCCCATGAGCAGACACCATAGGAGGCCTACGGCGAGTAGGCCGATTAAAAGATGCAGTCTTGGGGGCTTTGTCAATCGGGTTTCTTCCAAGTGGAAGCCTTTGGATTTGAGAAACCCAAAGGCGGTTTCTATAGACCAGCGATGCCCATAGGCGATGACGATGTTGTCGAGATCGGAGCGATTGGTCACCAGTAACAGCGGCTCGCCTTTGTGCGGGCGATGGGCGACGAGATTCAAGCGCAGCGATTGGTAGAGCGTGACATGGTAAAACGTGCGGGTCGTCCCTCGTTTCCAATAGCGGGTCATCGACGCTAGGGAGCGCAGTTGCCCATCGTCGAGGGTGATCCAGCCGGTGCAGCGAATACGGATCACAAAAGAAACGTCGCGTTGCCGCAGCAGAAAACGAAACCAGTCTTTGCCAATGAATTCTCGGTCGGCTAATAGACAACAGGGCGAGCCTTTTAAATAGGTAAGGGCTTGCCGCATCACTTGTTTGCGTTCGCGCGTATGGGAGTTGCCGGGTCGTTGCAGCGACAGGGACATCAACGGGATGGATACGCCTTGAAACACCAGCCCCAAGCAGAGCAGATTCAGATCGGTCTGCCCCAACTGCCAGTGCGTCCGATCCAAGACTAACAGCAGCGGTTGCCCGGCAACGACCAGTTTGTCGATGATGAGTCGGGTAAAAACACTCGGGCAGAGGCCGCTGCTGAAAAACCGTTGCAACCGACGATACTGGCTGTCGATTTTCGTCAGACCCGGTAACGCACAGGCCAGCTTGCGTAGGTTGACCGAGCGGGTTTGGATCAAGGTAGGAAGCAGTTTGCATAGCAGGTCGATACGGTGACGAGACAGGCCCAGCTTGGCTTGCTCCAAGGTGCGCTTGAATGTATGTATTAACATGGTGCAGCTCCGGAGATGAGAGTTTTATTTGCTTGCTTGGCAGCGTCAAATAAAACGCAACTCCGGACTGCACTACAACTTATACTACTGTCGTGTACTTAGGTGGTTTCTTTAAATTTGCCCGCACAACGAATTGGGGAGAACCCGCGATGAAACTCACGACGGAACAGATCACAGAATTCAACACCCGCGGAGTCATCATCGCTCGCGAGGCACTCACCCACGACGACTTGCAGCCCGTGATCGACGAACTGTCGGCGTGGATCGACGCCCGCGCGCGAACGCTGCACGACGAGGGCGAAATAGCGGACCTGCACGAGGACGCCCCGTTTGCCATGCGCTACGGCTTGCTATTCAAACAGTGCCCTGAGATCGGGCACGGCATGGACATCATGCGCTATCGGGGTCGGGCGATGTTCAAGTTTTTGCGCAATGAAAACTTGCTCGACCTGCTCGAATCGCTGCTAGGTCCCGAACTGGTCTGCAACCCCATCCAGCATCTGCGAGCCAAGCCGCCGCAGGCGTACGAAAACCGCGAAGGCCCCTCTTTCCACAACGCGCCTTGGCACCAAGACGCCGGCGTGATGATGTCGGAAGCCGAAGGCTCTGACGTCGTTACCTGCTGGCTGCCTTTGGCCACAGCCACGGTCGAGACCGGCTGCATGGAGGTCTTGCCCGGCCTCGTCGAAACCGGCTATCTCCGACATCTGGCGGCCGGCGGCACCACCATCGCCCCCGAGGCCATGCCCCACATCGAACCCCTCCCCTTGGAATGCAAGCGCGGCGACGTGGTGCTCATGAGCCGCTTTACGCCCCATCGCTCCACCCCCAATTACTCCGACCAATGCCGCTGGTCGCTGGATCTGCGCTACCAGCCCACCGGCCAGCACACCGGCCGCACCGGCCACCCCGACTTTGTCGCGCGCTCCCGCCGCGATCCGTCCAGCGAGCTGACCGACTACGAGGAATGGTGCCGCTTGTGGATCGACGCCTTTGAAAATCCTCGCGGCGTTGTCTCACACCGCGGGGAATAGAAGGGCGCTAACCGTACGTTTTCGCTCGCGCTTGGGGCTTTGCACGGCTTCTTTGATCGCAGCTTGGCGAATGGCTGGCTGCACCGAGCGATTGCAAGGAGACGACGATGGCCAAACCACGCATTTTTTTCGACCACGACGGTCGGCACCCGCTGATCTACATGTACGAGCCGCCGATGCAGAAAGAAGAGCTGGAGGCGGCGGTAGACGAGTTGGTGGGGACGCCAGTCGAGGCGCTGTCGCTAACCCTAGGCGATGCGCAGAGCCTGCTCTACGATTCACAGGTGGGCGCGTTGTGGGGACGGGATATAAAGAAGTGGCCGCATCTGATCTGGAAGCGGGCCAACCAGAATTTTACTCAATTGATCAAAGCCGGATGCGATCCGCTCCAGGTGCTCTGCGACAAAGCCCATGCCAATGGCCTGCTGCTCTACGCGATGCTATTGCCGCAGCAGGGACCACGGGAGTTGATGTTGAAAAGCTGGGAAAATCCGCGCTTCGCCGCCGCCGAGCAGCGCAACCCACAGCCGTTGGAGATCGGCAGCAAGGGCGGTGTGGACGCGGAGTGGCCGGGGTATCGCGCGTGGGATTACGCTTGTGATGCAGTGCGCGAGCGGAATTTGGCGATTGTCGAGGAAGTGCTCGCGTGCTATCCCGTTGACGGTTTTGAGCTACAGCTCAATTACTGCCCCTATTATTTTCACCCCGATGAGGTTGCGGCGGGGACGGGGATTATGACCGAGTGGATAGGGCGGGTTTATACAGCTGTAAAAAAGAGCGATCCAGCACGAGAATTGGTCCTGCGCGTGCCAGCAAATCTGGATGGATGCCGGGCGGTGGGACTGGAGCCGTTGGAGTGGATGCGCCAGGGCATTGTCGACGCGATCGTGCCCGAGGCGTCGGGAGCGGCGGATCCGTCGGCGGATTTCAGCGCCTTCGTCAAAGCGGCACACGGGACGGCGTGTCGGGTCTTGCCGGCGTTACAGAGTCGGATCGACAGCGACCGGGTCGGCGAGGGGACGATCGAAATGGTGCGGGCGGGGGCTTGCAACTATTGGGCGCAGGGAGTCGATGGCCTCTATATCGCGCATTGGTTTGGCTGTTGGCCGTATAAGGCCGATTTCTACCAGAAGCTGCGCGAGGTACCCTTCCCCGAGACAATGGCGGCCAAGGACAAGATCTATCGAATCCCCAGCGAGGGCAGCGCGCCGGCACCGGAGGCGATTGCGCCGAATGTCGCTAATCCGCTACCCATTGAGTTGGCAAAGGGGCAGGCGCTACAGGTGGGTTTTGCGGTGAGCGATGATCTGCAAAAATGGGACAAGGTCAATCGGGTCCACGAGGTGATCTTGCGGGTGCGAGTGCAGGAGACGACGGAGCGGGATCGCTTGCGCTTTGCTTTTAACGGCAAAGAATTACCGCAATCACTGCTGCGCAAAATCAATCAGATGTACGTGATGGATGCGCCGCGCTATCGGGTTTTTGGCTACTGGTATGTCTTTCGTTTGCCCGAAAAATTTAGGCCGGTGCAGGGGTGGAATGTGCTGGAGGTCGAACTGCTCAAACGGGACGGGCAGGCGCTACCGGCTGTCGTATTGCGCGATGTAGAGCTGGAAATCAAGTACTTGATGGGAAAGAATTACCATCGGGATTTGATCGATGCAGATCTGGGACCGGGTGAATTGTAGCTTCTCTGCACGGGGGCCTAGGTAATGGTGTGCCGCTACGGGCTTTATTTGCTGCTGGCTGTTTGTCTGGGGTGATTTGCATACCAGCAGAGTTGACTTTTCATATCGGCACCTCGAACCGCCCCGCACGAGCTTGACCAAACAGGCGGTTTGCATTAACTCACTCTAAGCTGCCAACGCAAACCGAAAGACAGGTGCAAAGTGGACCTAGACAAACTGCTGAGCGACGTGGATCTAGACGAAATGCTGCGCCTCTACGACGAGGCGGCTGAGGAACTGATGCAAGTCGCCATCAGCGACGGCCACTTTGCCGACCGCGATCCAAGCGAAATCATCTGGCCGGTGGGCAGCGACCTCGACGCGCTCACGCGCCGCGCCGAGTTGATCGGCACCATTCACGAGGGCATACCCCCGCTCCGCGACAAGCGCCTGCAAGAGGCTTATGACCACTACGAGCACGTCGGCCCCGCCTATCACCAAGCAAACCGCCTCTACCTAGCAACGCGCCAGCTCTTCGTCGAACGCGGCCGCGGCGACGCACTTGATTTCCACGCGCTCTACCAATCGGTCTATCTACACGCCCTAGGCCGCGACAACCCCTACACCCTCGACGAAGGCGAGGCCGCCCTCGTCAAGCTGCGGGTCGCCCGCGTGCCGCTGTCACACGCCCACGCCGTCGCCGAGAAGATACAATCCGGGACGGCGCAAAAAGAGCCTTCAACCGAGTCGGCCGACGATCCGCGCTTGGCCGAGCATTACGCCTGCGAAATCGACGGAGTGCGCCACGCCGGGACCCTGCGCGACCTGCTCAGCGAAGTCGCCGAGCGCGTCGTCGATTACCTCGCCGCTGGCGAACACCTCGCCATCCGCTTTAACACCTATAGCAACTTCATCTATCTCGGCATCTCGGTGTGGAAGGCCATCACAGACGCCGACGTGCTCTTGGCCCGCATCGAGGGACAGGTGCGCGCTCAATGGCACCAAAAGCTGTGCAAGTTAGTCCTGTTGGGTAAGGGGATGCTACTCAAGTTCCTCCAAGCCCACTCCGAAGATCCCGCCCAAATTAAACCGAGGGAATTTTGGTACGGCCAAGAGTATAGCTACCTGACCCGCGACATGATCGACCTGACGCGCCGCTTAGTCGGCTACGTCAACCGACTAGCGGGCCGGGCGCGAGGAGAAGTCGCTCTGGTGGTCCTGCCCCCACTGCTCGACGGCAAGGCCAAGGGCCGCTTTCTCGAATACCAGCACGTCGGGCGACGCCAGAGCCTCGGCCCATGGAGCCGCCGAGCGCGCCTTTTTCAGTGGGCTTACCTCTACTACCGCACCGGCAAGAAAAAAATGAGCCTGCTAGCGGCTCAACTCCCGGAAGCGGAGCGCCTCAAAGCCGCCAGCGCCCAAAGCAGCGAATGGGGAAGGAAATCGCTGGACATTTTCGGCATTGAATTGACCGTAAGCGCCGATCCGCTCTTCGCCGCCACTGCCCACGATCTCAACCTAGCCAACAAACAGGAGAAGGTCCTCTTCCTCCCCACGCACCGCAGCCTCTTCGACCATCCGGTGATGAGTACCCTGATCCACGACCCCCGCTTCCTCGAACTGATGGGCTGGCGCGAACCCCCCGCGCCGGTGAGCCTCGCCCGCGCTCGCCTCACCGAACCCGCAACCCTGCGCATTGGCGGGCGCTCTTTTTCGCTGATTGGCTTTACTACCGAGGAAGTTGATCACATAATGGAGAAAGTCGATGGGCACGTCATTATGACCCGCTCGGCCGACACGAAAAATCCCACGCGCCGCTTTGCTGAGCTCCTCTCAGAGCGGCCAGGCGTCGTCTATGGCGAGGGCACCACCGCCGCCTTTGAGCCTCAGTGCCTGCCCATGCAGCACGCGCTCTTTGCTTACCTGCCGCCCGACGTGATCATCGTGCCGCTAACTTTTCGCGGCCTGCACTCGCTGTGGCCCAAATGTCCCCGAGGCAATCTCAATATCGGCAGCGGCCGGGTCGAAGTAATGGTTTGCCCGCCCATGCTCGGCGAAACCACGCTCCTGCCGCGCAAGCGTGCCCTGCGCACGCAGCTAGAGCCAGCGACGCTCTTCCAAGCCGTACACATCGCGCGGCTTTTCAACCCGGAACCGAGCTAAAAGAGCGATAGCTGCTCGGCCTCCCGCCGGCGCGGCATGGCCGCATCCTCGCGCGCGAGCAACTGAGCGGGAATCTCTTCTACAAACGGCGACAGCGCACACTGCACCCGCTCGCCATAGCGCTGACGGCTACGCGCCCGCAGCAACACCAATTCCTCCTCCGCTCGCGTCATGCCCACGTAAAAGAGCCGCCGCTCCTCGGCTAAGTCGGCATCTCGCTCGCGGAAGGGAATGAGTCCGTCCTCCACCCCGCAGATGAATACCACTGGAAACTCCAAGCCCTTAGCCGCGTGCAAAGTCATCAGCGCGACGGCCTCCGGACCTTGAGGGCCGCCCCGCTCCTCGTAGTCAGCCTCCGCGCCTAAGAGCACAGTCTCCAGTAGCTGTTGGAGCGTTCCAGCCGCGTCCGCAACTCGGGCCAAGTGTTCCAAGTCCTCATCCTCCGGGTCGCCGAACTCGGCCTGCCAGCGACGCACCCAAGCACCCGCGCCCTCCTGCGCGGCCCATTGCCTGTACTCTGCTATCCGCCCCTCTAGCGCCTCGACCCGGTCCTGCACCGCAGCCGACAGTTCCCCCCGCCGCACTTGGCGCAAAATGTGCGGTTCCACGCCCATAGCCTCTAGTGCCTGCCAGCGGCGCATATCCTCTTGCGAGATTGCGGCGTAGCGGGCAAACGCCAATGCAGCCCGCACGGTCGGCGCTTGCAGAAAGCCCTTCTGCCCAACGAGCCGGTAGGGCAGGCCCTCCTTGCGGAAGCACTCCTCCAGCACTTGGCCTTGGCGGCCCGTGCGGAAGAACACGGCAAAGTCGGCGAAGCTGCGCGTGCCCTCTGCGCCAGCATCGGTCTGCACCATATCGGTGCCGCCGACCATGCGGGCAATCTCCCGCACCACCGCAATGCCCTCGGCGGTCTCGCTCGGCACCTCGATTAGGCGGATCCGCTCTTTTCCCGGGCGCACGGCTGCGAGTTCAATAGCCTCGCGTCCCGGATTGTGGCCGACGACGGCCGCGGCCGCCTCGACAATATGCCCCTGCGAGCGGTAATTCGCGCCTAGATGAAAGAGTCGCGTATCCGAGAAACGGTCGCGCAAGTGAACGAAGTGGGCGGGCGAAGCACCGCGAAAGCTATAAATCGCTTGATCCGGGTCGCCGATGGCCATCAGGCCCGCGCCTTCACCCGCCAACTGCAGGACCAATCTATACTGGGCGGCGTTGAGATCTTGGAACTCGTCTATCAGCAGATAGGGGAACCGTGCTCGCACCTGTCCTCGCACGACTGCATCCCCTTCTAAGAGACGCAGCAAATCCAAGAGAATGTCGTCGTAGTCGCAGGCCCCAGACGCGTGTAGGGCGGCCTGATAGGCGTCGTAATGCGGTCGCCACTCCTCGTCCACCTCATCCGGCCCCTGCGCGGCGGCCTTAGCCAGCGAGATGGCTTGACTAGCAGCGGCGACCGACCCCAACAAACCGGCGTCTGCCAGCGTCCCTTCCAGCAACCGGCGCGCTTCCACCTCGTCAAGCACCAGCTTTGGCTCGCAGCCCAACTCCCGCAACAGAGACAACGCCAAGCGGTGAAAGGTCCCCACCTGCATCGCGCCTAGCCCACCGTCCAACAATGCGCTCAGCCGCTGCCGCATCTGTCCAGCCGCCCGCCGGGTAAAGGTAATGGCCATGATCTGACCCGGGTCCACGCCGCTTGCGACCAGCCGCGCAATGCGCCGCGTCAACACCCGGGTCTTGCCCGACCCTGGCCCAGCCACGACCACTAAAGGCCCTCCTTCGGCTTCTTCGATTTGCCGCTGTGCGTCGTCGAGCGCGTCCTCGTCCTGCTCCACTTGTGCGGTAATCTCGGGCCTTGGCACCTGTACCGCTGGAACGTGGACTTCCTCAGCTGTCTTCGCGACCGCCGGCCCCAAGTCGAACAACGCTCCCTGCCCTTTTAAGCGCGTCCGCTCCTCCTCGGTGAACACGCTGATTACGCCGTATTCCCCATCGTGGCCGGGGTAGATATCCACCTCGCCGCAGCGCATCCGGCGCACGCCTTCGGCCACCAACGGCCCGGCGCAGCTTTCAATCGCTTCGAGTCCGGTGCGACGCAAGACTTCAAGTTCTGTACCTACTTCGGCCAAGAGCCGATCGTACACGCCGCGGACTTTTTTGCTTTTCGGACCAACGCCAACCGCTGCGCCGATCACTTCGTCGAGCGGAATCAAGTACTCGTAGGACGGAGCAACCTCCGGTCGGAATCCCTCCGGACGATCAGCTAGCTTCTCCACCCGGTGCAAAACCCCCACCGTCAGCTTGCGTCCACACACCGGGCAGATCCCCTCAGCGGTCAGCGTTTGCGCTGGCTTGTAGCACACCGCGCACTTGCGGTGGCCGTCGTAGTGGTATTTGCCTTCTTCGGGGTAGAACTCCAACGTGCCCAAAAAGCGCGCTGGGTCGCGGTCTTTGAGCGCAGAGTAGATGCCCGGATACGAGCACGCGGTGTCAAAGCACGTGGCCTCGCGGGCCAGCTTTTGCGGCGAGTGGGCGTCAGAATTGGATACGATCGCATAGCGGTCGAGGGCCGACAGCCGCCAGTTCATCGGCGGATCCGAGGACAGGCCGGTCTCCACCGCGAAGATGTGCGGCAACAAATCCTCGTAGCACTCCTCCAACGAGTCAAAGCCCGACGATGCCCCCAAAGCGGCAAAGTGCGGCGTCCATATATGGGCCGGGACGAAGAGCACATTCTCATCGGCTTCGAGACAAATCTCTAAAAGGTCGCGGCTGTCCAGCCCCAAGATGGGCCGGCCGTCGGAGTGCAAGTTGCCAATGGCACCGAGGCGGCGATTGAGTCGGGCGACGGATTCGAGGGAAGGCAGGATGACGACGTGGTGGATCTTGCGGGTTTTGTCGCCCTTCTTGTAGATGGTGCTAATTTCCACCGAAAGCATGAAACGCACAGCGCGACGGCAGCGCTCGGGCAGCTCTTGTTCCACGGCGGCGCGACGGCCGGGTTCGAGTTGGTACAAGCCCTCTTCGGCCGGTTCGAGTTGCTCAGATAATTCGGCAAACCACTCTGGATGCGTGTAGTCGCCCGTGCCGACCACGTCAACGCCCTTGAGCGCCGACCACTTGTGCAAGTTAGAAGGGTTGAGCTCGCGGCTCGTCGCTCGCGCAAAGCGCGAGTGCAAATGCACGTCGATTATGAACTGCATGTTTGGTCCCTAGGTTGAAGGACAATAGGTCTCGAAGATAGCGGTCCGCTGATTGCCCGCGTTGCAGGGCCATAGTATACTAGAATATCCTACAGCCGACAGCCAGACTTAGGCGATGCATGCTGGTAGGGCTATGATTGATTCGCCAGTGAGTCAACGAAACCGTCGCCTTAGCCGAGGACGGAATACCTCAACGAAGGTAGCGAACATCTTCGGCAACGACACCGTGACGATTGTGGAGGTCGCATTATGAGTGAGCCTATTTCCGTTAATCCCCAAGTCTTGCGCTGGGCGCGTACCAGCTTGGGTCTCTCGCAGGAAGAGGTGGCTCAGCGCATAAACAAAAAGGCCAAAGAGGTTGATACTTGGGAACGCGGCGAGGCGTCTCCAACATATGTTCAGTTGGAAAAGCTGGCATACAAGATCTATAAACGCCCAATCGCATTGTTCTTTTTTCCCGAAGTGCCAGAAGAGGAAATCATAGAGCAAGAATTTCGCACTTTGCCGAAGGAAGAATTGCTGCGTCTCTCGCCATGGATGCGTTACCTACTCCGCAAAGCAAGAGTACTACAACTCAATCTTGCCGAACTGTATGGCGGTGTGAATCCGGCAAAACGCAGGGTGCTGCACGATCTTGATTTTGCCCCCTCTGTGGCCGCTACCGACATGGCGAAGCAAGTCCGTACTTATCTGGGCATTGAACTCGATCAACAACAGGCATGGAAAAATACAGAGGATGCCCTCAAGCACTGGAGGGAAGTGTTGGAGGAATGCGGAGTTTTTGTTTTTAAAGACACCTTCAAGCCGCCTGGGAAAAAGAGGGTAGATACGGACGATATTCCTTTTTCTGGTTTCTGTTTGTACGATCCAGATTTTCCGATTATCTATGTCAATAACAACAACACTAAATCCCGTCAGATTTTTACCTTGTTCCACGAACTGGCGCATCTCCTGATGCACACTGGTGGGATAGATACTCGACAGGACAACTACATTGAGCATATGACCGGCGACAATAGGCGCATAGAAGTGCTCTGCAATCTATTTGCCGCTGAGTTTCTGGTCCCCTCCCATGATTTCGAAGCGCACTTGGCTGGCATCTCTATTGACGATCGCGCTATTGAAGACTGGGCTAGCCTGTACTGCGTCAGTAGAGAAACCATTCTGCGTCGCCTGCTCGACCAAGGACGAGTGAATCAACAGTATTACGAACAGAAGGTACAGCAATGGTCAATGGAACGAACAAGAGATGGAGGCATGGGCGGAAATTATTATCTGACCAAGGGAGTATATCTAGGTGAACGGTACATTGAAATAGTATTTAGCCATTATCACCAAGGGCATATCTCGATGGAGCAAGCCGCTGACTATCTAGGTACACGGACGAAGAATGTTCCTAGAATAGAAGAATGGCTCTTCAATCAGGGAACGAGTACATGACAGTCTATGTATTCGACAGTGGCCCACTGATTGATCTTTTTCGCCACTATTACCGAGATCGATTTCCCTCTTTGTGGGAAGCATTTGATGAGATGGTTACAGAAGGTCGAATTACTTCGACGCGAGAAGTGTTTAATGAATTGGAATCACACGGTGACGACTTAGCTACTTGGTGTAAGGAGAATAGGCAGCAGATATTTATAACGCCAAGCTCGGAGGAATTGGAGTTTGTCAAGGCGATATTTGAAGTCAGGCACTTTCAGGCGATGATTCGCAAGAAGGAGCGCCTTCAGGGAGGTTCGGTTGCCGATCCGTTTGTTGTTGCACGAGCAAAGTGTTTAGAAAATGGTTGCGTTGTAACGACCGAAAAATACAGTCCCAATGCCGTGAAAATCCCAAATGTTTGTGAGTATTTTGGGGTCGATTGTACCAATCTTGAAGAATTCATGGAACGGGAGGAATGGCGTTTTTAAAGGCAACGAGTCGGCTTGAGAACACTAATCCCGCCCGACCCAGTTTGCAACCACAATCCCCACAGCCACCAATCCCATGCTGGCCAGCAGATAGGGCGATATAGCCTCGTCCAAAAGCGCGGCACTCAACAGCACACCCACCACCGGCGTGGCAAAGCCAAAGCCCCCCAGTCGCCCAGGCGAGTGATGTTGGAGTAGAAAGACGAGGATGATAAAACACAGCCCGGCGACGACGATGCCTTGATAGAGCACGCCGGCAATGACCGGGCCGGTTAGGACGTACTCGACCTCGGATTCTAAGAACGCGCTCCAAGCGGCGAACAAAGGCAGGCTCAGCACGGCCTGCCAGAACAGCACTTGATAGGGGTTGAGCCCCTGCACCAGCCGCTTGATCACCACCTGTCGCAAGCCCAACAACAAACCGCTAGCGGCCACCATCGCATCGCCTAGCAAGTACTGCGTCTCGGCCAGCGCCAGCGACTCCCAAAACAGCAGCACCACACCGGCAAACGAAATGAGCAAGCCAAACCACTGCCCCAAGCCCAAGCGGTCGCCGACGAACAAGTGCGCGAAAAATGCCGTGAAGAAGGGGTAAATATTGACCACCACCCCTGAGCGGCTGGCCGTGGTGTATTGAGTGCCTGCGTTCAAAAGCCATATTTGCAGCGCGAAAAGCAGTGCCAATCCGCCCAGCCCCTTCCATTCGCTGGAGGGTATGCGCAACTGAATACCAGCAAAAAGTGCCCCGACCCATACGGTCAGGGCACCCAGTGCAAAGCGCAAGCCAGCCATCGCGGCCGGCGGCACCCCATCGAGCCCCACCTTGATCGCCACCGGGTTGCCACCCCACAGCACGGCGGTTACAATGGCTAGGGTACCGGCCTTTAGCCCGACGGCCTCATTGCGGATTTCGGCGGCCACTTACTCGATGATCTCGGCCTTGATGATATAGTCTAGGTTGGGAAAGTTTTCTTCGAGATAGGCGTTGCCGCGCCCGTGGATCTGCCTTTGGTTTGGCTGCTGGCCGTACTCGGCATTGATCGCATCCACCACCTCCATGCCTTCCACTACTTCGCCGAAGGGCGCAAACCCCATGCCGTCGAGATTGGCGTTGTCTCCCAAGTTGATAAAGAGCTGGGTCGTGCGCGTATTGGGCTGATTAGTTTTGGCGTACGTGATCCGTCCGCGCGTATTGCCCTGCTTGACGGGATCGTCGAGGATATGAGCTCGATGCCAGACCTGATTAAGCGCTGGATTACCGCTCAGGCCCCACTGCACCACAAAGTTAGGTACCACGCGGAAGAAACGCTGCTCGTCGTAGAAACCATTGCGGACCAAGTTGTAGAACCGGTCGGCACCGATCGGTGCCCAATCGCGCGTCACTTGGATGACCACCGGGCCAGCGCTGGTCTCCAAGCGCACTGAGAATTCGTCGGGTGCCTGCTCGTTTAGGGCCTCGCCTGTAGGATCCATTAAGATCTCCTTGCTTGCTTCCCCACCTTGGTTGCCGGTTCCACAGCCGAAAGCCCAAAGTGCGATGATTAAAAGTATGCTCCGCTTCATTTTTTTTGCCTTTTTGCTTGGTGTGTCTGCATAGTTGTTTCTCCGGTGGTGATGCCCGGGCTGGTTTGCGGCCGGGGCGGGTTGGTCGTTATCCGGGTAGCTTGTTCAGGATGCTAAACAACAAGCTGCCTATGGCGATCAGCGTTGTGATTTGGATGCCGATAATCCACCGCTGGCCGCGCTCAATGGAGTCCAAGCGGTAATTGAGTTGCTCGACAATTCCTTCTAACCGTCCAATGCGCCGGTCGTGGTCTTGGGCTTGGGTTAGAGGTTGGGATTGCTCGGTCACATTGCCCTCTGGGACGCCCTCAGAACAACGAAACTTGACGGAGGCAGGAGAGACGGTATATTGAACACAATAGGCTCTTTTAGGTAGAGAGGCATCGGTTGCTTGGAAATCAATCATGTCTAATCTAACTAAGGAGCCTGTCTTTATTCAAGGGCGCACCAAAAAAGGATTGCCGATTTACGCACCAACACTTCTAATGAATTATTAGAAGCTGTCTAAAAATTCCGGGTTATGCCTTTTTTTAAAAGAAAAAATCCCAAGATCAAGAGCGTCTCGCCCTATGAAAAACACTCCATGCGAAGGCCGCTGGATGACCTTTGGGGTATCCCGACAAGGGTTTTCAGACACCATCTTAAGTAAGAAAAAGAAAATTGCCAGCGCTCACAATACTGTTTGAAAGGATGACCTTTCTATGGAAAGGTGTTACATTATCTCGTACGACCTAGTTGAGGGAGGCGATTACAATGCCCTCCACAAGGCCATCCAAAACTACGAGGCTTGGGCTCATATTACCAAGTCAACATGGGCAGTGTTGACCGAAGATAGCGCGGAAGTAATCCGTGATCACGTGAGCGGATACCTTCCCGATGGAAGCCGTCTCTTTGTCGTCAGGTCCGGAGATGAAGCGGCGTGGCAAGACGTAAACTGCCCCTCCGAATGGCTGCAAGGCATACTGTCACAAGATGTAACCCGCCTCAGTGAATTACGCCCAACTTTGCAACCTAATTAGTCTGTCAATAAAGTAAGGTCATCAAAACAATTGTCCCTATATTAACCCCACTTGCCACCGAGATTCATAGCAGTCTTTCCACATAGCCGTCCTTGTTTATTTAGTTTTCTTTTAGCCAACTGTCAGAAATTAGATCCTCAATGAGAACCACATTACCACTAGGATCTCCATTTGGGAGAAATCTTATTTTGACTATAAGGTTATGGCCTTCGCCATCTTTCAATAATTCATACATCCTTCTCCCGCTTTCCGAATCTTTCTTAACATATCTATACAAGAAGTTCTCCAAATCTATACTCCACCAGTAGTGTTGTGCGTTTATAAATTCGTAGTTGTAATAGTTACCAAGAGTAGCTTGTACTCGAAATTCTATAGGGACCGTTGGACGCTGAGCTTTGTATGCGTTCCAAGACATTTCATTTATTCCCAATGACTCTTGCCAATTTATCTTATATCCATCTGGTGTTCGTTTTACATAGTAAAGAGTCGTTTCTGAAATGCGATTCCCAAATGCATTCAATCCAGAACGAGTTACTTTTAATTTTATATACTCACCTATGTCTACTTTACCTTTGCCGTCAATGCGAGTAATCCTTTCTATCTTCGTCTCACCTGTAGGACTCCAATCATCGTAATAGCTTTCCATCAGTGGCTTAGCTATCTCAGGGTCCAGTACCATAGATAATCTTTCTTCCCATTTCTCTACGCCGAAATAGTCCTTTATAATATCTTCAGGCTGTTGGCTGCATCCGCCGACCATCAGTAATGCCGTGGAAAAAAATGGCACTAACAGCAACGTCATTTTCGTAGTCATCATCTTTATTCCTTGAATAGATTATATTTTTTATGCAGCGATCTTTGTCGCCACTAAAGTCCTTGTAACGCCTCTACCAATGCCTCAGTCGTAATGCCGAAGTGCGCCCACGTCTCTAAATGGCCTTCTGACGGGGCCGTCGTCGGGTCGGTAATGCCGATGTGCGCCGCTGGAATGCCCAAGCCGCCAGCGACGCCCGCCACCAATCCGGCGAAACCGCGCACTCCAGTGTTGGCCGCGCCGATCAGGCCATCCTCTATAGTTACCACGCCCTTGGGATAGCGGCCCACCAACTCTTCCAAGGCAGCGGCAGGCAGCGGTAGCCCATTGATTATATGCACATCCACCCCCCCTTCGAGCTGCTCAGCCGCCTCGCCAGCCAGAAACGCTGGCGCACCAAAAGCCAAAATCGCCCGCTCGGCTCCAGCATAAGTGCGATAAGCCGTCATCGGCTCCCAAGCGTCGCCCGGCTCCCACAGCGGCCCCGAGCCGTCTTGCTTTTCGAGGATGGGCAGGGAGTCGCGCGGGATGCCGATGATGTGCCCTCCGTAGTGCGCCGCCATATCGCAGACCGCCAAAAACGCCGCCCGCGCATCGGCTGGCCCGTAAAAGCGGTGCAGATAGGGCAAATAGCTCAGGCCAACGTTGATCCACTCCAAACCCCAACCCGAAAAGTGATCGCGCCCAGTGCAGGCCCCCACGTGCGAGACGTGGAAGGCGACATTGAGGCCCTCGTTGACGCCGGTGAGGTTGCGCTGATAGCGCCAGACGTCAAAGCCCTCGCGGGCAATGCCCTCGTAAAAGGCGGCAAATGTCGATACCACATTGAACTGCGGCCCCGGCACGCTCATCGCCAATCCGTCGGTAATCAGACAAGCGGCCTGCTCCTCAATGCTCATCTCGAATTGGTGATCGGCTGCCAAGAACCCGCGCGCCTTCGCCAGCTTGGTCGAGGGATCTAGGTCGCAGCTAACGACGAAGACATCGTCGGGAAAATGCGCGGCCACCGCTGCGTATGCAGCCTCGGACCCAGCGCGCGGACTTTCGCTCGTACCCACCGTGGGCAAGCTAACCTTTTCCCGCACATCCTCGGGCAGAACCAAATTGCGGCTGCCGGGCGCGGGTCTAGCCCGGGTCTCGACTTGGCGCTTCTCGTCTTGGCGCAACGTCGCTAGGGCCTGGCTCGCCGCCGCTGTCTTTTGGAACATCGGGTTGCTCAGCACTTGCGCGGCATCGCGGCCCTTCATGTGGCCGTCGTGATGCCCTTCGCCGCCGGGGAGCTTGTTGACCAAGAAGAGGCACTCGAGCATCGGCACTACGTCGCGATAGCTCATCAGCGAGCCGGGGATCCAGATGCGGGTACTGAGATCGACGCCGTACTCGGCGGCAAACGCTGCGACCTCGGAACCAATGCCCAAGCGCTCGCCAAAGTCGCCGAGGAGTTCGTGCGTTCCCGTGGGATAGATCAGCGTCGGCCGGCCCTGCTGCGCCAGTTTGTAGCCTTCGACATAGGTTTCGTAAAGCACCGCAGCGTCGTGCAGAGTCTCGATCTCGATAACCTCCACGCCCATCGCCGCGACGATGGGGCGCGGGTCCTTGTCCATAATGCCCTCGGTAGCACCCGAAAGCTGGATGCCGTTGCGGTGCATGACGAAGGTGATCGGCGCTCCGTGGACGCCTGCGCCGTTGAAGCCGTTGAGCGCTTGACCCGAGATGTAGCCAGCATCGCCACAGTGGCAGATGACCCAGCCGCCTTCGCCGCACTTGGCCCGCTTGCCGAGGGCTTGACCCACAGCCACCGGGATCATCACCCCCAAGCGCCCGCCGTTGAGTTGAGTGCCGCCCGGCAGCCAAGACACGTGCCCGGGAGCGTCGAGGCCGCGGCGAAAACCTTCGACTACAACCTTCTCATCGATAAAGCCCAACGCCGCCAGTGCCGCGTAGTAGCCCACGGAGGTGTGGGCGTGTTCGATAGTGTATTCGATGCTTTCGTAGTCGGTGATCGCCAAAGTCAGCAAGAGCGGCGGGATTAGCTCTAGCCCGCCGCCGAGGTGGTCCAGCTCGCCGATTTCGGCCAGCGAGGCCAGCGAGCGAATCGCGATCGCGGCTGCTTCGATCTGCAAGCCCTCTAGGGCGTCGATTTGCTCTTGGTGCAGCGCTTGTTGGTTGCCGATATCCACGGTGAGCGGCAAGACCGCGGAATGCACTTTCTCGCCTAGGTAGCGCACTCCGTCCAACAGCTCTTTGTTGCGCTGCTGTTGTCTCGTTTGCGCCGCTTCGATCCCCCGCATGTATAACTCCCTAAGTGGGTATTTTCAGTTGAATGAAAGAGTCGTAAAAGTATAAACCCAGCACCTAATGCGAGCAATCAACGCGGCTTGAACTGCACGGCCAATTTCTCTGCCCACGCCTTGTTCGCGTCGATCGTGCGCCCGGCGTTGTGCGGCGTATGCACCACGTTGTGCCGCCCCAGTAGCGGATCGTCTAACGGCAGCGGCTCTTGATCCCACACGTCCGCCGCTAGGCTCAGTTCATCGGCCATCACCCGCCGCCGGATCGCGTCCGTATCGCAGATCTTCGCTCTGGTCACCAGCACCACCAGACAGCCCTTGGGCAACGCGTCAATGTGCCCAGCCTCGACTAACCCGCGCGTCGATTCCGTCAGCGGCACCATGGGCGCGAACACTTCGGCATCAACGACTAACTGCTCCAGATGGTACTCGCGGCGCGACCCAGCCCGGTGAAAGCACGGCTCCGTGGCAAACGGATCCCAAGCCGCCACATCAGCCCCTAGCATCGACGCGAAGCTGGCGTAGCGGCTGGCGATATTGCCGGCCCCGACGATCCGCACCCGCTTGCCACACAGCGTGCCGCTGGCAAAGGCAGAGTCGTCGCCAAACTGGTGCCCGCGCGCTCCGGGCCGACCTTGGCCCTCGGGCGGCTCGTAGTCCCAAGGCGCTTGGCTCTGGATAATCTCGCGGTGCAACTGCGGAATCCGCCGCAGTCCGCACAGCGTCAAGGCCAAACCAAATTCCGCCACGGTCTGCGACCAAAACCCCTCGCTCGGATGGTCGTACACAACGACGCCGGCCTCGGCCAAATACTCGTTACAGCCCTCGCCTAGCCGTCGGCCATAAGACCCCTGAAAGGTCGCCTCCTGCAAAGCCGTAAAAAGTCGCAGACACACCAGACTCACTGGCACCCCTAGCGTGGCCAACCGCGTCACTTGGCTCGGCTCCTCAACCACCTCGCCCAAAGGTCGCTCCTCTCCGTGCGCTAGGCGCACAAAGTCCGCTTCGGGCCACAAGGTGCGGAAGTGGTCGGCGGCAAAGGGCCAAACTCCGTCAAAATCTGGATGAACGACGATCAGATCACTCATGTTATTCGCTCTCCTCACAAAAAAACGGCTGCGTCCAAGCAAACGCCTCTCCTGCGCCCCAACACTCAAAGCGCACGTATCCCGCTCGCTCCGGCACTTCCACCTCAATTTCCCGCCCATCGGCCACGGCTATCCGCTTCGCTCCGGCGCGCAAGGCCACGATCCGCGCCGCATTCTCCGTCTCAATCCAAATCCTGTTTCCCTCGACTTGGATCTGGCTGATCTCAACGCCCGTCGAGGCGTAAAACCGACCGGCGCGCAGGGCTTCCACCACGCCGCTAGCCGTCTCCTCCTCCACGTAGGCCACATTCCACCCCAACCCCACATCGCCTCTTGCCGCGTGGCTGTCGTCGTTGGCAAACCCCCACAGGCGTCTCTCCGCACTCAGCAGCATGTCCCAGCGATTCGTCGCGTAGGGGCTGCCCTCCAAGCGGCAGATCACGCCGTTGTATATCTCCAAGCCCACGTAGCCCTCGCAGGCCTGCAAAAGCTCCTGCGGACAGTGGTTGAAATTGCCGTGCCAGTTGGGGTGGTTGAAAAGGGTAAAACCACCGCCCGATTCGTTGACCTCGTTGATTACTCGCTGCCGATCCGCATGCGGCGCAACCCACGCTGCGTCCCCTACGTGCAAAACGTGCGGGCCGTTGGCTGAAATCTCATTGCCCGGAACTAGGATCATCCCCTGCGCATCGTATTGCTCGTAGTCTTGCAAGGACGTATAGATGTCGTGATCGGTAATCGCCAAGAAGCCGTAGCCGCGGCCCGCGTAATCGTCGATTACCGCTTGGTGATCGCGCTCGCCGTCGCTGGCGGTCGTATGCGTGTGCAGGTTGCCGACTAGCCAGCGTCCTCCACGCAAATTCTGATAAGGATGTTCAATCATTGGTTCCTCCTCGGTTGGGAAGCGGCCTCAAAATACAGGAGCACTCTGCGGGCGACAAGGGAAGGCTCGCCGGGCAGTATTGACGCGAAAAGTAAGTGGCCCTTTAATACAGGCCCGTGAAGAAACCAATGTATAGAATAGGTTCCCGATGAAAATCACCGATATCCGCACGCTTTCACTCTCGCGCGCCCACGAGCCTGAGCTCCAGTGGTACAGCGCCACCTTCCACGTGCCCAAGGCCGACTGCTCGATCTGCATCATCGAAACCGACGAAGGCTTGCAGGGCATCGCCGAGCCTTGCGCGTACGGCGTACCGCCCGCAATCGCCGCTCGCATCGACGAACTCAAGCCCCGTCTCATCGGCCGCGACCCCCGCGACGAAGATCTGACGCCGCACAACGAAGCAGAGCGCGCCAACGACATCGCCAACGCCGGCCTCAACTGTGCGCTGTGGGATTTGCGCGGCAAGATCGCTGGCAAACCCACCGCCGACCTGCTCTGCGCGGCAGGGCAAGCACCCCTGCGCCGCCTCCGCCTCTACGCTTCCTCGGGCGTGCGCTACGACTGGGACGACCACCCCGAATCCGTCGTCGAAGAGGCCATCGGCTATGCCGAAGAGGGTTTCACCGCCTACAAGATGCGCATAGGCACCCACTGGGCTTGGTCGGGCGTCACCGTCGATCGCTTTCTCAACATAGCGCGCCAAGTCCACGAGGCCGTGGGTGCTCGCATGGACTTAGCCCTCGACGGCAACTGCCGCCTCTCGATGGAGGAGGCGCTGCCCATTGCCGAGGCCCTCGACGAAATGGGCTGGGCTTGGTTTGAGGAGCCGGTCGAACGCGTCCCCGCGGACTACGCCCGGCTCAACGACGCCGTCTCCATCCCCGTCACCGGCGGCGAGCCGTTTACCACGTGGGCGCAGTTCGAGCCTTTTATGGCGGTGGGGGGCTTCGGCATCGTCCAACCCGACGCTGGCGTCTGCGGCATCGACCTCTGCATGGAAGTCGGCCACAGGGCTTATGCAGACTACGGCGAAATACCCCTGATCCCGCACAACTGGCACAACGGCCTGATGACCATGGCCAACGCCCACATGGTCGCGGCGCTACCTGATCCGCGTCTAGTCGAGCTAAATATGAAGCAGGGGCCTCTACAGTGGGAAATTCTGCGCGAGAAACCGCTAATCGAAGACGGCCACTTAATTCTGCCCGACGCCCCGGGCTTCGGCGTCGAACTAGCCGACGATCTCGAAGCGCGCTTCCCGTACATCGAAGGCTCCTGGGGCGATCCCGTCCAGCGCTGAGGACTTATGGTCACCGACCTCGAAAATTACCTCTTCGACCTGCGCGGCTACCTGCACTTAGAGGCGGCACTTACCGCCGATGAGGTCAAAGACCTCAACGATTGCCTCGACGCCATCCCGCCGCTCGAGCCGGGCGACTGGTACGGCCATGTTCACGCCCATACCTATGGCACGATTGACGGCCTCAACTTGCAGCAAATCTACGAGGCGGGCGAACCTTTTGAGCGGATGATCGACCATCCCGCTTGGATCGAGAAAGTCAAGCACTTCGTCGGCGGCGAGAACACGTTCGACTACGCACACGGGCCGCTCTTCATCGACGAAAACTTCGCCAACTTCCGCCAACCCGGAGAGGCCATCGGCCTGCACTCCGGCGGCTATCCGCCCATCATGCGCAATCAATTTCGCTACCACCGCGGGCGCTACATGTGCGGCCAAATCAACATCCTCGTCGCGCTCACGGACATCGGCCCAGGCGACGGCGGCACCATGCTGATCCCCGGCAGCCACAAAGCCAACTTCACCCATCCCGACTTAGACCGACATCGCATGAAGCCCGAAGGTGCCACTGTCGAGGGCATCACCGGCGCAATCGAGTGCCACATGGCCAAGGGCGACGCCTTGCTCTTCGTCGATGGCCTCTCGCACGGCTCGGCCCGACGCAAAAACGAGGGCACGCGCCGGATTTTCGTCTATCGCTACGGACCCTCCTGGGGCAACTTCCGCCACGGCTACCATCCCTCGGAAGAGCTGTTAGCGCGCCTGACGCCCGAGCGGCGGCAGATCGTCTGGCCGCAGAGGCCCCGTCCCCAAGGACCGCAAAAAAAGGGCATTGAGTAGATCTATGAAGGGTATCATCCTCGCCGGCGGCCAAGGCACGCGCCTTTACCCCTTGACCGTACCGGTCTCCAAGCAGATCCTGCCGATCTTCGACAAGCCGATGATCTACTACCCGCTCTCGGTGCTGATGCTGGCCGATATCCGCGAGATTCTCATTATCTCCAGCCCGGAGCACACCAATCTCTACCGCCAGCTCTTCGGCGACGGCGAGCGGCTGGGGCTGAGCATTGAATACGCGGTCCAAGACCGGCCCGAGGGCGTAGCTCACGCCTTTGTCGTGGGGGCCGATTTCGCTGGCCGCGACCCCTGTGCCTTGATCTTCGGCGACAACTTCCTCTACGGGCATGGCCTGACTGCGATCCTACACCGCGCCAGCCAACTACGGGAGGGGGGATTGGCCTTCGCTTACTACGTGAGCGATCCCACGAGCTACGGAGTCGTCGAATTCGACGCCGGGGGCAACGCCATCAGCATTGAAGAGAAGCCGCAAAACCCCAAGTCCAACTACGCGGTTATCGGCCTTTATTTTTACGACGGCGAGGTCGTCGACATTGTCCGCGGCCTCAAACCCTCGGCCCGCGGCGAACTAGAGATTACCGATGTCAACAACGAATATCTCCGTCGCAAACAGCTCAAGGTCGAGGTGTTGGGGCGGGGCTTTGCCTGGTTCGACACCGGTACGCACGAGAGCCTCCTAGAGGCCAACAACTTCGTCCAAACCATCGAGCACCGGCAGGGACTCAAAGTGGGCTGCGTCGAGGAAATAGCGTACCGCAAGGGCTACATTGGCAAAGAACAGCTCCTCCGCATCGCCAATTATTCCCAAGACAATGCGTATTGCCTCTATCTGAAGCACCTCGTCGAACAATCCGGGCCGACGTTCTAACGCCTTTTGACTTATCGGCCCGTCGCCATACCTTAATGTATTTCACTTTCCGCACAGCCACTTAGATATGAAACAACTCGCACTCGACAATCCTCTCGCACAGGGATTAGACCTAGCCTTCGTGGGCATGAGCATCGTCTTCACTGCCCTAGTATTAGTCAGCGTTTTTATCGCTGTCTTGCCGAGGATCCTCGCCGCGATCCACCCCTATATTCCCCCAGCCCAACTGCACACGCAGAGTCATAGCAAAGAAAACGACGCACCCGCCATCGCCGCAGCCATCGGCTTCGCCCTGCACGCGCGCCGCCAAAACGACTAATCGGCCATGGAAATTCTCCTCGAATTCCTCAGCACTACGGCCGTGGCCAACATGTCGGGCGGCAATCTGTTGATGATCTTCATCGGCGCGGTCTTCATCTCGCTAGCCATCCGCAAAGACTACGAGCCGCTGCTGCTGTTACCCATCGGCTTCGGCTGCATCGTAGGCAATCTCCCGTCTATCTCCAGCATGGCCATCGGCGTGTACGACAAAGGCAGTGTGCTCTACTACATCTACTTCGGCGTCAGCCAAGGAGTCTTCCCTCCGCTGATTTTTCTCGGCATCGGCGCGATGACCGACTTCTCGATCATGCTCTCCAGCCCCCGGTTGGTACTGCTAGGGGCCGCGGCGCAGACGGGCATTTTCCTGACCTTGATCGGCGCGCTTTACCTAGGCTTCACTCCGGCCGAGTCCGGGGCCATCGGCATTATCGGTGGAGCCGACGGGCCAACGGCGATCTTTCTCGCGGCCAAGCTAGCTCCACACCTGCTCGGGGCCATTGCCATTGCCGCGTACTCCTATATGGCCCTCGTACCGGTCATCCAGCCGCCGGTAATGAAACTTTTAACCACCCGCAAAGAGCGGCTAATTCGCATGAAGCCCCCGCGCGAGGTCTCGCAGCGCGAAAAGATCATCTTTCCCATCGCCGCTTTCCTCATCTGCGCGCTCCTCGCTCCAGGTGCGATCGGGCTGCTCGGGATGCTGTTCTTCGGCAATCTGCTCAAGGAAAGCGGCGTCACCGAGCGCTTGGCCCAGACCGCCCGCACCTCGATGGTCGATATCGTCACCATCCTCCTCGGGTTCTCGGTCGGCTGCTCGACCCAAGCCCAGACCTTTCTCACGCCGCAGTCGGTACTCATCTTCAGCCTCGGTGCCCTGTCCTTTGCAGTCGCCACGGCCAGCGGCGTGCTCTTTGCCAAGTTTTTGAACCTCTTCACCAAAGACAAAATCAACCCCCTCGTCGGCGCTGCCGGGGTCTCGGCCGTGCCCGACTCGGCCCGCGTGGTGCAGATGATGGGCCAGCGCGAAGACCCCAATAACTACCTGCTGATGCACGCGATGGCCCCCAATGTCGCCGGGGTCATCGGCTCAGCGGTAGGTGCCGGCGTCTTGTGGTCCGTGCTAGTGGGATAGACAACGAGGATGCGACCGTGAACAAGAAGAAAGTTCGCTTCATGTGTACCGCCTTCCGCGACGGCTTTCAGTCGGTCTATGGCGCACGCGTTTTCACGTCCGATTTTCTGCCGGCCGTCGCCGCGGCCAAGGAAGCTGGCATCGACTACTTCGAGGCCGGCGGCGGGGCCTGTTTCCAATCCTTCTACTTCTACTGCGGCGAGGATGCCTTTGCCGCAATGGACGCCTTTCGCGCCACGGTCGGCCCGGACGCCGACTTGCAGACCTTGGCGCGGGGAGTCAACGTAGTCGGCCTCGAATCGCAGCCGAGCGACATCATCAAGCTCCACGCCGAACTCTTCAAAAAGCACGGCATCACCACCATCCGCAATTTCGACGCGCTCAACGACGTCGATAACCTCATCTACTCGGGGCAGTGCATTGTCGATGCCGGGCTCAAACACCAAGTCTGTGTCACGCTGATGGAACTGCCGCCGGGCTGCGCGGGTGCCCACGACGCGGCCTTCTACACCAAGACCTTGCGCCAGATACTAGACGCCGGCATCCCGTACGACGCGGTCTGCTTCAAGGATGCCTCGGGCACGGCCGTGCCCTCCAAAGTCTATGAAACCATCTCCGAGGCGCGGCTCATGCTGCCCGAGGACACCTTCATCCACTTCCACACGCACGAAACAGCCGGCATTGGCGTCAGTGCCAATATGGCCGCCCTCGACGCTGGGGCCGACGCCATCGACTTGTCTATGGCTCCCTGCTCCGGCGGCACCTGCCAACCCGACATCATCGTCATGTGGCACGCACTGCGCGGTTCCGACTACGACCTCGACATCGACGTCGACAAGGTCCGCGACGCCGAGGAAGTATTCAAGGAGTGCATGGCCGACTATTTCCTGCCGCCCGAAGCCGTGGCCGTGGAGCCGATGATTCCCTGGAGCCCCATGCCCGGCGGCGCACTGACGGCCAATACCCAGATGCTGCGAGACAACGGCATCATGGACAAGTACCCGGATATTATCAAGGCCATGCGCGAAGTAGTAGAAAAGGGCGGATTTGGCACCTCGGTGACGCCGGTCTCGCAATTTTACTTTCAGCAGGCTTTCAACAACGTCATGTTCGGCCCGTGGGAGCGGATCGCCGCGCCCTACGGCCAAATGGTCTTGGGCTACTTCGGCAAGACGCCGGTCGCACCCGACCCCTCGGTCGTCGAGACCGCCGCCCAACAACTCGAGCTAGAGCCAACGACCCAAAAGCCGCTCGAACGCAACGACGCCGATCCGAACAAGGGCATCGAACCAGCCCGCAAACAACTGCGGGAAGCCGGCCTTGAAGAGACGGACGAGAATATTTTTATCGTCGCCGCCTGCCAAGACAAGGGCCTCGCCTTCCTCAAGGGAGAAGGCGAAATCGGCGTCCGCAAGGTCGAAAAAGAGCAAGAGCAGGAAGCACCGGCTGACGGTCCAGCGCACTATGCAATCACCGTCGATGGCCGTCGCTACGCCGTAGCCATTGACGGCGACACGGCCACCGTGGATGGCCGCCGCTTCCAAGTCAGCTTGGAGCAGGAGCAATCGACAGACGCAACGGCTCCTTCCTCACCGGCACCCAAGACCGGCGATGGCACGCCGGTGCCAGCCCAGATGCCCGGAAAAGTAATCCGCCACCTCGTCCAGCCTGGCGACCACGTAGAGGCGGGCGACGGAATCATCGTGCTCGAAGCCATGAAAATGGAAATGCCAGTAACGGCTCCCGTCGGGGGCACGGTCGCCGATATTTTGGTCCATGCCGGGGATCAGGTGTCCGACGGACAGGTGTTGGCGCGCATAGGCTGACAACTGCTCCGCAGCGGACGGGAGGTGAATAGTCATGGATGCCTATCAAGAATTGATTGACAGCATACGAGAGAGCCGAAGGCGAATGTCAGAGGAATGCAACCACGATCCCGGCCAGCTATTAGAGTACTTGCAGTCTTTTAATGCCAGATATTCAAAGCAAGTTGAGTTATTTCAAAATCGTGCCGCCGACGGATTGGTCGTGGCACTAAGCAGGTAGGCGACGATGTATCGAGCGCGTCGCCTAATCGGTCGCTGGCGGCGGCTGGGAGATGCGAATCCGCCCGCCGCGAATCGTGATGATCGCCTGCTTTTCAAGCGCCTGCCGATGCCGCTCAAGCAACTCGGCCATTAAGGCGATGCGTTGCCCGGTCGGCACGTCCGGGAGGCGCACTAGCCCCGCGTGTGGAACTTCCCAAACAAACACCAGCTTGCCGAAGTCAGTATCAATCGTCACTAGAATTCTCTGTTCGCTAGCGGCGATTTCAAGCAACGCCCGATCACCTGGGTCCGGTCCAAGCTCACGCGACTCGACGACGTCATGCTCTTGGCCACGTAACCACTCGGCTAGCAGGTGACCAGCACACTGGTCGATGAGGAATCTCAAGATGCTTCTATGGCCACGGCTGACAGCGTATCGTGCGAGATCACCGCGTGTGCGTAGGCGACACACGCCTGTAGGTCGGCCTCTTCGAGTTCAGGATAATCGGCTAAAATGGCCTCTGGCTTCACACCTTGGGCTAACAAGCCTAGGATGAGTTCCACCGAGATACGCATGTCGCGAATAATGGGCTTGCCATCGAAAATATCTGGGTGCACCGTGATGCGCTTGAGGAGTTCGGGATGGGTCATATTTGCACTCCGTGGTGGGGTCGGTCGCAAGGCTGCGTAACGTCAGCTAATCTAAATTAGAACTTCCAAGACGACGCCTAGCACGTCAACAGCCCCTTCTTTACATGGAGGTGCTAGCACACATAACCTAAGCCACATCCCCAGTCCACACCTCGCGCCGCGTCCCATCGTCTTCGCGCAGCAGCAGTTGTCCGGCTGCGCCAAAGCCCAGCACCACGCCCGTGTACTCACCGACTGCGACGTACTGGCCTAAGTTGGCGCAGTGCGATTCCCACGCCGCACTCAGCGCAGCAAAGCCTCCTCTTTCCCAGCGCCCGATCCACACCTGCAAATGCACCAGCAACTCGTCCAGTGCTCTTTCGACATCGCGCTCGGTTCCCGTCTCAATCCGCAGCGAGGTAGCGGGCTGGCCTATGGCCGCGGCCTCGTCGGCATCCATGTTGACGTTGAGGCCGATTCCAAGGACGATCCCATTGCAGCGCTCGGCCAAAATGCCGCAGATCTTGCGGTCGCCCACTAGCACGTCATTGGGCCACTTGGTCTGCGCCGCCAAGCCATTTTCCTCCAAATAGGCGACCACGCCCAAGGCCGCGGCCTGCGGCAGCGACAGGAACTGCAATGGCGACGCATCGCTGTGCAACAGCGTGGAAAAGGTCAAATTGCGGCCGGGCCGGGCGAGCCACTGCCGCTCGTAGCGGCCTCGACCAGCGGTCTGAGAACGAGCGGCGAGCACGAAGCCGTCGGGCAGGTCCCGGACCTCCCGCAGCCACTCGACCAAGGTCGTATTGGTCGAGGGCAGTTCGTCGTGCCACTGGGGTTTTTGGAATCGCATCATTTTAGTATAGCAATTCGAGCGGTGGATCGTCTTGTGCGTCCTATTCTGCGTCTATCTGCGTCCATCTGCGGATCACCTTGTACATGATGTAAGATTGCTATCTATGGACAAAGGTCGTGCGCCGGGAAAGTTCGCATTTGACCATGAGATGTTCCTCTCGGTATTTTTATACAAGTCCCCTTCAAGTTGCTCTCATGCCTCATTAGCTATCGGAGACAATCCCATGCCTGTTTCTAGACGCCAATTCCTCAAAAGCGCGGCGGCCGTTTCCATCGGCTTTGCCGGCCTCCATCGCCACCTCGCGTGGGGCGCTCCAGCGCCCGCGCCCGAAAATAGCTTTGGACCGCTCGTGCCCGACCCCGGAGGCATCCTCGACCTGCCCGAGGGATTTAGCTATCGGGTTCTCGCACGCGCTGGCGAACTCATGGACGACGGCCTGCGATTGCCGGGCGCGGCCGACGGGATGGCTGCCTTCCCCGGGCCAGAGGGCCGCGTCGTTTTGGTCTGCAACCAAGAGCTGAGCCCTGGGTCGAAAGAAGCCGGTGCCTTCGGCGATGACAACGAAAATTTGGGCAAACTGCCCAAAGAAGATCTGTACGACTGGGGCCAAGGCGAGATGCCGTCCTTGGGCGGCACCACGAACATCGTGTACAACGCGCAAACCGGCGCAGTGGAGCGGAAATTTCTCAGCTTGGCCGGCACGGTGCGCAACTGCGCCGGCGGGCCGACCCCTTGGCATAGCTGGATTAGCTGCGAAGAGACCACCCAACGGAGCGAAGGGCCGATTGAAAAAGACCACGGCTACAACTTCGAGGTCCCCGCTACCGCAGAAATCCGCCGCGCCGCACCCGTGCCGCTCAAGGCCATGGGGCGCTTCGTACACGAGGCCGTCGCCGTAGATCCCCGCTCGGGAATCGTCTATCAAACCGAAGATACCGGCGACAGCTTGATCTATCGCTACATCCCCGATGCACCGGGCAAACTAATAGCCGGGCGGCTACAAGCCTTGGCCGTAATCGACCATCCCGGCTTGGACACCCGCAACTGGGACAAAGCACTGATAAGCCCAGGCGAGTCGCTCGCCGTGCGCTGGGTCGATATAGAAAACGTCGAGTCGCCGAACAACGACTTGCGCATTCAGGGGTTTGAAGGCAAGGGCTGCGCCCGCTTTGCCCGCGGCGAGGGCATGTGGTACGGCCACGATGCGATTTACTTTGCTTGCACCAGCGGCGGCAGCAAAAAGAAGGGGCAGATCTTCCGCTACCATCCCAGTCCGCACGAGGGCACTGCCGATGAAGGCAAGGCACCGGGGACGCTCGAATTGTTCGTCGAGCCGAACGACGGCGACCTAGTCGACAACGCCGACAACCTCACGGTCTCGCCCTTTGGCGATTTGATCGTCTGCGAGGACGGCAGCGGGGAAAACAACTTGGTCGGCGTAACGCCCGCCGGCCAGATATACCGCTTCGGCCACAATCGCATGAACAATTCCGAGTTCGCTGGCGCGACCTTCTCGCCCGACGGTCAAGTGCTCTTCGTCAACATCCAGCATCCCGGCACCACGCTGGCCATCTACGGCCCTTGGGGTCAGCGGCGGTCTGACGGCTAGCGCGACGACAAACTCCCTGAACAGCTTATTGAAATTCCCCATTAATTTAACGTGTTACCGTGAGTTCGGGCTGCGCGTCGTCTAATTGAAGCCTTCCCTCGGTTTTTAGGGCTAGGTCTTTCGGTTGGTGGCAAATTAACCCTCCTTCCTAGTTGTGTTATGAATTCGGTTTCATTATGGTATAGGGTTGATTGATTAAACTGGAACCTGTTGGCTTCTAGAAAAATCCTTATAAGTCGTTAAAAAACAAAATGTTGTCCCCCCCCCCCCCCCCGCTCAATTTTGCCCCTCGGCTGACGTTTCTTCGGCTCTTTACTCAGGGCCGAATCTTCTTTCCACTATCATTACTTTGGTCGTTCCTGCAAGGGGCGGAGTCTGTCTTTGCTAATAAATGGGCACGTCATGGCGTGCCCATTTTCTCGTTGGTCCTTCGTATCAAAGGGCCGATTCCTCTCCCATCATAGTGCCTCTTTCCAAGGGAGAAACTTCCTATGCAATTTTTAATGGGCCTTTTCGTCGGCCTACTGCTGAGCGTCTGCATCGGCGCAGAGCCACTGCTTGAAGGGCAGGTACGGCTGTCGTCTGGGCAGCCGGCCGTCGGTGTGCAGGTGCGGCTGTTCGACCTGACCAATCTGCACCAGTCGGTCGGCACCACCACCGACGAAACCGGCCATTTCACCCTGTCGCTGCCAGCCGCTGCGACCAGATCGGCGCTGCCGCAAGGCTTCGCCCTCGGACAGAATTACCCCAATCCGTTTAATCCTTCCACCATCATTCCCTACCAAATACCCACCGCCGCCCACGTGCGCTTGGCGGTATTCAACCTGTTGGGGCAACGCATTGCGACGTTGGTGGATGCGGAACGAGCGGCGGGGATGCACACGGCTCAATGGGACGCGACCGATGCGGCCGGGCGAGCGGTGGGTGCCGGGGTGTACATCTACCAACTCAGCAGCGATGGCATGAAGGTGAGTCGGCGCATGGTGCTTATCGACGGGCAGGCCGGGATTCCGGCGGCAGGGGCCGCAGGGCCGATGCCGATACAAGCGTCAGCTTTGGAGCGAGTGGAAGCAGATGCAGGTGTCTATGGGTTGACTGTTTCGGGCGAAGGCTTGGTCGCGTATGTGAACCCGGCTTTTCGGGTGGGGGTTGATGAGGTGGAGATCGTGGTCGCAGAACATAGCGGCAGGGCGCGGATGAAGCGGGCGGCAGGCGGGATTTTGGGGGATGTGGACAACAATGAGCGAGTTGATTTTTTCGATGCGCTGCTGGTAGCGCTGTATAGCGGCGATGCTTCCATCGTCCTGCCCAACAACGGCGACATTTCGCTGGGCGACGTCAACGGCGACGGTCGGGTTGATCTCACGGACGCTTGGCTCATTGCGATGTATCTCAACGACCCGTCCGGCCCGACCCTGCCGTCTGGTATCGGCGAGCCAGTGGGTGCATTCGCGGACGAGTACACGCCGGTTGACTGGATTACATTGACGGACGGCGGCGGTATTGAGATAACATTTGAAACGCCGATCGTGCGGGATAACGCCGACAATCAGGACAGTGGTCGCTTAAGCTACTCAATCGAGGCCGAAGCCGGAAGCGGCTGCTATCGGTTGTTCGATACCTGTCGCGTTGGGAGCAAGCTGTCTGAGGACGAAGTGTGTGCTTGGTACGATGGCGAAGGCTTGTTCTTTGTCAATGGCACCGGCTGCCTGATCGTAACTACCACCCGTCATTGCACGGAATCAGGAGCCTTAGAGTTAGGGACTTTTGAAGCGGCACACAGGGGCGGGTATTTCGAGATTTTGAAACTGCCCGGCGATCCTTCGAACACGACCGTGATTGGTGCGTCGCGCTGGCAGCACCGCGTTGGTGAGTCAGAATGGCTCAATGTGGAAGAAACCGTGCGCGACGGTGTTGTCTGCGGCAATCTGTTGCCGGATGAGCCTGGGGAGTATCGGTGGGTCGTTCACATCGAAATGGAAGGGCAGACTGAATCATACGCCAGTGCGAATACGCTGGTCATAAAGGATGCGACTAGCGATGGAGACGACAGCGGCGGGGCCTGTTTCGTTGGGCAGGAGTTGAGCCCAAGCCAGAGTTGCACCTTCAATGATCCGGGCATGAATCTCGGCTCGAATACGTTTAGGGTGACCTCGGATGGAAAAGGCTGTGTTGGCAACGCCTGTGCCGGCAGAAGTATGCTCATTAACACATTCGTTGCACAAAAAATTCCAGGCACCTCGAACTGGCGGATCATAAGTATTCCATGATTCAACGCTGAGGGACGTTCAGAAGCCTCAAAAAGGCATTAAACGGATATTTCCTTTATGAAGTCCTGTAGCGGTCTTTTCATCGGCCTGCTGCTGAGCGTCAGCATCGGCGCAGAGCCACTGCTTGAAGGGCAGGTACGGCTGTCGTCTGGGCAGCCGGCCGTCGGTGTGCAGGTGCGGCTGTTCGACCTGACCAATCTGCACCAGTCGGTCGGCACCACCACCGACGAAACCGGACATTTCACCCTGTCGCTGCCAGCCGCTGCGACCAGATCGGCGCTGCCGCAAGGCTTCGCCCTCGGACAGAATTACCCCAATCCGTTCAATCCTTCCACCATCATTCCCTACCAAATACCCACCGCCGCCCACGTGCGCTTGGCGGTGTTTAACCTGTTGGGGCAACGCATTGCGACGTTGGTGGATGCGGAACGAGCAGCCGGGATGCACACGGCTCAATGGGATGCGACCGATGCGGCCGGGCGAGCGGTGGGCACCGGGGTGTACATTTACCAACTCAGCAGCGATGGCATGAAGGTGAGTCGGCGCATGGTGCTGATCGACGGGCAGGCCGGGATTCCGGCGGCGGGGGCCGCAGGGCCGATGCAAGCGTCCGCTTTGGAGCGAGTGGAAGCGGATGCAGAAGTCTATGGGTTGACTGTTTCGGGCGAAGGCTTGGTCGCGTATGTGAACCCGGCTTTTCGGGTGGGGGTTGACGAGGTGGAGATCGTGGTTGATGAGCACAGTAGCACTGCGCGGATGAAGCGGGCGGCAGGCGGGATTTTGGGGGACGTGGACAACAATGAGCGGGTTGATTTCTTCGACGCGCTGCTGGTGGCCCTATACAGCGGCGATGCCTCCATCGTCATGCCCAACAACGGCGATATCTCCCTGGGCGACGTCAACGCCAACGGTCAGGTTGACCTCACGGACGCCTATATCATTGCCGCCTACCTCAACGACCCATCCGATCCGACCCTGCCGCCTGGTATCGGTGAGCCAGTGGGTCCGGTGGGCTTCGCCCCCCCAGATGAGCAAACATTCAACAGCCAAATGGTCGGCAAAAGTTTACACGCCGAGGCCGTTTTCTTCGACTTCTTGTCCGCCGGACGCTTCAGCGAATCCGGTCGCATTCCTGGGAGCTACAGCTACTCCAACACGGGTCCAAATACGGGCACGGTGACCCTGAGCTACAACGATGACAAATGTATCCTGAAACTTACCTTCGCTTCGGAGACGACAGGCACCTTGAGCTTTACGTGCGACTCGGGGATTGAGGGTCAGGCAACCTGGCGTATTTCCGAGATTGGCACACCTCTAGCCCCGAGAGTCGTTCCTCGCAGCGGCATCGACACCGGACTTGAGGCCGTTTTCGTCGCCTTCTTTGAGGCGGAACAGACCAGAGCTTACGATTTCCAAATCCGCCTGAAGACTCCTCAGGGAGAATGGTTAAATACCTGCAACGAGTCCACGAACCCGACAAGTAACGCGAGACCAGTTCGTGCTCTCCAAGGATTTATCGGCCTCGAATCGGGAACGGTTTACGAGGTGCGATACCGCTACAGGAACTCCTCTCGCTGCGGGGAAGGCACGCCCGGCCCATGGTCCGAGATAGGAGAGGGCGCGACCACCGGTGGAGGAACCAGCCTGCTGAGGTTCCCCTATGGTGAATCCACCACTCGCTCGATTCGAGAGAACATTCCTGCCGGCATCAATGTCGGAGCTCCTGTCTCTGCGGTGAGCGGCGATACTCTCACTACCCCGACGTACACCATCGGTGGGCCCGATGCCTATAGTTTCGACATTGTTCCCGAAACAGGGCAGATCCGCACCCGGGAAGGCGTCACGTACGATTACGAAAGCAAGAACCGCTACTCCATCACGGTCGGCGTGGAGGACGGTGTTGGCAACAGCAACACGATTGATGTGACCATCCACATTCTCAATCTGGTGCCGTCCTGTGGGCTGCTGTCCAATCTGAACCTGCGTACTAATCATAGCGACGAGCGCCTGACGATCAGATGGGACCCGCTGCCGGATATGCAGGGCCATGCGCGTGTGCTTGGCTACCAGACGGAAATACGCCGTGGTACCACCGGAGCGTGGGGAGACCGCCGCACGTTCCTTGGCCGCAACATTGCCGCAATGATTTATGCGAATCTGATCAACGAACTCGGATATCAGGTCCGCGTCCGTCCCATCAATGCCGAAGGAGATTGCGGATGGGCCACGCCGGTATGGGGGACTCCAACGGCCGACTTCGCTCCCAAGGACCCCGCTGATAACTTCGACCGGTTCGGACAGCAACCGGTAGGCTCTCCTGACCGGAATTTTCGTTTCCTGACGCCGGAGCGGTGCCGGCACACCAGCAACGGCCGGACCTTGGATGCCGACTGCCGGTATGAAAACACCGGGCCGCACACCGGCAGAATTTTTCTCGAATTCGACGATCCGTCACAGGATTCTTGTGAAGTCTCTTTAGCCTACTCATCCCTAACCGCCGGATCATTCATCGATGAGTGTTCCGATACAGGGGTCAATACGAACGTGCCGTTCGACAGGAGCTTCAGAATGCCGAGGTCGGCACCGCCGCGTAGCAAGGTCAAGGTCGGTCTCGACTCGCCGCCACCCGAAACCGCAACGCAACGGGCACCACGTAGCCAGGAGGAATTCGACGCACTAGTGTATGGGAGGGATGACTTCATACCTGGGTTATGTTTCGGTAATTGCCACTTGGGTACCTCGGCGGAAAAGGGTGTTGCCCGGAGGTTCGCTGTTGATTCCGACGGTGTTGTATCTGAATACCACGGCGATTATACATACGAAAGCACCGGCCCCTCCCAAGGAGTACTCACGTTCGCGGAACAAAATGGGAACACATGGGTATTCGACCTCGACTTTGAGCCTTCTGGTAACATCCGCGCTATGGTCACTGATCCTAATGGTGATGTTACCATCTGGCCGGGCCTGCTTCACTTGGAGTCAACGCTCAGAGCAGAGCCGATCCTGCTGCCTATGCCGACATCAATGTTATACTTTGAAGCTGAAATCAGCAGAGCAACCGCTCCAAAGACATTATCCGAATTGGCCGCATTGGCGAGCGAGGGTAGCACGGATCTTGTAAGTGACCGAAAAGTCGTTGAACTCCTAATGGGGCACACGTTTTCTTCCTTTATGGGCGACTGGCTGGGCGGATGGCTAGCCGAGAAATTATCGGGCAAGCTCGATCCTTCTCTCGACGTCACGTATGAGCGTCTAGGGAATCAGCGTATGAGGCTTTCCATTAGGGTTGATGAGTACCACTCACAACCTCTGTGGGAAGCGACGTCAGTTAGTGCAATTGAGTATGGGCTTAGTGAGCTTCTAAAGAATTCGACTGGCCTTTCGTGGATTGGCCATGCCGTAACGGTCTTGGGATGGGCGTTGGGCTCTTTGGGGGTAGATACCCCTCCAAATCTTGTTCAATGGATAGAAGGTTATGTTCTCGGCCTATGGCAGGGGTTTTCGATGACATATGATTGCCAAATGACGACAGGCTCCCAAGCCTGCAGATGCCAACAAACAATCTCGAAGGACGCCGAAGAGTCGATCACATTCGATAGCCTGATTGACTTCTCTGGAGACAGAATCAATGTCGATGAATTTCCGGACGAACTGCTGCTTCCCGATGATCCGCCGCAAGCATCCGGTGAAGACCTATCGGGCGTCGAGGTGGCCGCAGCCGTAACCTCCAGTAGTATAGGCGGGGACGATTTGCAGACCTTCCTTGTGAGCAACGCGGGTGCAGCGTATAGTCCGGGAGATTGGCTCGAACCCAAAGACGGGGGCAATCAGAGGATGATGGTGGTTGGAGCAGGCCCGGCTTCGGCAGACAAGCCCGTTGCTTCTTCAGGCGTTGCGTCCCCTCGACTGCATTCACGAATCCTGAAAGTGCAGTCCGCCGTTTCCTCACACGCTTCATCTGTATTCTCGTCCGCCATGATGCCTCGCGCGAAGAGAGCGAGCCAGCCAGCGCACTTGACCTCCAGCTCGACTATGACCCAACTGTCCGTCGTCTGTATGCAGCAAGATCACGATATACCGACGCGAGGTGATAGATACTTCTCACAGCCGAAGACCGCTCAAGACGCGGTTCAACTATGCCAGCAAAATTGTGTGTTGAATGAAACAGACAACATACAGCAGTGTGTGTGGGAGTGCGAGGCAGATGCTCAATGAAATTGATAGGTCGCCGACGCTTCTGGGATAACTTTCAACGGCGTGAGGTATTCTATCGGCATATCTAAGTGGCAGAGACCCGGTCTCTACCCTCAAAATAAGGACTAACGCAATGAAAACCAGCTCCATTCATTCTATTATCATACTCACCGTTGCAGCCTGCTCATACGTTCAAATCGGCTGCGACGGGGACAATCCTGCCAGTGTGCCACACAATAGCCAGCCGGTGATTGAAGAGATACCCGACGAGGCCGTACATGCAGGTACCGAGACGACGGTGCAAGTCCAGGTCATCGATTCCGATGTTGATGACACGCATACCATAAGTGCGGTTTCCGGTGATACGACCATCGCGACTGTGTCAGTAAGCGATACCACCCTTGTCATCAGGGGTATAGAGGGTGGAGAAGTAACGATCACCATCTCTGTCACAGACGACAGCGGACGGGATAACGCGCAATCGGAGTCTATAACATTCCAGGTAACGGTCGCCGAGCCGCCACCGCTAGAGCCTGGCAAGTTTTCCGAGTTCAACGGGGCCAGCCCAGACGAGTGGCGGACCATGCACGCAAACGGTCAAATCGTGGCCTGCCAAGAAGGCCTTCGCCTGCCGCGAGACAGCTTCTGTTTGGACGAGAACTTCCGTTTTTCTGCCGACTACAGCCAAGTGCTAGACGTCCGGTTCCTAGTTGCCCACCTACCCGATGGCGACGGCTTCGTGCTGGCGGGTAATAGCAGGTTCACGGCCGGAGGCAATATAAGCTTAGGTTGGATTACCTTAGAAAAGATGGGTTCCGAACGGGTCATTACCCACCTAGACCCCTAGAAGGGTGAACACAAACTTGCGGAGCTTTACTAGGCGGTGTTGTTGGTACCCTTTTCTGCGCCTTGGACGATTGAAAGCTGCCCCTAGAGTAGGACTTGATGCTCTCTTTGTCATCGGCACTACTCAACCGAAAGCGATCGCTTGAACAACCCTAAAGCGGAGGTGCTATCTATGAAGTCCTATATCAGCCTTTTCATCGGCCTACTGCTGAGCGTCAGCATTAGCGCCGAGCCACTGCTTGAAGGACGGGTGCGATTGGAGTCTGGGCAGCCGACCGTCGGCGTGCAGGTGCGGCTGTTCGACCTGACCAATCTGCACCAATCGGTCGGCACCACCACCGACGAAACCGGGCACTTCACCCTGTCGCTGCCAGCCGCTGCGCCCGGATCGGCGCTGCCGCAAGGCTTTGCCCTCGGACAAAATTACCCCAATCCGTTCAATCCTTCCACCATCATCCCCTACCAAATACCCACCGCCGCCCACGTGCGCTTGGCGGTGTTCAACCTGTTGGGGCAACGCATTGCGACGTTGGTGGATAGAGAGCAAGCAGCGGGAGCGCACACGGCCACTTGGACGGCTACGGATGAGACAGGCCGGGCCGTCGGCGCGGGCGTGTACATCTATCGGCTGGTCAGCGGCGGAGCCACCGTGAGCAGGCGCATGGTGCTGATTGACGGACAGGCCGGGACACCGGCGGCAGGGGCCGCTTCAGTTTTGCCGGGGATGCCAGGGGATGGAGCGGGTGAGCAAGCCTATGGGTTGGTCGTGGCCGGCCCAGGCATCGCGCCCTATGTGGTACGCGACTTCCGCGTCGAGGCCGGCATGGCCCCGGTGGAGGTGGTGGTCGAAGCGCATCCGGCCGGCAAAGCCCTCGGCGACGACTGCGACCTTTGCGACCTGCTCGACGCGCTCCACGACGAAGAAGAGGGTCCCGGTCCCAGAGGGAAGGCTCAGGCGGCCCTCGAAGCGCCCGTCGCGCCGACAAACCTGCGATTCGATGCCCCTACGGATTCGTCCTGTACCGTCCGATGGGATGCTTCCAATGGAGCGACCGACTACGATGTCAACTACAAGCCCGCGGTGGGAGGCCGATGGACCAACGAGCCGCACAGGGGGATTAGGCTCTACAACACGATCGACGATCTTGAGTCTGGGACAGAGTATCGCTGGGCCGTCCGAGCCGAGAATGGCGACGGCCCCTCTGCATGGGTCTTCGGACCGAATTTTACGACCTTGGAGGCAGTGAGCGGGCAGGAGACGACGCAAGAAGAGGAGGGTTCTGATGCACCGGTGATCATCCCCGACCCCAACTTGCGGCTGCTCATTGAGGCTATCCTTAGCCGGGAGCCTGAGAAGGGTGGAGTAGGTCGGCAGAAAGCGCGAGGTGCCCCAATCCTCAAGGCTGAAATGGAAGGACTGTGGGGCGACGTATCTATCAGAGGTTTGGGTCATGTCCCACCATTTGGGCTGACTCAGAATGAATTTGATCGGATACTCGAAAGCGGCATTAAGGATTTGACGGGTATCGAGCATGCCACCAACCTGAAGCTGTTGAGAATCACCGACATTGACTTGAGTGAGGTTGACCTGTCGCCACTAGCTGGTTTAAGCGAGCTGACTTTTTTGAATCTTAGTAGAACTAAAATCTCTGATTTGTCACCACTGGTCGGCTTGCAGCTAAGAACGGCTGATTTTAGCGGAAACAATATCTCTGATATATCACCTCTGCTGAAAATCATGGCACCCGACCGCTACGGTGTCGGTCCAAACGCAGTTCAGCTCTATGCAAACCCCCTCAGCCGCGAATCCATAAACACACATATTCCAGCACTCCGAAATATGGGAATCCCAGTTGAATTTTCCACAATTGTATCTTCACAACAAATATACAATGATAACGTGTTTGTCTTACCCATCGCCGAAAACCTCGCCGCTGGCAATTTGCCACTGGCAGACTACTCGGCGCACTTATACGAGTATTTTAGCGATCAGTTCGATTTCTTGATCTTCATTCCAAATTTGAACTATTACCAAAAGGATCAGGATGGATGGTATTTCTACGGTCGCTATAATTTTGTGTATAACGACTTAAAAGGAATCGGCATGGGGACTTATTTTACCTCTGAGTATGGGTCCGCGCAGAAACTTCAGGGTGTGATTGAATTCTCGGAAGTTATGAACGACATCCCTTTAGAAATTGGGCAGCGCGGGTTCCTTGATGATGGTAGTCCCGCTCCCGCTCCCCCCCATACCCCAGTGTATAGTGGGCCATTCCTGCACGAATTGATGCATCGCTGGGCAAACTTCATCATCAATCCTACGCCCCATTGGACATGGAACAGCGCCAACGGTATCCTTGGTGGTTTTGACATCGCCACCCTCGTGGATCACGGAAACGGCCGGTACAGTGCCAACGGCAGTGTACCGGGCTACGATGGCTTCTCTAACGGAGGCTGGGCAAGCAACCTCATACCCTACAGTCCTATTGAATTGTACCTTGCGGGATTGATACCCCCCGAGGAAGTCCCGGATCTCTGGGTTGCGGGTGAGGAATGTATAGGGGTGGTCGGCGAAGACGGCTATTGGGATAATGAGTCTTTCATCACACATCAGGTCAGGACATATACGATTGAGGACATTATCGCCGAGCATGGCCCCCGCATTCCCAATCACACACAATCGCAGAAGAATTTTCGTGCAGCCGTTATTCTGCTAATTAGTGAGGACTACCCTGCGGACACAAGAGTGCTGGACACTCTGAGCGAAGACGTAGCCTCGATGAGCTATGCGGGTTACGATCAAGACGACGAGTTTTACAATTTCTACGAAGCAACCGGCGGCCGGGCTACGCTCACTATGGACGGCCTGTCGAGTCTCAAACGCCAAGGTGCCGCCAAGAGGCTGGTGCCGAGTTCATACGGCACACCACCACCCATCGTCGATCATTATCATCATCGCGATGGTCCATCTAACACTCCAAAAAAGGAGAAGTAACATGAAGGCAATCGTTTTGTTCTTTCTTCCCCTAGCGCTGGCGTCCGCTGCTTTCGCGGATGAATACACGCCTTTAGGAGCCCTCGCTGTAGAGGACGGTAGGGTGCATCTTGTGGCAGGTAACGCTCAGATGTCAGCAGGAACGTGCATCAGTATTGGTCCTGCAATTCACAGTTCAAAATGGCAGAGGAGAGACAATGCTGAAAGCCCCTGGGCCGACATCCCCGGTACAGAAGAAGAGGAACGCGTGTGCTCTTATTCGCCTACCGATCCAGGCGAATACCGATTGGTTGGCGAGTTTGTCGTAGATGGCGAAAGGGGAAAATACGCTAGCGCGAATATCCTCATAGTAAGCCAAGAGGGGGAAGTAACATCACGACCCGCAGAAGAATCCACAGAAGAACCCGCAGAAGAACCCGAAACCACAGCCGTCGAGGCCGTCACTTGGGGATTCCTCAAATCGAAAGCGGCGCACTGACCTAAGCGGCCGCTTCAAGCACACTGGCATCCTTGCAGCAAAGGGATACGGACGCAAATGCCGTATCCCTTTGCTGCATGAACAAGGAGGAAGCGTATTGCAATCATTTCAGCATTCAGCATTCATCGCCGTTCTCGGCCTTGCTCTCTCGCCGCTAGTGGCCCATGCGTCGTCCCCGCCGACAGCGTACATTTCTGCGCCTTCGACGACTACCAGCGATCACCCTCGCCCGGCGGCCAAGGCGGCTGGCGTGGCGGCTCTGAATGTGGGCCCACCGCGCACCGTGCGTCTGATCTACTTTTTGCGAACGATCGTCCGTTTCGCGCCGCCGCCATTCCGCGGATCAAGGATGATATTCGCAAGGCTCAAGCCTTCTTTGCCGAGCAGATGCAGGCGCACGGTTACGGCAACAAGACCTTCCGCATTGAAACCGATGCACAGGGCGAGCCGCTGGTGCATCGCGTGGATGCACAACACCCTGAGAGCCACTATTTCTCAACGGTAGGTGGAGAGGAAGTCTTTCAATATCGGCATTTTCCAGAACTTGAACAGACATTTGATTTTTACGAGAACGTTTATGTCGTTTATAGTGACGTTTCTAACATAGACGGTGGTGTCACTGGAGGCCGGTCTTCAAAAAAGAGCGGCGAGGTGAATTTTCGTATGAATTACGATTTTTCGGCTTGGAACACCTTGGCCCATGAATTGGGACACGCCTTCGGTCTCGATCACGACTTTCGTGATGGCGCGTACATCATGTCCTACGGTGGGCCGAGCCAATTCTCGAATGCAAGTGGCTGGGATCGAATCAGCGCGTACGCTGCCGAATTTCTGTCCGTACATCCCTACTTCAATGACGCTATCCCGATTGAAAATTATCCTCCATCCGCTTGGGAATTCGATAATACTGGTAATACAGCTCCTCTACCACGTCTCCCGGGTAAAGAATCTTCCCCACCCACCATCAAGCTCATTTCGCCGACCGAAATCAGCAGCCGCACCCCAACTTGGGAGTTTCTCAACGAGATCCCCGTCATCCCTGCTTCATACCCGGCCGGCTCAAAAAGCATCTCCGTCCAACTCAAAGTCGGCGATGCAGAAGGACTTCACCAAGTGTCATTTCATGACCATGTGACCTTGAGGGAATATCGAGGGAATATCGTTCATTCAGACGGTGAGCGAAGTACTGTCGTTGATTTTGATTATGACGGGTCGCCGATGTATGCCGATCCTTTCAGAGTCGTATCGAGTCTTCCCGAGCACGAGTACGAGTGGCCCCATTTGCTGGAAGTCTGGGCGGTTGATACGGATGGGAACGTGAGCAAGCTGCTGTTTGAACTTTTCGCGGTCGAGGCTGAGTCGGCAGTGCCCCATAGTCTCGCCAAGGTCTCCGGCGATAGCCAAGAAGGCCCGGCCAGCACCCAACTGGACGATCCGTTGGTCGTGTCGGTGTTAGATGCGGATGATGCGGCGATGGCTGGGGTGGTCGTGTCCTTTTCGGTCACGGCCGGAGGAGGGACGCTGTCGGTCACCACCGCCACCACCGATACCAACGGTCAAGCCAGAAGCACACTGACGCTGGGCAGCGAGCCGGGGACGAACACCGTTAAGGCTACCGTTGAGGGGCTTGAACCCATCACCTTTACTGCCACGGCCGGCGAGCCAGCCAGCGACAGCCAAGAAGACCCGGAACCGGACTCCCTGTCCGTGACGATCGACGACGTTACCAGCGCGGCCGAGCGCGGCCGAATGACCTTCACCGTGCGACTGGAGCCGACCCCTACAGCCCCGACCACCGTGAAATACACCACGGCGTCTAGGACGGCCATAGCCGGCGCGGATTACGAGGTGGCGTCTGGCACGCTGGACTTTGAGGCCGGTCAAAGCACGGCCACGTTCACCGTCCTGATCCACCGCGACGAGCAAGCCGAACCGAACGAAACCTTCGCGGTGATAATTACCCACCCGTCCACCCGCGCACTGCTGGCCGAGGCGACGGGTACGATTACGGACGACGACGGCGAGACGCCACCGGAGGGCGATTCCGATGGCGACGACGAGATGGCCTTCGGTTTTGCCAGAGAGGTCGAAGACCAAGCATATACCGCTGGTTCGGAGATTAGCGATTTGGTACTGCCGGAAGCTACGAGTGGTGAGGGACAGATAACCTATCGCGTGCAGGGGCTCCCTGCGGGCCTGTCGTTTGACCCGGCCACGCGGACGATTTCGGGCACACCCGAAACCGCCACCGATGGGGCTGTCGAGATTACCTACACGGCGGAGGACAGAACAGGAGAAGTCGCCACGTTGACCTTCTCCATCACGGTCAACCCGGCCCTGAGCTTCGGCGACTTGTTCGACCTGTTCGGCGCTAGTGGAGAATGAGAGGGAGTTGCCCGGAAGCGGTACTAAATGGAAGACGGCAAGGTACGCAGAGGTATCGGTGTCGGCACTAGCATAGAACGCTTCTAAAGTCATTTATTTGCAGCGGCTTGTTGCTTTTAGAGCTGCCGTACGCGTTTGTTTCTGGCTGGTAAAACACTGGTTCGCCAATTGCAAGAGTCTTAGACCGACTTATATTTTCTGCTCCGCAAGGTGCTACCACGCCGATCCAATTCTTTCGCATGACCGAACATAAAAACGTCCTCTTTCTCAACGACGCCGACTCCCTCAAGCCGCCCCCAGCCGTTCTCGACGCCGCACTGGCCCGACTCGGCTTTGAGCGCTTTCTGCCCGGTCAACGCGAAGCCATCGAAACCCTACTCGCCACCGGTCGCCTGCTTCTGGTCGCCCCCACCGGCGGCGGCAAGAGCTTGACCTACCAACTACCCGCCGCCCTGCTGCCGGGCACGGCCTTAGTGGTCTCGCCGCTCATCGCCCTAATGCACGATCAAGTCCAAGCGCTACAGCGGCGCGGCCTCGCCGCCACGTACCTATCCTCCACCCTCGATGGCGACGAGTTGCGCCGCCGCATGAGCGGAGTAGCCCAAGGTCAGTACAAGCTGGTCTATGCCGCGCCCGAGCGGCTGACCTACTCCGGCTTCCGCGCTCTCCTGAGCCAGATCAAGTGCTCGCTCATTGCCGTAGATGAAGCCCACTGCATCAGCGAGTGGGGCCACGACTTCCGGCCCGAGTACTTGCAGATTGGCGAACTGGTCCGCGAACTGCCCGACTGTCGGGTCCTCGCCTGCACCGCCACAGCCACGCCGGTGGTGCGCGACGAAATCCTCGAGCGCCTCGGGCTGCCGAGCGACACCCCACAGCTAGTGCGCGGCTTTGCCCGGCCCAACCTCTCGCTGCGAGTCGCCGAAATCAACAGCGCCGCCGAGCGCCGCCAGCGGATTGATGCGCTGCTGGCCGAAGCCCTCGGTGCGCCCAACCAAAGGTTAGGTACCGCCATCGTCTATGCCCCTACCCGCAAGAGCACCGAGGAAGAAGCCGCCCGCCTGAAAGAAGACGGCTGGCGGGTGGACGCCTATCACGCGGGTATGGCGGGGCCAGACCGCGACGCCGTTCAGCGCGCCTTTATGCAAGACCAAATCCAAATCGTGGTGGCTACCAATGCCTTTGGCATGGGCATCGACCGCGCCGATGTGCGCGCCATCGCCCATCTGGCCCCGCCCAGCTCGATTGAAGCGTACTATCAGGAAGTAGGCCGCGCCGGGCGCGACGGCCAAGACGCCTACTGCCTGCTGCTGGTCTCCCCCGGCGACATGCCGCTGCGCCGCCACCTAATCGAAAGCGATGCCAACGGCCGCGCCCCCGACCAAGCGGTAGTCCAGCACAAGTGGAACCTCTTTTTGGAACTGATGCGCTGGAGCGAGGGCGGGTCCTGCCGCCACGATGCGATCTTGCGCTACTTCGGCGACGAGGAGGAAACGCTCGCAGGCTGCGGCCGCTGCGACGTCTGCCGTAATCTCTCCCATGCCGAGGCGGGCGACGCCACAGAGGTCACCACCACCGTGCGCAAAGCCCTTTGCGCGGTCGCCCGTCTGCACGGACGCTACGGCATCCAAATGGCGACCAAGCTCCTGCGCGGAACCACGGACGCACGCCTTGCACGCGACGGCCTAGATCGGACCCCGACCTTTGGCATCCTCAAGGAACATTCTGAACGGTGGATTTTACAGCTTTTGCGCCGGCTGGTCACAGCCGGTTGGGTCGATTTTTCCGGCGGCGAGCGGCCGGTCGTGGTCCTCACGGAGGAAGGACGCCAAGTCATTCACGCCGAGCGGCCCGCACGCCTGCTGCTGCCACCTAAGTCGGCCCCGCTCCCGGCAGCCCGCACCGCGCACGTCCGTCCTCGCACCCCCGACCCCAGTGATGAACTCGACGAAAACGCCCAAGCCCTCTTCGATGCCCTGCGCCATCACCGCATGACGCTGGCTCGCGACGAAAAGGTTCCGCCCTACGTCATCGCCAGCGACCGCACGCTCCGCGATATCGTCCTGCTGCGGCCCATCAATCTAGAAGAGCTCAAGCTGGCGCACGGCATCGGTCCGGCCAAGGCCGAAAAATATGGCAACGGCCTGCTAGCTATCGTCCAACAGGCCGCCTAACTCACTCGTCAGGAGTTTGACGTAGCGGGTTCAATGCGCCGCACTTCGGCGACGATGGGATCATCTTTCATGGCTCATTTCTTTGGATGTCTCATATACCGGCTGAGAATCCGCGAACCTGTATTCGCCAGATCGCCTTAGTTTGTTCTCTAACTCTTGATAATGAGCAACTACGCGACGGACATCGTGCCCAAACTGTGCTGAAATTTCGTGCCGGATTCTGCGAACTTCGTTGATTTCTCGATCTGTCATTTTAATCGTCTCCTCCCAAGTAATTCAGGGGCGTTGTCAATTCTGGCGTGGGTAATCCCAGTTCTTGGTTGATCTGCCTTATGAGATGAATCTTGTTGGCATTGGCAAGATGCCTACAGTTCCAAGTTAGAAGAGAGTCGGCATTATAAAACGAGGCAATTGCCAAGTGAAGTGCATCACCCGATGGAGCCCGAGGCATTACTAACCTTTCAATATAGGTTCGTGCAGTCTGCTCAATATCGTCTGTAATCGATAATAGCTCGACGTCTTTGAGCAAATCGAGCCGGTCTTGAATTTTCTCGCCCCTCCCTCCACTAAGTTCCTCAATAACAGCGACACTTGATACCAAGGTAAATATGTCGGCATACTCGTTCCACCATTGACGAGTCCACTTCTGTCGGACGCGAGATTCGGCATCAGTACGCAATGTATGGTAGAAGCTGGGAATGGTCGTTTCAATATATATGAGTTTCTGGATCTCCCGTTTCATTCACCCCCCGCTGTCCACTAGAAGTCGTGCCATCGACGATTTCTCTCCATAGGTATAGTATAGGGGAATTTCGCGGTTAGAAAAATTTTTGCTACTTTGAGGAGAGTCGTCGCTGGGTTGCGGATGATTGCGGCGACGGCCTGCTAGCTATCGTCCAACAGGCCGCCTAACTCGCTCATCTGGAGAACGTTTTATGACTACAATTCGCTGGGGTATCATCGGCTGCGGCGACGTCACAGAAGTAAAGAGCGGCCCCGCTCTGTACAAGACTCGCGATTCCGAACTAGTAGCGGTCATGCGCCGCGACGCGGACAAAGCCCGCGACTATGCCGCGCGCCATGGCGTGCCCAAGTGGTACGACCAAGCCGACGCACTCATCGGCGACCCAGATGTCGATGCGGTCTATATCGCAACGCCCCCCGACACCCACGCGCACTACACGGCCCAAGTCGCCCGAGTCGGCAAACCCGTTTACGTCGAAAAGCCAATGGCGCGCAACCACGGCGAGTGCCTGGCTATGATCGACGCCTGCCACCGGGCCAAGGTGCCGCTTTTCGTCGCCTACTACCGCCGCGCCCTGCCCACTTTCCTCAAGGTCCAGTCGCTGGTCGAGGAAGGGGCCATCGGCGCGGTGCGCTTCGCCTCCATCGCACTCTGCCAACCCGCGTCAGAAGATCCCGACGACCTGCCTTGGCGCGTCGTCCCAGAGATCTCGGGCGGCGGCTACTTCTTCGACCTAGCCTCGCACCAGCTCGACTTCCTCGACTTTCTGCTCGGCCCCATCGCCCACGCCTCGGGCCACGCGACCAACCAAGCCGGGCTCTATCGTGCCGAAGACGCCGTTACCGCCAGCTTCGCATTTGAATCCGGCGCACTCGGCGCAGGAGTCTGGAATTTCGCCGCCGACCAGCGCTGCGACCAGATCGAAATCGTCGGAGACAAAGGCCGGATCGCCTTTTCCACGTTCGCCTTCACCCCGGTCGAATTGACCACCAACGCCGGGGCCCAAACCTTCGCCATCGACCCGCCCCAACACGTCCAGCAGCCCCTGATCCTGACGGTAGTCAATGCGCTGTTGGGCCGAGGTGAATGCCCTAGCACCGGCGCAAGCGCCGCCCGCACTAGCCGGGTCATGGACCAAATCGTTCACGGCCATGCCGCCTAAACCCCACATCCTCGAAGCATCAACGACCCTACCCCTCGGGCGCGAGGAGGTCTTCGCCTTCTTCGCCGAGGCGCAGAACCTCGAGCGCATTACCCCGCCCGAATTGAAATTTCGCATCATCAGTCCGACTCCCATCACAATTGCTGCCGGCACCCTCATCAACTACCGCCTCAGCCTCTTTGGCCTGTCCTTTACTTGGTGTTCGCAGATCTCGCACTGGGATCCACCCAACTCCTTTGTGGACGAGCAACTCAAGGGGCCCTATAGCTTTTGGCACCATACCCATACCTTCACTCAAAGCAGCGAAGGGACCGTGGTCGGCGACCGCGTCCTCTACCGTCTGCCGCTGTGGCCATTGAGCGAAATCGGTTTGCCTCTAGTCAAACTCCAACTCAAACGCATTTTCGCCTATCGGCAGCAGGCGATCCGCGATTTGTTGATCCGCTAACGCCACAGCTTTCGCGACAAAATTGCGCCCTTTTCCCGCCATTTTTGTCGTTCCAATCAGTCAGCGTTGCAATCAACACTTGGGCGATGGCCTAAATTTTCTTATTTATATGAACTTCTTCCTGCACGCCTTCCACTTCGTTCTGCCTACAATAAGGGGGTTCGACATGCTGGTTCGCAGAAAGTGGGGCCTCCTTGCCCTGCTAGCTTTTATCTTGCTCGCCGTTCCCAAAGCCGCCTTCGCTCAAGACAAGCTCGACACCGGCGACACGGCCTGGATTCTAATTTCCACCGGCTTGGTTCTCTTTATGATGATCCCCGGCTTGGCCATGTTTTACGCTGGTCTGGTCCGCACGCGCAATGTGCTCTCGGTCTTTATGCACTGCTTTGGGATTGCGGCCCTGATCACGGTCTTGTGGACCATTTTCGGTTATAGCTTGGCCTTTACGGCCAGCAACCCCTTTATCGGCAACCTGTCCAAGTCCTTTCTCATCGGCGTCACCGTGGATAGCCTTTCGGGCACCATCCCGGAATTGCTCTTCTTCGTCTTCCAGATGACGTTCGCCATTATCACCCCCGGGCTTTTCGTCGGTGCCTTTGCCGAGCGCATGAAGTTTTCGGCCGTGCTGTGGTTCAGTGGACTGTGGTGCGTTTTGGTCTATCTGCCCATCACCCACATGGTCTGGGGAGAGGGCGGCTACTTTGGCGCCATGGGCGTCTTTGACTTTGCCGGCGGCATCGTCGTCCACATCACCGCTGGGGCGGCCGCGTTGGTCGCCGCGATCCTCGTCGGCAAGCGCACCGGCTATCCCGAGCAGCCCATGCCCCCGCACAACATGACCATGAACCTCGTCGGCACGGCCATGCTGTGGGTGGGGTGGTTCGGCTTCAATGGCGGCAGTGCCTTGGCGGCTAATGGGCAGGCGGCTATGGCGGTCGTGGTCACCCAAATCTCGCCCAGCGTTGCGGCGCTGACGTGGATTTTCATCGAATGGATCAAAAACGGCAAACCCAGTGCGCTCGGTTTTGCCACTGGTGCCATCGCCGGGCTAGCGGCCATTACTCCGGCCTCGGGCACGGTGGGGCCGCTCGGCGCTTTTGCCATCGGCCTGTGCTCCGGTGTCGTCGCCTATTGGGCTGCCACTTGGCTCAAGCGCACCTGCGGGTACGACGACGCGCTCGACGTGGTCGGGGTTCACGGTTTCGGCGGCTTGGTCGGGATTTTGTTGGTGTCCTTCTTCGCCTCGACCACCTTGGGCGGCACTGTCGAGGGCCTCAACATGGGCAAGCAGTTCGGCATCCAAGCCTTCGCCGCAGTCGCCGCAGCCGTTTACACCTTAATCGTCTCGTTTATCATCCTCAAGGTAATCGACTTAGTCAGCGGCCTGCGCGTAGATGAGGATACCGAAACCGATGGACTCGACGTGAGTGAGCACGGCGAAGTAGGGTACGACCTGTAGTTCGCCGCTTGGCTGGGGACTCCTATGGATGCCTCTTGCTTGCAGTACGCGTTGACCGAGGCCGAACGCCTAGAGTTCTCCCAGCGCGGCTACCTCGTCTTCGACGAGATGCTGCCTCCCGACGTGGTTGACGCACTCTTGGAAGTCTCCGACCGGATTGACGCGGAGGAACGCCAAAAGCGCAGCGTCGGCCCCTACGACCGGCTGACCGTCCGCGACATGGTTTGGCGCGACGAGCGCTACCTAGACTTGGTCGATTGGCCCCGAGCGCTGCCCAAAATCTGGGGAACACTCGGCTGGAATATCCAGATTTACCACACCGTCCTCGCCTACAGCCCAGCCGCCGAGCCTAACAACTGCCACGTTGAAATGCAGGGCTGGCACCAAGACTCGGACCGCGTCAACCACGAGATCGAGTCTAGCCCCCGGCCGCGGATCTCGGTCAAGATGGCCTATTTCCTCAGCGACTGTTCGGCGGCAGGTCGCGCCAATTTCTGGGTCGTGCCCGGCAGCCATTTGCTGGACGCCTATGACATCCCCGACGACGGCTCCTTGCCCCGCAACGCCGTCCCCGTGCTGGTGCCGCAGGGCGGGGCCGTGCTCTTTGACCGCCGGATCTGGCACTCGGCCAGTTCCAACGCCTCCGCTGTTGCCCGCAAAGTGCTCTTCTACGGGTACTCGTATCGCTGGCTCCGACCCCGCGACGACCAGACCGTCGAACACCTTTTTGAACGCTCTGATCCGATCCGCCGCCAGCTACTGGGGTATTCACCTAGCGGTGGCTACGGCTACACCTCGCCCACGGATGAGGACGTTCCACTGCGCGTTTTTCTACGCCAACATCTCGGGACCGAAGCCGCTGCCTAATGCGGGCGTTGGTCACCGGCGGCACCGGCTTTGTCGGCGGGGCCTTGGTCCGCGCCCTCGTCGCTAGCGGCGCGCAAGTCCGGGTGCTGGCGCGGCCCACTAGTCAGACGGAGGCGCTGGAGGCCCTAGGCGTCGAAATCGTCCGCGGCGACATCCTCGTCCGCGCGAGCATCGAAGCCGCGCTCAAAGGTTGCGATACCCTCTTCCACGCCGCGGCGCTCTACGACTTGTGGGGCTTGGACGAGGCCGAACTCTTGGCCACTGAAACCGAGGGGACCCGCAATGCTATGGAGGCGGCGTTGGCGGTCGGCGTCGCCAAGGTCGTCTATACCAGCACTGCCGCCTGCATTGGCGAGGCCAAAGGCCAAGTCGCCACTGAGACAACAGTCCATCGCGGTTACTTCCTCTCAAATTATGAAAAGGCCAAATACGCAGCCGAGCAGGTGGCGTTCGCGTATGTAGAAAAAGGAGTGCCGCTCGTCTGCGTCCAGCCCGCGGCCATCTACGGTCCGGGCGACCGCAAACCTTCCGGGCGCTTTATCATTAACCTGCTCAACGGTTGGGTGCCCGCACTCTTTCCCGGCTGGATGAGCTTGGTGTACATTGACGACGCGGCTCGGGGGCACGTGCTGGCGGCTGAAAAGGGCCAAGTCGGGGAACGCTATATACTCGCGGGCACGGTCGGCAAACTGACCGAACTCGGCCGACTGGTCTGTCGCTTAGCCGGGCGCTGGTCGCCGCCGACCATTCCCGCTCCACTGGCCGCACCCTACGCGCTCGGCGGCGAGGCCCTGTCGCGCCTGACCCGCCGACCGCCGGTCCTGTCGTGGGAAACCTACCGCCTCACCGCACATGGCTTCCGCGCCGATGGAAGCCGCGCCATCGCCGATTTGGGCCTAACCTACACGGGCCAAGAAGAAGGATTGACGCGGACGATCAACTGGTACTGGAAGCAGGGCTTGCTCAGACGCCGCCCGGCCTGTTTCCGCGATTCGCAATCTGCAGATTAGTAGGGGGCGGTTTGCAAACCGCCCCCTACTGCGTAACATCAGTTAGTCAGTCCAAATACACCACGCTCAGCCCCCAGAACGCGTTCATGCCGGTGCGCCTGGACCCACCGCCGGCTCCGGCAGCTCAGCAGTAACCGGCTCAAACTGGCGCGCCACCACCCAATCGGGACGGGGATTCTCGACGCCGCTCGGCACGTTGTCGATGGCGGCGAAGGCATAGATCAAACTGTAGCGCTGCGCGGGCGAGAAGTTGTGGTTCGAGCCGTGCACGATCCGGCAGTCGAAGAAACAGACATCGCCAGCGTCGCCCTCGATCGGAATGATCATCGACTCATCAGTGATGTGCTCGCGCAGCGCCTCCGGCGTGATGCACCACTGCTTGTAGCTGGTGGTGATTTCGTCGCTGTAGTGATCTAGCACGCCCCAGCGATGTGAACCCTTCACCAGCGCGATGCTGCCGTTGTTGCGCGTGTTTGGACCCAACATGACCAGCGCGGAGGCCAACCGATCATCGACGCCGTCATAGCGCCAGTAGCCGTAGTCCTGGTGCCAGAGCCACACAGTGCCCTCGAATGACTCCTTGTAGTTCAGCTTGCTGTGGAAGATGTAGGCGTCGTCCCCGAAAATCTGCTTGACCGGCCCGGCGATCGGCTCCGACCGGCACAGCTCTCGGAACGGCTGCACATTGCGGTGCATGCAGAACACCGAGCGCACCGGGCCGCTCTTCTCGCGCACCACGTGTACCTCAGGCGGGTTGTCGGCCTGCTCAGACATCATCTCGTCGGCCGCCGAGCGCAATTGCTCAATCTGATCCGGCGGGATCAGCCCGCGCTGGACCAGAAATCCCTGCTCGCGATAGGTCGCCAATTGTCCTTCGCTCCACATAGTCGTTCATCCTCTCTGCGGCTTAAAGTTTGCCAACATCGTCGGAACCAAGTCCCGTACGGTAGGTGAATATAGCAGTCCTAAATGATTTGAAAGCATGCGTTCATCAGTTTACCTATGCGTCATTCCCGCGCAAGCGGGAATCCAGTCTTGAATGATTTAGGGTTGCTATATCTATCGCCTGCTTTCCATCTATTGTCATCTTCCGCGACAGCCTGTAGGGGCAGTTCGCGAACCGCCCCTACTTACCGCAGTAACAGCATCCGTCGAACGAACGCGTTCTTGCCAACCAAGAGGCGGGCTACGTAGGCCCCGCTCGCTAGGGGCACTCCTGTGTCATTTACTCCTGACCAGCGGACCAGATACGCTCCCGCTGGTCGGCCCTCGTCCAGCAGCGTCGCCACGCGCTGACCCGCAATGTTGTAAATACTCAGACGAACGTGCGCTGGAGTTGGGACGCTGTAGCGCAGGGCGGTGGCTGCGTTGAAGGGGTTGGGATAGTTCTCCAGCGAGATCGCGGTGGGAGTGGCATCGCGCTCACCGGCAATCGCCGTCGCCAGTGCCAGTGGTTCAAAGCTGAAAGAGGTGACGACGATCTCGACGTCGCGGCCATCAGCCGGTGCCTCTCCATTCAGGAGCCACAGATTCATCCGCACTTGCTCGGCTCCGGTCTCCGGGACGCGATCGCCATGGAAAGACCAAAGCTGCTCAACAGGCTCGCCGGTTCCACGGGCGATGCTCGCGAAGTCAATGCGGTCTGGTGCCCAAGTAAAGGTATGGATCGATTCGCGGTCTCCGTAGTGGGCATCGAATTGGTAGCGATGCCCCGGGAGCGTGAATGGCTGAACGGCGAACTGAGCATTCGGCCCGCCGGCAACTCCCCAATAGGACAGCTCAATGTCGATCTCGCGATAACTCTGCTGGGACGCCAAGTCGTCCCATGTGAAGAAGCCGAACACTACGCGGGGATCGAACTCCTCGGCGGCGGCGCGGAGCGCAATGCGATAGGTCCCGTAGCCAAAGGTCCTGTCGGAGATGACCTCGGTCGCCTGCCAACCTGCTTCGCGCTGCGCCAGCGTGAGGTGGAGCCCCTCTCCATCGGCCCAAACTGCATCGTCTCCGTCGGTGAAGAGATTGGGACCGGGACCCAAGGGGGCGGAACCGGTCTTTACGTGCCACTGGAGACCAGCAAAATCGATGCGTCGCCGGTAGGTGCGCACCACCTGGACCTCGTCGAGAACGGATTGAGACAGCGCCGCGGGGAACTCCCCCTCCCCTTGCATCAGGGGCGGAGAGTCAGCGGCAGCGATCAGGAACGCGACGATGCGGGTCGCCTCGTGGTCGAGTCCCCCGGTGGTGATATCGCACGTCCAGGTGCCGTCCGGTTCAATGATGGTTGCCGGTTCGGCGAACGTCGGCTTGGTCCACCAACCACCGCCGACGTGGATATAGACGGCCACCCGGTGAGCCGCGGGCTCGACCTCGTGTACTCGCCCTCTGAGCAGAGGCTCCCTGTCTCCCCAGACCGGGATCTCCGTCACCGCAAGCGCCTGCCCCTGCTGAACCCTAAGAGAAGGATGCTCTGGAGGTGCTGGCGCTACGACGCGAACCAAAGCCAGAACCAGAACGCCAACTTGCAAGACGGCAATGCGCAACAGAGGGTTATAGGCTGTTTTGCGCTTCATATTGTACCGAGTACCGAGGCCGGATTTCGTCAAGCTGGTCCTAACGGCTCCCGTCGGCACCGCGCAGCGCCTCGACGCGCCATGCGAACTCTTCCTCCAGATGGGAGTCGCTGCTCCCTCCCAGTTTGACAAACTGGATATAGCCGTCGCCATCGACAAACCATGTCGTAGGGAAACCATTGACACCGGCCGTTTGCACGTATCCGTCGTCCATTAATACGGTAAAATCGTATTCGTTCTCCACCATGTACTTATCGACCTCGTCGTGCGACTTGTCGTTGCTGATGGAAATTACTTCCACTTCGGGATCCTCAAGATAGTGCGCGTGGAACTTCTGATACTCGGGCAGCTCTGCGACGCAGGGGCCACACCAAGTCCCCCAGAAGTGAACAACGGCGATCTTGCCCTCAAGTTCGGCGGAATCGACGAGTTCTCCGTCGAGCTTGGGGAGGGCGAACGGTTCGTAGGTGCGAGCCGTATCGAGCCGTGATTCCAAAATCCGCTCGCGTCTTCGGGACCGGTCCCGCTCGCTAAATACAGCCAGGTACTCGTCGAGCCCTTCGCGCGAGCCGTGCCGGCGCTCGTACAGGGCTTCTAGCGCCGCTTGGCTGGGATTTTCACCCCAGCTTCGGGCCTCAAAGCCGGCGATATAGGACTCCTCGGCCTTGTCGAGCCAGTTGCGGACTGCCTCGGCTGCATCCCGAGTCTCCTCCTCCGTCCTCAAAACGATGGTCTTGGAATCTCCCCCTTGAAGAGCCGCCTCAGCCTCGGTCGCCATGTGCTCGAATACTTGGCCTAGGTGGTAGTGAGTACTGGTGTTGCTCTCCGAGAGTTCCAGCGCCTGCTCAAGCTCGTTGCGGCCTTCTTCGGTGCGACCTGCTTTGTAGCTAGCCCACCCAATGGCGTCGTGGACGCGGCTCAAGTAGTGGTTCAGGCGACCCTCCTCCCACTCTTCCTCTTCGGCTCTATCCATTATGGCTTGTATGCCTCCTCGAGCGAGTTCGGCCGCCTCTTCGGCGTATGGCGTGTGGTCGATCATCGAGATAAGGGCTGAGTACACTATGTGTGGGTTTAGCTGCTCGTACTGGACATATCCACGAATCGCATCGGCGAGTTCTTCGACCGGAATCGGGTTCATGGCTTCAAGGGATGTGAAGAGCGTTCGGTACGCCCACCCGCGGTAGCTATCGCCGATGTTATCGTCGTAGAGGGGCTTCTCCAATAACCGATAGGCTACGTCGCAGACGAGGCGAAGCTGGTCTTGGTACTGCTGCGAGTCCGCGCCATGCTCGCGCTTGATGCGGTCCAGCTCGGGCTGTAATCGTTGGGTCTCCCGTTGGAACTTCTCTTGGTGGATCCACGACGCATGGCGACTCTCGGGAGCCAGCGCCATCAACTTCGCCTCAAACTCCGCCGCTTTCTCTTCGTCCTCTAGTACGCTCCTGTAGGTCGTGGTGAGTAGGGCGAGGCCGCGTACGGTCTCCGGGGCCGCCTTCCGGTACTCGGCGATGCTGGCCTCGATAGCGGTGTGTCGCTCGACGGCGGGGAGCAGGTCCGTCTCGTTGAGGATATTCCAGTGCCAATAGCGCACCTCGGCAGAGCCCGGCGCGAGGCGAATGGCCTCTTCGATCAGCGAGAGCGCCTCCTGTGGCTTGTTGGCCCGATATAGATATTCCGCAGCCCTAAAGTAGCCGCTGACGTGGTCGGGCCAATGCGCTCGCAGCGCAGCCAAGGTAGCGAGGCTCGTGTCCGCATAGGTGGGATCCTCCAGCGCGTACTGTGCCCAGTACTCGAGCTCCGCGCGGGCGTGGAGGACCTCGGGATGCTGGAGTGTCGCCGCATCCACTGAGTCCAAGAATACCATCCCCTCTTCTACGCTTTTGGAGCGAAGCGCCTGAAGGTGCGTCGCGGCCAACTCCGGCTGGGGCAGCAACTTCCAAGCGCGCAGGCTGGGCTCGGTCGCCTCAGAATACTTCCGGTCCGCCAAGAACGCGAGCGCCTGAGCGTAGAGCCCCCACGGGTTGTCCGGCTCTCGTGCCAAGATCGCGTCGGCGTGCTCTTGGATCTCTCTGCGCCCGTACAACTGTCCGTGCAACTGCCGCGCGTAGAGTGCCCGCAACTCAGCGTCTTCCGGCGCACGGCTCAACCATTCCTGGCCGAATATGGCTCCTGCCTGGAACGTCCACAGCCGATTGTGCTCGCGCAGCTTCGCTTTCGCCGCTTCCAGCTCTTGGGGCGAGTAGTGCTGCTCGGTTCCGTAGCTAGCACAAACCACGAGAACGGCCAAGGAGCCGGAGATTAAAAGAATTGGAAATCGATACGACATAGAGTACCTCCGTGGGTGAAATTACCGACTCTCCTCTTCACAGACCATTTTCACGGTGCAAAACCCGTTTGCAAAAACGCATTTAAGGTATCCAAATCCATGCTCTCAATGCCCAGTTCGCGCACACTCCGCCCCGTGGCCCACCCATCAGCCCCCATCACCACAGACCCGATATCCACCAACCCGCGCATCAAAGGCGCGTCCACGCCGTATTGCGCGCCCACATCGTGCCAACTTGAAAGACCGTATGGAATATCCTCGCTGAGCCAACGGCTCTCAAGCGACCCGGGAGCCTTGAGCTGCGTGAGCATTCGGCTGCCGTTAATCGTTGCCCACAAATCCCCCCGAGGGCCAAAACCCGCACGGCAAAACGCTTCATCGGCCGCTATGAGATCGTAACCCAAAGCTGTGGGAATTATATACTTGACTATATAGATTTTATTTCGTATCTTCTATATAACACAAGGAGATACGGCAATGAGCAAAGCACCGGGCAAGCACTTTAGAGACGGCATCACCCTTATTGAACTGTTTGAGATGTTCCCTACCGAAGAAGCCGCGCAACAGTGGTTTGAGCATGAGCGTTGGGGCAAATCGGGCCTATATTGCCCGCGTTGTGGTTGCTGCGATAGCGTCAAGCCCGTCGCTGCACCCCAACCTATGCCCTACCATTGCGGAGAGTGCCGCCGGTACTTCTCGGTACGGACTGGGACGCTCATGGAGCGCAGCAAGATTCCCCTGCAAAAGTGGGCCGTCGCCATCTTCTTGGTAACAACTTCGCTCAAAAGTGTTAGTTCGATGAAGCTGCACCGCGACCTAGGCATTACTCAAAAATCCGCTTGGTTCATGTTGCAACGCATTCGCAAAGCCTACGAGACTGCCGCGCCAGCGCTAGACGGGCCTGTTGAAGTGGATGAAACCTACATCGGCGGTAAAGAGAAGAACAAGCACGCCAGCAAGAAACAGCATCCCGGAGGCGGAACGGCTGGCAAGGCTGCCGTTGTGGGCCTGAAAGATCGCACCACCAACGCGGTGAGGGCCGAAGTCGTAGCCAACACCAAGCGCGAAACTCTGCACAACTTCATTGCCGACAACGCAGCCGAAGAGGCCACCAAGTACACCGACGAACACAAGGGATACTTGGGGCTATCCCACCACGAAACCATCAAGCACGGCATTGGGGAGTACGTCAGAGACCAAGCCCACACCAACGGCATTGAATCGTTTTGGGCGATGCTCAAGCGCGGCTACTATGGGACGTTTCACCACGTATCGCCCAAGCACCTACACCGCTACGTCAGTGAGTTCGCCGGTCGGCACAACGTCCGCGACAAAGACACCATTGACCAAATGCGCGAACTGGTTGCGGGTATGGTGGGTAAAAGACTGATGTACGCGGAGCTAATCAAGTAGCACTTGCTCTCTTTGGCTGAGCTTTTCCTTGATCTCTAGGTTGCTCATAGCCAAAGCAGCAAAACAGCCCGCCGTTTTATCTATGTGGTCGTCTAGTTTCTTCTCTACCTCAAGCAGCTTTTCGTAGATAACCGCTAGTGTGATTTCCTCAGACATAGCGGCCTTACTTCTTGGCCGGTGGCTGCATCAAGGCCCGAGCTACGGCCTGCGCGGTCCGGTGCTGTTTTGGGGTAACACTGGGGGCTTTGCCCTTGTCGATCTTGGGCTTGGGGGGGTAGTAGCGAGCCATCTGGTCATCTCCTAGCAAAAGGGTACGCTTGAAGGTAGTGAAATCTTTACTTGGCAGCAAGCCCAAGTTCTTTGTATTTTGTCGCTGCCATCGTCCAAGCAGGAATCCGACCGGTCGGGTCTCCTGCTGAATACAACAGCTATGGCGGTATGCTGAGGGTCGCTCCCTCTTGCCACGCCGCAGCGAATAGGTAGGACCAGTCCCGCACCTCCTGCTGGACGGTGGCAAGGCCCGGCTTTGTTGGGCCTGCCACCCAATCGCGCTAGGAGGTGCGTTATGCTGCGCTTTTCGTCTGTTCTCACCGTTCTACTCCTTGCCTGCACCAGCGATCCGCCACCCACTGGACCGGCTGGCAAGGCTGTCGTTACGAATTCGGATTTACCCAAGCCTACGAATCTACGTATTGAGGCACTAACTGCGACATCGGTACGCTTTCGGTGGGACCCAGTTGCAGGGGCAACGGATTACGACATCAATTACAAACGGGCTGTCAATGGGCGGTGGACCATTATACCCCATCCGGGCACGGCAACCTTTAGCGACCTAACGGGCCTTGAGCCAGATACGGAATATCGTTGGGCCGTAAAAGCAGATCAAGGCTCGATAAAATCTAGGTGGGCCATCGCGGCTAATTTCACGACGCTTGCAGACTCAGAAGATGACTTACTCTCAGATTCTATCGAGTTAGAAATAGAACCAGAGCTGGCTAGCGATCCCTTCAATATCGACTTGGTTTTTCCCGAATCCTTTCGTCAACATTTTTCTGCCGAGGACCTTGAGCAAATACGATACGGGGCCTCAAGGTGGGAGGAAGTCTTAACAGATATACCCGATTGGAATGTTGCCCCTATTAATTCTCGGTGTGGCGATGAACCTATCCAAGTGCCTGCAAAAGTAGATGATCTAGTCCTTTTCTTTGACGTGCTTCCAGCCAATTGGCCTGCAAATGGTGCAGCCTCTCGAGGAACTAGGCGCAATTCGTTTGGGCAAGGCGACCCAAACGACCCTTTTGCTTTGCCTTTTTACGGCTGCATTGAACTAAAACCTACCTTAAGCGGGGAATTTCTCGCAATGGTAACGGCCCATGAAATCGGGCATGTACTAGGGTTTGGTGCAACTTTGTACCAATACCCACCCAACGGCTTGCGGGACGTACTCACGCGCGTCGAGGTAGGGGCTACTCCTAGAGATCACAAAACGTTCTGGATCGGTTCCCGAGCATTGGAGGTCTATCACCAAGCCGGAGGGAAAGGGGATATTCCGCTGGATGTATCACACTGGAAACGAACTCGATTGACGGCAAATACCTTGCTGAATCCCCTAGGGAACTTTGACAATCCGTTCTCAATTTCGACTCTGGATGTAGCCGCTATGGCTGATCTAGGGTATCCGGTTCGTATGGAGATGGCTACTTCCCTGAAATAAGTACCTCCCTCCCCCCACTTGCTAGGAGAAATAAAATGCGCCGTACTATCTCAATTCGATCTGCGTCGAACTAGGAGATAGCCCGGTCCGTAATCTCGCGGATAGGGCGCGTCTAGAGGCTCGCCGTTGGGCCGTTGCTCGACGTATTCGCCGTAGGAGAGGACTTCGTATTGCGGAGCATCTTCGGGAGGGGTAGATTCAGACGTACCGTGAGGCATTACTGAGACTCCTTCGCTAAAGGGTGGTTTGATGCCTCCGATTTCAAAGCGTTCTGGTAAAACGCTCTGAAAAGGGAACGCCCCGCTATCTCCCAAAGGATTGAGCGGGGCGTCTGTGCTACTGTCCTACCAATGTAGTCTTACTCTACCGTATAGTCAAGTATGTAATTCCCAAAGCTGTTGCAATGGCCCGCCGCTCTGCATCCACGGCCATGATCGTCTTTGCCACCGATGGGGATACCCCTTCTTCGTAGAAATAGAACTCACCGTGCGCATATTCGATTCGTCCTGCATTCATCAACACACCCGCAGGATGCACGACCGGATTCATCGCAGACAAACCACAGGCCATCGCGGTGGGATAGGTCTGAATGCCTGGGAACAGCGGCGACAGACGAGCGCACACGCGATCTGTTGCTGTCGCTGGCAACACCCCCAAGCCCAAGCCCGTCACGGTTCCCCAAATCGTTGCGGTATCCGGCGCTGTTTTCCGACACACATAAGGCGCGGTATCCACCTCCGCCAGCGCGATGTCTGCTACTCCTCGGTCGCGCAATAGGGTCGCCCATTCCAATGCGCCCAATGTGCCCGGCATCAGCACGATCGTATGTTCGGATCTGAGATGGGGGGCGCAGGCAATGGCAAACGGTTTGTGGGCATACGCCGGCACGATTAACAGGATCAAGTCAGACGCATTCAGCGCCGCTTCAATATCCGTGGTCATGCCGTGAATTTTTGCAGCCCCCGTCTCTTCGACCCCCACCAAATGAATCACGCCTTGGGCGCGCACCGGATCGAGCGTGTGCCCAAATTCTGGCAATTCGCCAAGCGTAATAGCAAAACCTTTCAGGGTCAGATTTGCAGCCGTGGCAAATGCCGTATTGCCACCGCCGAGAATGGTAATGTGTTCGGACATGGAAGTATCCTTTTTTTGTTTTAGACGACGCTCTCTGGGGATCGTCATCGGTGGGCCTTTGCTAAGCGCATGGGGGACGTTAGATTGTGCCGCGCAAGGTAGTGAATCTGTCTTTGCCCTTCAAGGAGGAGACGCTATGGGATTTGAAGTGTACGATTGTCGCCGGGATATCCGCAACATTCTGGTGCGGCCGCAGATCCGCGCCCGCTTCTGCCGTTTGGAGCCGGGCACAGGCTCGCTCGACGCTTGGCACACGCACGACTTGGGCGACGAGATTTTCATCATCTTGTCGGGTCGGGTGGAGTTCAAAATCAACGGCGAAGTAAAAGAAGTTGGACCGGGGCAAATGTGCTACGCCTTAACCGACGAGCCGCACTCGGTGCGAGTTATCGGCGACGAGCCAGTCTATATGTACCTCTCGGTGACGCCGCACATCCAGCCGACGCATACATTCTACGACGAAAAGGGCGAGCGCCAGCCGCCCCACTTCAGGCCGTCGAGCGACTACAATACCGAGACGGATTCGACCACGCCGGTGGCCGAGTTGATCGACGGCCACATCGATGCCGTGCGCGCCCTAGCAGCCCAAGCACAGGAGAGCGTGCACATCCAAGAAGAGCGGGGCCGCGAACTTAAGCAGGCCCTAATGGCTGGCGACATGGAAGCGGCCAGCCGCGTGCGCGAGGCCATGTGGGAACCGCTTTTGCAGCTTTTTAAGCAGACGAGCGCCGTGGCGGACGGCTGGAACGGATTGGCACCCCGGGCGGGGTCTGTCGATGCGGCATACTGAGACGCCTCAAAACCACCGCATGAGCAATCGCACCAATAGCCTTGGACAGCCGATCGGCTTCGCACTACCCGATTGGACGCCACCAGCCAGTCCCCCGAGAGAACGCATAGAAGGTCGCCTTTGTCGGCTGGAACCTTTTCTCAAAAACCAAGGAAATAATCAATGAGCCAGATCATCCCCGAACAATACATGTGCTACTGCGCCAAAGAACCCCTCACCATCGACGGCCACCTCACCGAAGCGTCTTGGAAACGCGCCCCTCGCACCCCTTTATTCGTCGATATCGAAGGAGACAAAAAGCCCCTGCCCCGCTTTGTTACCCGGGTCGCCATGCTGTGGGACGACGACTATTTCTACTTTGGTGCCGACATGGAAGAGCCGCACGTATGGGGCACGCTGACCAAGCGCGACTCGGTCATTTGCGAAGACAATGATTTCGAGATCTTCATCGATCCAGACGACGATGGCGAGCACTATATGGAATTTGAGATCAACCCACTCAACGTGGCTTGGGATCTCTATCTGCCCAAGCAATACAACCGAGGCGGCGAGGCCGACTGGGGCTTCGACTTTGCAGGTATCAAGCACGCCGTGCAGATCGACGGCACCCTCAATTGCTCGGACGATGTGGATCGGGGCTGGTCGGTGGAGGTGGCCATCCCTTGGAGCAGCATGGAAAAGTACGCCGGCACCGCCTGCCCTCCCAACCCCGGCGACCGCTGGCGGGTCAACTTCTCTCGCGTCGAATGGGAGTTCGAGCGCTACAAAGGCGGTTATTTGAAAAGGGAAGGCGTCCCCTGCGACAACTGGGTGTGGTCGCCGATGGGCGTGATCAATATGCACGAGCCCCACATGTGGGGATACGTGCAGTTTTCCGCCATCACCGTGGGCGAAGGGGAGGACTCATTCTCAGCGACGCCAGCGGCGCGTCCAGCACCGGAAACGCCGTAGCTGCGAGAATTTCCGGTCGTTGCCGTCAGGCTAGAGGTGCCCTTTCTAGGCCTAGCCAATGTTGGGACTCTGCCTATCTCGTTACCCCTCGTCCGCGCCCACTCGGCGCATATATTTCGCGTACGCCCCTCGCAACGCTACCCCCAGCACCAGCGCCACTAACCCGCCGATCAACGCCACGGTCCAACGTCCCACGTAAAACCCCGAAAAGCCGATAATGCTTCCTCCCACCGCCACCGCACCGAGCAGAGCGAGACCTAGGCCGTGCATAATCGGTACACCGCCACCGGTCTCAACACCCGCCTTTTGCGCGATCGGCCCCCACCATCCCATCGGCCGTGCCTCTTTGTAGAAGGCCAAGAGCTTTTCCTCTGGCTCTGGCTTGGTGCAAAGCGCCACTGCGATCCAGAGCAGGCACGTCGCGGCAATCGACGAGAGTACCACCACATACGCCGCATCCTGTCCCGCGTCGATCAAATGGACGAAAACCACGTACTTGTTCAAGAGAAAGACCACCGGCCCGCCGAAAGAGGCGGCCAATCGCGCCTTGCCGTTAAAGCGCCACCACCACCATTGGCCCCAATTGGCCGTCAGTTCAGCCGAGGAAAGCCCGAGCATGAAAACCGCGATGTCGATGACGTTCTCGGCCTGTAGCGCGACCGCCAGCGAAAGGCCCATGATCGCCAGCATCACCACCCGACCGACGCCCATGTAGTGGGCCATCTCAGCGCCGCGTTTGATAAAGCGCCGATACACGTCATTGATAAAGACCTGAGCCCCGAAGTTCATGTTGGAATCCACCGTGGACATGATCGACGCGAACATCGCCACCAGCGCCAGCCCCAAAAGACCCGAGGGCAGATAGTGGCCCAGCAAGAGGCCGTAGGCCAGTTCCTTGTCCATGCTGCCGTCGTGCAGCCCCGGCCATTTGACCATCGCCCCCAGCGCCGGCAGGGTCAGCACCGCTAGCATTAGGAAGAGCACAATCTCGGTCCAGACGTACATCCGCGTCGCCTCGCGGCTGTTGCGACACGACAGCAGCCGTTGGCCCTCCATCGCTCCGGCCATCGGGGCCACGTCGCCGCCATAGCCGATCGCGGTTCCCATCGTCCACGCGATAATCCCCACCACCCCCAAAAGCTCGTGACTCATCGGCGGATGCCAGCTAACGACCCCTTCCCCAAACTGCGTCACCAACGCCTGATAAAGTCCCGTCGGCCCGCCGAAGTCGGCCCAGACTAGGCCCATCAGCACCAGCGAAGAACCGATCATGATCGCGGTCTGAATCAAATCCGACATCACTACGCCCATGTACCCGGAGAGCACCACATAGACCAAGATGATCGGAATGACCAGCAAAAAGGTCTCAAAGCGCGACCAACCCAAGAGTGCCTCAGACACTTTCGTCAGCCCCAAAAGCCCTGCCCCGGTCCAGGCTACCACGGCGACAAAGGCGCTGCGCAGCGAGACCCAAGCGCGCATCGTCGGTGCGGCCGCACCGCCAAAGCGGAGCTCGTAGAATTCCGGCGAGGTAAAAATTTTCAACCGCCGCCAGCACGCGGCAAAGAGCAGCCCACCGATCATCAGCGCCAGCCCGAAGCGGCTCAGGTACCACCAGCAGATAAAAGTCCCGGTGATGACCGTCATGCCGCAGTACGCCGGTGCTACATCGGCGTTCATGCAGGTGACCGCATAGCTGGTGCCGCTCATCCACCCCTTCATCTTGCGCCCACCGAGGAAGTAATTTTCCATGCTCTGTTGGGCGAATCTCCGGTAGTACAGTCCCATCCCCACCAAAAAGAGCATGTAGAGCGCCATCAGCGCGTAATCCAAACCCGACACAATCCCTCCTTTGTCCGGGAAGCAGCTAGTTTTTGTGCCGCTCTCTATGCAGAATTAAAACCGCCGCGTCAAGTTGTGATACTAACTGTTGAGACATCGTAGCTTGCAATCTGCATGGCCAATTATCGTTATTCTTCATCAGTGCATTGATCCTTCTCTACAGCAAAAAGGCCAGCCTCATGTCCGCACCCATCCTCCTGACCGACGCCCAAGTCCAAGCCTACCTGACCAACGGCTATATCACTGTGCAAACCGCTCACCCGCCCGCGGTCCATCAAAATATCCACCGCCAAATCGAAACTCTCTTCGCCACCGAAGGCAATCCCGGCAACGATATCCTCCCCAAAGTCCCGGACCTGTACCAAATTCTCCGCGACCCCGCCGTTGACGGTGCTCTTCAGAGCCTCCTCGGCCCCTCCTACCTCATCCACCCACACCGCCACTGCCACCACAATCCCAGTGGGTCCAAAGGCCAAGGCATGCACCAAGACAGCTATGAAAACGACCAGAACGTCCGCCATCACCGCACCCGCTGGACTATGGCCTTCTACTATCCGCAGGATGTCAGCTTGGAGATGGGCCCGACCGCGATTTTGCCAGCCACCCAGTACTACAATTCATCGAAACAAGCCTACGGGCGGGAAGAGCAGCCTCTATGCGGCCGGGCCGGAACGGTGACCATCGTCCACTACGACCTCTGGCACCGCGCCATGCCAAACGCCAGCGACCGCGACCGCTTCATGGTCAAATTCCTCTTCACCCGCATGGGCGAGCCGCAGATCCCCTCGTGGGACTATCGCGACGGCACTTGGCAAGCCGAAGGCACCGACCCACCCGCCGACCTGTGCCGCCGCGCTTGGGACTGGATGCGCAGCACCGATGGCACCGCAGTCCCCACAGCGGTTTCGCTCGATGAGACTTCGGCGAGCTCAGTCGAGTCGTTGCATCAGACCTTAAACGCCGACACCGAAGCCGAGCGACTGCGCGCCGTATATGCCTTGGCTGCTCGCGGCAAGGAAGCAATGCCCGTTCTCCTGAACGCGCTGCGTGGCGAAGCAACCACGCGTCTCGAAACCAATCTAGCCAACGCACACACCAACCCCAGCCAACTCGACGCGGTCTTCGCCCTTTCCGCCGTTGGCCGTCCCGCTGTGCCCCACATGGTGGAACTGCTCGGCGAAAACGACTGGTGGCTGCGCGCCGCGGCCGCCGATGTACTCGGCGACTTGGGCACCACAGCGTCCGACACCGTGCTCCATCTCACCCGCGCCCTCGACGACGAGGCCGAGTGGGTCCGGCGCAACGCAGTTGAGGCACTAGGCAATATCGGTCCAGCCGCTGCTGAAGCCGTGCCCGCCTTGAGCCATCGCCTACGAGATTCCGAGAGCTGGATCCGCCACAACGCCGCACTCTCGCTGGCCAAGATCGGCCCATCCGCCGCCGAAGCTGTGCCCGCCCTGCGCAAAAACATCGACGACGAGGACCGCTACGCCCGCGCCAATGCGGCCGTGGCTTTGGAGCGCATCGGCGCGTAGCGCATTGCCGATGCTCCGGTAGCAAATCAAAACGGACGAGGCTGCTCCAAGATTTTCTCGTTGACATGATTACTCTCTTTCCGCGCCTTTTACCTTCTAGCCCTTCTCAGGAAAGAGCCCATGACGACTGCATTGGCCCGGCCAGCATTTGACGACGCCCTCCGGCACCACGCCGCAACGCTCGGCTTCCCGTCCCTTTCGAACTATATCATCTGGTGCCGCAAAAACGGCTTGGCGATCCAGCGCGACAAAACCGAGAGCCAGCTCGCAATCGAGCGCCAACTCGCCGCCGACACCTTGCGGCCAATCGCACCGCACCCCGGCCGCAGCCACACTCCGGGACGCGCCCGCCTCATTGACCGGGCCTTCCGCGGCGAAATCCCTCCAGATGAGATGTATCCGCTCAGCCGGAAGCTCGTCGCGCTCTTCGCCGCGGCCGAGGACCCTCAGCGCCGTCAAGCTCTCTACCGCCTACTCAAGCACATAGAGCGCCGCTCCGACCTCCTCGGCCTCAAAACGGGATTCCTCAATCGGACGCGCGAGGAGGGCAACAACTACGAGGACGCTCTTGGGCAACTCGCCCGCCACTACGGCGACTGGCTCCGGCCCGTTGAGGAGTGGCGCACCGACCGCCTCAGCCCTCGGGCGCAATTCCGCAGCCTTACCCGGTATCTACTAGCCCGCTACGAGGTGCCGCCTTTTATGGACACCGCCTTTCTCCAAGGAGACCTTCCGACAGCGCACCGCGAGCAGGAGTGGTTCAAGCACATCGGCATCGGCCAGAACATCCGCAAGGCCGACCTGCCACTGCGGCTGACCAAGCGCATGGCGCACCTTTTTCCCAGCGCCAATCGGCAGTGGCCGGTTTCGCGCGCCCTGCGCTGGGCGCAATTCGCCGGCATGGGTGGAGGCACGAGTTGGGCCGTTTTATCCACGCGGCTAAAGGACTACCAGCAAGACGAGCCGTTCTGGGAGACCGTGATGCTCTTTTTTGCCAACCAACCCATGCTGGAACCCACCTACATCGGCCCAATTGTCGATTATATCCACTACCAGAAATTCGTGCCCCAGCAATTGCCCGGCCCCAACGGCCAGTTCATTGAGGGGCCGCCAGCTCAGCCGAATTTCTCGATGAAGGGCCGCAGCATCACCAAGCTGCTGCGCTTGGTTGACGAGTGGCACGGCGACCTCAACGCCGATGACTACGCCCTCGGCGAGGAAGATGCGTGGGAGGCGTCTGGTTTTCGCGGATTCGAGTGGGAGGAAGAAGACGCATTCTCGGGCGAGCGCGTGCTTTGGTCAATACGCGAACTGCGCACCACGCTCGACCTGCTAGCCGAAGGGCGCGTCATGCACCACTGCGCTGCCTCGTATGCCCGGCGCTGCTCAGAGGGCGAGCGGTCGGTGTGGTCAATGCAGCTAACCTACCCGGCCAAGCTGCCGCAGCGGATTCTGACCATTGCCCTCGACAACCACAAGAAGACCGTAGTCGATTATCGGGGGAAGTACAACATGCACCCCCACGACAACAAGCGCACCGCCAAAAAGCACTGGCAGGACCGTCCCTATCTCTACTATCTGCGGCAATCGCCGCGCATCTTGCGCCTGTGGATGGAACGCGAGGACCTGCGGCACGACTAGCGAAGCGGCATGCACAGGTGATTGCAGGAGTTGGGAGGAAGGGTAGGCTACAAGGATCCTTTGAACAGGATCGCGCTCATGGTGGACAGCCAGCTAGCTAGGACGATGCCGATGGTCCAGCGGAAATAGGTGTCGATCTTATCATTTAGCGTTTGAGCCGACGTGTCGATTTTCTTATTTAGCGTTTGAGCCGATGCCTCCCGCTTCGCATCCAGACCCTGAGCCGACGTGTCGATTTTCTTATTTAGCGTCTGAAACGACGTGTCGATCTTATCGTTCAGCGTCTGAAACGACGCCTCCCGCTTCCTATCCGACGTGTCGATCTTATCATTTAGCGTCTGAAACGACGCTTCCCGTTTCCCGTCCAGATCCTGAGCCGACGCATCAATCTTGTCATTCAGCGTCTGAACCGACACATCCAGCTTCTCACTGACGGATCGCACGTCGCTTTCAATTAGCTCCAAGCGGCGGTTGATCTGCTGTAACACGTCGCGAGTGGTTATCTCAGATGTTTCAGGGGCCATCACACTATTGCTCCTCGATTAGAGTTAAAGTAGTCACCAGGAACAGATAAGCAAAATGCGAACCACCTTTTTTGTCTGACGAGGGCCCTGTTGTACGGCCGCTTTTCTGTATCTAATCGCAGACAATGTGCTCCCTGTCCTATACAGCCGCCTCTCCCCTTGATAGCTGCCCATCAGGCCCTATCTTGTCTGTCGCCATGACTACAACCTTTCGCATCGGCGTCACCCGCGACTTTCTCAAGGACGATCGAGCTATCAGATGAAACCCAACAAAGTCAAACGCACCCTCAAAGAGGGCGGCACCGCCATCGGCACCATGACCTTTGAGTTTTGCACTCCGGGCATTGCCCGCCTCTCTGCCGAAGCTGGCGCTGAATTCATTATGTACGACATGGAGCACACCGGCTGGAGCGTCGAGACAGTGCGCGACCTGATCGCCACCACCAACTCCGACCACATCGAGCCGTTTGTGCGGGTGCCGGCGACCCAATACCACTTCATCGCCCGCGTCCTCGACGTGGGTGCCCGAGGCGTCATGGTGCCGATGGTTAGCGATGCGCAGCAGACCGAGGTGATCGTGCAGTCGGGCAAGTACCCGCCCATTGGCCAGCGCGGCGCAGCCTTTCAAATCGCCCACGACCACTTCGCCGAAGGCTCCATCATCGGCAAGATCGACCATGCCAACACCGAGGGTCTGCTGATCGCTCAGATCGAAAACCGGCCCGGCCTCGAAAACGTCGATCGCATCGCCGCGGTAGAGGGGATTGACGTGCTGTGGATTGGAGGTTTTGACCTGAGCAACTTCTTGGGGATTCCCGCGCAGTTTGACCATCCCGAATTCACCGCCGCCCTCGACCGCGTCGTCGCTGCCTGCGAGCGCCACGGCAAGGCCGCTGGCTACTTGGTCAATACCATTGAAGAAGGGACAGAGATGCTGCGCCGAGGCTTCCGCTGCATAGCGTATGGTGGCGACTTGTGGCTCTATCGTAGCGCCTTGGCCGAAGGCATCGAAGGGCTGCGGACGAGCGTCTGGCGGCGGTGATCGCAGAGACGCTATCCGTTTGGGTTAAGCCCACTCAACACAAATCAGGAGGTGGGAGTATGGACAATCGAATTACTATTGATCCTCAAGTGTATCACGGCCAAGCCTGCATTAAGGGGACGCGCCTTCCCGTGCATCAAATCCTTCGGATGCTCGCCAACGGGGATACCGTCGAAGATCTACTTCAAGAATATCCTTCTCTAACGTGGGAAGATATCCTCGCTTGCTTCGACTATGCAGCCTCACTGGCTGAAGAACAAATGGCACCTCTTGAGGTTCTCCCGGGTGAGGTATGAAGATCTTGGTCGATGAGCACATCCCGCTCATGACGGTCCGAGTCTTGCCTACGATGGGATATGACGTCCGCGATATTCGTGGCACCCCAGATGAAGGGATGCAAGATGACGCCTTGTGGGAGATGGCCAGATCCCTTCTGCGGCTGTGCTACGACGATAGAGGCGGCCCATAGGCTCAATCGCAAGTGGATCGGCATTGACATCGCCATTCACGCCATCAAGCGCGTAGCGTCCGTATGGCTGGCTGAGAGGTTGGGATTGGTAGAAGGGCAAGACTACCGATTGAGGGCGTACCGTGCAATGTCGAGGGCGCACAACTGCTTTGGGAACGCGACAAATACCATTTCCAGAAGTGGGCTGTTGAATTGGCCGAGGGCTTTGTAATCAATCGACGCACCGTTCCCCAAGATGCAGCTTATGACCGTCGAGGAACTGCTAGAAGGCAAGCGGTTTAATACCCCGCCCGTGCTGGGACGCCAGCAGAAGGCGCAACAGAAACTCGTCTTTTGAATGTGTAGGTTCAATTATAGTGAAACAAAAGATAATCTTCTGTGTGATTTCAGCAGTAATAGGTTTTCTTCTCATCGAAATCAAAGGCCCAGTGGGAGAATTGTGGATAGATGTGTATGGTTCGTCAGAAGAACAGTCATTAAAAGAGTATCAGGATATGCAATCTACATCCAAGAGAGATTCCCTTATCCAGAGGGCTTTATCTTGGAAAGCCGAGCAGGATTCGTTGGGACAGGTTAAAGAACGAGAAGCGATTCTATGTATTAAGCGAGAAATAGATCGAGGCAAAGAGAATCCGTGTGCGAGTTCTATATACTATTATCAGATAGACCTAGGACTCGATTCTAGCATAGACATAGACCTCGGTCCTCTTGGAGAACTCGATATAGGTGTTAATTGGTTTATAGGATCCATAGAATGTCCCCAGACGTTCTTTATTGACCCCATAAAACTGCCTGTTGCTTTATTAAACCCTAGATATAAGAGATATTTCGCTACGCCAATAGTAAGAGAAGCTGAGATAGCTCGTATTTTGGGCCTCTGCCAATAAGCCCATACCTGTACAGTGCTGGTAATTACCTGACACGTCCCCTGCTCGGGCGTGTGTTGTTCAGGCGGTTTTCTTCTCCACGTCTTTCCCCTTGTTCTGGGGTCTTGTGGTGAGTCCCTTTTTGAATGCCTGTAGGGGCGTCATGCCGTTCATGTTGCGGCCCTGATGCGGGCGCTTCTGGTTGTATTGGACCAGATAAGCATCCAAATCTTTCTGCATCTGGTCAACGGATTCATACCACGTTTTTCGCCCCACGATGCGGAAGTGTTCGTCGAGGATGGTGCGGTGCAACCGCTCGACGAAGCCGTTGGTCTGGGGCGAGTTGATCTTGGTAGTGCGGTGCTCGATCCCTTCTAACTGTAGGAACAGTTCGTAGGGATGCCGATCCGGGCGACCGCAGAATTCCCGCCCGTTGTCGGAGAGGATCGCCTGTATGGCAGCCCGGTGTTTGTCAAAGGTGGGCAAGACATGGTTATTGAGCAATTGCACGGCGGTCACCGGCAGCTTGTTGGTATACAGCCGCGCCCAGGCATAGCGGCTGTGGCAGTCGATGGCCGCTTGCATGTAGACCCGTCCTACCCCTTTGAGGGTGCCGACGTAAAAAGTGTCGACGCCGAGTAGCTCGCCGGTATAGTGCGTCTGGATGTGGCGATCCCGGAACTCGGGACTGAACCGCTCTAGGAGTCGGATCTGCTGATCACTCAGTTGGACGCGCCGCTTTTGGGTGTGTTGCTCTAAGCGTAGCAGGCGTTCATGTTTGGACAGCAGATGATGCCGGCTCCAGACACCACGCACGCCGCCGGAGCTGACCTGAACGCCTTGCAAGGCCAACTCTTGGGCCACGCGCAGGCAGCCTTGGGTAGGGTATTCCAGGCAGTGTGCCAAGATCGCCTGCTCTACCTCGGGACTGACCCGGTTCGGATGCGGCCCTCGGGCACCGGGCAACCGATCAATCAGGCCCTCCGCGCCATAGGTCTGGTAGTTGCGACGGATCTCGTAAAACTGTTGCCGCGAGTAGCCCATCAGCCGACAGGCTTTGCTGATGTTGTTCATTTCTTGCGCCAACTGTAGCAGAGAAAGCTTCCTTCTTGCTATCTTCTTGGTGGTGGTCATTACGGCCTCCTTGGGGTTGGAAGGTGCTTGGTCGTTCCTTCTTAAATACCCAAACAGGGGCGGTTTTGACCACCGCTTACTTCAATGGACAACTGTCAGGTGAATACCATCACGGAACACCATAACTTATCATTCCGAAATAAAAAGGCCCGCCGAACAAGGACGGACCGCACAAGCAAGAGCCATAAGAAGGCTCAGGTCCCGCAAGTAGGACCTGAGCCTTATTAATAGACAGCCTGCATCCCATATTAACTCGGCCTACGACGAGTGCATTTCCGAAATAAGTCCCCTAGTATCCTTTAACAAACTATTGAGTGTTTGGAAGAGACCGCTGCGGGACTCCTGCATGTTTCTGAGTTCTTCGAGTTCCTCATCTATCTCTGCAATGCGCTTACCGATGGTTTGATCCACATAAGTGTCAGTGGCTTTATCGTAATGGAGTTCAACTGCATGGGCGGTTTCGTCAAATCCCGTCCGTATAGCCGCTCGGCCTTCACGTAGATCTTGTTCTATCTTGTCGGCATCGGCGTCTTCTTTAATTTGAAGCACAAAGGTCAAAACAGTCCCTGCTACGGCCAAAACCCGACCAGCGTTTGCGATTGTACGCGTCCATTTTACCGCCTCCCACGGCTTAAAGGACTTCCCTAAGACAGACCCAATGGATTTAACCATACCGTGAGTTGCTGTACCCGAATACTGGTTGAGTTTGAACAGACCGGAGAAGGTTGAGGCTGTGGGGGTAAACGACTTACTTACTAGGAATCTCCCAAGTTGGTAGGTTACCTCTCCCCCTTGTTTCATCTTAGACAACGTCTCTGGATCAATGTCGAGACTTTGAATTCTCTCTTTAAGTCTCGATAGCAATTCTTTAGCTAATTCGCTCTCCGCGATTTGTCCCACCCATTCAGCGAGCTCACTGATACCCTCTTCCATTGTTTTTTCAATAAGTTCCGACAGCTCATCTACCTGTTTTTCAACACGTTCTTGGGCAGCCGTTAATTCCCGATTAATAGCCTCGGAGTCCTCTCCTCCACGAATTAGGTCAGCAGCCTTGCGTCCTTCCTCTTGAATCTTGTTTGTCGTCTGTTGGATTTTACTTTTTACTGATTGAGAAACCTGTTCCTTACCATTCACTAATGCACGTCTTTGCTGGATAAGTAACTCTTGCAAGGCCCCTATATCGACATCATCGCTCGATTCGGCTGCTAGGGCCTCCTGTAGCACCTGTTCAAGCGTATAGAGCGATGTTGTATAACGTGCAGCCAATCCCTTTTCTTCCACGAACGCATTGAACTTATCAAAAAAATCGTCAAAACCGCTTCTCTCATGTAAGATTCTGCGAATCTCTTCGTCCTGCTCTGTACAGGTCTCAAGCGCAGCCTCAGCGTCTATAAAAGACAGGCGAAGTTGTTCCGGGGTAAACGGTACGAGGATTTTTCGGAGATCTTCCCGGATCACACCCTGAGCCGCTGGTGTATTCCCCTCGGCATGTCGTTGCATTTTGTTTACGACCAACAGCATTTCGTGGGCTTTTTCCTGCTCAATGGCAAGTTTCCTGAAATGCTCTGCGATATGGGCATCAAACAGTTCGTTGGTGACAACAAAGACCAAAAGGTCGGCTTTACTGATCGCCTTATAAGTTATTTCGTCGTGGTCGGGTCGTATCTCCGTATGGACACCAGGTGTATCTATCACTTTGATGCCGTTCCATTCGAACTGTTGCACCTGTTGAGTCGTAATTCCAGCCCCAATATCTATGTCTTCTCGTCCCGTCATAACTTTGAGAATCGAGGACTTACCTGCACTGTATTGACCGGCAAAAACCACCTGTACGGATTCGCCTCTTTGTACAATTTCTCTAGGAACTCGTTGGGCAAGCTCTCGCATATTGTCAAAAGGTGCATCTTTGAGAACTTTTTCTGCCTTTTTAAGCAAGGCCTCTCCTCTTGCTGTCCATTGGTGAAGTTCTAAAGTTTTCATTGATTATATTCTCACTTTCTTCAGATAGAGTATATTACCTCGGCGCGTAACCTTATAGCCCTTGTTTTCCCAAGTCTTTTTGTATCGAATAGCCGACTCGACGCTCATATACTCGCGTTTCTCGCGACGCTGTGAATCTACCGCATTCTGATTGATAAGTTTTCGTTCGTTCGTTGCGTATGTATCCTGAGACCGTAATACCGAGCTCTTTTTTCTGCGAAGAATATTCTCATTCTTCTTAAAAATTTGTATTTTGGTCAACTGCTGCGCGAGCTGTATTCGCGAGATACCAACCGCATCGAGTTGCCCTACAGAAACATGTGCTATTTGAGTTTTTGATTCGATATGAACGTTGCTCCGGTCACAGTCACGCCCAATGGCCTGGGCCAGAATCGAAGTTTTGTTACCTGTGTCGATCACGAACCAGACCTTTTCCCCAAGTAGTTTCTCTAAACCCTTACGCACGTCCTCCGGGAATGTAGTTTTAGGCGGGATCAGAAGCATGATTGCCAGCCCAGGGATTCGCGCTATATCTAAAATAAGGTCCCCATTATTTCTATGTCCAAGTTGCTCAAGTGCTTCGTTGAGCAAAGTGCGGTGCAATTCTTTCTGTTGTTTGTTGATCCTCCAAACCAAATTCCTCTGCGTATCTGCCAGTTTTAAGGCATTCGATATGACCATCTGATGTTCATTAAGAAAAACATCGACTTGCCTTTCGAGAAGTTCCTGATGGAACCAGTCGTCAAGTTTCTTTCGTAGGTTACGTTCTATCTTGCTGACATTACGTTTAAGCTCGCTTTCGAGCTTGTAGCGTTGCTTTCTCGCCTTTTCCTCCCGATCCTCAAATAACCCAGAAAGGAACCTCCCTAGCAATCCAACTCCTGCCGCCGCTGCCGTCGCAGCAGCAGCAGCCCAGCCAGGAGGACCACTGGCAAGAATGGCAGCAGCAGCAGTAAACCCACCAGAAATAATATAGGTCGTCCAATTCCAAGCGCGTTTTGCATTGAATATAGAATCCATGCTAATCCTGCGGTCACCAGCAATTTTACTGACGAAACTCAGTTCGGATTTAAGTTGTCGTACAATCTCTGACAGTTCGTCTTTACATTCATTCTGAATTTGCTCGACAAGTTTTTTTGCCTTTCGCTCTATGCCTTGATTCTTGACTAAGCGGTTCCAGCGGTCGCCAGCATCGTGTGCCTCGTAGTTATCTTCCGCGAATCCCGGAACTTTAGCGCGTAGCGAGTTCATTTCTTTTTTGATGAATGTATCAATGCGTTCTTTGCCACTCTTGCGAAAGCCATCAGACCATGACTTGACTTGGCGATGCTTGTCTATGAGAACTCTGCCACTGGACGAGTTCTGAGCACTAAAGTCCAGCAATTTTTCACTAATCTCAAGCATTGGAACGACGGCACCATCAATGAAGCTCTTCCATCGCAAGAATGTTCCACGGCCGACCACTTCCGAAATAATTTGCTTTTCGACGTAGTTGAAGCGGCTTGCGTGTTTCAATTCGCTCCGCTGCGATTTGTATTCGGGTTGTTGAGATAAGAACTTCGATTGGAGATGGGTGTAAACAAAGCGGATTCGGTTGCCTGGATTGTATTTTTCTGCAAACTCGTGGAACTGTCGGACAATGGCATCGAGATCTCCTCGTTTGTGATCGAACCAGTTCCTTCGCAAGAAAAAGAGCCTATCATCTGCATTGTTGACAGCATATTTAAAGTTGCAGATACCCAAAATCGGTTTTCCGAGTGAGCGAATACGTGCGAGGCACTCTGCTTCCGCGTCCTGTGGAGCGTCGTTAGTGACAAGGAAAAGCACTAGGTCCGATTGCTCAGCAGCCTCGAATGCGCGGTCTTCGTCGTCACGGCCCTCGAACGCGGCGATACCAGGTACATCTTTAATCTTGAGCCCCTTCCAGTCATAAGGACGCACGTCTTGGGTCGTGCGTTGGCCTCCTTTGCCGATGGATGAACCGTCGCCATTAGTCAAAATCTCCCACAACGTTGACTTACCACTCATTGTTCGACCAAAGAGGGCAATTGAGAACTTGTCCAACTGTGCATGTTTCTCTTTCAATGAGGCATACGATTTCTCATGCAAAGAATAGAATTCTGACACCACTTGTTGTAGCTGTTTTTGAGTCTGCTTCTCAATGTCTGTTGTTTGGACCTTCCCATTACTCAGACTCGTCAGATGTTGTTTCAAATCCTCCGAAACCGCATCTATATCGTCCTTGATTTCGTCAAGGTTGTCTTTTGCAATCCGATATCCTTCTCGGGCCGAGCGACGGCATTTATCAAGGGCCTGCTGTAACTCGGTCTCATCATGTCCTTTTTTGAGGCGTTTGGAGATTCTTGAGCCAGTTCTATTCATTTTTTAATCCTCGTTTGACCGATGGTAATTAATCGAGGTAACCGATACTACTCGCCTACTCTCCCTCCAGCGCCCGCCGCATAGCCTCGCCTTGATCGCGCCAATACCCGTACAACACCGCTATATCCGTGCCGACGCAGAAGTGCCGCACCCCCATGTCGAGAAAGCGCTTGGCGTCGTCGGCTGTGTTGATCTCGGCACGCGGATGGACGCCCATTTCCAAGGCCGTCTTAAAAACCTTTTCCTCGGCTGCGGCAATTTCCGGGTCGCCGCGCTGGCCGGCCTTGCCGACGCTCATGGAGTAATCAGCCCCTCCCCATTGAACCATCTCGACTCCTTCTACCGAGAGCATGGCCTCCAAATCGGCGACGGCACTTTCCTTTTCGATCATCAACACCACGACCACATCGCGCAGCGCTTGGACGTACTCCGGGGTGCCGCCGTAGCTCATATAGGCGAAGCGCCGCATGGCTACTCCATAGGTGCCTTCGTCCTCGGGCGCGTCGGCGCGCACGCAGCGCACACAGGCCCGCGCGTCGTCTGGGTCGCGCACATCGGCAAAGAGCACGCTGCCGAAACCCGACCCTATGGCCCGTTGGGCTACGTAAGCGCGGTTTTCGGCATCGACCTTGATCATCGTTCCCAAATCCCATAGCTCGGCAGCGCGGGCGAGGTTGTCCAAGTCGTGCAGGTCAAAGGGGCCATACTCGGCGACAAATTCCACGTAGTCGTACTCGCCCGTATGCCCTATGGCTTCGACGATCGAAGGCCAAGTGGTGTGGATGTGGGTGCCTAGCGTGGGCTCGCCGGCGTTGAGTTTTTCGCGCAGCTTGTTGGATCTCATTGTTTTTCTCCTTTAAAACAGTTCTTCGTCGCGGTCGGTGGCTGGCGACGGTGCGATCGAAAGCGCCGACACCTCATCGCGCATCTCGGCCGACATGGCAAAGTCGAGCGCGGCCAGCGATGGCTTTAGCTGGTCTAGGTCGCGCCCGCCGACGATCGGCGCGGTCACGTCCCGATGCCCCATAACCCAAGCGACTGCCAAGGTCACCGGATGCACGCCCTTGTCGCCAGCATAGCGCACGAAGCGCTCGGCGACTTCGTAGAACACGGGATTGGCGTAGCGCTTGATGTAGTTGTCCTGCTGCAAGAGACGACCCCGCTCGGGCCGCTTGTCGATCCCGTACTTGCCGGTCAGCAAGCCGCCTCCTAAGGGACTGTAGGGAATCACGCCCAAACCCTCTGAGCGGGCCAACGGCAGGATTTCTACCTCTACTTGCCGCTTGGCTAAGCTGTACATGGGCTGAATGCACGCAAAGGACGCCAGCCCCTCGCGGGCGCAGTGCCCGAGGGCCTTGGCAATCTGCCAAGCGGCCCAGTTGCTCACGGCCGGGTAGAGGATTTTGCCGCCGCGCACCAAGTCGTCGAGCGCGGCGAGGGTCTCTTCTATCGGCGTATCTTCGTCGAAGTTGTGGACGAAGTACAGGTCGAGGCGGTCTGTCTGCAATCGCCTGAGACTGGCCTCTACGGCCTGTACAATGTGCCTCCGCGACAGGCCCTGGTCGTTGGGGTCGTCGCCCATCGCGCCGCAGACTTTTGAGGTGATTACCAACTCGTCGCGCTCGCCTTGGATCAAGCGGCCCAATATCTCCTCGGAACGCCCGTTGGAATAGACATTGGCCGAGTCGAAGAAATTGATCCCCAACTCGCGGCAGTAGCGGTACATCTGCCCAGAGGTCTCCTCGTCCGCATCGCCGCCAAAGGCCATGGTACCGTAGCACAGGGAAGACACTTTGACGCCCGTGCGGCCCAAGATTTTGTACTGCATCTTTCGATTCTCCTTTAGTGGAATTCCGTGCGGCAGGGCAAGCTAAGGAAGAGGGTAGCTGTTATCAAGTGGCGTCATTGGCCGCACAGCACGACCGTTTTATATTAAGCGCCGCGCTGTACACACCCTACATTTGCATTACAGGAGTGATTCAACCCCAATGGACGCACCCCGCCAACGCCTGCTCTACTTGCAGGCGCGCACCCCGAGCGTCATGTCCAGTATCATCGGCCTAACGCTCATCGAGCCGGTCGCGGGCTTCGCGCCCGAAATCCACGCGGAATCCACGCCCGATTGGCCTTACGCAACCGTACACGACGCCGTAGTGGACGGCTGGCAAATCGTCCAATTCCCCCACCTACAGGCCCCGTTCGACGACAGGGAGTTGGACGTGATTGGCTATGAATTCATCCTGCAGAAAATGGAGGTTATCGCCGATGAATGAGCATCTACTCAGCGACTCTGAGGTGGCCCGTTTCCTCGTCACCGGCTACCACCTTGTCGAGCCGGAATTGCCCGCCGGGCTCAACGAGTCCATCGCTGCCCAACTCGATGCTTTGGACCACAACCCCGGCGACGCCATCACCGAAGCCGTGCCCGAGCTCTGGCAAGTGCTTGACCACCCGACCGTCAAAGGCGCGCTCGTCAGCCTGCTCGGCCCGGACTACGAGGTGCAGTCGCATCGCCACTGGCACTGCAAGCAGCCGAACTCCCCGCACATGAACTGGCACCAAGACGGCCTCAACAACCGCGACGTGCTGCTCAACCGCTTCCTCGGATTGTACTACCCGACCGACGTCACGCCCGACATGGGACCGACGATCATCGTCCCGGGCACCCAGTTCCGCAACGCACCGACGGACCGCATGGCCACGTACACCAACATCCGCGGCCAAGTGCCGCTCGTGGTCAAGGCCGGTACCGTGGCCTTCACGCACTACGATCTCTGGCACGGCACCGCGGCCAACCGCTCGCCGCACAAGCGCCACATGATCAAGTTCCTCTTCCGCCGCACGCAGGATAACACCGCACCCACTTGGAACCACGACCCAGAGGCGGCCAACAAGCCCGCCGACTGGAACGAGCGCGACCGGGCCGAGGACGTCACCAACATCCTCAACTTCACCAATCCGCTGGGCGTCTCCCAGAGCGACCACTACAAGGAGCGCGCCATCCGCCGCCAGAATTGGAACTATCTCATGGGCCTGTCGGCCTAAACCCGAAAACATTCTATGGCTACTATTCTGCGTCCATCTGCGTCCATCTGCGGATTACTAATCCCAACCCCTTAGCAAAGAAAGCATCCTATGACCGTTCAGATCGCCCGCGTTGAAGAGCGTTTCAAATGCCCCGGACCCCAGCCCAACGGCCTGCAAGCCGCGCCCGACGGCCTCTGGTGCATCGACCAAGTGGACCTCAAGGTCTACAAATTCGACTACGAAAGCGGCGAAGTCCTCTTTGAAGCCCAGACCGACACCGCACACTCCAGCGGCATTACGCTCGGCGATGGCTCTATGTGGATCGCCTCGACCTTTGAACTTAAGATCGCCCGCCTTGACCCAGCTACGGGCCAGACCATCGCCAAGCTCGATTCGCCCGGCAATGGCGTCGTCGCTTGGGTCGCCGACCAGCAGAATGGCCGCGTCACGGGGGCTCACGGTTTAGAGTGGAAGGACGGCAAGGTGTACGTGGCCTCGCCGCCGTCGCAATTCGTCCACGTGATGGATGCCAGCACTTGGGAAGAAGTCCATTCCTTTCGCGTCCCCGGCCTCCGGGTTCACGGCCTCGCTTGGGCGGACGACGGCACCCTCTGGGTCGCCGACACCTCGGCTGGCACCATCAACCGCCTCGATCCCGAAAACGGGCGCATCTGGGAGGTCGTCCGCGTCGAGGCCCCCACCGAAGTCCACGGGCTGACCATCCACGAGGGCGTGCTCTGGTACTGCGACGCGGCCACGCGCGCAATCGGTCAACTACACATATAAAAGGAAGGGATTCCATTGAAGATCACAGAAGTCAAAACCGCTGAAGTGCGCGTAAACCGCTACCACTACCACTACGTCCGCATCCATACCGACGAGGGCATCTACGGCACTGGCGAGGCCAGCCACGTCGATGGCGGCTGGCGCGGCTCCACCCAGACCATGGCCGCCCAGCTCATCGGCCAGGACCCGCGCGATGTCGATGCGCTTTTTGAAGGTATCCGCCGCAGCTACATCTTCCGCGGTGGCATGTCGGGCCTGGCGATTTCGGCGCTGACTGGCCTTGAGGTCGCGCTGTGGGACTTGGCTGGCAAGGCCCAAGGCGTACCCGTTTACCGGCTCTTGGGCGGCAAATTCCGCGACCGGGTGCGCCTGTATGTCGATAGCGCCCATGAGGACTACAAAGAGCGCGCCGAGGACGCACGCGCAAAAGGCTTCACTGCGATAAAGTTCGATCTCGACGACGCGGGCCACCCGGAAAAGCTCGATCCTTGGAACTGGTCGGTGGCCCCTGCCGAGTTGGAGGATCTGGTCGATCAAGCGCACCAGATTCGCGAGGCCGTCGGCCCCCACATGGACCTGGCTATTGACCTGCACGGGCGCTACGACGCCACCGCTGGGATGAAGTTCGCCCACGCGCTCGAGGGTCTGAATCTGATGTGGCTCGAAGAGCCGGTGCCGCCCGAGAATATCGACGCCCTCAAGCGCATCACCGACTCGACCCGCACCCCGATCTGCGCTGGTGAAAACGCCTACCTGCGCTACGGTTTCCGCGACATGCTCGAACAGCAGGCGGTCGATATTATCATGCCCGACATTTCCAAGTGCGGCGGCCTATCCGAGTGTCGCAAGATCGCCAACATGGCCGAGACCTACTACATCCCCTTTGCCCCGCACAACAACTCCAGCGCCTTGAGCACCGTGGGGGACGCCCACGTCTGCGCTAGCGTGCCCAATTTCCTCGCCTTGGAGTTCCATCGCTACGACGATCCGACTTGGAATGACGTGGTACTCGCTGACGAGCCGGTGATTCAGGAAGGGCACGTGGTGTTGAGCGAGAAGCCGGGGTTGGGAGTGGAGCTGAACGAAGCGTTTTTGCAGAGTACGCTGGAGGACGGGGAGCCGCTCTGGCAGTAGAGAGCTCGCGTGTCGCCTTCCTTGAGTTTGTTGTCCAAAGGATGCTGTTGACATTATGGGTGTCGTCTCGAAAATTCTAGCCAGCAGTGGGGAAAAGGCTAAAAGAAAGGATTTTGCCATGGGAGCAACGCACGTCACTGTAACGATTCGCAACCCGGCCGAGCCGGACCGCACTTGGGAAGGGCTTTTTCTGGTGGATACCGGCGCGACGGACTGTCTCGTGCCCAAGCAGCACCTCGAAGCCATCGGCCTCAAGCCGAAAGGCCAGCGGACGTATGAACTGGCCAATGGGTCCGAACTCAAACTCGACGTCACGAGCGCGGACATCGAATTCATGGGCGACTTTGTCGGCGGGACGATTATCTTTGGCGACGCGGACGCCGAGCCGCTACTCGGGGTAACGGCTCTCGAATCAGTCGGCATTGAAGTCGATCCGCTCAATCAGCGGCTGAAAAGGCTACCGGCGGTCCGCCTCAAACGATTTGTAGAGCGAATCGACGTCAACGCAGCCGGGTGAGCTTGCGCGTCAAAACCGTCTCGTCTTCGGCCCGGTTTGGCTTGGGCCACGCCTCCTGTAGAGCGGCGACCGCCAGCCGGAAGCCGATTTGGTAGCAAAACCGGCCAGCGGTCCCCTGTCGCGTCCCTAGGGAGCACCGCGACGAGTACCCACACTCTTATGCGGCTATCAGCAGCCTCCGCTCGTTTACCTCAGCAGGGTAAATTTTTGGGTAAAACGACCTTCGGGGGTGCTCAACCGATACAGATAAACGCCGCTGGCTAAATCCGAAGCATCCATCGCTACCGTGTGATAGCCCGCCGCTTGAAACCCCTCGTGCAGAACCGCCACGCGTTGGCCGCTCAGGGTAAAGACCTCCAAGCGAATAGCCGAGGCGGTGGGCAACGTATAGGAAAGAACCGTCTCGCTGTTAAAGGGGTTGGGATAGCTTGGATTGAGCACAGTCGAGGCCACTGCGCTGGTGGAGACCTCGACGTTGACCTCATATTCCTGCACGACTTCGCCGGTACCGTAGTCAATGAGCAGGATTTTTGTTTGTCCTGCTTGGCAGGCTTTTACATGCAGGTTCCAGCCATCTCGGCGGCCGCTTGAGGGTCTATCGTTACCTTCGGCTGGACAGAAGTCTCTGGTGGGTACCTGTTGGCCGCCGGAGACCTCTATAGCCGGATCGGAGCCGGGCGGGTTGGCTCGCACCAGCACGCTGTCGAGGCTGGTGTGGACGGTAAAAGTTTTCCACGCCGGATCGTCGGTCGAGAATTCGACCTCAGCCGGATTGGGTGTCAGCCGTGCTTGGGGCTCGATGGCCGAATCATTGCCGATGATTTTGATATTGACCAAAGCGGCGTGTCCACTTGACGAAGTAGCCTGCACGGCGAAGGCCTTATCGCCATCGGCTGTCGCGTTGTCCTTGGGCGTCAGAGTAAGCTGCGCTGTCCCCGTTCTTTGGCCTTTGGCAATGGTGAGGGTTTCTGGAAATGTCGCGTCGAAGTCCTCGCCGCGCTGGGCCGGCTTGCCTACTAATGGAGAGACAAGGGCGAGCGTGATCATCTCGTCCGTCGCAGCGGCTCTATCCAACGTCACGGTCACTGTGATGGTCGTGGCCGGCCCGTCCTCGCGGATCGAATCATGGCTTGCGGCGATGCCTTTAAGCTCAACTGCGGTCGTTGGCGTCTCCTCGGACTCCTGTTGATCCTCGCCATCAGCCTCTTCGTCATCAGCCTCTTCGCCGTCGGAATCGGTCGTCGCTTGACCGATGGCGGTAAAGGTTTCGGGTTCAAGCCCCTCAACGGTAGCCGTAACGGTGTTGGTACCTGGGTCGTCGCCCAGCGTCAGTGTGCTTCTGGCTCGGCCGCTGGCATCGGTGGTGGCGGTGGTAGCCGACAGCGTCCCTCCACCGACCGTGACCGAAAAGGAGACGACCGCCCCGGCAAAGGCCGCCCCTTCTTGATCCAACACGGAAACGACGAAAGGCTTGGCCAAAGCCGCGCCGACCGTGCCTTCTTGTTCATCGCCGGAGACTTTTGCCAAAGTGTGAGGCACGGCCTGCTCGACGGTGGTTGTCGCCTGCTCGCCGATCCACTCAGAAATATCAAACTGCCGTATCAGCCAATTCGCTTGGTCTGCCAACAGCCTACCGTCAGGAGAAAAGGACACTCCCGTTATCCTATTCCCCGGAGGAAAAGTAGCGACGGCTTTGCGCGTCGCCACATCCCACAGCTTAATCGTATGACCCCCATAATTCTCCCCTTGCCTTACCCCTCCCTCCAGACCATCTATATCAAACCATTTCGTATTCGTCGGCGAAGCCGAAGCCAGCAGCCTGCCGTCGGGAGAAAAGGACACAGGAACGCCCCCGACAAGGATGGCGACAGGTTCTCTGCTCGCTACGTCCCACAGCTTAACCTCCGTGTATTCCTCCACCTCCTCAATCGTCCACCTTGTCCCTCCCGTAGCCAATAGCTTGCCGTCAGGGGAAAAAGCCACTTCATTACCAGCAGCCACAGAAGCTCCTTCGTGCGCGTCGATCTCGGCGATACGCTTCCTGCTCGCCACATCATACAACACAACCGTACCCCCCGGATCATACGAAGCCAGCAGCTTGCCGTCGGGGGAAAAGGCCAAGGATGTTATACTGCCTTTATCCGCGGAAAAGGTGGCGACATGCTTCCCGCTCGCTACGTCCCACAACTTAACCAAGTAATCCAGCCTTCCCCCCGAAGCCAGCAGCTTGCCGTCGGGGGAAAAGGCCAAAGAACGAACCACAGACTCATCAGGTAAGTATTCATCTCGCTGCTGATGCGCGGGAGCCGTGGCAACATGCTGCTTCCTACTCGATATGTCCCACAGCACAATCGTGCGATTCGGTCCCTCTAAAGCCAGCAGCCTGCCGTCGGGAGATAAAGCCCAAGTCCAACGCCTAACAGGACCCCACGAAGGAAGGGTGGCGATGGCTCTGCCCGTCGTCACGTCCAGCAGCTTAAGCTTGTCATTTTCATAAGATGATTCTAAAGCCAACAGCCGTCCGTCGGAGGAAAAAACCACCGGAGAAAGAAACGTATAATCGACAGGGGTAAACGTGAAGATCGGTCCTTTGAACTCATTGTTGACGAGTTCAAAAAGCTCAGAATAACCATAGTCACCTAAAGCATCCACGACTCCTAATACCACTTCCTGTGTCTCAAAAGTGTTAAAATCCGATTCTAGAACGGATGGAATTGTGCCGTCATAATCGAATTCAACGACGGGATTTCTTCTACCCTCCAACCCACGACACGCCTTCACCTCAAGCCATCCCTCGGCAGGATGGAGGGCTGATGTTATAGCGAACAGAATTGCTTGATGCAACTCGTCTGGATCCCGGACTTTGGCTCGGACAGGAATGCTTGTTGCGCCTGCTGTCTGTATAGGAGACGAAGTTCTTTCTTCAAAGGTGGGCCACGATCCCTCTTCAATCGGGATATTGGCATTGAAGTAAGGATGCACAACCAAGAATTCAGCATTGCAGGCAGACAACCGCTGCTTGGCTGACACCAACCAATCCGGCACAAAGCCATACGACATCACATAGGTATCGTCGCGGAAGTCGTGCTCCAAGCCGAAGGCATGGCCCAGTTCGTGGGCAACCGTTCCGAAATTTGTACCGATAGGAACCATCCCGAATCCCCCATTTTTTCCCCATCGGCTTCCGACTCCTCCGGCCAAAAAGTCGCCTGCATAAATTGAGTCGTTACCGTTGTCAATAGCGATATAATAGACATTCTCCTCTATATCGAAGACGGGGGCGAGCTCTTCGAGTACTTTATCAACCGTGTTGCGGTCATTATAGTAGCGAGTGGAGCGTCTCCCATCGACGCGATGCACCAGCGGCTCGCCCGCAGCATCCGTTTCAAAGCGAAAGGTTGTGTTGCCTTGTCTGTTCGCTTTCATCTGTTCAGCAAAAAAGTCCTGCATTTGGCGCATCCTCGTTTTCATCGTATCGACTGCTGCTGCGCGATACGGCCGGTCGTTGGGCAAAAAGTAGATCATCCGCACCGTGCGTGGTTCACCCACGTCCAGATCGGCCAGCCGCTTGCCAGCAGGCCGGGGATGATCGCGCCGCCACTGCTCGTAATCGAACGGCGCACAGAAATGTACGCTGTCGGCGGGCGAGGGCGCAGCATGGACGACTGTCAGTGGCGAAAGAATCAGGTAGATTAATGCGAAAAAAGGATACAATGTGAGGCAATGCCGTTTCATTAATAGCCTTTCTGTACGTCGGTCACACCGACGTGGTTAAGAGGTGAAAGCCCTCGCCGAGTCATGTGTGTGCGCCGCGAGTGTTGCAGCAGCCAGTGGAACTTGCGAACCGACTAGACTCATCAGGCAAGTTCTCCGCGCATGGCGCAGAGTCGAGCGAATACATGCGTTCATTGGTTGCTCCATCTGAGCGGCGACCGCCAGCCGGAAGCCAATTCGGTAGCAAAACCGGCCAGCGGTCCCCTGTCGCGTCCCTAGGGAGCACCGCGACGAGTACCCACACTCTTATGCGGCTATCAGCATCCTCCGCTCGTTTACCTCAGCAGGGTAAATTTTTGGGTAAAACGACCTTCGGGGGTGCTCAACCGATACAGATAAACGCCGCTGGCTAAATCCGAGGCGTCCATCGCTACCGTGTGATAGCCCGCCGCTTGAAACCCCTCGTGCAGAACCGCCACGCGTTGGCCGCTCAGGGTAAAAACCTCCAAGCGAATAGCCGAGGCGGTGGGCAACGTATAAGAAAGAACCGTCTCGCTGTTAAAGGGGTTGGGATAGCTTGGATTGAGCACAGTCGAGGCCACTGCGCTGGTGGAGGCCTCGACGTTGACCTCATATTCCTGCACGACTTCGCCGGTGTCGTAGTCGATGAGCAGGATCTTTGTTTGTCCTGCTTGGCAGGCTTTTACATGCAGGTTCCAGCCATCTCGGCGGCCACTTGAGGGCCTATCGTTGCCTTCGGCTGGACAGAAGTCTCTGGTGGGTACCTGTTGGCCGCCGGAGACCTCTAGGGCTAGATCGGAGCCGGACGGGTTGGCTCTCACCAGCACGCTGTCGAGGC
>JAJDVZ010000113.1:0-71099 GCA_022825835.1 Candidatus Latescibacterota bacterium
AGAAGGTGATCCGGCGCGAGATCGAATTGCGTCCGGGCGATATTTATCAGCAAAATCTCGTTCAAGAAAGTCAGCGGCGCATAATGCTGTTGAACTTCTTCAAAGATGTGCAAATCCAGCCCCAATACAGCACCGGCGAGGGCGAGCGGCTGGTGGATATGGTGTTTAACGTCGATGAGCGGCAGACTGGGCAAGCGTCTGTGGGAGCGGGGTATTCGGACCGCGACAAGATGGTAGGCCAAATCGGCTTGCAGATTCCCAACTTCCGCGGCATGGGTCAAAGTCTGGACTTTAACTGGGAGTTCGGCACTCGGCGCGAGCAGTTCCTAGTCGGTTTTACCGAGCCGTGGCTCTTCGATACCCCGACCAGTTTGTCGGCGCGCGCTTATACGCAAAACCTCCACTACTACGACTACCGGAGCTCCAACTATCGGCTAAACAATAGCGATATCCTCTGGAAATCCAATCGCAAGTCGATCAATGTGCGCGTGGGGCGACGGTTGAAGAAGCCGGCTAATTCCAGCCTTTCGCTGGGCTATCGCCTCTATAGCCAAGGCTATTCCGACTTTGCCGACGGCAACGCTCCATTGGCAAACGATCTTCGCTACCAAGATCGGCTTACGAGCCGTTTTGAGTTGATATACACGCGCGATACGCGCGATCGGGCCGAGTTTCCGACCAAGGGGACGGTTTTTAGCTACACTCCATCGGTCGCGACTTCGATCGTGGCTGGCGATGTGGACTTCCACAACCACGAAGTGAATTTCAACTATTACCGGCCGAGTTGGTGGAAGTTCGTCTGGAGTTTGGAGACCAAAGTCGCGGTTATAGATGGTTTTTCCGACGAGGACGACAGCCTCATTTCGTACTATGATCTGTTTACTCCAGGCGGTATTGATTACTGGGACGGACAGGTCCGAGGCTATCCAGATTACTCTTTGGGCCCGAGGGACAAGGCCAGCGGGATCCCCCTTGGCGGCCGCTCGATGATGGTGCTGAATTTAGAGTACCGTTTTCCGATAGCCGAGCAGCAAGTGTACGGCATCCTCTTCGCGGACGCGGGTAACGCTTGGGCGACGATTCCCGAGCTTAATCCTTTGGACCTCAAGCGTTCGCTGGGCTTTGGCTTTCGCGTCCAGACGCCGATGCTGGGGATGATCGGCTTCGACTTCGGCTATGGTTTTGACCGCAAGGATATCGATGGCACGCCGGCTGGCTGGAAGACCCACTTTCAGTTCGGCCCGCAGTTTTACTAGGCTCTGATCTCAGGGCATAAGACGAAGCCCAAGATGTCGTCTGGCATCTTGGGCCTTGTTATGTCCGCTGTTTCACAAAATTCTGCCAAGTCGTATCTTATACAATTTACTTAGGATGCCAGAAGAACGGATCGATGCAGGATTTGCTATGACCAAACAGTTGATCTGCATACTTGGCTTGATCGTTTTGATTGCTCTTGCCGGGTGTGTCCCTGGCGACGGGAAACACACTGAAGCGAATCCCGCCGGGTTTTTCTGGGGAATCTGGCACGGTTGGATCGCTCCCATATCGCTCATCTGGGGATTATTTAACTCGGACATCCGCCTCTATGAACCGCAAAACACAGGCTGGTGGTACGATGTTGGGTTTTACATTGCCGTTATCAGCGGCTTTGGTGGTCTCTCGTTGAGGCGGCGCAAGCAATCCAAGATCAAGGTGCAGATCAAATAGTAGTCTGACACCCGTTGCAGCGAGAGTAGCACAGTTGAATTAAGAAATGAACGCAACTTCAATCCCATTGATTCTCGTCCATAAAGAGGAGTAGATATGAAACGCGCCCTATTGTCCGCCCTCATCGTGGCTTGTTGCGCCACAAGTGTCTCGGCTCAGTTGAAAATAGGCTACATTGATTCGGAAGTGCTCAAAGAGCGCCTGCCCGAATTCCGGGATGCGCAGCGCACGTTGGATCAGCTACGCCAAGACTACGAGAACCAAGCCAAGGACCGCGAGGCCCAGCTGCTTAAGCTGCAAGAGGATTTTCGGCGGCAGGAATTGCTGTTGAGCGAGGCGAAAAAGGCGGAACTACAGGCTGAGTTCGAGACCAAAATGCAGCAACTCAATCAATTCACCCAAGAGAAGTTCGGCCCCGAAGGCGAGCTAATGCGCAAGAATATCGAGCTTTCCGAGCCGATTTTTACAAAAATCAACGATGCCATTCAGGGCATGGCCGAGGAAAAGGGCTACGACTTTATTTTTGACGCCGCCGCGCCTTCGAGTGGGTTGGTTTTTGCCAAGAAAGAGTACGATCTAACCGAGCAGTTACTGGAACTGATGGAGAAGGAAAAAGAAGAGGAGCAGGAGTGAATTTAACGGAAATTCTCGACTTATTGCCGCACCGCTATCCGCTGCTGCTCATCGACCGCATCCTCGAATTGGAACCTGGGGAACGCGTCGTGGCCTTAAAGAATGTGACGGCCAACGAATCGTTTTTCCAAGGGCATTTTCCCGATTATCCGGTCATGCCCGGAGTGCTGATCGTCGAGGCACTGGCGCAAGCGGGTTGTGCAATGATGCTGAGCGGCGTGGAGAACCCCGAATCCAAGGTGCCTTTTTTTGCTGGGATTGATCGCTGCAAATTTCGCCGCCCGGTCGTGCCGGGGGATCAATTGCGGCTAGAGCTAAAGGTACTCAGGCAGCGGGGCGCATCCTGTAAGTTGCAGGGACGAGCAATGGTGGGAGAGGAAGTAGCGGCAGAGGCGGAGATTATGGCGGTCTTGGGAGAACGGGAAGGTCGTTGAGGAGCATCTGATGGATCGCCTTTATCACGTCCTCGAAGCGCAGCAATTCGACCTAGACTTGATAGACGCCATTTTCTCCACGGCCCAAGAGATGGAGCAAGTAGTTCAGCACTACGGATCCAATATCCTCAATCGCCGGGTCATGGCGACGCTGTTCTACGAGCCTAGTACGCGGACGCGGCTGTCCTTTGAGTCGGCGATGACGCGGTTGGGTGGGGATGTCATTACAACCGAGAGCGCGCAGGAATTTTCTTCGGCTGCTAAGGGCGAGACCCTTGAGGACACCATTCGCGTCGTTGCCGGGTACTCGGACGTGATCGTGTTACGACACTACGAAAGCGGGGCTAGCAACCGAGCTGCTGCTGTCGCCGGCATCCCGATAATCAACGCCGGCGACGGGGCCGGGCAGCACCCGACCCAAGCCCTCTTGGATCTCTTTACTATTCAGCGCGAGATCGGTCGCCTCGAAAAAATTACCATTGCGCTGGTGGGGGATTTGGCCAATGGACGGACGGTGCGTTCGCTGTGTTATCTGTTGGCCAAATACGAGGGCGTTAAGATGTACTTTGTCGCGCCTGAGATAGTGAGGATGAAGGACGATATAAAGGAGTATTTGCAGCGGCACCAGGTTCCTTTCGAGGAGGTGGACGACCTCCATGAAGTGGCGAGGCAGGCCGATGTCGTCTATCAGACGCGCATCCAAAAGGAGCGCTTTGGCGACCACACTGGAGAATACGAGCAGGCGAGGGGCAAGTACATTGTCGATCGCTCGGTGATGAACTGTATGCAGGAACACGCTGTTGTCATGCATCCGTTGCCGCGCGTCGATGAGATTGACCCAGAAGTGGACGCGGACTCGCGGGCGGCCTATTTTCGCCAAGCCCACAACGGGCTGTACGTGCGTATGGCTCTTTTGCGGATGATCCTCGCTTGACCTTGGTGGTATCGCCGAATATATTGCCGACAACCGCTTCTTATTCTTAAGGAGGATATATAGATGGGGTCGAGTAAAGGTAGAATGAGAGATAAGGAATTGAGGAGTCGGCGGCAGCGGCGCAAAAAGCGCTTGAAGCAACGCGCTCAGGAGGCCAAGCTGTCACCGCGGAAGAAGTAATCTAAAAGCTAGAGGCCACTGGCCCTGCTTAGGAGAGCCGACAGATGGGCTGTCGGCTCTTTTTGCATTGGAGGAGAAATGGAAAGGGCCCTGCGCGTCGCCATCGCCGGTGCCAGCGGCATTGGCAAGCATCACGCCAAGTGGTTCCACCGCGCCGGTGCGCAAGTGGTTGGCTTTTTGGGCCGCAGTCGGGAAAGTGCTGCTGCCACAGGGCGCGTTCTACGCGATATTTTTCCCTTTTCGGGCCAAGGCTATTGGGACTTGGACCGGCTGCTGAGCGAAGAAACGCCCGATGTGGTTGATGTCTGTCTGCCGAACGAAGCCCATTTCGCCTGCGTCAAATGCGCTCTTGAACGGGGTTGTCATGTCCTCTGCGAAAAGCCTTTAGTCTGGCATTCGGATGGGCCAAAGCAGACGCAGATGCAGGCGCGGACCTTGGTTGATTTGGCGCAGCAAACCAATCTGCACTTGGGCGTTTGTACTCAATACGCTGCCGTGCTGCCCAACTACCGGCGGCTATACGAGGAGGCCCGTGGGGCACTCACAACCGTAGAATCTTTTTACGCGGAAATGGAAACCTTGGCGCGGGGGCGTCGCCGCAGCGCCGCAGAGGTGTGGATCGATATGGCTCCCCATCCTTTGAGTATGCTATTGGCTTGGATGCCCGACGGGGTCATTGAGCCTGAGTCGCTACAGGTGGTGTCGGGGAGCGGGGGAGTGCGGTCCTGTTTCAGTTTTGCCGGCTCGTCAGAAAGTTGTCGTTGCGAAATTATCGTCCGCGATTTGCACGAGGGCCAACCCCTGCGGCGGTTCGGCGTTAATGGCTTTTTGGTCGATTGCACGGGGCGACCTGCGCCCGACGGGACTTATTGTTCAGTGCTCAGCACGAGTGAATCAGAGCTGGTCGGAGATGATTTTATGTCGCTACTCATCGCCCGGTTTACCGAGGCGGCAATACAGTCCGAAATAACGCCGCTTGTATCCGGCGAAGTTGGGTTGCGCAACCTCGAACTCCAGCTACAAGTTCTGCAGAACGCCTAAGGGTGAGACGGGAGCAGGCCGCAGCGGTTGCGTGTAACTACCGTCTCGATGTACCGACTTGACCTGCTAAGCCCAATAGTTAGAGGAGAGGTAGAATGGGAATCCCACAGCACAGTATAGAGGACCAATTCGCAGCTTTAGCCGAGATGCTCTCAAGTCAAGGGGTCGAAGTCGAAGACGTCAAAGCCAAACTCAAAGCCCAAGAGATCGAGACGCCCTCTTGGGGATATGGCAATTCTGGGACGCGCTTTGGCGTTTTCAAACAGCCCGGTGCCGCTCGCGATGTCCACGAGCGGCTTTCCGATGCGGCCCAAGTGCACAAGGTGACGGGTGTCTGTCCCGGCGTGGCTTTGCACATCCCGTGGGATAAAGTGGATGACTACGACGCTCTGGGGCAAGAAGCGGCGGAATTGGGCGTGTGCATTGGGGCAATTAATCCCAATGTCTTCCAAGAGCCCGAATACAAATTAGGCAGTTTTGGCCATCGGGATCCGGCCGTGCGTCGCAAAGCGCTTGATCACATGCACGAGTGCGTGGATATCATGCAGCAGACAGGGTCCACCGTACTGAGCCTTTGGTTTGCCGACGGTACGAACTACCCGGGCCAAGACGATATCATTGCACGCAAGCGGCGATTTGAAGAATGTCTGAGGGAGACGCACGCCATGCTGCCCGAAGGGACGCGGATGCTCATTGAATACAAATTCTTCGAGCCGGCATTTTACCACACGGACATTGCCGACTGGGGTATGGCGCTAAATTTCGCCATTAAGGCCGGGCCGCAGGCCGAAGTGCTGGTTGATCTAGGGCACCATCCTCTTTCCACCAATATTGAGCACATCGTGGCCTTGCTCCTCGACGAAGGACGGATGGGTGGTTTTCACTTCAACAACCGCAAATATGCCGATGATGATGTGACCACCGGGTCGGTCAACCTCTATGAGGTTTTTCTGATTTACCACGAGATTCTCAACGCTGAGCGGCGCGGTGCGGCAGCGGCGAATATCGCCTACATGATCGACCAAAGCCATATTATCAAGCCCAAAGTTGAGGCGATGATCCAGTCGGTGCTCAATATCCAGACGGCTTATGCCCGTGCATTGCTGGTTGACCGCACGGCACTAGCTGAGGCCCAGGCGGAGGACGACGTAGTATCATGCGAAGAAATTTTGCGCAATGCCTATGACACGGATGTGCGGCCCTTGTTGGCTCTTGTGCGCCAAGAGCTGGGAGCCGAGGCTAATCCTCTAGATGCCTATCGTCGCAGCGGCTACTTAGAGCGCATTGCCATAGAAAGGCAGGGCGAATTGAAGGGGGCTGCTAGCTGGGGTTGATATGTGGGCGTTGTATCGGTTCTATCGTTAGTGCCGCTATTTTTTTTTGGCAAAAAGTTGACAAAAAGATAGTTGTGTCTCATATTATAAGGCCGCTCGATACTTGAGCGATTGATCTTTGAAAATCGAATAACGTACATGAGGGTCCAGCGTCGGAGAGCTTGGATTTACAAAAAGTAGTACATCAAATTTTTCTCACGGAGAGTTTGATCCTGGCTCAGAACTAACGCTTGTGGTGTGTCTTAGTCATGCAAGTCGAACGAGAAAGTCATCTTCGGGTGACGAGTACAGTGGCGAACGGGTGAGCAACACGTGGGCAACCTGCCCTTGGGTTGGGGATAACACTTCCAACGAAGTGCTAATACCGAATGACAAGGCGAGTTGATGACTCGTTTTTAAAGGTGGCCTCTACTTGTAAGCTGCCGCCTAGGGATGGGCCCGCGTCGTATTAGCTTGTTGGTAGGGTAATGGCCTACCAAGGCGACGATGCGTAGCCGGCCTGAGAGGGTGAACGGCCACACTGGCACTGAGATAAGGGCCAGTCTCCTAAGGGAGCCAGCAGTCTAGAAATTTGCACAATCGCCGAAAGGCGGATGCAGCGACACCACGTGGAGGATGAAGCCCCTCGGGGTGTAAACTCCTGTCAGAAGGGAAGAAGGCGCGGGCGTTAATACCGCTCGTTGCTTGACGGTACCTTCAGAGGAAGCTCCGGCTAACTACGTGCCAGCAGCCGCGGTAATACGTAGGGAGCGAGCGTTGTTCGGATTTACTGGGCGTAAAGGGCACGTAGGCGGGTATGCAAGTCGGTTGTGAAATCCTCTGGCTCAACCAGAGAACTGCAGCCGAAACTGCACACCTTGAGTCCAGCAGAGGGAATCGGAATCCCAGGTGTAGCGGTGGAATGCGTAGATATCTGGGAGAACATCAGTGGCGAAGGCGGATTCCTGGGCTGGTACTGACGCTGAGGTGCGAAAGCTAAGGGAGCAAACAGGATTAGATACCCTGGTAGTCTTAGCCGTAAACGATGGGTACTAGGTGTTGGGGGACATTGACCCCCTCAGTGCCGTAGCTAACGCATTAAGTACCCCGCCTGGGGAGTACGGCCGCAAGGCTGAAACTCAAAGGAATTGACGGGGACCCGCACAAGCAGTGGAGCATGTTGCTCAATTCGATGCAACGCGAAGAACCTTACCAGGGCTTGACATCCGAGGAACCTCTTGGAAACAGGAGGGTGCCTTCGGGAACCTCGAGACAGGTGCTGCATGGCTGTCGTCAGCTCGTGTCGTGAGATGTTGGGTTAAGTCCCGCAACGAGCGCAACCCCTGTCCTTAGTTGCCATCAGGTAATGCTGGGAACTCTAAGGAGACAGCCTGTGATAAGCAGGAGGAAGGTGGGGATGACGTCAAGTCATCATGGCTCTTACGTCCTGGGCTGCAAACGTGCTACAATGGCTGGTACAAAGGGCTGCGATACCGCGAGGTGGAGCCAATCCCAAAAAACCAGTCTCAGTTAGGATTGGAGTCTGCAACTCGACTCCATGAATCTGGAATTGCTAGTAATCGCGGATCAGCATGCCGCGGTGAATACGTTCCCGGGTCTTGTACACACCGCCCGTCAAGCTAGGAAAGACGGAAACACCTGAAGTCGCGATCCTAACCGCAAGGAGGGAAGTGCCGAAGGTGGAGTTGTCGATTCGAGCTAAGTCGTAACAAGGTAGCCGTACCGGAAGGTGCGGCTGGATCACCTCCTTTCTAAGGGGATTATTGGGAGTTTTAGACTCCTGACATTATCTGCCTAGGTCAATGTTTTTACTCTTTGACCTGCCCTCATGTGCGTTATTCGATTTTCGGGGGTATAGCTCAGGTGGTTAGAGCGCACGCCTGATAAGCGTGAGGTCGGTGGTTCAATTCCACCTACCCCCACCATTCAGGCTTTTGCTCTTTGACAATCGAATACAGGTTCACATCAGTAATAATCTAAGGTTTACCGAGTGGAAGCGCGTTATGTGCTTACTATTCGAGACACCGCGATGCATTACCTCTAGTAGTGTTGTGACAGTGATTTTTGGTCAAGCTACAAAGGGCGTACGGTGGATGCCTTGGCACGAGAAGGCGATGAAGGACGTGATAAGCTGCGATAAGCCTCGGGGAGGTGCAAATAACTTTTGATCCGGGGATTTCCGAATGGGGTAACCTAGTGCAGGTCATGCTGCACTACCCTCGGATGAACACATAGTCCGAGCGGAGCAAACGGGGGGAACTGAACCATCTAAGTACCCCTAGGAACAGAAAGCAACCGCGATTCCCCTAGTAGTGGCGAACGAACGGGGAACAGCCCAAACTGTCTGTATGTTAAAGCCAGCACGCGTTGTATAGGCGGGGTTGTGGGGCGTCATTTGTCAAGAGTGCTGACTTGGCGGGAAGTTACCAATCGACACCATAGTCGAAGTGTTCTGGAAAGTTCTACCATAGAAGGTGATAGTCCTGTAGGCGAAATGGTAGTCGACTTCCCTATGACGTTCCCGAGTACCACGGGGCACGGGAAACCCTGTGGGAAGCTGGGGAGACCACTCTCCAAGGCTAAATACTCTCTCGTGACCGATAGCGCACTAGTACCGGTGAGGGAAAGGTGAAAAGTACTCCGAGAAGGAGAGTGAAATAGTACCTGAAACCGTACGCTTACAAGCAGTCGGAGGGGGCTTGTCCCCTGACGGCGTGCCTTTTGCATAATGAGCCGACGAGTTACTTGTATGCAGCAAGGTTAATTCACTCAGTGAAGGAGCCGTAGCGAAAGCGAGTCTGAATAGGGCGTTCAGTTGCATGCAGTAGACCCGAAGCCAGGTGATCTACCCATGGCCAGGATGAAACGGGAGTAAAATCTCGTGGAGGTCCGAACCGCCGAACGTTGAAAAGTTCTCGGATGAGCTGTGGGTAGGGGTGAAAGGCCAATCAAACCTGGAGATAGCTGGTTCTCCCCGAAATAGCTTTAGGGCTAGCCTTTTGTAAAAGAGTCGTGGAGGTAGAGCACTGGATCGGCTAGGGGGCTTACCCGCTTACCAAACCGAACCAAACTCCGAATGCCATTGACTTGTTGCAAGGGAGTCAGCGTGCGAGGGATAAACTCCGTACGCGAGAGGGAAACAACCCAGATCGCCAGCTAAGGTCCCTAAGTGTAAGCTAAGTGATCAAAAGGATGTGAGATTGCTGAGACAGCTAGGATGTTGGCTTAGAAACAGCCACCATTTAAAGAGTACGTAATAGTTCACTAGTCAAGTGGTCTCGCGCCGACAATGTACCGGGGCTAAGCTTACCACCGAAGCTGCGGACTTCGCACTTCGTTCGCGAAGTGCGGATTGGTAGGGGAGCGTTCCATAGTAGGCTGAAGGCGAACCGTAAGGTTCGCTGGACGAGATGGAAGTGATTATGTCGGCATGAGTAGCGATAAAGCGGGTGAGAATCCCGCTCACCGAAAATCTAAGGTTTCCTGGGCTAGGCTCGTCCTCCTGGGGTTAGTCGGGACCTAAGCTGAGGCCGAAAGGCGTAGGCGATGGAAAACAGGCTAAATATTCCTGTACCACTTACAGAGCGTTCGAGCTATGGGGTGACGCAGAAGTGAAAGGTCAGCCAGCGACTGGAAATGCTGGTCTAAGCTCGTAGGGGGGGCCAACCAGGTAAATCCGGATGGCCGTTACCCCGAGAAGCGATGGGGAGCCGTCTAACGGCATAAACTGACCCTAATCATGCTGCCTAGAAAAACCTCTATGTGAGTTCTGTAGGTGCCCGTACCGCAAACCAACACAGGTAGATGAGGAGAGTATCCAAAGGTGCGCGAGTGAACCCTCGTTAAGGAATTCGGCAAAATGATCCCGTAACTTCGGAAGATGGGATGCCCTCAGTAGGTGAAGCCCCTCGCGGGTGGAGCCCAAAGGGGCCGCAGAGAAACGGGCTGGGCGACTGTTTACCAAAAACACAGGTCTCTGCTAAGCCGCAAGGCTATGTATAGGGACTGACACGTGCCCGGTGCTGGTAAGTTAAGAGGATTAGTTAGCTCCTTCGGGAGCGAAGCTTTGAATCGAAGCTCCAGTAAACGGCGGTCGTAACTATAACGATCCTAAGGTAGCGAAATTCCTCGTCGGCTAAAAACCGACCTGCACGAATCGTGTAACGACTTGGCCACTGTCTCAACGAGGGACTCGGTGAAATTGTAGTTCCGGTGAAGATGCCGGATACCCGCGGCAGGACAGAAAGACCCCGTGAACCTTTACTACAGCTTGGTATTGGATTTTGACACTGCACGTGTAGGATAGGTGGGAGGCTATGAAACGGGAACGCCAGTTTTCGTGGAGTCGACCTTGAAATACCACCCTTGCCTTGTTAAAGTTCTAACCTTGATCCTTTGATCAGGATCGGAGACAGTGCCAAGTGGGTAGTTTAACTGGGGCGGTTGCCTCCTAAAGAGTAACGGAGGCGCCCAATGGTTCCCTCAGCGCGGTCGGTAATCGCGCGTAGAGTGTAAAGGCATACAGGGAGCTTAACTGCGAGACCTACAAGTCGAGCAGGTGCGAAAGCAGGGCTTAGTGATCCGACGGTTGCGTGTGGAAGCGCCGAAGCTCAACGGATAAAAGGTACTCCGGGGATAACAGGCTTATTGCCCCCAAGCGCCCATAGCGACGGGGCAGTTTGGCACCTCGATGTCGGCTCAGCGTATCCTGGGGCTGGAGAAGGTCCCAAGGGTTTGGCTGTTCGCCAATTAAAACGCTACGCGAGCTGGGTTCAGAACGTCGTGAGACAGTTCGGTCCCTATCCGCCGTGGGTGTAGGATATTTGAGGAGATCTGACCCTAGTACGAGAGGACCGGGTTGGACGGACCTCTGGTCTACCAGTTGTTCCGCCAGGAGCACCGCTGGGTAGCTACGTTCGGAAGGGATAAACGCTGAAAGCATCTAAGCGTCAAGCCCACTCCAAAACTAGATATCCCGTAGGGTTAACCTACCTAAAGGCCCCTCGTAGACTACGAGGTTGATAGGTTGCAGGTGGAAGCGCAGCAATGTGTGAAGCCGAACAATACTAATTGGCCGTGCGGCTTGACCAATTTACTGCCGCAGCAATACTGGAGTTTTGCATTGCTTTTGATGTGGGCCTGTATTCGGTTGTTGAAGAGAATTTGAGTTTTCCGGTGGTTATAGCGGAGGGGAAACACCTCTTCCCATTCCGAACAGAGCCGTTAAGCCCTCTTGCGCCGATGGTACTGCTGGGGTCGCCTAGTGGGAGAGTAGGACGCTGCCGGATTTTTCAAAAGCCCATCCCTTTGGGGGTGGGCTTTTTTGTGTCTATGGAAAATACCTTGACAACGCCAAGGTAGGCCAATTAATTAAGCACTTCTCTTAATTCAGGAGGAGTCAAATTGAGCGAACAAACGAGGAATTTTTCTCTGTGTGGCCATAGCGGCGCAGGTAAAACAGCGCTGTCTGAGGCCATGTTATTCAACATGGGCGTCGTAAATCGCTTGGGACGCATTGATGACGGGACGACGACATCGGATTACGATTCGGCCGAGATTGAGCGCCAGATTTCGCTCAAGGTCTCTTTGCTGAATGGCCAGTGGCAGGATCATCACCTCAATATAATTGATACACCGGGGTATGCAGATTTTATCTCCGAGGCCAAGGCGGCACTGCGCGTGTCCGACGCGATGGTCACTGTCGTCGATTCGGTTACCGGGATAGAGATCGGCACTGAGCGGACTTGGAATTTCGCTGCCGATTACAATTTGCCCCGGGTATTATTCATCAACAAGATGGACCGCGCCGATGCAGACGCCGATCAGGTCTTAGAAATGCTTCAAGAGCGTTTTGGACGCCAAGTCGTGCCTTTGCAAATGGCGGTAAATCCCGGCGAGGGATTCAACCATATTGTCGATATGGTTGCGATGAGATCCTATACGTACCAGGATGGCAAAGCCACAGAAGGAGACATACCTGACGAGGTCCAGAGCCGCGCCGAAGAGTTGCGCGAGCAATTGGTAGAATCCATCGCCGAGACCGACGAAGAACTGATGGAGAAGTATTTCAGCGAGGGCGAACTGACCACAGAAGATATAGTTGCTGGTTTGCGTCAGGCCGTGTTAGGGCGCGAAATTTTTCCAGTCTTTTTTGGAGATGCTTATAACAATGTCGGCATTGATAGGCTGCTGGACGCCTTGGTGCAGCATGGGCCGTCGCCGGCCGAAGCGGCAGGACTCAGATTCCAGGATGGCGAGGAACAGGAAGTTGAGCTTGAAGGTACCGCTACTGCGCCCTTGGCTGCTTTGGTGTTCAAGACCTTGGCCGAGCAGCACGTAGGTGAGCTTTCTCTGCTGCGCCTTTTCTCTGGAGCGATCAAGCCCGGCGACGAAGTGGCCAACTCAAGCAAGCGCGCCGCCGAGCGCATTGGCCAGATTTATCACCTCAACGGCAATAAGCGGACCGAAGTCGCAAGTGCCGAGGCTGGCGATATCGTCGCCTTAGTCAAGCTCAAGAACACCCATACGACCGATACGCTTTGCGCCAAGGGCGCGTCGCTGCAACTTCCGGGCATTGCATTTCCAGAGCCGCTAATTCGCGTGGCTATTCACGCCAAGGAACAGGGCGGCGAGGATCGCGTCTCTACGGGGATTGCTCAGTTGCACGAGGAAGATCCGAGCTTCATCATGAAATACGACGGTGAGGTCCGCCAAACGATCCTGCTGACCCAAGGAGAGTTGCATCTGGAAACTATCGTTAGCCGCCTGAAAGGGCGATTTGGCGTGGAGATTGAGATGGAGGTACCGCGGATTCCCTATCGAGAAACGATCCGCGGCAACGCTGATGCGCAATATCGGCACAAGAAGCAGTCGGGCGGACGGGGACAGTTTGGCGAGGTGTTTATACGCATTGCCCCTAAAGGGCGTGGTGAAGGTTTTGAGTTTCTCAATGAGGTCGTCGGCGGCAATATCCCAAGCAACTTCATCCCTGCGGTGGAAAAGGGGGTCGTCGAGACGCTGAGCGAGGGGCCAGTAGCCGGTTACCAAGTCATTGATGTGGCTGTTACTGTGTACGACGGTAAGCACCACCCGGTAGATTCCGATGAAGTTTCTTTTAAGTTGGCCGGCTCCCACGCCTTCAGGGATGCCTTCATCAAAGCCAAGCCAGTTCTGCTAGAGCCTATTTACCAGCTAGAGATTACGGTGCCCGAGGAATTTATGGGCGACGTAATGGGCGACCTCTCGTCGCGGCGCGGTCGGATCAGCGGCATGGACGCGGACGGCCATTTCCAAGTCATCCGCGCTGAGGCCCCCTTAGCCGAAATAGACCGTTATGCCACGTTGCTGCGCTCCATGACGCAGGGCAAGGGATTCCATGCACAGCGATTCGACCGCTACGAGGAAGTTCCCGGGGATATCATGGCTAAAGTCGTCGAAAACTCGCAAAAAAATAAGGGCAAAGAAGCAGCCTGAGTGACTTGCTTTTACCCGTTGCGAAGGGCGGTCGGCCAAAGCGGTCGGCGGCCCTTTGCTTTTTGTATTGCGCGGGGTTTTTTTATCTTAATACTGTCATAGAAAACAGTCGACTTTCTCCGAACGGTGCTTCTGCTTTGGGCAGTGGGAGCGAGTGCGGGGGTTGGCAAGGAGATAAAGCCGATGTCCGGCCACTCCAAATGGAGTACGATCAAGCGCAAAAAAGGTGCTAACGACGCCAAGCGCGGCAAAATCTTTACTAAGTTGATCCGCGAACTTTCAGTGGCGGCCCGCAGCGGAGGTGATGAAGGGGCCAATCCAAGTCTGCGCACGGCAGTCCAGAATGCCAAAGCGGCCAATATGCCCGCAGCAACTATTGAGCGCGCCATACGCCGAGGCACTGGCGACGAGCCGGGGGCGATATACGAGGAGGGACTTTTTGAAGGCTATGGACCCGGTGGAGTGGCCATCATGGTCGAAACCTTATCGGACAACCGCAACCGCACGGTTTCCGAAATTCGCCACGTATTCACGAAGTACAACGGCAACCTCGCAGAGAGTGGGGCGGTAGCTTGGATGTTTGAACACAAGGGCGTTATCGAAGTGGACAAAACCCATGTTTCTGAAGACGACCTCCTATTGGCGATCGTAGATGCCGGAGGTGAGGATATCCAAGATGGCGACCAAGTCCACGAAGTAACGACTCCAGTTGCCGACTTGGAGCCGGTTAAAAAGGCACTAGAGGACAACGGCATTGCCTTCGCCCAAGCGACGTTGGCTTGGATGCCCAAACGCGAAACCATGCTCGAAGTACAAGGCGAAGAGGCCGAGAAAATTATCCGCCTCCTCGAAGCATTGGAGGATCTAGACGACGTACAGAAGGTCTTTTCCAATTTCGACCTCCGCGAAGACGAGCTCGAAAAACTCATGGCTCAGGCCTAGTAGGGCTTCGCTTTGCTTGTCCTTGGAGTAGATCCTAGCAGCACGAGCACGGGCTACGGCTTCGTCGAATACAGCAGGCGCAAGGCTCGCTATGTTGACTGCGGTTGTATTCGCTCTAAGGAAGATGCGTTTGAGGATCGGCTGGTGTACATGTTCGATGAGATGACGCGGCTCATCGGCGAATACGCCCCAGATGAGGGCGCGATCGAAACTACTTTTTTTGGCAAGGACGCCACCGCGGCGGCCAAGCTGGGCCAAGCGCGAGGTTGTCTGATCATCGCCATGCGCAAAGCCGACTTGCCCATTGCCCACTATACGCCGACGATGGTTAAAAAATCAGTGACCGGAAATGGCCAAGCCACCAAGCAACAGGTACAATTCATGGTAACCCGCAGTTTGGGTCTGAAGGAACGGCCCAAGCCTCTTGATGCATCAGACGCCTTGGCTATCGCGCTATGCCACACCCAGCAGTCCGGCCGGGTTTTAAGCGAGGGCCGAGGACAGCGCAAGCCCGAGATAGAGGCCTTGCTCAGCCGCATGGTCCGGCGTTAGGTATATCCGTGATAACACACCTGCGCGGCACACTCCTATCCAAATCACCTACCTATGCCGTCGTCGACGTCGGGGGCGTGGGTTATGGCTTAGCCATATCCCTGATTACTTTCGACCAACTACCCCCAGCCTCCGAGGCGGTCCATTTGTCCACCTATCTCTACGTGCGCGAAGACCGCATGGAGCTTTTCGGCTTCGCCGATGAGGAAGAGCGGGAGGTCTTCGAGTTGCTGATCGGCGTTTCAGGCATTGGCCCTCATTCGGCGTTGACCGTGCTGTCGGGCATGACCCTGCGCGATTTGCAGGAGGCCATCTTGCAAGAGCGCGTAACCGAACTGACGGCGATCAAGGGCATTGGTCGCAAGACTGCGGAACGCTTGGTGCTCGACCTAAAGGACAAGGTCCACTTGAGTGCCCCGGTGACCGGCGAAGCGGCCTCGGAGGCCAAACCTGGCGCAACCGACGAAGCGGCAAAGGCTCTGATGACGTTAGGATACGCAGCGCCTGCCGCGCGCCAAGCGGTGCGCAGGGCCGTCGAAAAGCACGGCACCGACCTGAGTGTGCAACAGCTAATCAAACTGGCCCTCAAGGAGCGCTGAAGGCTCGGCTATGGACCATCGACCCATAGATCCTAGTGGTGGAGACGACGACCTTCAGTTCGACAATACGCTGCGTCCTCAGTCCCTGGCCGAGATGCTCGGCCAGGAGAAGACCAAGCAGCAACTCGGCATTGCCATTGAAGCTGCCCGGCAGCGCGGCGAAGCCATGGATCACGTGCTGCTATACGGTCCGCCCGGTCTGGGCAAGACGACGCTTGCGTATGTGATCGCCAAAGAGCTAGGCGTTGAAATCTATCCCACGTCAGGGCCATTGCTCGAGCGTCCGAGCGATCTGGCTGGCATGCTCACGACCATGGAGCCGCGCGACGTGCTCTTCATCGACGAGATTCACCGCGTCAACCGCGTGGTCGAAGAATACCTGTACTCGGCGATGGAGGACTTCAAAATTGACATCATCATCGACCAAGGCCCGGCGGCCCGCTCGGTCAGCGTACCGTTGGAGCCTTTTACCTTAATCGGGGCCACGACGCGCCAAGGCTTGTTGACTTCGCCGATGCGCGCGCGCTTTGGGCTTATTGCCCATCTCGACTACTACTCGGTCGCCGAACTCGCCGCGATCGTCAAGCGCGATGCTCGCCTACTGGATTTATCGGTCTCAGAGTCGGGCGCGATGGAACTTGCCCGTCGCTCCCGCGGCACGGCGCGGATTGCCAAGCGCTGGCTGCGCCGCGCGCGCGATTTTGCCCAAGTGGAAGGCGAAGGCAAGATCGATGCCGAGGTGGTGCAAAAGGCACTCGTCATCCAGGATGTCGATGAGATGGGGCTCGATAAGATGGATATCACGTTGCTGCGGGCCATTATTGAAAGATTTAACGGCGGCCCGGTCGGCCTAAGCAATCTGGCGGCCACAATCGGCGAGGAGGCCGAGACAATCGAGGAAGTGGTCGAGCCTTATTTGATCAAAGAAGGGTTTATTAAGCGCACCCCCAAGGGCCGCGTAGCCATGCCGAGAGCTTGGGAGCGCCTTGGCTTCGAGCCACCACCAAGCCCCGGCGAGCAATTGGAGCTTCTATGAGCGCGAATGGCCACGACGTGATTCTGGCATTGGACACGGCTACCCCGGTCGGCAGCGTGGCACTCTGCGCGGCAGCAGGGATCGTCGTCAGCCGCTATTTCGACGTGGGATTGCAGCATTCACAGCGGCTCTTCGGCGAGGTAGAGGCAGCACTAGAGGCCGCAGACATGGATGTCGAGGGAGTACGGGCCGTAGCCGTCGCGATTGGGCCGGGGTCGTTTACTGGCCTGCGGATTGGGCTGAGTGCAGCTAAGGGCTTGTGTTTGGCTGCGGGCAAGGATTTAGTGACCGTTTCAACGCTGGAAGCCCTCGCTGCTCGTCTGCCCTTTGCCCACGTGCCTGTTTGTACTGTCCTCGACGCGCGCAAGCGCGAGGTCTATGCCGCACTCTACGACACGGCGACGGGCGTTCCGGTCGAACTGGCACCGCCCCGGGCCATCGCGCCAGCGCAGTTGACCCAAGAGCGAGCTAACGCGCCGACGATTTTCACTGGGGACGGAGCTACGGCCTATCGCGAGCTGTTGGCGGGCGATCCAGCCGCGCAATTTGCCCCCCTGCCCTGCGCCCGTCCCGACGCCGGAACTATTGGCTGGCTGGCGCTATCCAAGCTGGAGCAGGGCCAAACTGCGGACCTAGCCTCAGTGGAACCCGATTACTTGCGCTCGCCCGATGCTCGTCCCCTAGCGCGGGCATGAGCGGCGAGAGTCGCTTCGTTTCGTTAGGGCCGATCCACCTACATCGCTTGATGGAGATTGAGCGAGGTTCTTTCGCCAATCCGTGGAGCGAGGCCGATTTTTATTACTTACTTGCCGATAGAGATGCCCTGTGTTTGGGGCTTTTGCACCGTGGCGAGCTAATCGGCTACGCGCTGGGTTATTTCGCCGGCCGCGATTTTCACCTCGCCAATCTCGCGGTAGATCCGGCATATCGGAACCGGGGGTGGGGTGGGCAGTTGTTGGGGCAGATGTTGCGCGTGGCCGCAGAGCAGGGCGCTAGTCGCTGTGCGCTCGAAGTGCGTTCGGCAAATCGGGCTGCGCGAGCGCTCTATTGCAAGGCGGGGTTTCGGATCGTAGGGCGGCGGGTGGCGTACTACAGCGATCCCCCAGACGATGCCGTTTTAATGGAATGCAACATAGAGATTTTGTAATTTATTTATTATACTCTAACTCTTTCTAGCGCAATAACTGCCGAAGCCCATAACAGTAGAAGAGGGATGCGATGGCTGAAGTAATCCTGAAGAATATCCGCAAAGTGTACGACAAAGAAGTGGTAGCGGTGGACGACGCCAATATCGAGATCAAGGACAAAGAATTCGTGGTACTAGTCGGCCCTTCGGGCTGCGGCAAGTCCACGACGTTGCGAATGATCGCCGGGCTTGAGGAAATCACCGCCGGCGAGATTTCGATAGATGGAACGATCGTCAACGACGTGCCCCCCAAGGACCGCGATATCGCCATGGTATTTCAGAATTACGCGCTCTATCCGCACATGAGCGTCTATCAAAACATGGCCTTTGGACTCAAGCTGCGGAAATATGCCAAAGACGAGATTGAGGCGCGGGTGCAAGAAGCAGCCGATATACTCGGCATCCAAGAATTGCTAGAGCGCAAGCCCAAAGCGCTTTCGGGCGGTCAGCGCCAGCGCGTGGCAGTGGGGCGCGCCATTGTCCGCAAGCCCAAGGTATTTCTCTTTGACGAACCGCTCTCCAACCTCGACGCCAAGCTGAGGGTGCAGATGCGCACCGAGATCAGCAAGTTGCACACCCGCCTAGGGGCCACCATGGTGTACGTGACGCACGACCAAGTCGAGGCCATGACCATGGGAGATCGCATCGTGGTCATGCGCGATGGCCTAATCCAGCAAATCGACAAGCCCCTCCATCTCTACAACAAACCCGTCAACCAGTTCGTCGCCGGTTTTATCGGCAGCCCCTCCATGAACTTCATCCGCGGCACGCTGACCTCCAACGGCAGCGGTCTAGTCTTCGACGAAGGCAATGTGCAGCTTTCTCTGCCCGCCGGCCACGGCGACCAGCTAGGCAGCCACTTGGGTCAGGAAGTGACGCTGGGCATCCGCCCGGAAGACATCCACGACCCGGATACTATTGGCCGCAATGTCGAGACCGTCGAAATTGCTGCCAAGGTCGAAGTGGTCGAACCGATGGGCAACGAGGTCTTTCTCAATCTGACCACCGGCAAGACCGCTTTTGTCGCCCGCGTCGATCCGCTGCACATGCCGCAAGTTGACCAAACGGTGCGGTTGGTCGTCGAGATCGACAAAGCCCACTTTTTTGCTCTGGACAACCAAGAGAGCCTGTTGCAGAAATAGGGATTGGCTTGGACAGCACGGGCGGCACCCCGCACTCCGGGGAGTTTAGCGATCTGGCCCGTCGAGATCGGGCTGGGGCCGTGGCCGCAGCGTGGCTCGAATCGGGCCGCATTCCTCATGCGGTTCTCATCTGCGGAGCCGAGGGAACCGGCAAACGACGCTTTGCACTCGCGTGGGCAAAAGCCCTGTTGTGTACAGACAGCGGCCCTGCTGCCTGCAATCGTTGCCCGAGTTGTCGCAAGGTTGCTTCGTTCATACATCCCGACCTCCACACCGCTTTGCCACTACCTCCGCGCCGAGGCAAGCAGCGGCTTGCGCTGGCGGACTTGCGCGAGTCCGTAGTGGAGTACGTTCACGGCGCGGGCGCAGCTATCCCCGGCAATGCCAATATCGCGGTGGAGCACCTGCGCCAGTTGCAAAGGGAGTTGGCGTTTGCGCCGACGGAATCCCAGCGCAAAGTCGGCCTAATTTTCGCCGCCGAGCGAATGCACCCGGCAGGTGCCAATTCGCTGCTCAAGCTCTTGGAAGAGCCACCGCCCCGGGCCGTCATCGCGCTGGTTTCGGCGGCACCAGAGCGCGTTTTGCCCACCGTGCTCTCGCGCTGCCAGCGCATGATTTTGAGTCCCTTAGATGCAGCGACCTTGCGGGCGCAGCTCGAACAAGAGGGCGTGACTGGAGAGCGTTTGGAACTGGCCGTGCGCATGGGGGCTGGCTCGTTGCAGCAGGCCAAAGAAGTGGCTGCCGGGGCGTTTGACGGAACGCGGCAGCTAGTTGAGTCGTTTCTCAGTGGTGGCTCGGAGCAGCGGGACGCGATCTATTGGAGCGTCCTCGCGGAGTTGGGGGGGGACCGGGGACAATTAGAGCGTTTTTTGCAAGTCTGTGTCCTCTATCTGCGGGATCTCTTCCTGTTGGCGCACGGCCAAGGCGCGTCCGTCGTCCAAGTAGATCGGCGTCCTTATTTGGAAAACCTACTAGAAAAAATAGACGCGGCCCGAGTCGCCTTGGAAATCGACCGAGCGGCCGAGGCTCTAGGGCACAATGCCAATCCGCAATTGGTGCTGACCGACCTGTGGCGTGGCTTGCGCCGAGGGGGAACAGCCCGGATGCCCCCACCCGATCCCAGCTTGGTGAGGGCGCGACGTTGGTAAACGCCCACCGCCCGCGGTTGCGCTTTGCCCAGCATTTCCTCGTCGCCCGGGGTGTTATAGAGGCCATTGCGGGGCTGGTGCGCCCGGCCGCTGGTGAGGTGGTAGTCGAGATTGGCCCGGGCCGGGGCGCGTTGACTGAAGTGCTGCTCGCTGCTGTGGACCGCCTAGTGGCCGTGGAAATTGATCGCGACTTGGTGGCCTTACTGCGCGCACGCCAAGATGCGCGTAGGTTACGCTTGATCGAAGGAGATATTCTGCAAGTCGATCTCGGGAAAGTTCTGCGGGACGCGGGCGGGTGCCGCCTGCTGATCGTCGGCAATCTTCCCTACAACATCACCGCTCCGCTAATTTTTCACCTTCTTGCTCACGCCGATTGTATCAGCCGCGCCATCGTCATGGTCCAACGCGAAGTAGCTCGGCGCTTGGTCGCCAGCCCCGGTTCAAAGGATTACAGCCTGTTGTCGGTGCTGGTGGCCATGCGCGCCGAAGTGGAGATGCGCTTGCAGGTGGAACGCGATTGCTTCCGGCCCGTGCCGGGCGTGGATTCGTCTGTAGTCGAGTTGCGCTTTGCTCCCAAGCCCCGCTACGCAGTACAGGACGTGGACTGCTTCGACCGCTTGGTGCGCCGAGCCTTTGGCCAACGGCGCAAGATGCTGCGCAATTCGCTCCTCGGTCTCAATCCCGAGGGTGGGCGGCCTTGGCTAGAAACGCTGGGCCAGCAGGCGGGGATCGAACTAACGCGCCGCCCGGAGGAATTGTCGCTAGCGGAATTCATCCGGCTGAGCGACGCCTACGCGCATTTGGGAAAGGATAGGCCGTGAAGCCGGTCTTGTGGCACGCGGGTTGGCTGGTGTTGGTCGCATGGACGGCGGTCGATGCGCAGTACTCGCTTAACTTCAGCCGTTCCAGTTCCCGCACTACTTGGAACCCTTCGTTCCCGAGTTGGAGCTACTCGACGCCCGTGCGGTTTTCGGCGGTGGGGGATTCAACCTCCAAGCTGACGATTAACGCATCGGCGAGAATGGGATTTAGCCTCGACGATCGCAGCACGGGCAAGAGTTGGCAGGACCATGCCTCGGGCAACGCTAGAATCAACTATCCCATTCTCGGCCCCAAAGCCACCATCAGCGTCGGTGCCAACATGAGCACGCGCAATGTAGCGCTGCACAAGCAGAAGACGCGCAGCCAGTCCTTTAACTTTGGATTTAGGTCGAGGCCATTGAGCAGCGGTCCTTTCAAGAGCCTGAATTCCAGCCTGACCCCGAGCTTGGTCACGGCCACCCGCGCCACCCGCGCCAGCCTCGACAGCACCATCAAGGAAACTGGGATTCGCTACAATGCTTCGCTGAGCGTCTCGCCCGACATTGAGATTGCGGACAAGAAGCTGAGCAACACGATTTCGCTGAGCAAAACAGACGATACGCTCGAGCACAACAAAGATCGCAGCGAGCGGCTGAGCGGCAATGTGAGCTATACCTTCCCCGGCGATGTGCGCGTTGGCCTGACTATGTCTGAAAACCGCTCCCAGCGCGGCCTCTCGCGTCCTGCCATCAGCGAGGCTACCGTCGGCGGGGCTGTGGTGCGCGACACGGTAGTTAGCGCCGAGCTAGCGAAAACGCGCGGTACTAGCGTCTCCTCCAACGTGTCGTTTGACCTAGGGCGCTTTAAGATAAAAAACCGCGCCTCGTACAGTCAGAACGAGCACACCAACACCGCCAACGCGGTCCATGATTTAGACAATCGCTACTTTGGCAAGGATCGCCTCGGCGAGAACTTTAGCTGGGACGCGTCCCTTTCGGGCAAACTAATCGAGAAGTTGGTCTTAAACACCAGCGTCCGCTTCAAAGGCAGCGACGTGCGCCGGCTGGCAGTGCGGGTGCCCGATACCAGCGTTTGCGAGAGCCACTTTGTGCGCTCGGCGGACGGAACGTGCCGCGATCCAGGCTCCGACGAGATCAATAGCAATCTCTTCCTCAACGGCTCGCTCAACTGGCCCCTAGCCGATGGGCACTCACTGCGGCTGGCGACCTATGGTGAGATCAAACGCTCGGAAAACCCAGGAGATCGCAAGCAGGATCGCGACACCTTCAACAACAGCGTGAGCCTCAGTTATAACGGCACTCTGCGCTCGGGGGCCAAGCTCAGCGTTGACCTCAAAAACAGCTTTTTGCATCGCGTCAACCTGCACGCTGCTCGCGCCGTGGATAACTCGCGCAACCGCGACATTGCGCTCAATGTCGGCACCAATTACGAGCGTTTGGGCGCGTCCCTTTCTCACCGATTCAGCGTCTCGGCGCGGCGCATCATTTACGATTTTGATCGCCAAGTCAATCGCCGCGAGTCGTCGCGCAACAGCAACATCCGTCGCGGCTGGAGCATGGCGCACTCGCTGCGGCGCAAGGTGCTCGACTACCTTGCGCTCAACGCGCGCTACAACTATTCGGCCAACGATGATGGTGCCTTGATTTTGGAAAACGGCACCCAGATCGTCGAAGAGGAAAACGCCAAATATACCCTGCAATTCGGCATGACCTACTCGCCCGGCACTGACTACTCGGCCGGCGCAACCTACACCTACAGGCACGACCGTCAGTGGGATTACGAATACTCCACGCTCGCTCAGTCGCGTTCTCTCAACCGCCGCAACAAATACCGGACCCTGGCGGCGAATTTTAACTACAATCCGGTCGGCAGCAACAACAAGCTCAGCTTGCGCGGCAGCCGCAGTCTTCAGCGCAGCGGCGCGTTTAATAGCTTGAATGTAACCTATACACGCTCGCTGTAAGTGCTTAACACTGGTAACGGTTTCGCGGTGGTGTTACCTTAATTACTTGCATACTCGCCCAAGGAGATTTTCTACATGCCCCTGCCCAAATGCGATAAAATCTGGTTCAATGGCCAATTGGTCGATTGGGACGACGCCAAAATCCACGTGCTCTCCCACGTAGTACATTACGGCTCGAGTGTCTTTGAAGGCATTCGCTGTTACAAGACCGCGAAAGGATCGGCCGTATTCCGCCTCGACGAGCACGTCAACAGGTTATTTGATTCCGCCAAAATCTACCGCATGGACATTCCCTATACGCACGAGGAAATCAAAGAAGCCATCCTCGAAACGATCCGCGTCAATCAACTCGCGGCTTGCTACATCCGCCCGGTCGTATTCCGCGGCTATGAGAACTTGGGAGTTGATCCGATGGGATGCCCGGTTGACGTAGTGATCGCCGTGTGGGAGTGGGGAGAGTACCTCGGAGAAGCGGCGCTCAAAAACGGCGTTTCGGTTTGTACCTCGTCGTGGAACCGCATGGCCCCGAATACGTTTCCCGCTTTGGCCAAGGCCGGCGGCAACTACCTCAACTCGCAGCTCGTGCGGATCGAAGCCAATGCCAACGGTTATGACGAGGGCATTGTCTTGGGCACGGATGGGTTGGTGAGCGAAGGCAGCGGCGAGAATATCTTTGTCATCAAGAACGGCTCAATCTACACGCCCGAGTCGTGTTTTGCCATCCTGCCGGGCATTACCCGCCACACCGCCATTACCCTAATACGCGATCTGGGGATGCGGGTCGAGCAGCGCGGTATTCCGCGCGAATTCCTCTACATCGCCGATGAGGTCTTCTTCACTGGCACGGCCGCCGAAATCACGCCGATTCGCGCCATAGACCAAGTGCAGATCGGCTGTGGGAAATGCGGGCCGATCACCGCGCAGATACAAGACGCCTTTTTCGCAGTGGTTCGCGTCGAAGCCGAGGATCGGCACGGATGGCTGACCTTCGTGTGATGGATTTGCTATAGCTCGTACAAAAGGGAAAAAGATGCCAAAAGTTAGAATGTCTATAGTGGCTGCTTGGTTGGCTATCTGCGTCGTCGGTCATGTCGCCGCTGAAGAGGAATCATGGGAAGTAGTGCAGGAAATTCTCACGAGTACCAAGGATATCGTCGTGCTCGACGGCACCGAGAAGGTGCCGCTGCGCTACGAGAGCGGAGAAGAGCCGACCTACGGCGACTGGATGGTGCGCCACATGCTATCCGACCCCGAGAAACTCAACCCGTACACCTCCAACGATGCCGGTGCCAGCACGGTCTTGGATTACGTATTTGAAAGCCTGCTCGACGCCGATTCGGACCCGCCCTACGCGTTGCGAGGGCTAGTCGCCAAAGGCTACCCGGAGATTTCCGCGGACAAACTCACCTATATGTTTGAGTTGCGCGACGGGGTTTACTTCTCAGATGGCAAGCCGCTGACGGCGGCGGACGTCGTCTTCAGCATGAAGGTCATCCACAATCCCCAAGTGCTAGCTCCGCATCTGCGCAACTACTACGCCGCTGTCGAAGCGGTACAACAGGTAGGGGCAAACAAGGTTAGCTTTCTGTGCGACAAACCCTATTTCCGCAACGATATGATGTTGGGTTCACTCAGTATTCTACCTAAGCACTTTTACGATCCAGAGGGTTTGCTGGATCCGGTCGAGGTCAAGAGTTTGGTGGATGGCTCTTGGGAGGAGGGGCCGCACAAAGAGCGAGTCGAGCGCTTTGCCGAACAATTCAATCAGAATTTCAACCGCAAGGTACTAGGCTCGGGGCCGTACATAATTGAAGATCCAGAGCGCGACTTGGTCACCCAGCAGAAAGTCGTGCTGACGCGGAATGCAAACTACTGGGGTCGGGATGTGGATGGGCTACTGCCGTCTGGTTTTGTCGATAAGATCGTCTTTAAAATCATCAACAATACCGACGCGGCATTCATCGAGTTGACTAACGGCAACCTCGACTACCACGCGCTGCGCCCGTTGGAATTTAAGGAAAAGAGTTGGTCGGGAGACTTCAACAGCCGATTCCTCAAAGGCGTTAGTTACGCCGGTGGATATATGTACATCGGCTGGAACAACAACCATCCAATTTTTGGCGACAAGCGGGTGCGCCAAGCCATGACCCATCTGACCGACCGCGAGGGCATGGTCGAAAACATCATGTTCGGCCTAGCCGAGACGGTGGAGGGGCCGATCCACAAGTTCCGCCCCGAATACAACCACGATCTCGCGTCGTACACCTATGATCCCGACTACGCTCTCGATCTGCTGGCGGAAGCTGGTTGGGAGGACGCCGACGAGGACGGCATTCTCGACAAGACCATCGACGGAGAGCTAGTGCCATTTAGCTTTGAGATTTTGATCAATTCGGGCAACCAGATCCGCAAAGACATCGCCCTAACTTTGCAATACGAGTTGCAGGATATTGGCATTGACTGCCAAGTGCGCGAGTTAGACTGGTCGATTTTTTTGCAAAAGGTCCGCGGCAAGGATTTTGACGCCATGGTACTGGGCTGGACCGGCAATGTGCAGTTCGCGCCCGATGGCTACCAGATCTGGCATTCCTCCCAGACCGCAGAGAACGGCTCCAACGCGATAAGCTTCATCAACGCCGAGGTCGATCAAATTTTGGAGGACTATCGCCGCGAGTTCGATATGGAAAGGCGCATCGTACTCTACCAGCGCTTCCAAGAAATCCTGCACGAGGAGCAGCCCTATACCTTCCTGTGGAAGCCGCGCACGGCCCGAGCCTACAGCCGACGCTTCAGTGGCGTCACTTGGTATCCCCCCGGTGCCCGCTTGCAAGACTGGTGGGTCGCGCAGGAAGTGCAGATGTACTAAGGGCACCGTCTGTGTCCTCCGCAGACGCTCTTCGCTGGGAAAGTCACCCCCTGCGCCGGGAGCGGCCGGCCAAATCAGTACTACTAATCGCCCTCATCATCGCTTCTTCAGCGGCGGCCGCTTTTGGCTTTGAGCATTGGTTCTACGGGGTATTTTCACTCGGAGCATTGACCGCCTCGCTGTCGCGCTATTTCTTTCCTACGCGCTACGCGCTCGACGGCGAAGGCGTCAGCAGCCAACATCTCGGTCTTAAACAGCGCCGTTCTTGGGTGGAATTCCGTCGAGCAGATGAACATCGGGACGGTATTTTTTTGCGTCCGTCCGCTCGCCCAAGTCGGCTGGATTCCTTTCGCGGCGTCTTTTTGCGGTTCGATCAAAACCGCGAAGAAGTGACGCATTTCGTCCGGTGCCATGTCCCAAGTCGATAGTTTAAAAGCGCGGTGGCGGCATGCTTTTGCCCTCGAAGACCCAGCGGCAGGTTGGTCTGAGGAAGAGCGTGCGCTGGCCGAGCGGCTGGCCGAGTTTATAGTACGTCGCCGCATGGGAGCGGCTGCGTCTATGGCGTTGGAGGCTTGCCGTCCCCTCAACTTTTTGGGCAGCCAAGCCCTGACCTTTTTGGCCCCGTTTGCCACGCTGGTTTTTTCGCGCGACGAATACCAGCGCTTTACGCGCATGTTGGAGCGACGCCAATCTATAGACCTACTCGCGGAAGCCATCGCCCAGCGCGAAAGCCAAAAGCATGGATGACCTCAACGTAGTTATCGCCACGGACTGCGGTAGTACGACCACCAAGGCGATCCTGATCGAGAAGAAGGACGAAGGGTATCGCCAGACCTTTCGCGGCGAGGCTCCAACTACGGTTGAAGCCCCTTTTGAAGACGTCACCCGGGGGGTGCTCAACGCCATTCAAGAGGTCGAGGAGCTTTCCGGGCGGCAGATCCTCGATGGCGAGCGGATTATCACTCCGACAGACGGCGATGTCGGGGTCGATATCTACATCTCGACGAGCAGTGCGGGCGGTGGGTTGCAGATGGCAGTGGCCGGCGTGGTGCTGGCGATGACCGGCGAAAGTGCGCAGCGCTGCGCCTTGGGTGCCGGGGCGATCGTCATGGACGCGCTCGCTGCCAACGATGGGCGCTTGCCGCACGAAAAAATAGAGCGCATCCGCCAATTGCGCCCCGATATGGTACTGCTGTCGGGCGGCACGGATGGCGGCACTGTCAGCCACGTGGTCGAGTTGGCCGAATTCATCAGCGCGGCCGACCCCAAACCCCGCTTTGGCGCGGGCTTTCAGTTGCCGGTTATCTTTGCGGGCAATGAGGACGCGCGCGAGGAGGTCGAAAAGGCGCTGGGAGGAAAGATGGCCCTGACCGTTACTGAGAATATCCGCCCGGTGCTCGAAGAGGAAAATCTGGACCCAGCGCGGCACGTCATTCACGATCTCTTCCTTGAACACGTCATGGCGCAGGCACCTGGCTACCGCAAGCTGATGGACTGGACCAGCGCACCGATTATGCCGACGCCTGGGGCGGTGGGCGAGATCATGCAGACCATTGCCCGTCAGCAAGAGATCAACGTCGTCGGCGTGGATATCGGCGGGGCGACGACCGATGTGTTCAGCGTGTTTGACGGCGTTTTCAATCGCACGGTCAGTGCCAATTTAGGCATGTCCTATAGCGTCTCCAACGTGCTGGCCGAGGCCGGCCTCGACCAAATTATGCGCTGGGTTCCTTTTGACATTGAGGAAGCCGACCTCCGCGACCGGATCAAGAACAAGATGATCCGCCCGACGACCATCCCGCAGCTCATGCAGGAATTGCAAGTCGAGCAAGCCATTGCCCGCGAGGCCCTGCGCTTGGCCTTTGACCAGCACCGGGCGTTGGCGGTGGGATTGAAGGGGGTGCAAAGCAAGCGCACGCTGGCCGATGTCTTTGAGCAGGGTGCCACCGGCGAGAGTTTAGTCGAGATGATGGCGCTGGACATGCTAGTCGGCAGCGGCGGCGTACTCTCACACGCGCCCCGCCGCGAGCAGAGCTGCGCCATGCTCATAGATGCCTTCCAGCCCGAAGGCGTCACCCGCTTGGCGGTCGATAGCATCTTTATGATGCCCCACCTAGGGGTGCTCTCGACTGTGGACGAACGGGCCGCCACCGAGGTTTTCGAGCGCGATTGCCTGATCTACTTGGGCACTTGTGTGGCCCCCGTCGGCGAGGGGAAGGGCGACGAGATTTGCCTCCAGTACGAGATAGACCTGCCTGGGCACCGAACCGGCCAGTTGCAGGTCGGCCAGCTCCAGTGGATCCCCTTAGCCGATGGCGAGGAGGTCGAAGTTTCGCTCCAACCGGCGCGGCGTTGGGATGTGGGTGCCGGTCCGGGACAAGCCCTAAATGCGCGAGTGCGCGGTGGCGTCGTGGGGCTAGTGCTGGACGGTCGCGGCCGGCCCATCCAGATGGCGGCTGACCAAGACCGTCGGCGTCAGATAAGCGACTGGCAGCAGGCGTTAAACCTATACGAGTAGCTCATGGCTCACGCCTATACCCCTGGACTGCGCGTGACGCAACACGCAGTCGTGCACAAAGAGCGGCGCTTGCCTCTCAAAGGCGAAGTTGTCGTTGAGCGCGGCCAAGCGGTGCGCCGCGACCAAGTCGTGGCCCGCACCGAACTGCCGGGCGAGGTGGCGACCCTCAACTTGGTCAACCGCTTGGGCATCTCTCCGCAAGAGCTAGCCGGCTATATGCTCAAGAAAGAGGGCGAACGCGTCGAAGCAGGTGAGCCACTCGCTGCGACCAAGCCGTTTATTAGCTGGTTCAAGACCACGATTGAATCTCCGGTTAGCGGCACTGTTGAGAGCATTTCGCCGGTGACTGGGCAGGTGATACTGCGGCAAGCTCCTAGGCCGGTCGAAGTGCTGGCCTATGTCGATGGGGTCGTAGCGGAAGTTTTTGCCGAGGAGGGCGTGCGCGTCGCAGCACGAGGTGCCTATATCCAGGGCATTTTCGGCGTGGGGGGCGAGTGCTGGGGTGCGCTGCACTTGGCGGTTCAGGCTCCGGACGCTACAGCCGAGTCGCTGGGCCCGGAAGTTGCGGGCAAAATTGTGGTGGTCGGCAGCCTGATTAGCGCGGAAACCGTGGAACAGGCCCGGCAGGCAGGTGCCGTGGGGTTGATCGGTGGCGGCCTGCGAGACAGCGACTTGCGCGACTTGCTTGGCCGCGACTTGGGCGTGGCTATCACCGGGACCGAGCAAATCGGCCTGACCGTGGTAGCGACCGAGGGTTTCGGCCGCGTCGCCATGGCCCGCAAGACCTTTGATATTCTGCAAGCGTGCGCTGGCATGGATGCGTCCATGGCCGGTGCGACGCAGATCCGCGCGGGCGTGTTGCGGCCGGAGATTATCGTCCCCACGGCCGCTGACAAAGAGGAAGAAGAGGTGCGGCCGGGCGCGGAAGGATTGCAGGTGGGCGATTTGTTGCGCGTGATTCGGATGCCCTATTTTGGGAGGATTGGGCGCGTCAGCGACTTGCCGACCGAGTTGTGCGCGGTGGAGTCCGGGGCGCGGGTGCGAGTATTGGCCGTAGAGTTTGAAGACGGGGAGCAGGCGGTAGTGCCACGGGCGAATGTGGAGCTGATTGAGGAATAAAGGCATGAGAGCAAAAAACTGGCTGTCTGCATTGGTCTTGGTTTGGCCGTTGGCGAGCGCGGCAGAAAATGCGGAACAGGGGATCGACACTTTGCTGGCAGATCCTCTGTTGCCGATCGAAGAACAGGAACTCGGCGAGTTGCTGGCACAGCCTGAACCGCCGATTGAGGTCCAAGCCTTTGACACGCCCAACGACGACGGGGGTAGCATTACGCTGACTTGGCCGCGAGATCCCCATATCAGCGAAAATGCGAGGTATCAGGTCGCCATCGCCGACTCGCCCAGCGGGCCTTTTCGCGTCGTGGACGAGGTTGCGGCAACGGGGAATTTGATGTCCGAGGCACCGGCGCTCTTTGGTCGTGGGGCCGATCTGGAGAATCGCCACTATGTCAACGTCGAGGAATTCGCTGGCGCGGGTGGCAAGACGCCGCTAGAAGACGGCAAGACGTATTACTTCCACATTGATGTGCGATCGGCCGGGGGCGCAATCCGCGGCAAGGTGATCGTCAACGCCGAGTCCAAAGGCAATTTTTTTAATAACTCCAAGGTCAACAATCTAGTGTTGTGCCTCGTGTTCTCAGGGCTTATCATGGGCTACATTGGGATTGCGCGGCGGCGCGAGCTCAAGATCCGCCGCATCGCCGGGTTAGAGGCACTCGACGAGGCGTTGGGGCGGGCGACCGAGATGGGCAAGCCGGTGCTGTTCATTCACGGCCTGCGCGGCATGGACGCGATCTCGACCATTGCCGCGGTCAATATCTTGGGACGGGTTGCGCGGCGTACGGCCGAATACGACACTGCGCTGCGGGTGGTGGCCCCAGACCCGGTGGTTCTATCTGTGAGTCAAGAGACGATGAAAGCCTCGTATATCGAGGCGGGACGGCCCGATGCCTTCAATCCCGACCACGTCTTCATCGCCGGTACCGATCAGTTTAGCTATGCGGCAGCGGTCGAGGGTATCATGACCCGCGATCGCCCGGCGGCTCATATTATGATGGGTTATTTCTACGCCGAGTCGCTGTTGTTGGCCGAGACGGGTTCGACGACCGGGGCGATCCAGATCGCCGGTACGGACGCCTTTACCCAGCTTCCTTTTTTCGTCACCACCTGTGACTACACCCTGCTTGGCGAAGAACTCTACGCCGCTAGTGCTTATCTATCGGGTGAGCCGCGGATGTTGGGTAGCCTCAAAGGCCAAGACGCGGGCAAGGCCATTCTGCTGGCCGCTCTGGTGTTGGGCACGCTGCTGGAGACCTTCTTGGGATGGCCGCAGTTGACGCACTTTTTTAGCCCCTAGGAGGGCGCGATGATTTTTCTTAGTCGAACGCTACCGCTGGTGATTGCCTTTGCCTTCGGTATGCTCGGCGTTATCGGCTACTACGTACCGCACGGTGACGCGCAGAGTTTGGAGCGGGAGATGGCGCTATGGGTGCGCATAGTCTTTGCGTTTTCTTATTTGCTCGGGCTATACAGCCTGCTCAACCTACACTGGCAGCGGATTCGCCAGCGCGTCGCCGGTTGGGCCTATAGCTTGATCGCCATTTTGAGCTTCGCGGTAATGATGGTCTTCGTCGTGTACAACGATGGTTTAGGCCCCTTCGCCGCGCAGGCTGAGGCCGGAGGCTATAAGTGGCTCTTCGACAACATTCATGTGCCTTGCACCTCGACCATGTTTTCGATCTTAGCCTTCTTCATCGCCTCGGCCGCGTACCGGACCTTTCGCGCCCGTACGCCCGAGGCGGCTGTGCTACTGATTGCGGCGGTCATCGTCATGTTGGGGCGCGTGCCCATCGGAAGAGAGCTTTCCGACCTTTTTCCTATGGCAACCGATTGGCTGTTGAACGTGCCCAACTTGGCGGCCAAACGCGGCATTTTGCTCGGCGTGTCGCTGGGTGCTATTGCCACTTCGCTGCGGATCATTTTTGGGATTGAGCGCTCGTATTTGGGCGGAGGAGCCGAGTAATGCACAAACTACTCGCTATCGACCGTCGCATCATTTTCGCCCTAGTGTTTATCAGCGTGGCAGGGCCGTTGCTGGCCGGAATTTCCCTGCCGATTACGCCGACGGACGAAGTAAAAGCTGCGTATGACCAGTTTGAGAAACTCGACGCGGGTGATATTGTGCTGGTCTCCTTCTCCTACGGTGCCAGTACGCAACCTGAAATGCTGCCGATGTCGCGCGCCATTTTGCACCACGCCTTCCGCCGCGATCTCAAGGTGGTGGCCATTTGTCTATGGCCGGAGGCTCCGGGGTTGGCCCAACAGGTGCTGGAGGAGATGGCGGCTGAATTTGACTTGGAGTACGGGGTGGATTATGCCTTTATGGGCTACAAGCCGGGCAATTTCAGTGTCATCCTCAATATGGGACAGGATTTCCACAGTGCCTTCCCGCAGGACCAATGGGGCGCGGCTACTGGCGATTTGGATTTGACGCGCAGTTTGCGCTCGCTGCGCGATTTCGCCCTCGTCTTAGACTTGGCTGCCGGGGATTCGATTGAGTTCTGGTGGATCCCCTACGGGCAGGAGAAGTACGGCTTTACCTTTGTTGCTGGCTGTACTGCGGTGATGGCTCCCGACCTCTACCCCTTTCTCGACTCAGGACAGCTTGGTGGCCTGCTTGGTGGTCTAGCTGGTGCCGCCGAATACGAGACCCTGATTGACCGTCGCGGCAGTGCCAGCACGGGTATGAGCGCCCAGTCCATGGCTCATTTGGTCATCACGCTCTTTGTAATTATCGGCAATATCGCGTATTTCGCCGCTCGGCGAACTTCATCCGAGCAGAGGAGCTGATATGCGCGATACGTATGTCTTTTTAGGCTTGATCCTGCTGTTTGCTGCGGTCAACATCGGCTTGGTGGCTAGCGGAATCTTGGTGGCCGACTGGACGGGTTTGGGCATCATCGTCGCGGCGGGCATGACCTTGGCGCTCTATAGCTTTCTCTACAAGGACAATCCGATTTTCAAGTTTGCCGAGCACGTTTTTGTCGGCGTGGCAGCGGCTTATGTATTCGGTCAGAATTGGTACCCGACGCTCTACGGCGAGATTATTGCCGAATGGACCGATCCGGGGGAAGGGGAGACGCCCAATTGGTGGCTTTTGGCCCCGACGGTACTTGGGCTTTTGATGTTGACGCGCTTTTCGCTGCGCTTCGGTTGGCTCAGCCGCTATGCTTTTGCATTCTTTGTCGGGCTTGCGGCTGGCTGGACGATTCCCCGCTATATTTCTTCCTTTATTTTAGCCCAAATTGAACCTACATTACAACCACTAACCGGGAGCGGGAGCTTGGAGGGGCTCAATCTGCTGATCGTCTTGGTGGGGGTCATCGGGGTGTTGGTTTATTTCTTTTTTTCCGTCGAGCACACCGGCGCGGCGGGCCATGTCTCCAAGGTCGGGATATGGTTTTTGATGATCTCGTTTGGGGCTTCGTTTGGTTACACTATTATGGCGAGGGTCTCGCTGTTGATCGGGCGCGTGACCTTTCTCTTAGATGACTGGTTACACCTGATGTAAGGGGTTTTGAAAATTACTCCACAAAGGAGGGATATATGACCAAGTTTGCAGGCATTTTTCGCGCCCTGACCGGACTGGGCGTCCTGCTCGCGCTGAGCTTGGCTCCGGCCGAGGCCAGTACGGGCGGCAAGATCGCCGGTGTAGTAAAGGATGCCGCCACCGGGGATGGGCTGCCCCATGCCAATATCGTGGTGGTGGATACCAAACTAGGATCTACAGCGGACGAAAAGGGCCGCTTTTTTATTCTCAACGTGCCGGCGGGCACCTATACCCTCAAGGCCACGTATATCGGCTACGCGGATTATACCGTCGAGGACGTGCGGGTCTCCGCGGACCTGACTACGAATATCGCCGTTGAATTGACTTCTTCGGATATCCAAGTCGAGGAAGTGGTAATCCGGGCTGAGCGGCCTATCATCGACAAAACCGCCACCAATGCAGTGCGCATTATCGATGCCGAGGATCTCGATATTTTGCCGCTTCGAGGTGTCAGCTCAGTCATATCGCTGCAAACCGGCGTGGTCAATGACGAGGGGACGCTGCACATCCGCGGCTCGCGTGGCGACGAGATCGGCTACTACGTCGAGGGAGCTAGCGTCCGCAATGTGGTCACTGGTGCCAGCGCGGTGGGGCTGATCGACGAGGCATTGGAGGAAATCCAGCTCCAAGCTGGCGGCTTCAACGCCGAGTACGGCGGGGCCAACGCCGGCATTATCCTGCAAGAGTTGCGCACCGGCGGCAGCGCTTGGGACTTTGAGATCATGTCTGAGTCGGACAATTTTACCTCCGACTACGAGCAGCGCTTCGGCACCTATTCCTACGGCTACTTCAATCAGGTGATCACCGCCGGTGGTCCGGTTGCAGGCAATCAGCGGATTCGCGCCTTCTTGGCTGGCCAGCGCAGCGGCATCGGGTCTTGGCCGACCTACTGGTCGGGTTTTACCTTCGAGAATCTTGAAGACACCGGCCTCCGCGGTGGCCGTCGGCACTGGAGCGAGGACGAAGAGGGCAATCTCGTTCCCGACCAGATCGAGCAGCTCGAAATCAAGCCCGGCAACATTCCGCACACGAGCAGTGAAGCGGTCATTTTCAACGGGACCTTGCTGCTTGACTACTACCCTGTTCAGCTCCGCCTCACGAGTCTGTATTCGGACGGGCATAGTGAAATCAACCCGACGCCCATCCGCAATGTTTTTAACACCCGGCGCTTGAATGAGTCGGAATCGTCCTCCAATCTGGTCAACGCCAAGCTCACCCACCTGCTCGACAAGAGCATGTTCTACGAGCTCAACGTGAGCCTCTACAAGCAGAATCGCGAGTCCTATGACCCGCTTTTCAAAGATCGGTGGTGGGTGTACAACGACAGCGTGGCCGTACAGCGCGCCCTCGAAGGCACGGGCGAGTACACGCCCTATACCCAGCAGGGTTCGGGGCCTAGGCCCTACGATCTGGCCGGTTTCCCCTTCAACCGTCCGGGTACGCGTACGACTTCTTACGGTACCTCGTCGGATGGCTATTGGGGGTTGGCTGGTAGCTGGACCAAGCAGACCGACATACATCAGCTCAAGGCCGGTTTCGACTATCAAAATTGGACCTCGCGGCGCTATGGAATCTCGTTGCGTTCAATCCGCTCGGGGATAGCCAATACCTATCCCGAGCTGGACGCGGTGTACGACCGCTACTACAACGACGAGATCAGCGAAGCCGAGATCCTCGACGCGCTGATCGCCAAGGCCGAGACGCTCGACGATGGCGATGGCAGCAAGCAGGATCTGATCCGATTGCTGCGCTCGACCAGCGCCAGCGATTTCTTCGGCCACGACGAGTTTGGGCGCGAGACCGACGGCGATGGGCTAGAGGCTCCGCGCCAGCCGACGGTAGCCGCCACCTTTATCCAAGATAAGGTCGAGTATAATGACCTGATCATCAACGCCGGTCTGCGCCTCGACTATTTCGACGCCGATAGCTGGCGCTTCAAGGATCCAGCCGCGCCAGTGCGCGACCCGGAAAACTACACCATTGATCTCGCGTCGATGGAAAAGACCCCCACGTACACCGATATTAGCCCGCGTTTGGGAATGTCGTTCCCGGTGTCGGATTTGACGGTTTTTCACGTGCAATATGGGCGCTTTTCGCAAATGCCGGCGATGCGCTCCATGTATGCCGGCGGCGCGCGCCTTGCCCTAGAGTTGGGCGGACAGAACTACATCCGCTATCCGACCGCCTACGACATCGAGCCGATGCGGACTACCCAGTACGAAATCGGCTTTGAGCGTCAGTTCTCCGAGTCCGCCTCCTTTGACGTCACGGGCTTCTACCGCGACATCAAAGGGCAGATACAGTTGCGCAAGCAGCAACTCTCGGCTAGCGCGGTTGACGCTGGTGCGTACGTTTTCCTGCAAAACGGCGACTTCGCCACGACCAAGGGCATTGAGTTCCAGTTCAAGCTCAGGCGCGTCAATAACCTACGCACCGAGCTGAACTACACCCTGTCCGATGCACGCGGCACGGGTTCATATACTGGCTCGGCCATTTCCGGGGTTGAGAACGAGACCAACCTGCCGACGATCATCTCGCCGCTCGACTTTAACGAGACGCATCGCGGCTCAATATTTCTAGACTACCGCTACCCGGACAACGAGCCGAACCCCATTCTGCGAAGTTTGGGGGCCAACCTGCTGATGAGCTTCACGAGCGGGCACAGCTTTACTTTGGTCACCGGTTCGATCGGTCAGCGCGGTCCAGAAAACGCCGGCGTACTCGACAGCTTCGACCCGCGCTCGCGCAAGCCGCTCGAGTCGATCAACCGCTCGACGACGCCGTGGACCTTTGAAACCAACCTGCGCATCGACAAGGGTTTCTCGCTACTTGGTCTCAATGCCAAGGTCTATAGCCGCATTATTAATCTCTTCAACCGCAAGAACGTGCTCAACGTGTACAACCGCACCGGCTCCGACAAAGACGACGGCTTCTTGACCAATCCAGAGTTGAGCCAACAGATCGTCGAGGCCAGCGGTGGGCAACAGTACGTGCAACTCTACGAGGCGATCAACTTGGTCAACCGCCAAGCCTACTGGGCCAACGAAGGCGGCGATATTTACGACGCGCCGCGCCAGATTCGCTTCGGTTTGCAGCTCGGTTTCTAGGAAAGAGAGGAAGCTATGAGAAAGTTTGTCTATCTATTTGCGGCGGCGACGCTCTTGCTCCTAGTCGGCACTGTTCAAGCCCGCGAAGAGTGGGGCGCACCGGCCGCCAAACTGGCCCAAGACGATGACGAGGTGTCCACTCAACGGACCCAACTCAACATCAACAATATGGCCATGTGGATCCAAAGCGATGGCTGGTCAGCCCGAGACCCGCTCAGCGGCAATTCGGGTGTGACCTACCCGCGTTCGACCGACCAAGTCATCTTCCAAGACGGCATCATCTGGGGTGGGCGGGTCCAAGACGGCAATGACCAAGAACTGCGCGTCGGCGGCCAAACGTACGAGATTGGCACGGTTCCCGGTGTCATCGAGTCCAAGGGAGTAGCCCAAGACCGCGACACGGCCCGACTCTACCGGATCCGCCGCGACTGGGCGACCGCGGATTTGCGGCTAGACGCCTCCGAGGTCCTCAACATCGGTTTGACCCAGATCACCGACGCCCACGAAGAGGCGGTGCGCGCCCAGTACGAGCGCGATTGGATGGAGTGGCCGGCCGAGTTGGGAGCACCTTTTTACGACAACGACGGAGATGGGCAGTACGATCCTACAGTTGACGAGCCGGGGCTGGCCAACGCCGATCAGGTAATATGGTTTGCTATAAACGATTTGGACCAAGGGGCCACCACCACTCTCTACGGCTCGTTGCCCATCGGCTTGGAGGCTCAGGTCACGCTGTGGGGCTATGCGCGCACCGACGCCTTGGGCGACGTGATCTTCAAGAAGTACAAGGTCATCTACAAGGGCACCGCAGATGCTGCGGACGATGCCGTGATCGAGGACATGTATTTCGCCCAATGGTCCGATCCAGATTTGGGCGACTACGGCGACGACTTTGCTGGTGCCGATGTCGATCTGAGCTTGGGTTATGTGTACAACTCGATTGACGACGATTCGCATTACGTCCCCTTCGGCTTGGCCCCACCGGCTGTTGGTTACGACTTTTTGCAAGGCCCGATCGTGCCGGTTTATCAGCTAGACGAAGACGGCAATATCGCTGTTGACGAGGAGGGAAATAAACTGCTCGACGAGAGTTCGGTGGCCATCTTCAACGAGGGGCTGCGTCCCGGCTACGCGAACTTGCCGATGACGGCCTTCGTGTACTTTGCCGCCGGCAGTGCGATATCCGATCCAGAACTGGGCGAATACGTGGGCACTCAGCAGTGGTACAATCTACTGCGTGGCTTCCAGCCACAGGACGATGTTGCAAACCCCGTGCCCTACACCAACCCCCTGACCAATGCCGACACCAAGTTCACGCTCGACGGCGATCCGACTAGAGCCTCCGGGTGGAACGACGGCGTGCCGCTGCCGGCCGGCGACCGGCGCATCGTGCTGGCCACCGGGCCTTTTGAGATGGCATTGGGCGACACCCAAGAAGTGGTGGTCGCGCTGTTGGGCGGTATTTCTACTGACCGCCTGCGCAGCGTCTCCAAGCTGAAGTTCTCCGACCAGTTTGTGCAGGACGCTTACAACAACTTCTTTGAGGTGCCCAAGCCGCCGACTCAGCCCAATGTCCGCATAGCCGAGCTCGACGAGGCGATCATCTTGGATTGGGGTTGGGACGACGAGTCGATTCAGGCCACCGAAGGCGAGGGTTCGCCCGGCTTCGAATTCGAGGGCTACAACCTCTACCAGTTGCCTTCGGCCGAAGCCACGCTTTCGCAGGGCGTCAGGGTCGCGACCTTCGACATCGAGAATGGCGTGACTACGATTCTCGGCATTGCCCTCGACGAGGAGTCGGGTGTGGTGCTCGATGTGCCCTTACAGATCGGCATCGACTTCGGGCTCAGGCGCAATATCCTGATTACTCAGGACCACATCCGCAGCGGCCCGCTGGTCAACGGCCAGCGATACCACTTTGCGGTGACGGCCTACAACCGCGCCACCGCCGAAGGTACCGCTACTACCACGCTGGAGAGTGCGCCGCAGAGCTTGATCTGTGTGCCGCAGGAGCCGCCGCCCGGTACCCGCTATCTGAGTGAGCCTGGCGCTGCGATAACCCCCGATCACACCGCCGGTATCAGCGAGGGAGAAGTTGAGGTCGTGGTAGTCAACCCTACGCTCACTACGGGCCACAACTATCAGGTTCGCTTCGGCGCGGATGAAGAGGGCCACACCGTGTGGAACCTGATAGATGAAACCGATGGTAGCAATATCCTCCTCGCCGACCAGTTTGAGATCGGCCCGGGCGACGAGCGAGCGGCCATCTATCTCCCGGACCACGGTTTTGAACTGATGGTCCTCGGCCCACCGCTGGCGCTCAGTGGTTGGGAGTGGGAGGGATCGGAGCGCTGGCTAACCGGTATCAACTGGGGTGGTAGCGCCCTTGGTGGCGGTGCTGACGTCGGTCCTAATTTCTTCGGCTCCTCGCTTGGTGGTGCCGACCTAAATACCGTTGAGATTCGCTTTAGCCGCACCAACACGCAGAAGGGCTACCGCTATCTGCGCGGCGGCGATCCCAATTACGGTTTTCAAGATTTTGCCGATGTGCCTTTTACTGCTTGGGAAGTGGACAGCGATCCCCCTCGGCAGGTCAATATCGGCTTTGTCGAGAACGTGGGTTCCACTTCGGAGAACGGCGCTTGGGACTTGGCCTCGGAAGACCCGGACCGTGGGCTCGGTGGTCGCGAGTACTTATTTATTTTTGACAGCGACTACAGCGACACGCCACTAGCCCAATACGGCGAAGGCAAAAGCATCTTAGCTGATGCAGTTACCTTCGACATCCATGCGGCCCTATGGCTCACGCTAAGGAGTGGTGACCACGAAATGGATATGCTCGAAGATGGTCAGATTCTGAGGTTGATCCCTTACAGAGTCAACGGCCCTGACGATGTATTTTCCTTTCTCGTCCCAGGGCAAGAGGCGAACGCAGAAAACCTCGAGGAGGACATTGAGAAGATCAACGTCTTCCCCAATCCCTACCTCGGCGTCAACGCGGCCGAGACCAGCCGCTACAGCCACTTCGTGACCTTCAGCCACCTGCCGTCCAAGGCGAATATCCGCATCTTCGACATGAGCGGCACGCTGGTGCGCGCAATTGAGAAGGACGACCCATCGCAGTTTACGCGCTGGGATTTGCAAAACCACAACGCACTGCCAGTGGCCAGCGGCATGTATATCGCCCATATCGAACTGCCGGATCACGGCAAAAGTCGGGTCCTCAAGCTAGCCATCATCCAAGAGCAGCAGTTCCTGGAGAACTTCTAGGGGAGAAATAGGAGGCCATTCCATGCTTCGACACAGCTTTCGCATCTCGACGATCCTGCTGGCGCTGGTTTTCGCCTCGGCTACGGCCTTTGCCGACGGCTATGATCGCGCTGGTACGGCCGCGGCCCCGGAACTGCTGATTCCGGTTGGCGCGCGCGACATGGCCTTGGGCGGTGCCTCAATCGCCACCAGTTCCGGTCTGGAGGCTCTGCACTGGAACCCGGCAGGCTTGTCCAAGTCCGAATCCAACGCGGGCATCATGTTCTCGACGATGTCCTATCTGGCGGATACCCGCATCAACTATCTGGCCACTGGTGCCAATTTCAAGAGCCTCGGCGCACTGGCGCTCAACATCAAGGCGCTGGATTTTGGCCAAATCCCGGTGACGACTGAGGCCAATCCAGACGGCACCGGCGCGACTTATTCGCCGACCTTTTTCACGCTGGGTTTGACCTTCGCCCGGAAACTAACCGATCGCATCGCCGTCGGGATCACCAGCCATTATGTCGTCAACCGCATCCAGCGCGTCGAGGCCACCGCGGCCTCGTTTAGCGCCGGTCTGCAATACGCCAATCTGGGCGGGGTTGCCGGGTTGGACTTGGGGGTCGCGCTCAAGCACATCGGCACGCGGATGCAGTTTGGCGGTTCCGGCTTGTTGCGCCGTGGTCAGCTCAACGAGTTACGCCGCGGACCTTCCGATTACAATGTGGAGGCTAGCTCTGCCGACTTGCCCTCAACGTTTGAGCTCGGTCTGAGCTATCGCTATATGGACGCGCTCAACCTGTCCTCGGTCTTCCGGCACAACAATTTTGCCTACGACCAGTACCGGTTGGGTGCTGAATACGTGCTGAGCGATTTCTTTGCTCTGCGCGCTGGTTTCGACTACGCGCCCAACTCGGATGACGACTACATCTACGGTACCAGCTTCGGCTTTGGTCTGAATCTGGATGCCGGGACGATCAAAAATTTGCGCGTTGATTACGCCTACACTACGGTCGAGTATTTCGACGCGCTCAACACCTTTACCTTTCAGTTCGGTTTCTAAATTCGGCCGTGGCGCGGCGCATAACATGTGCGTCGCGCCGTTTTCATTAGGAGATTGTCAATGAAGTGCGTGCGCTGGTTGGCGGTGTTCGTCGCCGTCGCCGGATTGGGGTGTCAGAGTTCGGCCTTGACGGCGGCCAAGCTCTACATCAAGCAGGAGCAGCCCCAAGAGGCTAAAAAACAACTCGCCCTAGTCTTGCAGACCGAGCCGGAGAATTACGAGGCTCATCTGCTCATGGGCCAGCTCTTAGGCGAAGAGGGCCGCTATGGCGAAATGGCCGAGCATCTAGCACACGCCGAGCGCAATCCCAAATTTCAGATCGAGGTTGAACAAACGCGTCGTCAATTTTGGACGCGAGAGTACAACGCCGGCGTCGTCCACGCCCAAGGCGAGGCCCCCAATTACGTCATGGCGCGGCACTCGTTTCACAACGCTACCATCATCGACGAAAGCGCGCTCGATGCTTGGCGCAACCTCGCGTACGTCTATTACCAGATCGACAGCACGGATGCGGCCATTGCCACTTACCAAAAGATCGCGTCGGCGGATCCGGAAGACGAGGACGCCTTTTTCAGCCTAGGGTCGCTCTACTTGGAAAATGACAACCTCGATGAGGCTATTCGCGCCTTGTCGCAGGTGGTCAAGATCAATCCTGAAAACCTCAATGGCCTGACCAATCTCGCCATCGCCCAAGCCCAAGCCGAGGACTACGAGGGAGCCGAGGCCAATTATCGCAGGGTCATAGAGCTGAACCCCGATGACTTCAGGCCCCACTTCAACTTGGGCAATCTCTACTGGCAGCAAGAAAAGTACACCGCAGCTAAGCGAGCCTATGAACAGGTCTTACAACTCGAACCCGGCGATGGGGACGCGCTCTACAATCTCGCCATGGTCCACTTGGCCACAGAGGATATGGATGGCGCGTTGCCGATCTTGGAACAGCTCGCCGAACAAACGCCAGACAATGCGTTGGTATGGCTGCATTTGGGGACGGTTTACGCCCATAAAGAATTGATTGAGCAAAGCGAGGCGGCGTATGCGCGGGCCGAGGAACTAGAGAAGTAAAAAGCGTCCCGCGCTCCCACCATGCTGCAGTACACCATTCAGCGCATTCTGCTGGCCATCCCAACCCTCCTCGGCATCACCCTACTGACTTTCCTGATTATGCGCTTGGCGCCCGGCGACCCGGTTGATCTGTTCTTGGGCGGGGCCGCTGGTGGCGAGGGGATCTCCACCGATCAGCAGACGGACATGGAGAAGACGCGCCGAGATTTGCGCCGCCAGCTCGGGCTGGACCAACCGCTACACATCCAGTATTTGCACTGGCTTTCCAACTTGGTCTTGCGCGTGGAGGACTTGGGCGCATTCGACCGCGGGGCCTTGTTGGCCGACTCCGTGCTCGACGAGCTAGCAGACGCGGAGCGGGCCGAACTGGCCTCGCTTGAGGGCGAGGAACGCAAGGCGCGTTTCTTGGCGCATTTTCGCCGCCTGCGCCCCGAACGCGTTGACGAGCTAGTCGAGTCGCCTTTCTGGCAGAGCCGCCTTTTCTCGCCAACCCAAAACTACGCGTATGGCGGGTCTGGCTTGGAACTGGTGCAGGGGGGTGGGTGGCGTTTGGTGACGCTGAATTTGGGGCGATCCTTCAAAGACCAGGAACCGGTCATTGACCACATTCTCGACCGGCTGCCCATCACGCTGGAAATCAACCTCATCAGCCTAGTCTTTGCCTATCTAGTCGGCGTGCCGCTGGGCATCGTGATCGCGGTCAAGCAAAATACCGCTATCGACCGCTTGGTTACTACCGGGACCTTTATGCTGTGGTCGATGCCTTCTTTTTGGGTCGGGATGCTGTTGATCTTGTTTTTCTGCAACAAGGAATTTTTCCACTGGTTTCCGGCCTCCGGGATCCAGTCCTTGGACGCGGGGAAAGACTGGGGATTCTGGCGGCTGCTGACCGACCACGCCCACCACATGGTTTTGCCGGTATTGGCTTCGACCTACGCCAGTTTCGCTGGCATCTCGCGCTATATGCGCACCAGCATGCTGGAGAATTTGCGGCTGGACTACGTGCGCACCGCCCAAGCCAAGGGCTTGCGCTACCGGGTTGTAGTGCTGCGCCACGTGCTGCGCAATTCCCTGATTCCCATTGTGACGCTGCTGGCGGGGTTGTTGCCGGGAATGATCGCGGGTTCGGTGTTTATCGAGACGATCTTCACCATTCCAGGCATGGGCTTTTTGGCGTTCCAGTCGGTTATCGTGCGCGACTACCCCGTGGCTATGGCGCTCTTCACCATTGGTTCGGCCCTATCGCTGGCGGGGATCTTGGTGGCGGATATTTTGCTCAAGGTCGTGGACCCGCGCATCGACTTTGCGAGTGTGTAAATGAGCGCCGAGGCCGTTACACAAGGGCAGTCCTACGGACAGGTCGTCTGGAAGCAATTCAAGAAAAACAGACCCGCTCTGCTCAGTCTCTTGGGTATCGTCTTGCTGGGGATTGTGGCCGTAAGCGCCGACTTGCTGGCTGGCGACAAGCCGTACTACATGAGGTACAAGGGCGAGACCTACTTTCCGGCCTTCCGCCAATACGCAGTCTATCTGGGAGTAGCGGACTGGCCAGCGGAATTGAAGCGCCGCCGCAACTTCAAGAAGCTCAAGCTAGAGGAGGCCATCTTCCCGCCAGTGCCTTATGCCCCAGGCGAAGTCCGCTTGCGGGAGAAGTACCAGCCTCCGGGAACCGAGCACTGGTTGGGCACAGACCGCTTGGGCCGCGACGTGCTCTCGGGATTGATTCACGGCACGCGCTACGCTTTGACCATCGGCCTAGTGGCCGTGGGCATATCGCTGGCCATTGGCTTGGTCTTAGGGGCGTTGGCTGGCTACTTCGGAGGCTGGACCGACTTGGCACTCTCGCGCCTTTTCGAGCTGTGGGCCGCGATCCCTAGCTTCTTTTTGATATTGACGGTCGCGGCGTTTTTCCCGCCGAGTCTGTTCTTCGTCATGGTCATTATCGGTCTTACAAGTTGGGTCAGTATCGCCCGTTTGACTCGCTCGCAATTCTTGCAGGTGCGCAGCTACGATTACGTGGCCGCCGCGCGCAGCCTCGGATACTCAAACGGGCGGATCATGTTCCGCCACATCCTGCCCAACGCCATCGGTCCGATCCTGATCCCAGCGGCCTTCGGGGTGGCGGGTGCCATTCTCGCCGAGTCGGGATTGAGCTTTTTAGGGGTAGGGATACCAGCAGAAGTGATCACTTGGGGTGCCCTGCTGGCTGGGGCGCGCAGCAATGCGGCGGCTTGGTGGCTGGTGGTCGTGCCGGGCTTGGCCATTTTTGCGACCGTGACCCTGTACAACCTGCTGGGCGACGGATTGCGCGATGCGCTGGACCCGAAACTGCGCGGCTCAGACGCTGAGGAAAGCGGGTAGGGACTCGTTGGCTAGGACTTGGTCGAGGGTTTGGCGCTGGCGCAGCAGATGGAGTTCGCCGTCTGTGCCGAGCAGCACTTCGCATGCTTCCGGGAAGGAATTGTAGTTTTTGGCGGCCATGCCAGCGCAATAGGCCCCGCTGCCGCCGATAAAGACCGCGTCGCCGATGCGCGGCTCGGTGAGTACGCGAGGTGCCAGTTCTTCGGGATTGCCGGATGCCGGCGTGAGAATATCCCCGCTTTCACAGCAATGACCGGCGATTAGGTACTCGCCTTGGCTGCGCTGATCGGGTGTGGCCGGGACTACGACGATGGGGTGTTGCGCTCCGTACATGCTGGGACGCAGCACTTCGGTCATCCCGCTATCGACCTTAATAAAGAAATAGCCCTGCGGGCCGGTATCGACTACATCGACGACGCTACAGACGATGGCCCCGGCGTTGCCCACCAAGAAGGTCCCAGGTTCGATTTCTAAATGCAGTTTGCGACCGTGCTCGCGGGCAAAGCGGTTGAATTCGTCGGCGACAGGTTGGCCGGCCTTGTGCAAGTCGGTCGATACTTCGTCGGCCATGCGCCCAATTTTGAAACCGCCGCCCATACTCACGCGCCGGATTTCGGGCAGCTTGGCGGCCACGCCGAGTGTCAGCCGGGCACAGTGCTGCCAGACTTCTGGGTCGCTGCCCGAGCCGATATGGCTGTGCAAGCCAGTGAGTTGCAGGTTGTGTTCGGCGGTCGTTGCGAGGACTTGATCGAGATGCTCGTGCCAGATGCCGAAGCTCGACGAAGGGCCGCCCGTATTGGTGCGGTTGCTGTGCCCCGAGCCCAGGCCTGGGTTGATGCGCACGGAGACTTCTCGGCCCGGAAAGAGCCGGCCATAGGCTGCGAGTTGATGCAGAGAACAGGCGTTGAAGAGGACGCCTTGGCGCACTAGGTCTGCTAAATTGTCGGGTAGTTGTTGGGCCGTGAGCTGAATTTGGTCTGCAGGGACGCCAGCGCGCATGGCTCGCAGCGCTTCGTAGCCGCTGCTCGCGTCGATGTGCAGACCAGCGCGGTTGAGAATGCGGATCACACCGGCTGACGGACAGGCTTTCACGGCGTAGCGCACCGTCAGGCCGTGTGCATTGGGGAAGGCCAGGGCCTTTTGGGCTTGGGATTCCAACGCCTTTTGACTATAGACAAAAGTGGGTGTGCCAAATTGGCGCTGGACGGCGCGAACTTGGTCTTCAGACAGGAGTGAAAGCCGTTCCATCAAATGACCCTAACTTGATATTTTTCAATAGAATCCGTAGGTTATGAAAACTTCTTAGTATCGCTGTCACACCCCATTTTGTCAAGCTCCTTATGGCCACTTACATCCTCGGCATTTCCGCGTTCTACCACGATAGCGCGGCCTGTTTGGTGCGCGACGGCGAGATCGTCGCCGCAGCGCAGGAGGAGCGATTCACGCGCGTTAAACACGATCCAGATTTTCCCGCTCGCGCCGTCTCCTACTGTCTGCGAGAAGGCGGTATTGAGGCCAAAGACCTGCACTGCGTGGGGTTTTACGACAAACCCCTGCTGACCTTTGAACGCCTGCTAGAGACGCATCTCGGCACGGCACCGCTGGGTCTCCGCCTCTACTGGAAGAGCATGAAGGTATGGTTGGAAAAGAAGCTGTGGATTCCGCAGTTAATCCAAGAGCAACTCGGCTGCGAAGTACCCGTGCTGTTCAGCGACCACCACGAGTCGCACGCTGCGTCGGCCTTCTATCCGTCGCCGTATCGCGAAGCGGCGATCGCGACCTTGGACGGGGTCGGCGAGTGGACCACTACCAGCTATGGCTATGGCCGAGATGCCGAAATTCACACGCTGGCCGACATCAAGTTTCCCCACTCGCTGGGTTTGTTCTATTCGGCGTTCACCTACTTTACGGGCTTCAAGGTCAACTCTGGCGAGTACAAGCTGATGGGGCTGGCCCCCTATGGCGAGCCGAAATACGTCGATCTAATGCTCAACGAGATAATCGACCTGAAGGACGACGGTTCCTTCAAGCTCAACACTCGGTATTTCAACTACCTATCCGGCCTGACGATGACCAGTCGGGCCATGGACAAGCTCTTCGAGGGACCGCCCCGGCGGCCAGAGACGCCGCTGACTCAGCGCGAGATGGATATTGCGCGCTCCTGTCAGGTAGTAACCGAGGAAGTCATGTTGTGCATTGCCCGCACCGTGCACCGAGAAACCAAGCTCAAAAACTTGTGCATGGCCGGTGGCGTGGCCCTCAATTGCGTCGGCAATGGCCGCATCTTGCGCGAGGGCCCCTTTGAAAATATCTGGATCCAGCCGGCGGCGGGCGATGCCGGTGGAGCCTTGGGCGTTGCGCTGGCGCTGTGGTATAACCATTTGGGCCACGAGAGGACGGCAGACGGAGAAAACGACGCGATGCGGGGGGCGCTGTTGGGGCCTGAATACGGGGACGAAGAGATCTACCAGTGCATTGAGGAGCAGGCGGGGGTGGCGCACAAACTCGCCGAGGACGAGTTGCCAGTGAGCGTGGCCGAGCTGTTAGCTGCGGGTAAGGTCGTCGGCTTTTTTCAGGGGCGGATGGAATTTGGGCCGCGCGCGCTCGGCGCCCGGTCGATCTTAGGCGACCCGCGTTCAACCCAGATGCAGTCGGTGATGAACCTCAAGATCAAGTTCCGCGAGAGTTTCCGCCCCTTTGCCCCGACAGTCTTACGCGAATGTGTACATGAGTTCTTTGAGCTGGATGCCGATTCGCCCTACATGCTGCAAGTGGCCCCGGTTAAAGCGGAACGGCAGATCCCCATGAGCGAAGACCAGCAGCGGCTGTTCGGCATCGACAAGTTAAACGTGCCGCGTTCGGATATGCCGGCCGTCACCCACGTCGATTACTCGGCGCGAGTGCAGACGCTGCGCCGGCAAGATCACCCGCGCTACTACGATGTGATTCGCGCCTTTCAGAGCCTGACCGGATATCCAGTGGTAGTCAACACGTCCTTCAACGTGCGCGGCGAACCCATCGTCCAAAGCCCGGAAGATGCCTATCGCTGCTTCATGCGGACCGAGATGGATTTTTTGGTCATAGGCTCTTATATCTTGGACAAGAAAGATCAGCCGCAGTGGCAGGAAGAGCTGGATTGGCAAGAGGAGTTCGAGCTTGACTGAAGTCAAGAGCTACTGGGGAGTTGCGGTTCCCTCGCGCGGCGATTTGCGCCGCTTCGGAATCGTGCTGGCGGTGTTGCTGGCCTTGATCGGCGGCTATCTGTGGTACGTGGAAGCGGTGGGCATTGCCCAGCTTGTACACGCGGCCTCGCTGGTGTTGCTCGGGACCGGCTTGGTGCTGCCTGTGGCGCTGAAGCCGATCTACTTTCCCTACATGTGGCTGGCGAGGATGGTGGCCTTTGTCAATATCCACCTGCTCTTGGCACTGGTTTTCTACACGCTTTTTACGCTGATCGGCCTTGGCATGCGCCTTTTGGGGCGCGATCCGCTCGACCGCAAAATCGCGCCCGACGAGGAAAGTTACTGGCAGCGTCGGGCCTCTTCTCTGTTTCCTCGCGACCATTATCGCAAGCGCTTCTGAAGTGCCGCTAAGCCTTGCTCTTGTTTTGGGCAGCCGTTATATTTACACCGCTTAGGAGGCTCCTTAAAAACGGCCTCAAATGGAATCTACGGAAGAACTTAGCTCATTCGCCGAAGACGGTCGTTGGATGCTTGAAGCCCTGCGCGAGGCCGAACGCGCTGGCCGTCGCGGCGAGGTGCCCGTCGGTGCTGTGGTCGTCGGAGCCGGGCGGGTTTTGGGCCGGGCTGGCAACGCGATTGAAGCATCGCAGGATCCCACGGCCCATGCGGAAATGTTGGCCTTGCGCCAAGCCGCCGCGGCATTGGGGACGCGGCGTTTGTTGGCGACGACGCTCTACGTCACTTTGGAACCTTGCGCCATGTGTGCCGGGGCCGCGGTTTTAGCCCGAGTGCCACGGTTGGTCTTCGGGGCCGCTGATCCCAAAGCCGGTGCTTGTGGTTCGTTGCGCAATGTTGTGGAGGATCCTCGGCTCAATCATCGTTGTCAGGTCCGCGGCGGAGTGCTAGAGCGAGAATGTGCCGAGCTGCTCAAGGGTTTTTTTGCGGCCCTGCGAGCAGCCAAGTAGATTGAGGAGAGGTGCCGGAGTGGTCGAACGGGCCGGTCTCGAAAACCGGTGTGGCTGTATGGTCACCGTGGGTTCGAATCCCACCCTCTCCGCCATTTAAGGGACCATGCTTTTGCGGAGAGATGACCGAGTGGTCGAAGGTGCACGACTGGAAATCGTGTGTAGGGTAACCCCCTACCGTGGGTTCGAATCCCACTCTCTCCGCCATAATTGATCCGGACGGGGCAGTAGCTCAGCTGGGAGAGCGCCAGGTTCGCAATCTGGAGGTCGTGGGTTCGATCCCCATCTGCTCCACCATATTTTCCGGATACCCGCTGGTAAAATGCAAATTTAGGTCGTGCTAGATGGGGAGATAGCGGTGCCCTGTACCCGCAATCCGCTATAGCGGGATTGAATTCCCATCCAGAGGTTTTCGCACCTCTTGTTCGACCAGAGCAAAGTGGCGTTGAAAACCGGATTCTGCGCAATCAAGAGCTTCTGAACCCCGTCAGGACCGGAAGGTAGCAGCGGTAGGAATGTCTCTTGGTGTGCCGCAGAGTTGTCCGGTTGGAGCTAACTGGCTCTGGGCAGACTTGGGGGCGGGATCGAAGATGGGTGCACGGCCTTTTAATTTTTTATTTATTCCCTTCAGCTTGGCTGTATCGAGCAACGCAAATGGCCTATCAGGTAACAGCGCGCAAGTGGCGTCCTCGCCAATTCGACGAAGTCGTCGGGCAGGAGCACATCACTGCCACCTTAAAGAATGCCGTCCATTCCGGCCGCATCGCGCAGTGCTACTTGTTTTGCGGCCCCCGCGGCGTAGGCAAGACCACGACCGCGCGGATTCTCGCCAAGGTCCTCAACTGTACCGACCTCCGCGACGGCAACCCCTGCGAGGCGTGCGATTCCTGCCAGAGCATCGCTGCTTCCACCAGCATGAACGTGCTGGAGATCGACGGGGCCTCCAACAACAGCGTCGATGACGTCCGCGAGTTGCGCGAGGTCGTGCGCTATGCCGCTACCGCAGGCGTCTATAAGATCTACATCATCGACGAAGTTCACATGCTTTCGACCGCGGCATTCAATGCGCTGTTGAAGACGCTGGAGGAGCCGCCGGAGCACGTGGTCTTCATCTTCGCCACCACGGAAGTGCAGTCGGTTCCCGACACCATTCTCTCGCGTTGTCAGCGCTTCAATTTCCGCCGCATCTCCGCCGGTCAGATCGCCGCTCATCTCGGCATCATTGCCCAAGCCGAGGGCATCGCGGTCGAAGAGGGGGCGCTCCATCTGTTGGCTAGCCGTGCGGATGGTGCCTTGCGCGACGCTGAAAGCCTATTCGATCAAGTGGTCTCATTAGGCGCGGAGGTGTCGCAGCAAGCCGTGGTACGAGTGTTGGGTCTCGTCGATCGCGGCCTCTACTTTGAATTGCTCGACGCCATGCGCGAAGCGGCCCCCGCACGGGTCTTGGATGTCGTCGCCCAAGCCGTTGACGAAGGGGTCGATATTGAGGAGTTCGTCTATGGCCTAGTCGAGCTTTTGCGCCACCTGCTCTTCGCCAAGACACAGGGAAGAGCCGACGAGCTAGATATGGCCGAAGACGCCCGCCGCCGCTGTGGTGAGCTTGCGGAAGCCATGGCGGTTGAAGATCTGCTGCGCATGATGCAGTCGCTGTTGGATTTAGAAGCGGATATAAAGCGTTCGCTACAGCCGCGCTTCCGCCTAGAAATCGCCTTGGTGCATCTGGCGCTGATGGGCCGGGCTGTCGATGTGGGCGAACTGCTGCGCCGCTTGCAGTCGCTTGAAGGCGCTGCGCCGCGCCCGGCTGCGCCCCCGCGTCCAAGTGGTCGCAGCGAATCGACTCCGCCTCCGCTGCCAAGTGGTGGGAGCGAACCGGTCGCGTCACCACCCCCAAGCAATCGCAACAAACAGACTGCACCTCCTCCCCCGGCCCAGCAACAAGTCGCTGCCCCGGCTGAGTCAAGCAATGCCGATAGTGCTGCCGAACCGAGCTTTGATCAGGTGCGCGCTAATTGGGCTGAGCTAGTTAATGCCGTGGGCACTACCAAGCGGTCGCTGGCCTCTTTTCTCAATGGGGCGACCTTAGACGGTCTAGAAGGCCATGTACTCAAGCTGAGCTTTGATGCCGCCCAGCGCTTTGCCATGACCCAAGTGCTCAAAGAGCGAAAAATCATAGAAGAGATGGCCGAGGCGAAATACGGGTGGCGGCTGCGCTTGGATGTCGTAGCAGAGAAAGGAGAGCAACCGACCCCACAGGCGGCAAGCCAGCCAGAATCCGACCCCACCCTCCGTTCGGTGCTCGACGCTTTTGACGGCGAGTTGGTCTGAGAAATCGCATGGAACCGCTGGCCCTCGAAAATTTGATCGTCGCATTTGCCAAGCTGCCCGGCATCGGCCGCAAGACGGCGCAGCGCTTGGCGCTCTATGTGGTCAAGAGGCCGCGCGAGGAAGCCGAGCTGCTCGCCAAGGCACTCGTTGCCGCCAAAGACCAAATCGAACACTGCGCCACCTGCTACAACTTCACCCAAAAGGGCGAGCCCCTATGCGAAGTCTGTCGAGACACCCGGCGCGACCAGCAGTTCATCTGCGTGGTGGCCGAAGCCAGCGATGTGTTGGCCTTTGAGATGAGTCGGTTTTACTCTGGATCGTATCACGTGCTCGGCGGGGTGCTCTCCCCGCAAGACGGCGTGCTGCCCGAGGATTTGCACATCGACTCTTTGGTCGAGCGCGTGCGCCAGCAGGGCGTCCAAGAGGTCATGCTCGCGCTCAACGCCAACGCCGAGGGCGATGCCACCGCTCACTTTATCGCGCAGCAACTCATGCCGCTGACCAAGGTGTCGAGGCTGGCGCGCGGCCTGCCGGTGGGCGCGGATTTGGACTTGGCCGACAGCGTTACTCTTTCGTTGGCCTTTGCCGGTCGGTCTTCGCTGTGAGGTAGAAATGAATCGGCGCGATATTTTTAACTTGCCCAATGGACTGACCGCGCTCAGGATCGGTTTGACGCCGCTGTTTTTGCTGCTGCTGTTCACCGATACTTGGTATTTGAAAAGCCTTGCCTTCTTCGTCTTCAGCGCGGCCTCGCTGACCGATTTCTACGATGGCAAACTAGCGCGCGCTGGCAACCAAGTAACGCCGCTGGGCCGCTTCTTGGATCCGTTGGCCGACAAGATATTGGTAACTTCGGCACTCATTGCCCTAGCGTTGAACAGAATGGTCAATTTTTGGCTGGTGTTGCCCATTGTCGGGCGCGACATCCTGATCACGGGCATGCGCCTCTACGGGATATACCGAGGCCGCCCGATGGTCACTTCGCGCTTGGCTAAGTGGAAGACCGCGGTCCAGCTTTTCACGGTTATCTTTATTCTCTTCGTCATTGGCCTTGAGGAGGCGATGGGGCGCTTTGCCGCAGGCCATCTTTTCTTTCTCGACGAGCAGCTAATCCAGCTTTTGGCCAATGCGCTGTTGGCGGGGGTGCTGTTGCTGACGCTGCTGTCGGGTTTTCACTACCTGTTCCGCGCGACCTCTTCCTACAAGGAACCTTGAGCGCGGCGTAGAGGAACGCGTTTCTTCTGAATCGACTGATCGCCACGCTCTTTTTCGTCGGCTATGCCCCGTGGGCACCCGGTACGGCTGGCACCGCGTTTGTCGCCCTGTTATACTGGCTGTTTGTTCCCGCTTTGGGAGTGCTAGAATGGATCGGAGTGCTTTTAGTCGCCGCGGCCATAGGGGTGTACAGCGCGGGTAGGGCGGCCCCGGAATGGGGCGATGATCCCGGACAGGTCGTCATTGACGAGGGGGTGGGCTTTCTCTTTGCAGTAGCATTTTTGCCCCCAAGCGCTGGGACGGTTATCGCGGGTTTTTTCGTCTTCCGCGCCTTTGATATTGTCAAGCCGCCCCCAGCGCGGCAGCTAGAAGCCCTGCCCGGGGGGTGGGGCATTGTGGCCGACGACATAGTCGCCGGCCTATACAGCAACGTGGTCATTCGCTCGTCGTCCTATTTGGTCGAGTGGATGGGCTAGAACGGATACCACACTTTAATTGGAGATATTTTCATGGCGAAAGCGAACGGACACAGCGCCGATGGCAACAAGGCCAGAGCGCTGGAACTGGCGATGTCGCAGATTGAAAAGCAGTACGGCAAGGGATCGATTATGCGCCTCGGTGCCGAGGGTGGGGTGCAAGAGGTGGAGGCGATTTCTACCGGGTCGCTGGCTGTGGATGCAGCGCTGGGCATCGGCGGTTTGCCCAAGGGGCGGATCGTCGAAATATCCGGTCCAGAGGGAGCGGGCAAAACCATGCTCTCGCTGCATGCAGTCCGCGAGTCGCAGAAGCGCGGCGGCACCGCGGCTTTTATCGACGCCGAACACGCCCTCGACGTCAGCTTTGCCCGGCGCATTGGCGTCGATGTAGAAAACCTAATCATATCGCAGCCGGATTCGGGCGAACAGGCTCTCGAGATCGTCGATACCTTGGTGCGCAGCGGTGCCTTCGATATCATCGTGGTCGATTCGGTGGCCGCGCTGGTGCCGCAGGCCGAGTTGGAAGGCGACATGGGCGATTCGCACATGGGGTTGCACGCACGGCTGATGTCCCAAGCTCTGCGCAAGTTGGCCGGCTCCATCAACCGCTCGAATACGTGTCTGATTTTTCTCAACCAGTTGCGCATGAAGATCGGCGTGATGTTCGGCAACCCGGAAACTACTACTGGCGGGCGCGCTCTGCCCTTCTATTCTTCGGTGCGCATCGACATCCGCCGCATCGCCCGGGTCAAAGACGGAGACCTCGATATCGGCAATCGCACTCGGGTCAAAGTCGTAAAAAACAAAGTGGCCCCCCCCTTTCGCGAAGCCGAATTCGACCTGATCTTTCACGGCGACTCAATCGGCATATCTTGGGAGGGCGATTTGATCGATATCGGCGTCGCTAAGGGGCTTGTTGACAAGAGCGGAGCGTGGTTTTCCTACAACGGCGAGCGCTTGGGGCAGGGGCGAGACAACGCCCGCACCTTTCTGCGCGAAAATGCAACAGTGGCCGCGGAAATAGAACACAAGCTGCGCGTCGAGTTGGGGCTCGAAGTTGCGGTAGGACAAAGTGAGGCCAGCGACGCTGACGAATAAGTGGACGATCAACTGCAAAAGGCCACGGACGCCGCCTATCGCTATCTCAGCTATCGGGCGCGGTCCGTAGCGGAGGTGCGAGACAAGCTAAGGGAGAAGGACTTTGCCGCCGAGGTCGTCGCTGAGGTCGTCGCCAACTTGCAGCGCCAGCAGCTTCTCGACGACCGCGAGTTTGCTCGGCGCTGGGTTGAGGCGCGGTTGCCGCGGGCTTATGGTGCGCGCAAACTAGCCCAGGATCTCAGGCACAAAGGCGTGGCCGCTGGCATCGTTGACGAAGTCCTCGCCGAGTACGCCGCAGTGCTCGATTCGAGTGAACGGGCGGTCGAATTGCTGAGCAAGCAGGCTTGGCGCTACCGGGGCTTGGCACCCGACAAGGCCAAGCGCCGGATGCTGGGCTTGTTGGCCCGGCGCGGTTGCGATGCGGAAATGGCCAGAGCAGCGGTCGAACAGGTATGGCAGGAGTTAGCTAATGAAGTCGAGGGAGATTAGGGAGGCGTTCCTCCGTTTTTTTGAGGGTAAGGGCCACGTGCGCGTTCCGAGTGCGCCGGTCGTGCCGCAAGACGATCCCACGCTCTATTTTACCAATGCCGGCATGAACCAGTTCAAGGATGTCTTCTTGGGCTTGGGTCGGCGCGACTACACCCGGGCGGTTGATACGCAAAAGGTCATGCGGGTCTCGGGCAAGCACAACGACCTCGACGAAGTCGGCTACAGCCCTTGGCACCACACTTTCTTTGAGATGCTGGGCAACTGGTCGTTTGGTGACTATTTCAAAGAAGAGGCGATCGAGTGGGGCTGGGAGTTAATTACTGAGCACTTTGGCTTGGAAAAGGAGCGGCTCTGGGCCACTGTCTTTGAGGGCGACGACGCGGTAGAAGCCGATGCGGAGGCCGAGGCGTTCTGGTACGAATGCACCGATCTGCTACCGGGTCGCGTGGTGCGCCTGCCGGCCAAGGAAAACTTCTGGGAAATGGGCGCGACCGGCCCCTGTGGACCTTGCTCTGAAATTCACTACTACTTGGGCGATGATCTGGCGGCGCAGGATAGCCGTATGCTCATTGATGATACGGGGGATTTGGTCGAGATCTGGAACTTGGTCTTTATCCAGTACAACCGCGACGAGACCGGGGCGTTGCAACCACTGCCTGAAAAGCACGTGGATACCGGCATGGGCTTTGAGCGGATGTGCAGCCTCTTGCAGGGAGCCGAGAGCAACTACGAGACCGATGTCTTTCAGCCGCTCATCGGTCGCATCGCCGAGCTGACAGGTAAAGAGTACAGCGGTCAGTACCGCGTCCCCATGCAGGTCATTGCCGATCACGTGCGTGCGCTCAGCTTCACCATGGCCGATGGCGCGATGCCCTCCAATGAGGGCCGGGGGTACGTCCTGCGCCGCATCCTGCGCCGCGCCGCTCGCTACGCTCGCCAGCTCGATCAGCACGATCCTGTTATTCATCAGTTGGTTGGCACGTTGGGTGAAACTATGGGGCATGTCTTTCCGGAGGTGACGGCGAGGAAGGATCATATCGCCGGAGTTGTTCGCTCGGAAGAGGAGAGTTTTGGCAAGACCCTCGACCGCGGCTTGGACATCTTCGCGCGGTTTGCCGCTAAGGGACAGATTACAGGTGGCGATGCTTTCCAACTTTACGACACCTACGGTTTTCCGTTGGATCTGACGGAACTGATGGCTCGCGAACAGGGGATCCCGTTGGTCGAGCGGGAGGAATTCGATCACGCGCTTGAAGCCCAGCGGCAGCGGGCGCGTCAAGCCACCCGTGCCCAGTTTAGCGCCACCGAAGGTGTCGGCGATATCCTGGAGGAAGGGCATTCGCTCTTCGTCGGCTACGACGAGTTGGAAATAGACGCTCAGGTGGTACAGGCCGAAGGAGGCGAGGATAGCCAGGTGTGGCTCGTGCTAGATCGAACTCCTTTCTACGCCGAGGCGGGGGGTCAAGTCGGCGACCGAGGACGAATTGAGGGAGAAGGTTTTGTCGTCGAAGTTGAGAGCACGAAGAAGGAGCACGGCGGCAGCTTCCACATCGGTCGGTTGACGGAAGGCGAAGCCGAAGCGTTGACCGGTGCAGTAGTCGCCCGCGTCAATCGCCAAGCCCGCATGGATGCCGAGCGCAACCACACTGCGACCCACCTGTTGCACGAATCGCTGCGGCGGACGCTCGGCGACCACGTAGGGCAGATGGGTTCGCTGGTTGCGCCGGATCGCTTGCGCTTTGACTTTTCGCATTTTGCCGCGGTAGAGCCTGAGCAGTTGCGCGAAATTGAGGAGCGGGTCAATGAGCAGATTCGCGCCGATCTGGAAGTGAGTGCCTTTCAAGAGGAATTGGAAAAAGCCAAGGCGATGGGGGCGCAGGCGCTCTTTGGCGAAAAATACGACGATCAAGTTCGCGTGGTGCGGATCGGCGACTTTAGCCTCGAACTGTGCGGCGGCACCCACGTGCGCTCGACTGGCGAGATCGGCGCGTTCGATTTGCTCTCTGAAAGCGGCATTGCCGCTGGTGTCCGGCGCAGCGAGGCGTTGACCGGTGAGGGTGCCGAACGCGTCGCGCAACAGCGGCGGCAGGTGTTGGCGGAGTTGGGCACTCGGCTCAACGCTACGCCCGAAGAGTTAGCGGACAAAATCGAGGTGCTCTTGGGGCGCAACCGCCAGTTGGAGCGGTCCCTTGACGAATTGCGGCGTCGGGTTGCAGCGCTAGAGACGAGCGACCTATCGAATGGGGCACGCGAAGTGGAAGGGGTCACGATCGTGGCGCGACGCACTGAGGCCGAGGATGTGCCCAGTCTGCGGGCCATGGCCGACGGATTGCGCGAGAGCTTGGGATCGGGGGTCGGCGTCTTGGGGGCGGATATCGGCGGCAAGGTTTCCTTTATCGCCGTTGTTACCGACGACTTGATCAAGGGCCGTGGGCTGAAGGCTGGCGACATTGTGCGCGGCGTGGCGCAGCTCGCGGGCGGCTCGGGTGGCGGCAAACCGCACTTGGCCCAGGCCGGTGGACGTGACCCGGGCAAACTCGACGAGGCGCTAGAGCAAGTGGCGGGCATCGTCGAGCAGCAGCTAAAATAAGCGAGCTTATTTGTGGCTAGCAGTGTACTGCAGCACTTACTAGATATCCGCCACCGCCGTGGCGCTGGCTACCTGCCCCTGCTAGATCCAGATCGGTTGGCTCCAGACGAATTGGAGGCTCGCGCCGAGCTCTGCGTTGCGGCTGGGGCCGACGCGATCCTCATCGGCACGAGCCTGATGTTCTCGTCGCGCAACGCGGTCTGTTTCGAGCGCGTCCGGGCCAAGGTCGATGTGCCGGTGATTAGCTTCCCCGGGAGTTCGGGCCAAGTGGTGCCGACGGCCGATGCGATCCTCTTTCTGTCGTTAGTCAGCGGGCGCAACCCCGAGCTCTTGATCGGCGAGCACGTCAAGGCCGCTCCCTTGATCCACGAGTACGGTATTGAGACCATCCCCACCGGGTATATGCTGGTCGAGTCGGGGACCTTGACATCCGTGGAATTTATGAGCGATACTCGGCCCATTCCGCGCGACAAGATCGACATTGCCATGGCCCACGCCTTGGCGGCCGAGTACTTGGGCATGAAGCTTATTTATCTTGAAACAGGCAGTGGCGCATGCGCGTCCGTGCCCGACGAAATGGTGAGCGCGGTAGCCGATTGCGTTTCGGTGCCGGTCATCGTCGGCGGCGGCATCCGCGAACCGGGGGTGGCACGGGCCAAGGTGGAGGCCGGTGCGGGCTTCGTGGTCACGGGCAGCGTCGTCGAAGACGATCAGCAACGCCTGCGCGCTTTGAGCCGAGCAGTACACGCAAAAGAATAATTAGGAGTAGCAATAGGTAATGGTTGAAAAGACGGCCACGATCAACAATCCACTGGGTATTCACGCTCGTCCGGCCGCGCTTTTGGTGCAGACGGCGGCGCAATTCAAGGCCGAGATTTACCTTTCTAAAGGCGATGTCGATGGGGTCAACGGCAAGAGCATCATGGGTGTGATGATGCTGGCCGCCGAGCAAGGTGCCCAAGTCGCCGTCCGGGCCGAGGGCGAGGATGAGTACGCGGCCGTCGAGGCCATGGTCTCACTGCTAGAGAGCACATTCGAGGGGCAAATTTGACCGCGACCAGTGAACATAGGGTTTTCGATGGTATATGCGTTTCTCCCGGCATTGGCATTGGCCGGGCTTTCGCATACGACAAGCAGGCCCCGGTCATTACCCGCCAGCGCGTTGCACCGCATCTGGTTGGAGAGGAGATTGAGCGCTTTCGCAACATACTCCATCAGGCTGGGGACGAGATTCGCCGCATTCGCCGCTGGGTCGCCAGCGAGCAGGGCGAGGAGCTGGCACAGATATTCGACGCCCAGCTAGCCATGCTAGAGGATCCATCCATCCTCGCGCGCACCGAGGCATTGATTCGCGAAAAGTACTATTCGGCCGAGCGGGCGTACGCCGAGGAGCTAGAGAAAGTCAAAGAGGCTTTCGGCAGCATTGAAAACGAATATCTGCGGGCGCGGGTAAGCGACATCGCAGATATCGAAAATCAGGTATTGATGCGGTTAGCAGGGGGCGAAGTCAAAGCACTCGATTCGCTCCGCGCCAACACGATTGTCCTAGCCCACGACTTGCTGCCCTCGGAGATGGTGCGCCTAGAGCGCCGCCGGATCAAAGGCGTGGTGCTCGATGCCGGTGGTGCGGCTTCGCACGCGGCCATCATCGCCCGCTCGTTGCAGCTACCCACGGTAGTTGGCACTGGCGACTGTTCGCAGCAAGTAGCAGACGGCGACTTGGTGGTCGTCGATGGCAACGAAGGCCAGGTCCACCTGCGGCCCGATGCTCTCGGCGAGCGGCGCTATCGGGCGCGTCGCCGGCGTCAACTGCGGCGCGAGCGCGACCTAGAGCGGCGTCGCAACTTGCCCGCTGTTACTCAAGACGGGCAGGAAATCGCATTGATGGCCAACGTCGATGTGCCGACCGAAGTGCAGATGGCGCTCGACAACGGTGCCAGCGGCGTGGGCATGTACCGCACCGAGTTCTTGTATCTCAATTACCGCTTGCCGTCTGAGGAGGAGCAGTTCAGGGTCTATTCCGCCCTCGTCGAATCGCTGGTCCCACATCCCGTAGTGATCCGCACCATGGATTTGGGAGGCGACAAGCTGTCCCACGTCTTGGAGGTGCCGCCCGAGGCCAACCCCTTCTTGGGGTGGCGCGGCATCCGCATTTGCCTCGATACCCCAGATCTGTTCAAGACGCAGTTGCGCGCCTTGCTCAGGGCCGGAGTACACGGCGAAGCTCAGATCTTGTTGCCAATGATATCTAGCTTGAACGAGCTGCGGCGCATCCGGGTGCTAGTGGAGGAAGCCAAAGACGAGCTGCGGGCGGCGGGGCACCCCTTTGCCGAGCATTGCAAGCTGGGCATCATGGTCGAAGTGCCGTCCGTGGCTTTGATGGCCGATCACTTTGCTAGCGAAGCAGATTTTTTTAGCCTCGGCACCAACGACCTGACCCAGTACGCGTTGGCCGTGGATCGCGGCATGAGCAAGGTAGCTTGGCTCTACGACCCGTTTCACCCGGCGGTCTTGCGCTTGATCAAGATGGTCGCCGACAGCGGCCAGCGCACCAACACGCCCGTGAGCATCTGCGGCGAGATGGCCGGCGACCCCTTGGCCACGACGCTCTTGCTCGGGCTCGGGCTGGATTGTCTGAGTCTAAGCCCCGGTCTGATCCCGGAAGTCAAGGAGGTCATTCGCGCCATTCACGCGGAAAAGGCGCGGGAGATCGCCGACGAATGCTTGGCCATGGACACTGGAACCGAGGTGCGCGAGCACTTGGGAGACGCCGTCGGCGAGTACGTACCCTTCTGGCGTCAGAGGTATCATTGAAGGACGCTTTGAGGCCGTGCTCGATCATTCACGAGCTGATCCGCAGATGGACGCAGATGGACGCAGAATAGTATTTTTGAGACGATCTGTATATCGAATCTTTCAAGTCATGTAGGATGGTTATATGTCCAAATACATGTTTACTTCCGAATCCGTATCCGAAGGGCACCCCGACAAGGTCGCCGACCAGATTTCCGATGCTGTGCTCGACGCCATGATTGCGGAGGACTCCAACGCACGAGTGGCCTGCGAGACGCTCGTTACCACCGACCAAGTAGTAGTAGCTGGCGAGGTTAAAAGCGAGGCTCGCCTAGACATCGAAGCCCTCGTCAGGCAGGTCATCGCTGACATTGGCTACTGCGACGCCGAGCAGGGGTTTGACTTTCGCTCGTGTGCTATTCTGGTGGCCTTGGACCAGCAATCGCCCGATATAGCCCAGGGCGTCAATGCGGGCGAGGGGCTGCACAAGGAAGAGGGCGCTGGCGACCAAGGCATGATGTTTGGTTATGCCTGCCGCGAAACCCCCCAGCTCATGCCGCTGCCCATTACCCTCGCGCACGAGTTGATGCAGCACCTGACTCGGCTGCGCAAGGATGAGAAAATTCCCTATCTGCGCCCGGACGCCAAGTCTCAGGTCAGCGTCGAGTACGACGACGGCCAGCCCGTGCGGGTAGGAGCCGTGGTTCTTTCGACCCAACACGCTCCTGAGACCAAGCACGAGCAGATTGAAAAAGACATGATCGAACAGGTGATAAAAGAAGTAATTCCCGCCCACCTGCTCGACTCGGGCACCCAATATCACGTCAACCCCACGGGTCGCTTCGTCATCGGGGGGCCGCACGGTGACTGCGGATTGACCGGCCGCAAGATCATCGTCGATACCTACGGGGGCGCGTGTCCGCACGGCGGAGGTGCTTTTTCCGGCAAGGATCCCAGCAAGGTGGACCGCAGTGCCCATTACATGGCGCGCTACGTGGCCAAGAACGTGGTGGCCGCCCGCTTGGCCGCCCGCTGCCAAGTGCAACTGGCCTATGCTATTGGCGTGGCCGCGCCCGTATCTGTGCGGGTCGATACCTTTGGCACGGGCGTTGCGCCCGACGAGGAGATTGCCGCGGCAGTAGAAGAGGTCTTCAGCCTAACTCCCAGGAGCATCATTGAGGTCCTACAACTGAGGCGGCCCATCTACCGGAAAACCACCAACTACGGCCACTTTGGACGCGAAGAGCCGGAGTTCGTTTGGGAGCGGACCGACGAGGTTGAGTCGCTGCGCCAAGCCGTGGGGATCAAATAGAGCCTTGAGCGGCTAGCATATGAATGCCGTGCCGTGCCGATGGTTGGGTGCGCTCCTAGGGGCTGGAGCGTTGACGGGTTGCGAGGTAAATCCCCCCCAAATTCCCAGCACCAATTTTCAGATCAGCATCCCGGTTGCCGACGACCGGACGACGGTTCAGGACTTGGCCGACGAGCGCGCCGGCTTCCTGAAAATCGACGACGCGGGCTTGCTCACGGTAGATTTTACAGCGGACTTCAATCATCGCGAAGAAGTTGGCGACCGCCTTCGCGTCGCGCCCGTCTCGGCGGCCTTGGCGGTGCCGATTGGGCCGGCTGACGGTGCGATTGCCAAGACCGAGGCTATCGCCTTTGTCGACGATCGCATCCAAATCGCGCACGCGGTCATTGCCGAGGGCGGCCTGACTTTCAAGGCGACCAACCAAACCGCAATCCCCTTGCAGGTCGAGCTGGTCTTGGACGATGTCAAAAGGCCGGACGGCACGATCCACGCCTTCCTCATCGACGAGCTTGCCTCCGGCGAGAGCAAGGCGGTGCCCTTTGACTTGGCTGACAGCGAATTTGTCCCGCAGAATCCCCTTGAATTGCGGTTCTCATACCGAGTGCAGGGCGAGTTCGCAGAGGCCGCCACCAACGAGCTATTGCTAGAAGCTGAGACCGGGGACTTGCTTCTCAGTCGCGTCGAGGGGGTGCTCGACGAAGTCATCCTGCCGGTCGCCCCGGTCGTCCGCGCAGTCGATTTTCCCACGGGCTTAGACCATATCGCCTTCAGCTCGGTTGCCCTAGAAGTCGCCCTGACATCGGGCGTGGGTTTCCGCAGCCGCATTGACCTCCAGATCGAGGGCACCAACGGCCACGGCGAGCGGGATTCCCTGATGATTTCTGAAGCGTTCCAGCGCGGCGATATAGACTACCCGGTATCGCTTGCCTTGTCGCGGACCTCCGCAGAGCTGACTGAGTTTCTCAGCCTGCTGCCGACCGAGGTCGTGGTCGCGCCGACCGTGCGCATTGGCGATGGCGAGTCCGTGGAGGTCATTGACGCTAGTCACTGGGTTCAGATCGACCACGTGCGCTTTGCCTCACAGGGCCATTTTCAAATAGAAGAAGACACCCGCATCGAGTTCGACCCGATCTTTCGCCGCCTACAGGACGAAGATGCCCGCCGCCGCATCCAAGCCAGTCTCGATAGTGCTGTCGTAGTTACTGCGATTGAAAATCACCTGCCCACTACGATCCGCGTCAGCCTGTGGGTCACGCCGAGAGCCGAGGATGTGTACGGTAGCGAAGACCTGTTCACCGACAACGAAGCCAACGGCTATCTGCGGATTCCCAAGGAGGGTTCCTTTGCGGTGGGGTCCGGCGATGTCGGTCCCGAAGGGCAGGTTGTGGCCAGTGCATTCAGCCACCAACGGATCGCGCTCTCGGACGAAGATGTGGAGGTCTTTCTGCGGGAGGAGGGCGTCTATACGGGCATACTGGTCGAGTTGGACAAGACGCCGAGCGAGGTGGTGATGCGGGCGAGTGATTTCGTCGCCGTGGAAGCTGGGGCAGTGATTTTTATGGAATTCAACGAAGACTTGGTCAAGTAGGGTGCAAGGCAAGGGATTGATCGTTCTAGCGGCCCTGCTCATCGTCGGGGCCTGCGGGCAGGTGGCCGCCGTTCCCGGCGACGCTAGCCCGCGAGCTGTGGCGCTGGGCCAAGCCTATACGGCGCTGGCCCGGGGGCCAGAAGCCGTTTTCTGGAATCCAGCGAATTTAGCTCTGTCGGACAGCCGCAAGTTTTCTTGGGACCTGCTCGGCGCGGGCCTTTGCTTGGCTGTCGAAAACAACAGCTTTTCGGTTGCTACGTACAACGCCAACTTCACGGCTGCCAACGCGAAGGTATCTCCCAACGGCCGCCCGTACTACATCAGCCCAGTGGAGAAAAAAAAGCTGCTCGCCGATATCCCAGACGCGGGCTTGCGCATGAACGGGGATATCGAGCCGACACTCGTTGCGGGCCTCCCGCTCAACGGAGGTGTGGCCTTTGCCGTCGAGGAAGTGCGCTCGGCTATTGCCGTGGGGTTTACCAGCGGGGTCGAGAGCGAAATTCCCAAGGACGTGTTAGAGCTGTTCTTTTTTGGCAACGAGTTTGCGGAGGACCGCTTGGTAGCTGGCAAGAGCGAAGGATACGACATCAGCGACTGGAATGGGTCGGGGTGGGCTGTGGGTACGCTCAATGTCGCTGTTGCAAAGCCCGCACTGTCTGCTCGTCTCACGCCCTATCTAAGCGAGTTCACAGTCGGCAGTACGCTCAAGCTCTCGATGGGTAGCTACGGAGAGATTATCGAATCCGGCGGCACCGGGCTGGTAGCCCATGTCGGCGGTGCTGAGGCGGATGCTTGGCTGATTACTCAGCACGCCAAAAGGGGCGTCGGCGTTGGCATTGACATTGGCATTGCTGGCCGAGCCAAAAATCGCAAGACGACCTTCAGCTTCAGCGTGCTCAACTTGCTCGACATGTTCTCTTGGAATGAGGGGGTGCGCCAAGATTCCATTTTCCTCGCGACCAATGAACTGCGCATCTCCCGTTTCTTGGACGCGGATTCGCGGTCCATTGAGGAAGTATTCGACAACCCGGATTTCGACGGCGACGGCGATCCAGACTTTACCAAGCAAATCAGTCAAGAGCCGTTCTCGCGCTCGCTACCGGCCATGCTGCGGCTCGGGGTGGCCTATCAGGCCAAGCCCCAGCTAACGGTGGTTGGCAATTGGGACCAGGCGTTCAGTTCCAAGTTTGGGATGCGGACTCGGCCGCGGCTGGCCGGCGGAGTCGAGTATTGGCTGGCAGACTGGTTGCCGGCCCGCATGGGCCTGTCGCTGGGCGGGCGGAGCAGCAGTTCGGCGGTCGGCTTTGCCTTTGGCCCGTTTGTGCTGTCGTCCATGCAGGTCCGCTTCTTAGAGACCAGCCTAGCCATGCGCGGCGGTCTCTTACCGGGAATAGCTAAGGGCACTGCCATTTCCGTGATGTTTTTTCGCTTGAGCCTCGTCTGACTCCAATTAAGAATTAAGAATTAAGAATTAGGAATTAGGAATTGGGGTGGGGTAATTCGTAATTCTCAATTCCTAATTCCTAATTCCATTTGAGTGCCACAATGTCCTATTCGCTGGGCAAAGTGTGTCAAAAAGAGTCGAATTGGCGCTGGTACGGTATTTGCAATGGTTCAGACAGGCAAAAACCGACTTTTGGAAGGGAACCGACATGAATACTAGCTATGAGGCCCTTGATCGCTACGGACTCGACTTGGTGGCGCAGGCGCGCGCCGGCCGGCTCGATCCGGTGATCGGGCGCGACGAAGAGATCCGCCGCACCATCCGCATCCTCTCGCGCAAGACCAAGAACAACCCAGTGCTCATCGGCGAGCCAGGCGTGGGCAAGACCGCGATCGTCGAGGGCTTGGCGCAGCGCATCGTGCGCGGCGATGTGCCCGAATGGATGCAGGATCAGACGATCTTTGCGCTGGACATGGGGGCGCTAATGGCCGGAGCCAAGTACCGGGGCGAATTTGAAGAGCGGCTCAAGGCCGTGCTCGACGAAATCCGCGCCAGCGAGGGACGCATCTTGCTCTTTATCGACGAGTTGCACACCATCATCGGAGCGGGCAAGACCGAGGGCTCGACCGATGCGGGCAATATGCTCAAGCCCATGCTGGCCCGCGGCGAGCTGCACTGCATCGGTGCGACCACGCTCGACGAACATCGCCGGCACATTGAGAAAGACGCCGCGCTAGAGCGGCGCTTCCAGCCGGTGCTGATAGACGCCCCCACGGTAGAGGATTCGATCTCGATCCTGCGGGGCTTGCGCGAGCGGTTCGAGGTTTACCACGGCGTGCGCATCCAAGACAATGCCTTGGTGGATGCAGCCGTGATGTCCAACCGCTACATCTCGGACCGCTTCTTGCCGGACAAGGCCATTGATCTGATCGACGAGGCGTGTGCCACCGTTCGCACGGAGATAGACTCAGTGTCGGCCGAGCTGGACCAAGTAGAGCGCCGGGTTATGCAGCTAGAGATCGAGGAGGCCGCGCTGAAAAAGGAGCAGGACAAAACCAGCGAAGAACGCCTCAAAAACCTGCGCAAGGAACTGGCTGACCTCAAGGTACAGGCTGGTGCCCTGCGCGCCCAGTGGGAGGAGGAGCGAGCGTCTCTCGTGGGCGAGCGGTCATTGCGCGAGGAAATCGAGCAGGTCCGGCATCAAATCGAAGAGGCCGAGCGCCAATACGACCTGAACCGCGCCGCCGAGCTAAAACACGGAAAATTGCCGGAGCTAGAGCGGCAGCTAGCCGCGGCGCAGCAAGCGGCCGAGAGCGATGGCCCGCGACTGCTGCGCGAGGAAGTCACCCAAGAGGAGGTGGCCGAGATTGTCGCGCGTTGGACCGGCATCCCGCTGCAGAGGCTGACCGAGGGCGAGCGCGAGAAGTTGGCGCGCCTCGACCAGACCTTGCATCAGCGGGTCGTGGGTCAAGACGAGGCCGTGAGTTCGGTGGCCGACGCTGTGATGCGGGCGCGCGCTGGCATCAAAGACGAGCAAAAGCCCATCGGCTCCTTCGTGTTCTTGGGGCCGACGGGCGTGGGCAAGACCGAGTTAGCCAAAGCCCTCGCGCAAGCCCTCTTCGACGCTGAGGAAAACATGGTGCGCTTGGACATGAGCGAATACATGGAGAAGCACTCGGTGTCCAAGCTGTTGGGCGCTCCTCCTGGGTACGTGGGCTACGAGGAAGGGGGTCAGCTAACCGAGGCCGTGCGTCGCAAGCCCTACTCGGTGGTGCTTTTCGACGAGATTGAGAAGGCCCACCCGGACGTTTTTAACGTGCTGTTGCAGCTTTTGGACGATGGGCGGCTCACCGACGCGCAGGGCCGGGTGGTGGATTTTAAGAATGTCGTGGTGATTATGACTTCCAACATTGGCTCGCCGCACTTGGTCGAGGGCCTGACGCCGAAAGGGGAGATCGCCGAGTCCGTGCGCGAGCAGGTCATGGGTGAGTTGCGGGCGTACTTTCGCCCGGAGTTTCTCAACCGGATCGACGACGTGGTACTCTTCAAGCCGCTGACCTTGGCGGAGATTGAGGAGATCGTCGAACTGCTGATTGACGAGTTGCGCCAGCGGCTGGCGGCGAAGCGCATCGAGCTGGTGGTCGCTACACCGGCGCGGCGGCATATTGCCCACGCAGGTTTCGATCCGGTCTATGGTGCCCGACCACTCAAGCGATTTTTGCAGCGCGAGCTCGAAACGCGGATCGCTCGCTTGCTGGTGGCCGGCGACATGCCCAAGGGGGCGCGGGTTGAGGTGGTGCTCGAAGAAGGCCAATTGGCCGTGCGGCACCAGCCGCTAGAAGCGGGAACCGATATTGCACCGCCTGAAGGCGGCGTATAAGCGCTCGGAGCGCACTTGGAATTTTTAGGCGGCTTCTGAAGCGGAATCGCTGCTTCTAAAATGGGAACCGCTGTTGTGCGCTTGTCGTCTCTTTTTGTGGACACTGAGAAATATCCGTATTTTCACACCCTTTTCAGAGAGGAAATACCATGCGGAAGTTGTGTTTTTCCCTGTTCATTTTAAGCCTTGCCGTGGCTAGCAGTGCCAAAGCCAGCGAGAACTTGCAGCTCCTGCGCCAGATGAGCGACGGCTTTGCCGAACTCGCCGCGCAAGTCAAGCCCGGCGTCGTAAAAATCACTACGGAGGGCACCGAGGAGGGGCGCGTATTGGACCTTCCGTGGGGAAGGCCCTTCCGCGTCCCCGAGCAAGAGCGGCGAGGCCAAGGCTCGGGCGTGATCGCTGAATTTGACGGCCAGCAGTACATCATCACCAACAACCACGTGATTAGCCGCGCCGAGGACATCCGCGTAGAAGGGACGGATTCGCGTTTCTTTGAGGCCGAGGTGGTTGGCCGCGATTCGTTGAGCGATGTTGCCGTGCTGCGGATTGACGCCGAGGATCTGCCCACCTTGACGTTGGGCGACTCAGATCAGCTACGCGAGGGCGAGTGGGTGATGGCCATAGGCAATCCCTTGGGTTTTGCCCACTCCGTGACGATGGGCACGGTCAGCGCACTGGGGCGGGATCGTTTCGGGCCTGAGTACGGCTCTTTCATCCAGACCGACGCGGCTCTCAATAAGGGCAATAGTGGCGGTGCCTTGGTCAACTTGCGCGGGGAACTCGTGGGCATCAACACTGCCATCACTAGCAACGACGGCGGCAATATAGGCATTGGCTTTGCCATTCCGATCAATTTGGTCAAGCACGTGGCCGAGCAGCTTATTGAGCACGGAGAAGTGCGGCGCGGCCTACTCGGCGTACATATCAGGGACTTGGAGCCGCTGTTGGCCGAGGCCATGGGGCTGGACAATACTCAGGGGGTGTTAATTGACCGAGTGAGGTCTGGACAAGCGGCGGATAAGGCCGGTGTCAAAAGAGACGACATCGTGCTGGAAGTCGATGGCCAGCCCGTGCACAACGCAGTTGATCTGAGGAGTCAGATTGGTCGCACAGCCCCCGGCGAGGAGGTCGAGTTGCTAGTGTTGCGCGATGGCGAGAGGAAGAGCATTGAGGTCGAGTTGGAGGCCCTTACCGAAGAGGCATTGGCTACGTCTGCCGGTGCTCGCGATTCCAACGAGGCGAGAGGGCCGTTGGGGATAAGGGTAGAGAACCTGAAAGACGAGTGGGCGGAGCGCTTGGGATACGAAGACGAGTCTGGGGTGGTGATCGTGCGCGTGGCCAGAGGCAGCGAAGCGGCGAAGCGGGGTTTGCGCCGAGGGATGCTCATTCAGGAGATCAACGACGAACAGGTGGAAACGGTGGAAGACTACGAGGGGGCGTTAGGAGAAATTGCGCCGGGGGACGCGTTTATGATGCGGGTGCTGGGGCAACGAGGGACGCGGCTGATAGGGATGCGGATGCCCGTAAATTGAGTATGAACTCGCAAGCTATATGGCATCCGGCCGCTCCGGCCGTATATATCCGTCTCGAATTCTACCTGAGCAGCGCAGCAGCCAAAGGGTTGCTGCGCTGTGCTGCGAGTGGGCCGTACGAGGTGTACTTGAACGGCGAGCGAGTGGGTAGGGGATTGGGGCCAGGGGTGGCCGAAGTGCCCATGTGGGAGCAGTTCGCGTTGGATGCTGCGCTGCGGGAGGGCGAAAATGTGCTGTTGGTCTTTGCCATCGGCTGTGGCGCGGCAGACTGGTTCCGCGCCGAGGGGAAAATTGAGCGCAGCGATGGGGTCGAGCAGGTGCTGTACACCGGTGTGCCTTGGCAGGTGCGGCCGGCCGATGCTTGGGGCCCGGCTAGCTATGTGGCCGTGTTGGCACCGGCTGAGTGGACCAAAGGGCGATTTGCGGGGTGGCGAGAAGCGGCTGTGGTGGCCGGAGCCGAGCCGAGGAATTGGTCGCCGTTGCCCGCGGTGGAAAGCATGGTGTGGGCGCGGGAGGTGATGGCTTTTGGCGAGGTGGCTAGCGAAGGTGCGCTCGAATGGGTCGCTTTCCCCGAGACCATGCAGACTGCCAAATGCGTGCGGCGAGAAGCATTCCTGACAGGCGGTAAAACTCACTCCTTGGTGCAGGCAACAGACGAAACTCGGGCCGCGTATATAGTTTTGGACTTCGGGCGGTTGCTCTGCGGATTTCCCCATCTGCGGCTGCGAGGCCAGTTCGGCGCGGTGATTGACTTAGGTTTTGCGCGCGCGGCGGGCGCGGTGGGATCGCGCTTGCGCTACGTGTGCCGCGACGGGTTGCAGGAGTGGACCGCGCCGCAATTGGCGATGTGCCGCTACCTAGTGATGAGGATCGGGTCGTGTCCAGAGGAGATGGAAATAGACAGCGTCTCGCTGGTGGAGCGGCGCGTAGTTGTCGAGCCGCGTGGGCGCTTTACAACCGTGGGCGAAGATTGGGAGCGGTTGTGGGGGACTGGGGAGCAAACCTTGGCCGCTAGCCGCCAAGAAGTGTACGCCCTCGGTGATCAACAGCTCAACTGGGATCAGCTCTACGTTTGGGCCATGAACGATTTATATGTGACTGGCAGCGTGGATACGGCGCGCGCCGTGCAGGCTAGCAGCGAGACACCTATTGGCGGGGAACAGGCTTGTTTCCACGCGCTGTTCGTCGAACTGGCGCAGCGCTACAGCGGCGACCGATTGACTGCCGAGCGGCTGGCGGACCTAGTAAACAGCTTGCAAACGGCCGAAGCTGAGGTCGCGTCGGCTACGGCTACTATCGCGCTACGGGCTGGAGCTTGGCTAGCAGCTTCGACCTTGTGCCGACGCACGGGCGACCGTCAACAAGCGGTCCAATGCGAGCGCGCCCATCACCGAGCACGCAAGGCATTACAAGCCGCTTGGAGCGAAGAGCAAGGGCTTTTTGCCGATGCTGTCGGAGACGCTGATTGCAGCCGCTGGACGAATGCTCTGGTGCTCTACTTTGATTTGGCCAATCCTAGGCAGCAGGCACGAGTGGCGGAGCACCTATCCGGCGGCTGGGCGTCAGAAGGCGATTTATGGCAGGCGTTTTTTGTCGCCGGGGCGCTGTGGCAGGCGGGTGCAGACGCGGCGGCCTTGGCTTGCGTACAAAGAAAATGGGGCCACTTGTTGGTGCGCCCGGGACGGACGTGGGGTGAGAAGGCCGGGTCGGTGGCCGCGCAACCTGGACCGGAGAGCTTGTTGGCGGCGCACGTGCTAGGAGTTGTGCCCAAGGCCGAGGGGATCTTGGAGATTCGGTCGCAGTTGTCCGGCCTTGAACGCGCCGAGGGCATCGTGCCCACGCCACACGGCGATGTCGAGATCGCTTGGGGGGCCTATGGCGGCGGCTTTTCCGCGCGCCTTTCCGTGCCGCACGACGGCGAGACGCACCTGTCGGTACCCCGCTGCGACAAGCGCTTCCCCCAAATCGAGATCAACGGCGAGACGGTGTGGCGCAACGAGAAGGCCCACCCCAACTTCCACGTGCAGGAACTAATCAGCGAAGAGGAGCGAGTGGTGATGGTGTTGCGGCGGGCCGGGCAGTACGAAGTGTCGGTGGAGTAGCGGCGAATCCGCAGATGGACGCAGATGGACGCAGATGGACGCAGGATAGCCATAGATATTCACGAGATGAATCCAACTCATTCAGCTATATGACCACAGAACCTCTCTACCACGTCGTCCACAAGTCGGCCGACACTCCTCCCGAAGGTGCGCCGTTGCTTCTGCTTTTGCACGGCTATGGCGCCAATGAGGAGGATCTGCTGGGCTTGGCGCCGCACTTGGATGCGCGGCTTGTTTGCGTTAGCGCCCGTGCGCCCTACGCGCTCGATTTCGGCGGCTTTGCATGGTTTAATGTAGAGATCGTCGCGGAGGGAGTGCGCTTTGCTTTTGCCGAGGCCGAAGAACCCTTAGTGCAGGTCTTGGCCTTGGTGGATGCGCTGCGGCAAGAACACCGCCCCGCTCGCATCTTCATCGCGGGGTTCAGCCAAGGGGCGAGTATGGCGCTGGCGGCCGCGCTAAAGCGACCTCGGGAATTTGCCGGGGTCATCGCATTGAGTGGGCTGTGCTGTCCGGAGATGTTGCCGCAGGATACGGCGTTGGTGCGGGGCCTGAAGGTTTTTATGTCGCATGGGCGCTTTGATCCGATCATCCCCATTGCCCAAGCCCGCGCCTCTAGAGACTTGCTCGCTCCCCTCGGGTTGGACTTGCAGTATAAAGAGTACGACATGCCCCACGCGATTGCCGAGCCGTGCTTAGAGGATTTAGACGCTTGGCTGCGGGCGCGTCTGGACACTCCCTAGAAAAATTCAGGAAAGCAGGGTCTCGACCCGCCTTGGCGTGAGCCGGTGGCCGAAAAGTGGCTGCGAGCGGGTGGAGGTTGAGCGCTGCCAAGTGGCGAAAAGTCCTCCGTCCACTTCTGTCAGCACGGACGCGTAGCGCGAGCAACCCGTGCCTTCCGGCGAGACAAAGAGCGGCTGGAGGTGGCTGAGGCGGTGGAGGCGCGGAAACTGGCGATCGAAGCCATACGCCAAGCCGCCCAGTTCCTCGCAGGAGTAACCGCGCGGTCGAGTGATTCCCTTTTCATGCGCTTTGAGTGGGTGCATGGACTCGGCCCCGTCGTAGAAATAGAGCGAGAGCGAGGGCAAATGAGCGAACTCGCCCAGCTTGGGCACGGGCAAGCGGCAGGTGATGCGCAAGGCAGCCACGTCCCAGGTCGGGCCGCGGGGAAAGAAGTCGTGGCCGTGGCTCTCGCACGAATCAGCCGCGAGTACGCCGTGGCCCGAAGTGCTGGCAGACCAAGTGTAAGGATGGGCGCAATAGAGGAGCAGGGGCCGCCGACCCATCCCGAGCGAGAGGTGGGGGTCTTTGAGGTGCAGATAGGCTGGATCGTTGCTGGTCAGCAGCGGGGCAATCGACTCCTGTGGGTCGAGCTGGTCGATGGATCTGGCGGAGAAAGCGTCGATACTCCAGACGCCGGTGCCCGGCTTCTGAAAAGCGGCGACGGGTCGCGGGTAGAGGCGAACTTTCTCGGTCGAGACCAGCACTTGAACACGGCGCTTGTTGAGACGCAGAGCGCTGCCCTCGATGCTGAGCACGGCTGAGCCGCAGTAGAGGTCGGATTTGTCCCAAGTGCGAACCTCG